>CAJTPH010000004.1 GCA_910578215.1 uncultured Acetatifactor sp. | reverse complement strand
ATCTGCCAAGCAGATTTGATTCTTTCATTACCATATCAGGTGAAATCAAATGCTCACCATGTTCGCACTTGATTTCCTGCTGATATGTTATAATGTTGACACAGAGATGTAGGAGGTAAGATGGTATGAAAAAGAAAAAAGACGAATCGAGGGAATTGGCGGCGGAGCCGGTGCTCGATGATCTTGCCGGGAGCACGGACGAGCTTTTGGAGACTACCAGCGTGTTGAGCGGTTTTGACGTGCGTCTGCGTTATGTCAATGAGAAATTGACGGATTATACCGACGAGATGCGGGATATCAGTCAGGCAAACCTTGCGGTGGTGGAGGAGACGACCGCGGGGATGAATCAGGTAAATAATACTGTGAGCGAGGCGGCGGGAATGCTGCGCAGGGTGGCGGATTCGGCGCACACCCTGTCTGGAAGGAACGAGGAGAGCAGAGTGCTTCTGGATGAGGCGGTGAGCCTGAAAAACGAGGTGCTGGCGAATTCCGGAGAGATGCGTGTAAAGATAGAGCATCTGGCGGATCTGACCGTAGAGATAGAAAAGGTGGTGGCAAGCGTGCAGGGCATTGCCTCCCAGACGAACCTTCTGGCGCTCAATGCCTCCATTGAGGCAGCCAGGGCAGGGGAGCAGGGAAAAGGTTTTGCCGTGGTGGCGGATGAGGTCCGCAAGCTTGCCGACGATACCAAGGCAAATCTGGAGAGCATGCGTGCCTTTGTGGCACAGGTCAAGGAAGCGGCGTCGGAGAGCAGGAGCAGTCTTGTCAGGGCGCTTGGTTCAACGGACGCCGTGGGCGAGAAGATCGAGCAGGTACATACCATGGTTTCGGAGAACGCCGATCTGCTGCTGGAGCTGGCGGATGAGGTTAAGAGAGTCAACACGGATATTCAGGATATCACCACTGCCGCCGGCGGGATCAACGGGGCCATGGAGCAGAACAGCCAGGATGCCCAGAGGCTGACGGAAATGGCGGTCAAAATTACGGAGAGCGCTAAGGACAATGTGGAGTGCGCGGTGTCGGTGGGGGAAATAGACAGCAAGCTTTCCGCTTTGACGGAGGATTTATTCCGGCATTTGAGAAATGCCGGAAAAACCGTAAGGGCGGCTGAATTTAAGGCAGTGATTCAAAAGGCCAGGCAGGCGCACAGAGTGTGGACCGACAAGCTTGGCGAGATGGTGGAGCAGATGGAGCTGGCGCCCCTGCAGACCAACGGAGAGAGGTGCGCCTTCGGACATTTCTATTATGCCTTCCAGATCCGCAATGGCAGGCTGCTTTCCCTGTGGCGGGAAATCGGCGACGAACACAAAAGCTTTCATGCTATGGGAACCGATGTCATGGAGGCGATCAGGCAGGGAGACAGGGAAAGAGCCTGTAAACTGGGCGATAAAGCCAAGATCATGTCGGCGGGGCTTCTCGGTAAGCTGGAGCAGGCGGAAAGAATCGCGGACGAGATTGAAAGGGCAGGGGAGAGTGTCAACTGAAGCGACGCTCTCCCTTGAGCTGACTTAAAACAATTCGTCCAGCAGGATATAATATCTGATTTTTTCCCAGTCAGGGGCAAGCCCTAATTTCTGAAACAGCAGATTGGCGTCTGCTCCCGGATAGCTTCGTCCGCCGTAGCTGCCGTCATAATTATGGGTCAGGCTTCGGTAGCACAGGGCAATATCGCACCATTTATCGGCGATTCCCGCTCTGCCCAAATCGATAAAGTGAATTTCGCCGTCATCAAAAAATAAATTGGGCATACAGAAATCCCCGTGGGACAGAACCGGTTCTTCCTCCGGCTGATTCTCATAAAGCCAGCTTAAAAGAGCCTGCGGGTCCGCAAAGCCGTTTTCGCCAAACGTGCCGGGTTCTGTATTTTCCACATCCACAAGATTGTGTTCTACATTAAATCTGGCTTCCTCCAGCTTAAACCTTAGGCGCTGGTCGGACGGGCAGCCCGAGATGTTAGTCTTCCAGAGGCTTTTCAGCCCCTGTGCCAGCAATTCTGTCTGCAGAACTGGATTTGACATATATTTTTCGGCGCATGCCATTTCCCCCGGGCATTTGCTCATAAGCAGGAAGCTCATATTGTCCTGTAATTCTCTGGCGTACACCTTTGGAACGGGCAGCCTGTCATGGAGCCATTCCATCATGCGATATTCATTTTCCGCCTCTTTTGTGTTTTTCTGTACCTTTAAGATTCTGTCCCTGAATAACAGCACCGAGGAATCCGACATGCCGATCTGATCCAGGCGGTACCCTTCGTCCGGCAGATATTGCTTTATTTTATCAGGTATTATAAGCATTTGTTTTATATCCTTTCGTATTCTCACATTTTTTTCACCTGTGCGGCGGCTGCTCCAATGTCTGGCCTGCATTGCGATGAATTGCATGTAAACGCCTGGAATGCAATTGCAGAAAAAATCAGAAGCTGCCGCAACGTTTTTGTGTCAACATTGTACCACCAAACGCTTAAGTTTGCCAGAGCCGGAGCCTTTTCTTTCATGGGTCAGCCGCCTGCACCGTTACACTGAAACTACAGACTGCCGCCTATCGCAGATTCCCCAAGTCTGCGATAGGCGGCAGTTATTTAATATCATAAGAAAGATCTGAATTTTACTCGATTTTAACACATTTCAGAGAGCTTTACAACCCTTTTGCACGATTTAGGAGAAAATAGAAAACCTGCTTTCTTTGAATTAATTGTAAAAGGCTGTTAAAAGAATCCATTTAGCTTGTATTAAAATATGGAAATGAAACATTTTATGGTCGCATTTATGGTCACGAAACCCACAAACCTATGGCGGCAGAAAGGGATGATATTTATGGCAAGACACGGAGAAAATATTAGAAAACGCAAGGACGGGCGCTGGGAAGGGCGCTATCCCGTATACAGCATGGAAAAAAAGAAGCAGGTCTACTGCTCTGTCTATGGCCGGACCTACGATGATGTGCGTGAAAAGCTGACCATAAAGAAAAATCTTTTGAAAAACCACACCGGAGCAGGTGAAACAGTACACGAAAAAACATGTTCGGCAAAGGAGGTACTTTTTACGCAGGCGGCCCGGGACTGGCTTGCGCAGATCATGGAAAAAAGAAAGCTTTCAACCTATGTAAAATACAGCCTTATCTATCAAAATCATATCGAAAGTAATTTTCAGGGAGCGGTGCTCTCTGAAATAACGAATCCTTTTGTGAAGGAGAAGCTTCCGGACTCCTTATCTGACAGTGTGCGAAAAAGCGTTTACTGCGTACTAAATCAGATTCTGAAGGCGGCCGCCGCCCGGTATTCCCTCAAAATGGACCCTTTGAGAAAACCGGATTCCGAAATGCGCTGCAGGCCTGTAAAGGTATTTTCCAAAAAAGAACAAAAACGGATCATATCGGTCTTGTACAGGAACACGGATCTGTTCAAAATGGCGGTGCTGTCCGTATTGTTCACAGGGCTGCGGCTGGGTGAGCTATGCGCGCTGAAATGGACGGACATTGATTTTGAAAATAAAATCCTTACGGTAAACAGAACGGTCCAGCGGCTTTATGCCGAAGGGCACAGGACCAAAACCATCCTTATGGAGATG
The DNA here is from genome assembly GCA_910578215.1 of uncultured Acetatifactor sp. GTDB lineage: Bacteria > Bacillota > Clostridia > Lachnospirales > Lachnospiraceae > Acetatifactor. The sequence continues at coordinate 121,757 of CAJTPH010000004.1, read as the reverse complement.
GCTCCCAAAAGCGGACATTCCAGACGGGAAATACCGCTGTCTGCAGCAGTTCTGGAATTGCTGATACGCTTTCGCAGCGATAAGGAATATGTTTTTGGCGGCGATAAGCCCATGGAGCCCAGGACAATGCAGTACCATTTTAAGAAAATATTAAAAGAGGCAGGGGTGACTGATATGAATTTTCATATTCTGCGACATACATTTTCCACAAACTGCGTGGAGGACGGCATGGATGTAAAGAGCTTAAGCGAGCTGCTTGGGCACTCAAATGTGCAGATCACTCTGAACCGCTATGTGCATCCTTCCATGGAGGTAAAGCGCCGGTATATGGATAGTCTTTCAGCGTTTTATGGTCAGATTCATGGTCATGCCGGATAAGGAAAGCCCGATATATCAGGCTTTGGAGAACTATATCGCAGACTTGGGGAATCTGCGAAAAATGTTCTGACCATACCAGTGATAGTATGAATCAGACATACAAAATTAATGCGGTAAAAATCCTGTTTTTTTACAAATATTTTTAACGTATTTTAAGATAAAGGGTGAGAGAATATGCTGGAATTGACATTAACTACCGGAACAGAATTAAAGATCGGCGACGATATCAGAATCGTTTTCAGGGGAGATACCACCAGCGGCAGGATGAAGGTGGCTGTGGAAGCTCCGAGGGAAAAGAGAATCGAGAGAGTGAAGCCGGCGGAAGAACACAAGAAGTAGGGAATTATGCCCAAATATTACATAGCATAAGGAGAGGATTACGGATGAAACATGTGTTTATTGTAGCGGAGATTGGAATTAACCATAATGGGGATATAGAACTGGCTAAAAAGCTGATAGATTGGGCTTTGCTGTGTGGGTGTGACGCAGTTAAATTTCAGAAGCGGACAATTGATAAGGTATACAAAAAAGAATATTTAGACAGCTATAGGGAAAGCCCTTGGGGAACGACACAGCGAGCGCAGAAGGAAGGGCTGGAATTTAGCAAAGAGGAGTATGATATTATTGATAATTATTGTAAAGAAAAGCATATAGAATGGTTTGCGTCAGCATGGGATGTAGATGCGCAGGTTTTTTTGAGGCAATATAATTTAAAATACAATAAGGTTGCCTCAGCCATGCTTGTGAATGAGGAACTTTTGAATATGATAGCGGAGGAGGGAAAGTACACATTTATTGCAACCGGGATGAGTACTTACGAGGAAATTGACAGAGCGGTTGAGATTTTTCGTGCGCACAGATGTCCTTTTGAATTAATGCATTGTAATAGTACCTATCCGATGAAAAATGAGGATGCAAATCTGAAAATGATCGATACGCTTAGAACACGGTATGGGTGTAGTGTTGGGTATAGTGGTCATGAAGTGGGAAGGGTTGTCTCTCTGGCGGCGGCATCTTTGGGTGCAACGTCAATAGAAAGGCATATTACACTGGACAGAACCATGTATGGTTCAGATCAGGCGGCTTCGCTGGAGGTAGATGATTTACAGAGGCTTGTGAAGGATATCAGAACCATTGAGCAGGTTCTGGGTACAGGCGAAAAGTTTATGTCACAGGCAGAGGAAGATGTCAAGAAGAAATTAAGAGGCCAGCTATGATTAAGTCAGGGAATATACAGGCTGTTATAACGGACATTGACGGAGTTCTTACTGACGGCAAACTGCTCCTGAACGAGGGTGGAGAGACCAAAAAGAGCCTTTGCTTTAAGGATTTGGATGCGGTTTCTGAGCTTCGTGCCAATGGCATAAAATTTGGCGTTATATCTGGCGAGTCAGACAGGTTTACTGAAATGGTCAACCTTAAAATGAAGCCTGATTTTTATTTTGTGGGCCGTAAGGATAAGAGACAGGTACTGGAAAAAATATCTGAAAAAGAGGGGATACCTCTTTCCGCTATCTGCTATATAGGGGATGGAAAATATGATATTCCGGCTCTGGAAAGAGTGGGATTGGCTGTTTGCCCGAATGATGCCGTTGAAGAAGTAAAGCAGGTGTCAGACATCATTCTGAAGAGAAAAGGCGGAGAAGGGTGTCTGGCAGAAGTATATACGCTGCTTTTTAATGCGCATGGACAGGAAACATTCAACAGGGAGAAAGGCTATGCTGCAGCTCCTGTTTTTGTGAAACGGGTGGAAGAACATAGAGATGTGATAAATGGTATTTTAGAGGATATTACATATAACAGCTGTGTGGAGAAAGCGGTTAATCTGATCATTGACAGCTATAAGAACAAAGGAGGGCTGTTTTTGTGCGGTAATGGAGGGAGTGCTGCCGACGCGCAGCATTTAGCCGCAGAAATGGTAGGAAGATTTTATTTGGAAAGAAAGGCACTGAGTGCGGAGGCGCTCACAGTAAATACCTCCGTTTTAACTTCCCTGGCGAATGACTATGATTACGGCATGATATTTGCAAGACAATTGGAAGCCAGGGCTGTCAGGGGGGATGTGCTGATTGGCATTACAACAAGCGGCACATCGGAAAATGTGCTGCAGGCATTTCAAAAGGCGAAGGATATACAAATGAAGACGATCTTAATGACAGGCAGAATTTCAGAATTTGAGCCTGTTTTGAAATATACGGATTGTTTATTGGCGGCTCCTTCTAATAATACCCCTCGTATTCAGGAAATCCATATTTTGACGGGGCACATTATTTGTGAAATCGTTGAGCAGGAATTGGCAAATATATAATAAACAGGCTAAATTGGCGGGAGAGAAATGAAAAGAAAGGTTACGGCGGTTATTCCTGCAAGAGCAGGATCAAAAGGAATAAAAAATAAAAATATTATGGATTTCTGTGGAAAGCCCCTTATTGCGTGGTCCATTGAACAGGCACAACAGGCAAAATGCGTGGATGAGGTTTATGTTTCTACAGATGGGGAGGAAATTGCAGAAATTTCAAAGAAATATGGGGCCCGAATTATTTGGAGACCGGAAGAATTGTCAACGGATACTGCCAGCTCCGAAAGCGCAATTTTACATGCTGTTACAGAAATAAAGGGAAAGCATGAGGCAGGTGATATTCTATTTCTGCAGGCCACATCGCCGGTCAGGCTTACGGAGGACATAGAGAATGCAGTTGAGACTTTTTTTGATGGTGCATATGATTCCCTGTTTTCCATGAGTCTGCTGGAGGATTTTTGTATTTGGAAGCAAGGGGAAAACGGGCTGCAGAGCTTTACATATGATTACCAAAACAGAGGGAGAAGGCAGGACAGACCTCCGCTTTTTCTGGAAAATGGTTCTATATATGTTTTTAAATCTGAAATATTATTTCGTTTGCAGACTCGCATAGGAGGGAAAATTGGTATGTATCAAATGCCATTTGACAGATCGTTTGAAATAGACAGCATAAACGATGTGGAAATATGCTCTTTTTTTATGAGGAAATATTATAACTGATTTTTACAGAAGGAGTGAGTGGTATTGGACAGATATCAGGATTACGTGATTAAGGATGGAGTATTTGTTGGAAAATTTGAGGAAATGTATCAAAAATTTGATGACCCCTGGCATCAAAGAGAAAATTTACTTTCGTTCTATTCAAGGGCGCTTACGCCTGTAACGCTGATGCAATATAACCTGAAAAATGTTGTTGAGATGGGATGTGGATTGGGTGCAGTAGCGGATTATTTAAGCAGAGCGGTGCCGGAGTGCGCTATAACTGGGATGGATATCTCAGAGACTGCTGTCGCAAAGGCCAGGAAATTTTATCCTGATATAAATTTTGTGTGGGGGGGGTACTGGCATTCAGCGAGAAGCCGGATAAGAAATTTGATGCAATTATTTTCTCTGAAATTATGTGGTACATTTTGGAGGACTTGGACAGTATTATCCAAAATTTATCCGAAAATTTTAAGGGAAAGCTGGTGATTGTCAATCAGGTTTTTTATAGGGGAGAGCAGAAATATGGCAATGAATATTTTACGTGTCTCGAGGAAATGGTCCGGTATATCCCGTGGAGGTGTATGAAGAAGATATCCATTGACAGAATGGACGATGGGTTTTATGAATCCCATTCGGTTTATCGTATTTGATAATATTTTATAAGGGGAGATGTTGAAATGCGGAAGGTTTATTTTAACGGAGAATTTGTAGATGAAAGCGAGGCAAGGATCAGCATATATGATTCTGCGATGATGTTTGGCGATACAGTATTTGAAATGACAAGATCCTTCCAAAAAGAGCAGTTTAAGCTGCGGGAACATTTGGAGCGGCTTTATGCATCTGCAAGGTATTTACATATCGATTTGGAAAGTGTGTTGACGATCCGGGAAATGGAACAGGCTGTATATAAAACGATTGAGATAAATGAGCCTTATTTTGAAAAAGACGACGAGCACAGGATTATGATTGACATAACAAGGGGTTTATTGTCTATATATCAGGATGTAGTCGGTACTTATGCGGGGCTTAACGTTATCATTGCGGACTTCCCGTTAAGGTGGACTGTCGACGGGATGGGGAAGCTGTTTGATACAGGGATCAATGCTGTCATCCCGTCGCAGAGGGCGATCCCGGCATCGCTGATTGATCCCAAGGTAAAGAACAGGAGCCGGGTACATTATCTTATGGCAAATATTGAGGTATCTAACTATGAAGGTGATAACAACTGGGCGCTGCTGCTGGATACGGACAATTTTATTGCTGAAGGAACAGGAGATAATTTCTTTATTGTCAAGGATGGCAAGCTGTATACACCGGAGCCAAGGAATATTTTGCGGGGAATTTCAAGGGGGTATATTATGCAGCTGTGCCAGACCCAAGGAATTGAGTGCATTGAAAGAAATTTGGATGTATATGATGTAGTAAATGCGGACGAAGCATTTATGAGCGGAACTCCGTTTTGTATGCTGCCGGTGACATCTATAAACGGGCAGAAAATCGGAAATGGAAAGATGGGTGACATGACACAAAGGCTGATTGATCTATGGGGGAAAAATGTAGGCGTTGATATAATCGGTCAGATAAAGGAGTGGAACAGGAATTCGAGCAAGGGCAGAAGCAATGCGCCAAGCCCGTATTCCTTTAAAGCGAAAGGCTGAATTTCAGGGCAGATAACGGGAGCCGTAAATTATTTGAAAATAGCCAAATGCAAAGAAGGTTAAATCAGAGGAAAGAGTGGACAGGTTATGTGGCCGATAGGAATTATGCAGGGACGATTGACTGAGCCGAAAGGGAGAGGAATACAATTCTTTCCCTTTGACAACTGGAGAGAAGAATTCGAGCTTGCAAGAAATGCGGGATTGAAGGAGATAGAGTTTATTTTTGATTATGAGGATTATGAGAAAAATCCCATTTGGCAGAGTGGAATACAAGACATTAAGGAATTATCAGACAAAACGGGAATCAAAATTAAATCCCTTTGCTTTGATTATTTTATGCGCCGCCCGTTTTTCAAATATAAGGGTCCTGAAAAGGCGGCGGTGCTTGAGGAAAACAAGAGAATTATGAATCAAATTCTTCAGAATATGGACCGTATAGGGATAGCTCTTATGGAAATTCCTTTAGTTGATGCATCTTCTCTGAAAAATGAGCAGGAGGCGGAGGAATTCAGGAGTTTTTTACTGCAACTATTATCAATGGCGCCCGGCAATATTTTGTTTGGCTTAGAGACTGATTTGCCGCCCGGGAAGTTTAGAGATTATCTCGACTCCTTTGGACAAATGAGAATAGGAGCTAATTATGACAGCGGGAACAGCTCCGGCATAGGGTATATGCCGTATGAAGAAGTGACTACTCTCAAAAACCGAATATTTAACATTCATATTAAAGATAGAATATACCAGGGAACTACTGTTGAGCTTGGCACAGGAAGCGCAGACTTTAAGGAACTTTTCAGGGCATTAAAAGAAACGGGCTATGAAGGTTCCTTTATTTTACAGGCAGCCCGCGGAGCGGATGGAAGCGAGCAGGAGACAATTAAAGGGCAGGTTCAATTTCTCTCAAATTGGATAGAGACACTGGGATAGAAACATTGGGATAGAGACATTGGAGTAGTGGCATGGAATTGGGTTTGTTGGGAAAGACTGTTTTTATAACGGCATCCACCGGCGGAATTGGAAAGGCAATTGCAGAAGCCTTCCTTAGGGAGGGGGCAGCGGTCATAATCAATGGGAGAAGCCAAAGCAAATTGGACGATGCAGTTAATATACTTCGTAAAAAGTTCGGAGACAATAAGGTGTACGGTATTCAGGGAGATATGTCTGAAAACGGCTTTATCAGAGATACCATATACAAAATGAAGGAATTTGTATCCCATATTGACATTATTGTGGGTAATTTAGGAACGGGAAAACCGATTTCAGACGATAAATTTGATTTGGAAGAATGGCAGTATATGCTCAAGGTAAATCTTTTGAGTGCGGTGGGGCTTATCCATGATGCGCTGGATTTATTTTCGGACAGCGGCGGGAGTATTGTGCTGATGGGATCGCTGGCTGCACATGAAAGAATCGGTGCGCCGCCGGCATATGCGGCTGCAAAGGCGGGGGTTATCTCTCTTGTAAAGTATGCAGCGCCTATATTGATAAGGCGAGGCATCAGGATTAATGCCGTTTCGCCCGGGAATATTTTTTTCCAGGGTGGAAGATGGGAGGAGCTGACAATGCAGGAGCCGGACGGTACAAAAGAGTACCTGGAAACCGAAGTGCCGATGAAACGTTTTGGCACTTCAGAAGAAATTGCAGAGACGGTTTTATTTTTGGCATCCGAAAGGTCGGGTTTTACGACAGGCTCTGTTATTCAGGCTGACGGCGGCCAGAGTAGGGGAATTTAGAGATGAAATGTTTGGTTTGCGGAAACGAAGCCTTTGAGCTGTTTCATAAGGGAACGCGTGATCATTCTGAGGTGGATGTGATGAAATGCAGCAATTGCAGGTCACTGCAGTTATCATCTTTTTCACAGGTATATGAGGGGTTTTATGAAGAAGGAAACATGCGTAAAAACCAGTATGATGCATCAAAGGATGAATACACGGAGGAAATGTGGGACTCCTGGGTAAAAGAGACACGTGCTGATGATTGTAGAAGAACGGCGATGCTTGGCAAAATGTGCGTGGGGGGGGGTAACATTCTGGATTTTGGGTGTGGGAACGGAGGCTTTTTAAAAAGGCTGAGAGAAGAAAAAATTACGAATAATATTATGGGCGTGGAGCTTGACAGAGAAGCATGTAAGCGTCTGCATAATGATAAAATAAATGTTTATCAACGGTTGAACGACATAGATGAGGAAGTAACATTTAATGTGGTTACAATGTTTCATGTTATAGAGCATCTGAAGGACCCTGGGAAGGTAGTGTCGGATATAAAGAACAGATTGGCAGATGGGGGCTTGCTTGTGATAGAGACGCCCAATGCGGAGGATGCATTGATCTCGCAGTACCATTCCAGGAGCTTTATGGATTTTACATTTTGGAGTGAACATTTATTTTTGTATACCTCAGAGTCTTTGGAAATGTTAATGCGCCAGGGCGGATTTTCCGTAGTCAGCAATGGACAGATACAAAGATATCCGTTATCCAATCATCTGTACTGGCTGTCTGAAAATATGCCGGGAGGGCATGTCAAATGGAATATGCTTGATGATGATAAGCTGAATAAGGAATATGAAAATAAGCTGAGAGGCATGAATAAATGCGATACTTTATTTGGAATATTCAGGAAGGATTAAGGTATGGGTACATTAGATAAATTCAAATTGGACAATCAATTAATCGTTATTACCGGAGGGGCAGGGTTACTGGGCAGAAAGCATGCGGAAGCTGTTTTGGATGCCGGGGGAATGACTGTTTTGCTGGATATTTCCAAGGAGGCATTGGACAGAGCCGTCGGTGAACTGGGAGAGAAGTACGGTGGTCACAGAATATGCGGAATGCCGGCGGATATAACTTCCCGTGAAGGGCTGGAAAAAATAAGAGATGAAATTCTTTGCCGTTATAAAGCCATTGACGGCTTGATAAATAATGCCGCCAATAATCCCAAGATGGAGGGGCATGCAGCTAATATGGCGGCCATTCGGTTTGAGAATTTTCCTTTACAAATCTGGATGGATGACATAGCCGTTGGATTGACAGGCGCATTTTTGTGTTCGCAGGTATTTGGAGCGGTAATGGCCGGCCAGCACAAGGGAGTGATCCTCAATATTTCCTCAGATCTGGGAATTATCGCGCCGGACCAGAGAATATACAGGAAAGATGGCTTGAGGGATGAAGAACAGGCTATTAAGCCGGTTACTTATTCGGTAATTAAGCATGGGCTTATAGGAATGACAAGGTATCTGGCTACTTATTATGCCGAAAAGGGAGTGCGGTGCAACGCTCTTTGCCCTGCAGGGGTATATAATGGCCAGGATAAGGACTTTGTAGACAGGCTCACAAATCTTATACCCATGGGGAGAATGGCAGATATTGAGGAATATAAAGCTACGATCATATATATGTTATCGGATGCAAGCAGCTATATGACAGGCTCTACAGTGGTTGTCGACGGGGGAAGGACCTGTTGGTAGAGCCCAGGCAACTTTGATCAATAGGAAGAACATGAAATGAAAAAAGACCAGAAAAGTCAAATTGAAGATTGTATAAACAGTCTTTTTCAGGCTCACGAGGAAATTAAGACGGCGCTGAGACAAAGGAATTATGGTACGGTAAAGAGCATGCTTGGCGAATGCCAGGAATTTGCAGTCTCAATAGGTGAAAGCATTGAGAGACTGGAGGGGAAGGAGCATGCTACGGTGCGCTGCCTGGAAGAATATTGTGAGCTGTTGTTTCATGTTTATGAAGAATTGGATCATGGTGCCATAGATGAAATTAAGATACAAAAGAGGCTGAAAAAGCAGGCTATCAAGCTGGAAAACAGTGTTAAAAATAATATAAAGACTCAAAAGGAGATTGTTTTTCTGCCATACAAGGCGTCCATGTGGGACAGCCTGGAGAGTATTTATTTTGCTGCGGCGGAGAATAAGGATTGTGTGGCCTATGTGATCCCAATACCCTATTATGACCGGAATCCGGATGGAAGCTTTGGAGAAATGCATTATGAGGGTTTTGATTTTCCGGAAAATATCATAATTACTTCCTGGCAGAAATATTCAATAAAGGAACGCAGGCCGGATGTTATATATATACATAATCCTTATGATAATTTTAATATAGTAACCAGCGTTCACCCGGATTTTTATGCCAGAGAGTTAAAAAAGCATACAGAAAAGCTGGTATATGTGCCATATTTTTTGCTGGGAGAGGTGGACCCGGATGACCAGGCTGCGGTAAACGGGATAAAGCATTTTGTCTGGCTTCCGGGAGTTGTGATTGCAGATAAGGTAATTGTGCAGTCTGAGAAGATGAAGAAAATCTATGTAAACGAATATTTGAAAGCAGCCAAAGCAAGCGGAATGTCGGGAATGCATTTGGATAGAAAATATTTGGAGCAGAAGATATTGGGACTTGGTTCTCCGAAGCTGGACAAGGTTCAGAGACTAAAAAAGGGGAGCCAGGAGGTTCCTAGGAAATGGCTCAAGATCATTGAAAAGGCGGATGGAGGACGGAAAAAAATTATTTTTTATAATACGGGGCTTTCATCGCTTTTGCAAAATAATGAGAAATGGCTTGAAGCAATAGAAGGTTCGCTGAATGTCTTTAAAGAGGAGAGAGAAAATGTCGCACTTCTTTGGAGACCCCATCCATTGCTGGAGACTACGCTGAAGTCCATGCGCCCATGGCTTGTGCCGAGATATCTTGAGATAAAAAAACGCTTCATAGAAGAAGGCTGGGGAATATATGATGAATCAACGGATATGGACAGGGCGGTCGTCCTGAGCGACGCATATTACGGAGACGGAAGCAGTGTTGTGCAGGTGTACCAGCAGACAGGGAATCCGATCATGTATCAGAATGTTGATGCAGAGTATGTCAGAAAGCCCTTTTTCATTGATGCCGTGTGGGATGGAAACGATATAATTTATCCTGCAATCAATGACAATGCATTGTATAAGACCAGCTTAATTACGGGAAAAACCGCGGTTATAGAATTAATAGAAGAAAAAAAGAAAAATAATTTATATGTGGGTATTTGTAAGTGGCATGAATATTTCATATTGTCAAGCCGTAATTCGAGGCCTGCGTTAGCGTTTTATAATCTGCACAAGAGGGAGTGGAAATATATTGACGTCGAGAAAGAAAAGCATGGCTGGCTTGACTTTAGGGAGGAGGATGTATTTGAATTTGATAATTATATTTATATCTTCTCCGCTAAATTAGTAGTGATAAGGGTTGATTTGTGTATGGATAAAATGGAATTTCTGTATTATCCGGATGCAAATGCCGGCGACGAATTGCGCGGCAATATATTGCGTGTAGGTGATCTTGTATATATCCCCTTAAGGCACAGCAATAAAATATACAGGTTTGATTTAAAAACGGAGCAGACGGATATTTTAGAAGTATCTACAGAGCTAAAGGGTATTTACACGCTTTGTTTCGACGGCAGCCTTTTTTGGCTGGCCGGGTTAGGAAGAATGATATACTCCTGGGACGAAAAAACCGGAGAGTGTATAAAGTATGAAGCTTTTCCCAGGGGCTTTGAAATGATTTTTACCAAAAAAGCGGATGAAAATGATGCCCCATGCTTTTCAAAAAGCTTTCTTTATCAACAGTCTATTTACTTTGTGCCGTGTTTTGCCAATATGCTGGTGAAGCTGGATTTGTCTGACAGGAAATTGACAGAGGTCAAATTGCAGAATGAGGAGGAGACTGAAGCAACCGTAATGCGCAGCGGCAGATTGACGGCTGCAAAATACGGAGCAGTAAAACAAAATAATGATAGGCTTATGCTTTTGTCGGCAAAAAATAAGAATATTATTTTGGTCAATTTGAATTCGGAAGGCGTTGAGAAGGTAGAATTGGATATTTCGCAGGATAAACACAGGGAAGTAGTGCCCGACGAAAACAATATCATCAATGAGATATATGTTGATTTAAAGCGTTTTATAGAGTATGTGAAACAAAGACAGAATACGCAGCAAAATGATACAGGTGATATGGTTGGGGAAGAAATATTTAGAATGACATACTGAGCTTTCATAGCTGTGTTTTTTGGAGAGATGTAAAATGCTGGGAGAGGTGGATATGGTGTTGCTCGTTGTTGGCATCATACATTAAGGGAATGAAAAAGATAGTTTTTATATACCAAAATTTTTTTGAAAACAGAGATTATGAACGCTTTGGTATTGAGTATTTTAAAAGGAAGGGATGTAAGGTGGAGGTATGGTCGATGATACACCTTTTGGCAAGGTCCAGGAAGGTGGCAGCGAATCATGCATGTACATATTCTGTCCCTGTATTTTATCCAAAATCAATGGAGGAATTAAGAAGAAAAACAAAATGCAATAAAAAGAGTATATTTATTCTCTTAGTTAATTACAGGGATACCATGGAGTTACGCAGGGAAATATACAGAAATCATAGTGTTTATTATGAATTAAAAATATGTGCGCCCTTGATGTATGAGGAAGAATTTAATCGTTGGACAATCCTTCAGAAAATAAAGTGGAGTATAAAGGTTGAGAAGAAAAGTATAAGCGATGCTGTTTTATCGTGTATGGCTCCAATTTTAAAAAAGAGTATTTTTGACTATATTTTTGATTTATATACATTGTTTAATCCTCCTAAGGCCGTTTTTTATTCCACAGAGTGGGATAGATTTAAAATGCCGCTTGCACTTCGGCACTGTAAGAATTATTCAATACAGACCTTGGACTATGATCTTTTTTTGGAGTTAAAGAATACGCCGTGCTGTAAAAATAGGAGTATTTGTTTTATTGATGAGGGACTATATAATAATCATCCCGATAATGTTTTGTTTAATGGGGAAAAGGTTTCCAAGGAGAGAGGGCTGCAAAAAATCAGAAAGATGCTTGACCGGCTGGAAAGCATTTTCCCGGAATTAAAGGTTATTATTGCAGGCCATCCAAGAGTGAAGTATGACGGCAATGAATTTGGGGACAGGGAGATAGTCCAGTTTAAAACACCTGAGCTGGTCAGAAATGCTGAAATAGTAGTGGCTACTGCCACAACCGCATGGAATTACATAATCTTATTTGACAAGCCCGTTTTGCTTTATAGCTTGCCGGAGGTATCTGCCCAAAAGGATATCCCCGTTCTGGAAAATTATCTTCAAATAAAGTGCTTTGATTTTTGGCATAAACACAGTGACATGGAACTGAAGCGTTCTGTTAAACGGATTGATCCTACGGTTAGAGAGCGATACATAAGAGAATATATTAAAGGCAACGATTGCATTGAACGTCCTTTTTTTGAGACGGTTGCAGATATTGTGGTATAGTGTCTCCCAAAAGCATATTAACATTTCTCGGCAGAGGATTTTTTGCAGAAAGGCGGATTACAGGATGAAGCAGGCAATGAAAGGTATGCCGTTAGTTTCGGTTGTGATGACTGTTTATAATGGGGAACGGTACTTGAAGGAAGCATTGCAAAGTGTCTTCAGCCAGACATATCAGAATTTTGAAATCATAATCGTTATCGAATATGGGACCCATGATCACACATTTGATATTTTGAATTCCTTCCATGATTCCCGGCTGAGAGTAGTAATTAATAAGACCAGATTAGGAGTTTCACCTTCCCTGAATATTGGGCTGGAGATGGCAAAGGGGAAGTATATTGCCCGCATTGATGACGATGATATATGGATAAGAAATAAATTGGAGAGGCAAATTTTATTTCTTGAAAAGCATCCTGATGTGGGTATGTGTGGAAGTAATGCGTACATAATAAATAATAGAGGAAAAATTGTCAATGTTTGTGTTTATCCGGCAAAATCCCGGGCTGTAAAGATGTCATTATATATTTCCAATTGCTTTATCTCCTCAGCCGTGTTGATGCGGAAGTCTATAATAAAAAGGTATGGCCTGCAATACAGTGGAAACGTATGCGAGGATTATTGGCTGTGGATCAATATTTCCATGTATGCGGAGGTGGAGAACTTGCCAAATTTTCTTGTAGGATACCGGGTTTTTGAAGGAAATCGTACCAGCCATCTGATTGCCCAACAGGAAAAAAGGGATAGAGAAATTCACAGCTTTATCTGGGAAAAAGCAGGTATAAGTTATCCGTTTGACAAGAGCTTTTACGCAAAATCTGTCAGGTATAGGGAGCGGCTTCGGAAGTATCATATGCTGATTGAACTGTCCCAGACACCGCGTTTTAGAAACAGAGGAATGAATGACCTGGCAGAGCTATTGTATAAGTTTCAAAGCATGATGGGTACTGGTTTATTTGATACAGACCTTCCTGAAATGAATTACTTATTCAAGTTTTATTATTTATTACATTGTAAAAAGAAAAAACTGGAGCGTAAGTATCATGAAAAAAGATATATCGGAAAAAAGTGTCGTTACAAACAACAGGAATAAAATTGCAATGATTGTCACATGGTGCGATGCGGATGTTGTTGTAAATTACGGTCAGGTCTTGCAGAGCTGTGCAATGGCAATGGCGGTCAGTAAGCTGGGGTATAAAAGGGTAATGCTTGTCTCTTACAGAGAAAGAAACATCAGGCTTCTGTGGGATTATTATTATCATCACTTTAATCCTTTTTTAAATTCCTTTAAAGCATCCTGTTTGACCAGAGAGATGATAAAAAGAATTATGAGCGAGACGAAGGTAGAATTTTATCAGCTGTTTCGTAAGGAGCAGGTTGAAAAATTAGCGATGCAAGCGGATGTATTAATCTGCGGAAGCGACCAGATTTGGCATCCCTGTGAGTATAATCGTGTTTTATTTTTGGATATGGGCAGGCCGGATGCAGAAAGAATTGCATATGCGGCGAGTCAGCCCATGGGCAGAATATATCCTGAATATCGGCAGGTATTCAGGAAAATGGAAAAGCATTTAAAAGAATTTAACGCCATTTCTATTCGTGAAAAGGGCAACATTCCGATGTTTGAACAAATGTCCGGAAAGAGGGTTGAGAATGTTGTAGATCCTACATTGCTCTTTACAAAAAATGAGTGGCGCAAATACGAGAAAAGGATTGATATTCCTGAAAAATATATTCTCTTATACATTCCCGCACAGCTGAACAGGTTAGCTGAAGCTGTTTTGCGTGAGCTGCAAAAAAAGACGGGAATAAAACAAGTGGTATGCTTGGCGCCACGTTGTAATACGAAGATTCCAAATGTGACATATTATAATAGCATCGGAACCCCTCAGTTTTTATTTCTGGTTAGAAATGCCGCATATGTGTGTACCAGTTCCTTTCATGGGGTCATTTTTTCCATAATCATGGAAAAGGAGTTTTGGTGCTACAAATGGCGCTTTGTGGATAGAAGATCTGATTTGAGGCTGGATCAGATAACGGAAATATCCGGTTTGGAGGAGCGGTTGATAGATACGCCAAAGAAAATAAATATAAATAAAAAAATAGATTATACAGAGGTAAAAAATAAACTGCAGCCAATGATAAACAGGTCTTATGAATTTCTGAAAAAGAATTATTGCGACTGAAGGCAGAAGACGGGCTTGAAGGCTTGAATGACAGACAAGGAGGGAGATTTAGTCATGAAAAAAGGTGTCGTGGCAGTTTTATCAATGGTAACAGGTGCTTTGGTGGGAGCTGGAGCTGCGGCAAAGCAGACCTCTAAAAAGGCAAACAAACAGAAGGAGTATGCGGATAAGCATCTGGCATTATACCTTTTAATGAACCAATGGGTAAAAGTGAAGCAGGAAAATAAGTCAATAGAGGAGTACTGTTTAAAAAAAGGATATCGGGAGATAGCCATTTACGGAATGAATTATGTTGGGGAAACATTGTTAAACGAGCTCTCGGGCTCTGAGGTAAAAGTAAAATATGGAATAGACAGGAATGCAGGGGGAATATATGCTGATATTTCTGTGATTACTCCGGATGACAAAATGCCGGAAGTAGATGCGGTTATTGTCACACCGATTACCTTTTTTGACGAAATAGAAGGATTGCTCTCTCAAAGGATAGACTGTCCCATTATATCCATTGAGGACATTTTATATGAAATATAGAAAGTGCATATTTATTTTGAAGGAAAGCAAAACGCTAATAAGAATGCTTGCGGCAGGAGGATTCCTTGAAGATCATTGTATTTGGCATAGGCGGCGTTTACAGCAAGGTAAAACCGTATTTTGATAAAAAGAAGGCAGAGATAACAGCCTTAGTTGATAACAGCCGGAAGCTTTTCGGGACTTTGGTGGATGGCCATATGGTAGATTTACCGGAGCATATACAGAATTACAAATATGATTATGTGATAATTACAAGCAATCATGACGTTGAGATGAGGCGGCAGCTGATAGGGCTGGGTATTGTACCGGATCAGATTATCCATTATCGGGACTATATGGGAAGCCTTCCAGCAGAAGTACCTGCTGTCCAAACGAATATTTCTGCATTGGGAGTGCTGATATTGTCAAATGATTTTGGTTATCACGGTGGTCCCATAGCCTGTATGAAGCTGGCACACATATTGAAGCAAAAGGGCTACAGGGTTACCATTGCGGTTCCCAGAGCGGAACAGGAATTTTTAGATGAGACTTATTCCAAAGAAGGTATAGAAGTAGCTGTAATTAAGGATCTGGATTTTTTAAGCAGGGAAAACCTGGAATGGACCGATGAGTATGCTTTTGTTTTTGCAAATACTTTTGTAATGACTCGGTGCGCCATTAAGCTGGCTCAAAAGAGAAGGGTGTATTTATGGCTTCATGAAAGCGTGGATTCATATGCCGGTTATGAGTATTGGTACGAGGAGATTGTGAATGGCCTTGCAAATAATCAGCTAATAATCGGTGCTGTCAGTGATGTGGCGAGGAAGAATTTTCTGAGCATCTATCATGTTGAAAAAAATATAGGGCTTTTTCCATATGGAATTGAGGACAGGTTCAAAGAAAATGATTCTCGCGCGGAAAACGGGACTACCACATTCACTGTTGTTGCAAATCATGTATCCCTGAAGGGACTGGATGTGTTATTAGATGCCTTACAATTTGTTTCAGCAGAGACGGGGAATCAATGCAGGTATTTGTTTGTGGGCAAAACCTACGACAGTGAGTATGGAAGAATGGTCAGAAACCGTATTGATAAAAACGCCGGATGTGAATATCTTGGCGAGCTGTCAAGGGAAAAATTGTTTAAGGTATATTCCGAAACTGATATTGTTATAATTCCGTCCAGGCGTGATTCGCTACCGCTGGTAGCAACGGAAGCAATGATGTTGAAAAAGCCGTGTATTATTTCAGATTCCATAGGCACTGCGAGATATATCAGACATAGGTACAATGGTCTGGTTTTTAGAAATGAAGACAGAAAAGAATTGGCGGAGCTGATTTGCTGGTGCCTGATGAACAGGGATGCCCTGAAGATAATTGCCGAAAACGCCAGAAGGACTTATGAGAGGTGGTTTACCATGGAGAAATTTGGGGACAGAGTCATGGATGCCGTGGAGATGCTGAAAACGGCAGATAAGGAGATATGAGAAAGGCAGTCATTTTTGGAGGATAAGAGCCAGGAGACTGCAAAGGTGGCTTATACAGTGAACAGGTTGGGGATATTTGCATTTTATGATAAGGAGGGCACAGCCGATGCCTATGTATTTCACCTGCTGGACAGCATGGCAGAGATTGTTGAAAAGCTGATTATTGTTGTCAATGGAACGGTATGCGGCGAGTGCCTCAGGAGGTTTTGTACATACACAGAAAATGTAGTGATCAGGGAAAACATTGGGTACGATGCAGGCGCTTACAAAGAGATCCTTTTAAGCCTGGCAAGAGCTCATGAGCTGGATCAATGGGATGAAATGGTGCTTTTTAACGATACCTTTTACGGGCCGTTTTTCGGTTGGCAGGAAATATTTGAAGAAATGAGAGGGAAGAACGTTGATTTCTGGGGGCTGAGCAAATGGCTTAAGGGCAGGTCAGAGCTATTTGGAGGCGAATTGCAGGAGCATTTGCAAAGCTATTTTTTGGTAATCGGAAGGAGAATGCTGGCCAGCAGCGTTTTTTTGGAATTCTGGCGCAGCCTGGATAACATATCCACATATCGGGACGCAATATATAATTTTGAAGTAATGTTTACCGTGTATCATTTAAAACATGGCTTTAAATATGCCTCATGGCTGGATAAAAACGATACATACGTGAAAACAGGGGAAGTGGCGTATTGTGCGCACCCGTTTGATTTAATAAAAAACTGCCGTTTTCCAATCTTAAAAAGAAAAGCCATGTCAGCCACAAATTTTGTACAGGCAGGAGCGGCATTGCAATATATTGAAAATAATTATAATTATAGTACGGATATGATTTGGCAGCACATAGAGCGGGTCGAGGAAAGCTTGTCAGACCATCACTTTACCTTCCGTGAAATAGAGCATTTTGTACATAGCCACAGAAAAATTTATATATATGGATACGGGAAGTGGGGGCATGCAATGGAAAGCCTGTTTGCTTACAAAGGGTGGGCAATAGCCGGAATGATTGATTCTGATGAGGCTAAGCAGAATCGTTTTGTCCGTAAATTACAGGATGTTAAGCCAGAGCCGGAGGACGGGATGGTGGTTGCTCTTGGGAAGGAATCGTTTTGGGAGGTATATCCGCAGCTGAAGGGAATTTTCAAGGAGGACCAATTGCTGCTGCCCAATTTTAAGTAATGGAGAATGAGATGAAAAAAATAAGCATAATCGTTCCGGTATACAATGTTGGAAAATACATAGATCAATGCCTGGAAAGTATTTGCAGGCAGACATACAAAAATCTGGAAATTATTGTGGTATATGATGAATCCTCGGACGATACCCTGCAGAAATGCCAAGGCTGGGTTGAAGCGGACAGCCGTATCACCCTGCTTATGAATCACAGCAGGAATGGGCTGGGCGCTGCGAGAAACGTCGGATTAAGGGCAGCCACAGGGGACTATGTGGCCTATCTTGATTCCGATGACTGGATGGATGAGAGCTTTATAGAAGCTCTGTACAATGCCATCAGGCAGACAGGGGCGGATTATGTCTCCGGGGTGGGATACTATGAGGTAAGGCAGGGAAATGATGTGAGGAAAAATACCCTGCTTCCCGCGGGTGAGTACGGCAGCGACGACGAGAGAGGTCTTGTCTTAATGGGGGAGGCTCCCGCAGTATGGAAAAAGCTTTATAACCGGAAATGGCTGACGGATAACGGGCTGTTTCAGCCGGAGGTTTTCCATTATGAGGATTGGGGATTTGATATCGCGTCGGTGCTCCAGACAGAAAAAATAATATTGGTACCGCAAATCGGCGTCTATTATAGATTCCGGCGGGAAGGCTGCCTGTCAAACGAAAACATAGAAGCCATATGCCGGGATTTTAAAAGGAGCGTTGAAATTGGCTTAGATATGGCGGAAGCAGCCGGGGTCTTGGAACGCTACCGAGTACCGGTTCAGAAATATCTTTTACAGGATTATTATATGCGCCGAAAAACGGCGTTATTGCAGCGGAACGAAAAGGCGTTACGGATATTGGACGGCATCAGGGCAGATATTTTGAAAAGGCGTCTTGGGCATGAGGATGTGGAAGGCTATGAGAGGTGTATCTGCTTTGGAAGCCTTTCGCTGCGCTGGATAGTACAGCGGACAGCTGTATTTGCTGATTTCGATTTTTTCGGTTTTTCCAGTATTATTTCGGCGATGACTGCAGGTAGCGCTGCCAAGGTAGACAATCAAAACCAGTTCAGGGTAAACCAGGTATCAAATGATATACTGGGGACCTTTGGAGAGCTGCTTACCGCCACGCAGGAAAGAACGATTCTGTTTCTTGATTTTATGGAGGAACGTAAAAATATTTTGGTATTGGAAAATGAGAAATATGCTACGGAGAGCGAGGCGTATTCCGACTCGGCGGTGGACGGGCTCAAGGTGGTGCGAAGGATTCCAAGCGGTACAGACGAGTTCATTTCGCTGTGGAAGGAAAAATGCAGCATTTTAGTTGAAAGGTTAAGCTTTGGGGGGCCGAAAGCGGATATTGTCTTAATTAAGAACAGAATGGCATTGCGATACGGAGACCTTAACGGGACAGTGGAGTTTGATGAAGCACAGGGTCTGGGTCAGGTTAATGATATGCTTTTAGAGCTGGAGGATTATTTTTTGGATGCATGTACGCGGCGGGGGGTTCCTGTAAGGGTATTCGGCCTGCCGGAACAATACTGTTTTACGGACAGGCAGTTTAAGTATGGCTGCGAGCCGCAGTATATGAACGGGGCTTTATATAATCAGGTGGGATTTGAGATATTCAAAAAATACGGGAAGGGGTGGTTGGATTAAATGAAATATATGGTAGTGGGAGGAGCCGGCTTTATAGGTAGCCATGTAACAAAAAGATTAATTACTGATGAACCGGAAGCACAGATATTTATTTATGATAATTTTTCATCCGGAAGGAGAGAGCATCTGCAGCAGATTCTGGACGATAAAAGGCTACATATAATTGAAGGCGATATCAAGGATCTGGCTCAGCTTACAAGGGCCATGGAGGAAGCGGATATCGTGTACAGCCTGGCATCCAACCCGGATATTTCCAAGGCCATTGCACAGCCGGACATTGATTTCTGGGAAGGAACCTATCTGATAAATAATGTGTTGGAAGCCATGCGCAGGTGCAGTGTGAAGAACCTGATCTATGCGTCGGGAAGCGGTGTGTACGGGGACGTGGGAGCGACCGTGACGGACGAGGACTTCTCACCCATGCTGCCCTCCTCCACTTATGGCGCCAGCAAGCTGGCATGCGAGGCATTGATCTGCTCCTATTGTAAGATGTTTGATATGAATGCAGGGGCTTTCCGGTTTGCAAATGTAGTCGGGCCGGACCAGACACATGGGGTGGGGTATGACTTTTTGCGGAAGCTGGCTGCCGACCCGGGGAAATTGGAGATATTGGGGGATGGGAGCCAGAGTAAGTCCTATATCTATGTGGATGACATTGTAAATGCGCTGAGGCTTGTGGAAAAAAATGCGCTGCACGGATATGACTATTATAATGTGGCGACTCTGGATCATATTACGGTTACAAGGATCGCGGATATTACGGTTAGAGTCATGGGTCTGCAGGATGTCGAGTATTGCTATACCGGCGGTGACAGAGGGTGGAAGGGGGACGTTCCGATTGTTCGCCTGGATTCCCGCAAGATCAGGAGGCTGGGGTGGGACAACCGTTATACAACGCCGCAGGCTATCGAGATGTCAATAACGTCGATGTATGAAAAACAAAGGAGGAAAGAGATATAAATGATTATTGCCAGAAGCCCATTGCGGATCACTCTGGGAGGCGGGGGAACCGATTTGGCATCCTATTATGAAAAAAGAGAGGGCTTCCTGATATCCGCTGCGATAGATAAGTATGTATATATATTGATAAACAGGACCTTTGACCAATCCCTCCTGTTAAAGTACTCCAAGCTGGAGCGTGTAAGCAGCGCATCGGAATTACAGCACCCGATCGTGCGGGAGGCGCTAAAGATGCTCGAGCTGGCGGACAGTCCCCTTGAGATATGCTCCATGGCAGATATCCCGGCAGGGACGGGGCTGGGCTCCTCCAGCACCTTTACCACGGCGCTGCTGAGGGCGCTTCACGGCTATAAGGGGGATATCGTCGGCAAAAGACAGCTTGCGGAGGAGGCCTGTGAGATAGAAATCGGCCGTCTGGGAGAGCCTATCGGTAAGCAGGATCAGTACATTTCCACCTACGGCGGCATCACCTGTATGAGTATTCAAAAGGACGGGTTTGTCCAGGTGGAGCCTCTCAATCTGTCCCAGGAGACACTGTACAATCTGGAGGATAACCTGATCCTTTTCTTTACGGGATATTCTCATTCCGCGGGCAGTATTCTGGATGAGCAGGATAAAAAGAGTAAGGGCAACGATGAAGATATGCTGAAAAACCTTGATGTTGTAAAGCAGATGGGGCTGGACAGCAGAGCCGCCCTGGAAAAGGGAGATCTGAACAGGCTTGCGGAAATTATGAACATTCACTGGGAGTACAAGAAAAAGCGCTCCGGGGGCATGAGTAATCCCAAGATCGATGAGTGGTATGAGCTTGCGCTGAAAAACGGCGCGTTGGGAGGCAAGCTGATCGGCGCTGGGGGAGGGGGCTTCCTGATGTTCTATGCCAGCGATAAGGTAAGGCTGAGGAGCGCGTTAAACGGCGTAGGGCTGGAGGAAGTGCGCTTCCGCTTTGAGAAGGAGGGTGCAAAGCTATTGTAGGAATGGAGCAAGGAATAAACAGGGATATTGTGGCGGATACGCAGGTAGCAGTGCTGATGGGTGGACTTGGCACCCGTCTGGGGCTTAAGGATCGTCCCAAGGCGATGGCAGATATTCAGGGGCGTCCTTTTTTTGAGTATCAGCTGAAGCTTCTGCGGCGCTGGGGCTTCCGCAAATTTCTGTTTCTTGTGGGTTATAGGGCAGACTGTATAGAGGGTTATTTTGGAGACGGTTCCAAATGGCAGGCTGATATCAGGTATTCCTATGACGGGCAGGAGCAGATGGGGACGGGAGGGGCGTTAAAAAACGCCGAAGATAAGCTGGAGGAGGATTTCCTGCTGATCTATGGAGATTCTTTTATGGATATCGATTATCAGGAGACTGTCTATCGGTACTACATGGAAAAGGCAGAGGGAAAATCCGGGCTCATGGCGATTCTGCGAAATGAGGATCACTATGATAAGAGTAATGTGGTATATCAGGACGGAAGGCTCCTGCTGTATGACAAGGTCAATATCAGCGACAGTATGCGGTATATTGACTATGGCGTATCCATGCTGGCAAGATCGGTCCTGTCGCAGGCCGGGAGGAACAGGAAATTTGATCTGGCGGAGCTTGTGACTGAGCTGTCCAAGGAGGGCAAGCTTGGGGCTCAGGTGGTGACCAGGAGATTTTATGAGATTGGGAATCCGGAGTCCTTGCGGGAGTTTGATGCTTATGCCAGGAAACGATTCTGCGAGGAGAGGGGCGCGGTGTTTTTTGACCGTGACGGGGTGATCAATGAGCTATGCTATAATGACGACATTGAACAGCTGGATTCTCCTTTTACAGTGGAGGAATTTGTCTACAGGCCGGGGGCGGTGGAGGCGTTATTATCCGTTCAGAGCAAGGGATATTATATTTTTATTGTCACCAACCAGCCGGCCGCGGCAAAGGGAAAAACCTCTCTTGCCAGGCTGTATGACCTGAATACATGGATGGTTCAGGATTTACAGGAGAGGGGCGTATTCATTGAATTTGTCAATATGTGCCCCCATCATCCCAGGGGAGACAGGAGATCCAGATATCCTTTTTTGGCGGGAGAATGCGGATGCCGCAAGCCGGAGGCAGGGTTGATTACGGATCTGATGCAGGTTTATGGCATTGACCCGGACAACTCCTACATGGTAGGGGATTCCCATACAGACGTGATTGCAGGAAGCAGGGCGGGATTGAAGACGGTTCTGGTGGGCACGCTGAAATGTGACGCGTGTCAGCGGCTGCAGGGAAAACATCCTGATTTTATAATCGGAGACATTGGCCAATTGGAGCGGGTTATTACGGAACGAGATACGGGAGGAATGGAAGATGTATGAACAGTATATTAAGAATTATTTAGAGGAAACGAAACAGATTGCAGACCAGATCTCTGTTGAGGCGGTGGAGCAATGCGCAGAAATATTAAGGACCCTGAGGGAGCAGGGCGGCAGGCTTTTTATCATAGGCGCAGGAGGAAGCGCAGCGAATGCATCCCATGCGGTGAATGATTTCCGAAAGATTGGCGGGATAGAGACCTATGCCCCCACAGACAATGTGGCGGAGCTGAGCGCAAGGACAAATGATGAGGGGTGGGAGACTACCTTTGTGGAGTGGCTGAAGACCTCGAGACTGTCAGACAGGGATGCCGTTATGGTTCTATCGGTGGGCGGAGGAAGCGAGAAAGCGTCCTTAAATATTGTGTATGCGCTGAAGCTGGCAAAGGAGCGGGGCGCGAAGGTGCTGTCTATCGTTTCCAGGGACGGAGGATACTCCAGAGAAGTATCTGACGCATGTGTGCTGGTTCCGGTGGTGTCCGATGAGCGGATTACTCCCCACGCAGAGGGCTGGCAGGGAGTCATCTGGCATCTGCTGGTCAATGCTGTTGTTTAGATCCTTTGAAGAAAGGGTACTCATTTATTTAATGTACATACGGAAAGGAATGGATAGAAGGATGGAGCTGGGCGATTTAAAGATAGCGGTGTATGCGGATGGCGCGGACATAGACGGTATGGTCGAAATGGCTGAAAAGGGATTTGTAAAGGGTTTTACAACAAATCCTACCTTGATGAAAAAGGCCGGGATAACAAGCTATACGGATTTTGTGGGAAATGTAATAAGGGAGATTCCGGATATGCCGATCTCCTTCGAGGTGTTTGCCGATGACTTTGAGACGATGGAAAAGGAAGCCCTGGTATTGTCCGGGTACGGAAAGAATGTCTTTGTGAAAATACCGATCACAAACGCAAAGGGTGAGTCCAGCGTACCCTTGGTCGGGAGACTTTCACAAAGGGGCGTTAATCTGAATGTGACTGCGATTTTTACGATAGAGCAGGTTAAGGCGGTACTGGAGGTTCTGGCGGAGGGGACGGAAAATATCATATCGGTTTTTGCCGGCAGGATTGCCGATGCAGGCGTTGATCCGGAAATTATTATGAGGGAGACGGCTGAATTGTGCAGGGGAAAAAAGGGCGTGATGAGTCTGTGGGCAAGCTGCAGGGAGGTGTTTAATATTGTGCAGGCGGACCGGTGCGGCGTAGATATCATTACGGTGACCAATGACCTGCTGGCGAAGCTTGGAAATATGGGGAAGGCTCTGGAGCAGTTTTCATTGGAGACCGTGCAGATGTTTGAGCGGGACGGAAGGAGTCTGGGCTTTTCCATTGTAAGCTGATATGGATAGAAGCAGGCAGAATACGGGGAACGGAGAGTCGGGGAATGAGTTATGACAGAGTGGCAGTGTACTGCTTTTATGACAGGGAGGGAAATGTCGGACGGGATGTCTTCTGCCTGCTGGAGGACCTGAAAAGGAACATTGATTTTTTAATCATCGTTGTGAATGGGAAATTAAACAATGAAAATGTCTTTCAGGGGCTTGCCGATGAGGTGGTAATCCGCGGAAACAGCGGGTTTGACGCCGGAGCTTATAAGAGAATTATTTTTGATGAAAAATATGCCCCAATTATCAGAAATGCGGAAGAATTAGTCTTATGTAACAGCAGCTTCTTTGGCCCGTTCATTCCCTTTGCTGAGATTTTCGGGAAGATGGAGAAGAACGATGCGGATTTTTGGGGTATATCAAGCTATGAGCGTGGCATCATAGAGCATCTTCAGTCTTATTTTCTTGTTTATAGAAAAAAGGTGCTGCGCGGAGACGTATTTTTTGCGTTTTTTGAGGAATACATTCAAGAAGAAACAACGGATTATACAGAAGTATGCGCTGTTTTTGAGAATGGCCTGTTTCGGCGCTTAGTGGAAGCCGGGTATGGTTATGATGCCTATGTAAAGGGAATTACCTGTCATAATTATAAGAATCCTTACGGAAGCCTGGCCATCGACGGTCTCCCCCTGGTAAAAAAGAAAATATTTTCCCGGGAATATTTTTCGGAGAAAAATGCTTTGGATGCCTTGAGTTATTTATCTCAAAATTATGAGTATGATGTGAGATTGATATTGGAGGGCGCGGAGCAGATTTATCATATTTCAATGGAGCTTGAAAGCGTTACATCCCATAAACCGGGCGCCGTGTCTGCGGATTGGAAGGAAGGTATAAGAAAGGAAAAACGAGAGGCCATCGGAAAGTTTGTGGAGGAAAATAAAAGAATATTTATATATGGGGCAGGGGTGGCGGCAAGAAGCCTGTATATGACTTTTTTTTCATATAAAAACCGCCCCAGGCTGGAAGGCTTTGTAATTTCTGACGATCAGACGGTCAAAGAAAAATCCCTGTCAGGGTATCCTGTTTACAAATTTCATGAGGTAAAGGATATCCATGAGGCGGCTGTTATTGTAGGGCTGGAAAAGGAAAACAGCAGAAAGGTCCGAAGCAGCTTGAGCGGCATAGAGAGGTTGATTTATCTATGGGATGAGTAAGCCCATAGCGGTATTGGGAATTAATTATGTGAGAAACGGACGCGATTTCAAACCTGAGAGGAATCCTATATGACAAAGGTATCTATCATTATTCCTGTCTACAATGCGGAATGCCATTTAAGGCAATGTCTGGACAGTGTGCTGGCGCAAAGTCTCAAGGATATAGAAATCATCTGCGTGGACGACGGCTCCTCCGACGGAAGCCTCCGGATGCTGCATGGGTATGCACAAAGGGACCGCCGGCTTAAGGTCATCCACAAGGAAAACGGAGGGGCTGTGTCTGCGAGAAAGGCAGGGACAGCCCATGCGTCGGGGCAGTACATAGGCTTTGTGGACAGCGACGATTGGATCGATCCGGAAATGTACCGGGTTTTATATCAGACCGCGATACAGTATCAGGCAGATATGGTAAGCAGCGGTTATTTTTTTGAGGGAAATTATGTCACGGAGCATTATGACGGCATCGGGGAAGGGCTGTATGATGAAAGCCGCATGGGGTATCTCAGAGAGAATGCAATCTATGCTGCGGCAGAGGAGGACGTGGGGCTTCGGGGCTCCCTGTGCTGCAAGCTGTTCCGTGCCGGGCTGTTCAGGACAGTGCAGGAGGGGATATCCGACAGGCTGTCCTTTTCCGAGGATAAGATATGCGTTCTTTCCTATGCGTTGCAGTGCAGCCGCGTATATGTGCTGAAACAGGCATTTTACCACTATGTTGCACATCCTTCTTCCAGGGTCCATACGTCTGATACACATTATCTGACCAGCGTAAACGAGATATACCAGAGCTTTATAGGGCTGTATGAGCATCCTGCTTTTACGGGGGCCATGCGTGTGCAGGCGGAGCTTTATATCACGGAGCAGCTGTACAAGGGAATCAATTCCCGCCTGGGCTTTCTGAACGGGAATCTGCTCTGGTTAGACCCTTATTATCTGGACGATATTCCGGCAGGTGCCAGAGTGGCGCTTTACGGGGGAGGCGAGCTAGGCCGCGCATACGGAAGGCAGCTCATGGGAAGAAAGGATTTGGAGCTGGCAGGCTGCGTGGACCCCGCCTGCAAAAATATGCATTATGACGATTTTGAGGTATACAGTCCGGATAAGCTGCAGCAGTGGGAATATGATATTGTGCTGATCGCGATTAAGAATCGCGAAAAAGCCATGGCTGTTAAAGGGGAGTTAATGCAGGCAGGGATTTTGGAGGAAAAGCTACGCTGGTATGAGCAGAAGGAAATTTTCTGGAAATATGCAAGGGTGAACGGGTGGTTTAAATGAAACTGGAGCGGTTATCGCAGGAAAATGTGGAGCGTATTGCGGGCAGGGGCATTATCTGCTATGAGAGATCGGAAGCTTATCTAAGAGAATTATGCGCCGCGTATGGGCTGCAGGACAGGATTGTGGCGGTTATCGACGATAATGAGCGCAGCCGGGGAGAGCTGTCCTTCTTTGACAGGAGATTGTTTGTAACCGCTTCTTCCGGTCTAGCCGGGATGGATTTGAAAAACAACGTTATTTTGATTACCAGCGACTATTTCAGAGAAGCATATGAGGCATTATGCCAAAATGAAGGCGTTACGGAACAGGTTGATACAATTTACTACTATGCGAACAGGGAAACGGAATATGAGCTTGCCTATCGGGAACATTATCAGGCTCGTGCACTGGAAAATATGATTGTTTTCAGAAGCGGTCCCCATGCGTCTGCCTATGTGAAGGGAATGGATTTTGGGGATAATGCCAGAGCCCTGTTTGAATATATGCTTGCGGAGGGCTACAACAAGCGGTATCGATTGGTCTGGCTGGTAAAGCATCCGGAGGAATTCGATCAGTGGCGGAAGGTTGAAAACGTTGAGTTTATGTCCTTTGACTGGTCCGTTTCCGAAAACGCGGAGGAACGCCGCCGCTATTACAGGGCGCTCTGTCTGTCAAAATACCTGTTTTTTACGGACGCATACGGTTTTGCAAGAAACTGCCGGCCGGATCAGATACGCGTTCAGCTGTGGCATGGATGTGGCTTTAAAACAAGGGTAAATTTTGTGCGTTGTGAAAAAAGGTACGAATACACTACGGTTATCAGCGAGATTTACGCAAGGATTCATCAGGACATATATGGGCTGAGGCCGGACCAGGTGCTTGTGACAGGATATGCAAAACAGGACTGGCTATTTTGTCCTTACAGGGACTGGCGGAAGATATTGGGAGTGGCAGAAGCGAAGAAATATATTTTCTGGCTGCCCACCTTCCGCTCTGCAAGGGCAGGGTTGGACAATCTGAACGAGTATGACCTGAAGGGGCAGACAGGGCTGCCCATAGTTGGCACATATGAGGAGCTGTCACAGCTGAACACGCTTTTGAGAGACCTTGACATCATGCTGGTTCTAAAGCTGCATCCCTTTCAGGACAGGGAGAGGATTGGCAGAGTGCAGTCGGACCGCATCGCGGTCCTGGATAACGGACGGCTGGCGGATTTGGGTATCCAGATCAATCAGCTGCTGGGGCACGCGGACGCCCTCATCAGCGATTATTCCTCTGCGGCCGTGGATTATATGCTGTTGGACAGGCCCATCGGGTTTACGCTGGATGATGTGGAGGAGTATGCCCGGAGCCGTGGATTTGTATTTCCCCATATTCAGGAGTGGCTGCCCGGTAAGGAATTGTTTTCCTTTCCGGATTTTTGTACCTTTGTCAGGGAGATTGCGGAAGGAACGGATTCTACAGGGGAAAAGCGCCAAAGGCTAAAGGGGGAAATGCACAGGTACGGGGACGGAAACAGCTGTAAGAGAATTGCGGAAGCATTAAAATTATAGGCGTATGTGCTCCTGCTTTAGTCGGATAAAATAGCTTGGAAAACAGGGAGGGACAAGATGAACTTTGAATTAACCGCATCCATGATGTGTGCCTGCTACGGCAATCTGGAGAAGGAATTAAGGGAGCTTGAGGAGGGCGGCATAGACTCCTTCCACATTGACATAATGGACGGCAGGTACGTGCCCAACTATGCCATGTCCTTAAACGATATGCGCTACATAGCCAGCGCTGCCGCAAAGCCTCTGGATGTGCACCTGATGGTGGAGCATCCGAACAATACCATAGAGCTGTTTATTAAGTCTCTGCGGCCGGGAGACACCATTTATATTCATCCGGAGGCGGAGTATCATCCCTCCACGACGCTGCAGAAGATCATCAATGCGGATCTGATACCCGGCATTGCCATTAACCCCGGTACCAGCGTGGAGACAGTGCTGGAGATGCTGCGCATTGTGAAGAAGGTGCTGGTGATGTCGGTGAACCCGGGGAATGCGGGGCAGATGTACCTGCCCTATGTTGGGAAAAAGATAACAAAGCTGCTTTCTCTGAAGGAAGATATGGATTTTGAAATTTACTGGGACGGAGCCTGCAGTGCGGATAAAATTCTGGAGTTTGCGCCGAAGGGTGTGAAGGGGTTTGTGCTGGGGACCACGCTTTTGTTTGGGAAAAAGCAACCCTATGGGGAGACCCTGCAGAATATACGGGAGCTGAGGTTTTAATGCGGGCAGTATGCTTAAGGATGGAGATTATATGAATATTGCGCTTATTTTGTCAGGCGGAACAGGCACAAGGCTGGGGGCGGACATTCCCAAGCAATATATGGAAATAGACGGCAGACCTGTTATTTCTTATTGTATGGAGCGGCTGGCAGGGCATCAAGGGATAGATGCGGTACAGATCGTGGCGGACAGGCAGTGGCACGGGACAATTCTGGAATGGCTTGAAAAATATGACTGTCCGGGCTGGGGCTTTGAAAGAAAATTCCGTGGCTTTTCCCAACCGGGGGAGAACAGGCAGCTCTCCATATTTAACGGATTGAAGGATATCTGCCGATACGCCTCCCAATCGGATGCCGTTATGATACATGACGCGGCAAGACCGTTGATTTCCGCACAGCTGATAACCGACAGCCTGGCTGCGGTAGAGGGGCATGACGGCGTCCTGCCGGTGCTTTCCATGAAGGACACGGTGTATAAGAGCCCGGACGGAAAGAAAATCAGCGCCCTGCTGGACCGGAACGAGCTCTATGCGGGACAGGCTCCGGAAACGTTTCGGCTGGGCAGGTATTATGAGGCCAACAGGAAGCTTCTTCCCGAAAGGATTCGTTCGGTCAACGGCTCCACGGAGCCAGCCGTTATGGACGGGATGGATATCGTCATGATTCCGGGGGACGAAAGGAATTTCAAGATAACCACACGGGAAGACATGGAGCGTTTTCGTGACATTATGGGTCAGGCAGCAGCTTGTACGGGTTAGGAGCAGCAGATGAAGGCATGGATATTACATGGCATAAATGATATTCGTTTTGAGGAGGCGGCAAGGCCGGAGCCGGCGGACAAGGAAGTGCTTGTCTCGGTACGGGCGGCAGGTATCTGCGGCTCTGATATTCCGAGAATATTTAAAACGGGAGCACACAGGCACCCGCTTATACCCGGACATGAATTTTCCGGTGTGGTCGAGAAGGCGGGGGCGCTTGCCGACAAAAAATGGGAAGGGAAGCGCGTGGGCGTGTTTCCGCTGATTCCGTGCAGGGAATGTGCGGCATGCGCAAGGCGGCAGTATGAGCTGTGCAGGAATTACAGTTATCTGGGTTCACGCAGGGACGGCGGCTTTGCGGAGTATGCCCTGGTTCCGGAATGGAATCTGATAGAACTGCCCACAGCCGTTTCTCATGTAGAAGCCGCCATGCTGGAGCCTATGGCGGTGGCGGTCCACGCCATGCGCAGGGTGCAGCTCTGCCAGAGCGGTACGGTTGTTGTATACGGGCTGGGAACAATCGGAATGCTGCTTGTGATGCTTTTGCTGGATGCGGGAATCCGCAATATTCTGGCAGTGGGAAATAAGGAATTTCAGAGGCAGCTAGCGGGCAAAATGGGGCTGGCGGAGCAGTCCTATTGCGACGTCAGGGCGCAGGCTGCAGACGGATGGGTGCGGGAGCGCACCAACGGCGCCGGCGCGGACGCCGTATTTGAATGTGTTGGCAGGAATGAAGCTTTTGTTCAGGCGGTCAGGCTGGCTGCTCCCATGGGGCAGGTCTGTCTGGTGGGTAATCCGTATTCGGATATGGCGCTTGACAAAAATACATATTGGAGAATTTTGAGAGACCAGCTGGTGATTACGGGGACCTGGAATTCTTCTTTTACGCACGGGCATGACGATGACTGGCATTATGCTCTTGACAGGCTTTCGCGGAAGCGGGTTTCGCCTGAAAAGCTGGTCACTCACAGACTGTCCATGGGGAATTTGGACGAGGGGCTGCATATAATGAGGGACAAAACAGAGGATTACGTAAAGATCATGGTGACAGGAGGATAAGGGTTTTCGTCACGGTCCGTTATAAATGCATCCATGGTATCCCTGCGCGGACAGTTTGTTATTTTTTTATCAACTTAATATAAAATTCATTGCAAATAAATCCCGTATATGTTAAACTGGGAATATCGCAATGACAAAAAAATAACAATCATAAGAACAACAATCATCGGAGGGAAACAAAATGGCAAAGAAAGTAGTTTTAGCCGGGGCATGCCGTACTGCCATCGGCACCATGGGCGGCACATTGAGCACTACGCCTGCGGCGGAGCTGGGAGCAATCGTCATTAAGGAGGCGCTGAACAGAGCGGGCGTCAGCCCCAAGGATGTGGACCAGGTATACATGGGCTGCGTCATTCAGGCAGGGCAGGGTCAGAACGTTGCACGCCAGGCGTCTATCAAGGCAGGACTTCCCATCGAGGTGCCCGCCGTCACCATGAATGTGGTCTGCGGTTCCGGACTGAACTGTGTGAACCAGGCTGCGCAGATGATCATGGCAGGGGATGCGGATGTGGTAGTTGCAGGCGGCATGGAGAATATGTCCATGGCTCCCTATGCGGTTATGCAGGGCCGTTACGGCTACCGCATGAACAACGGCACGCTGGTTGACACCATGATTAAGGACGCTCTGTGGGACGCTTTTAATGATTATCATATGATTACCACCGCGGACAATATCTGCCGCGAGTGGGGGCTGACCCGCGAGGAGCTGGATGAGTTTGCGCTTAAGAGCCAGCTGAAGGCGGAGGCGGCTCAGAAGGCAGGCGCTTTTGACAAGGAGATCGTGCCTGTGCCCGTAAAGAAAAAGAAAGAGGTTATCGAGTTTAAGGTGGATGAGGGCCCCCGCGCAGGCTCCACCATCGAGGGTCTGCAGAAGCTGCGCTCCATCAATCCCGACGGGTTTGTCACGGCGGGCAACGCTTCCGGCATCAACGACGGTGCGGCGGCAATCGTGGTGATGAGCGAGGAGAAGGCAAAGGAGCTGGGCGTGAAGCCTATGGCAACCTTTGTGGCAGGCGCTCTTGCAGGCGTGCGTCCCGAGGTTATGGGAATCGGTCCCGTGGCTTCCACGAAAAAGGTGCTTGAAAAGACAGGCATGAAGATCGAGGACTTTGACGTTATCGAGGCAAACGAGGCTTTCGCCGCACAGTCCGTAGCAGTGGGCAAGGAGCTTGGGATTGATGTTGACAGGCAGCTGAATCCCAACGGCGGCGCAATCGCTCTGGGGCATCCCGTAGGGGCTTCAGGCTGCCGTATTCTGGTGACGCTGCTTCACGAGATGCAGGCGAAGGGAGCGAAGACAGGTCTTGCTACCCTGTGCATCGGCGGCGGCATGGGCTGCTCTACCATTGTAAAAATCGAGGATTAATGCAAAGCGGCGGTAACAGGCATTTAGCCATGGTATCGCAGTGAATGCAAAAGGCTAAGGAAATCTGCACATGTGATAAAAGGGCAGGTTTCCTTATGCGTGTACATGGAAAAATTGAATGAGACATAAAATGGAGGAGTGCCATGGAATTTATTTTATATGAACAAAAGGGTGAGATCGCAACCATTACCATCAACCGTGAAAAGGCGCTGAACGCGCTGAATTCCCAGGTTCTGGATGAGCTGGAGGCGGCTCTGGACGCAGTGGACCTGAATGTGGTGCGCTGCCTGATTCTTACCGGCGCCGGTCAGAAATCCTTTGTGGCGGGTGCGGATATCGGTGAGATGAGCACTTTGACAAAGGCGGAGGGCGAGGCGTTCGGCAAAAAGGGAAACGATGTGTTCCGCAGGCTGGAGACCTTCCCCGTCCCTGTGATCGCGGCGGTAAACGGATTTGCCCTGGGCGGCGGCTGTGAGATTTCCATGAGCTGCGATATCAGACTCTGCTCGGACAATGCGGTGTTCGGCCAGCCTGAGGTGGGGCTCGGCATTACTCCCGGCTTCGGCGGGACCCAGCGCCTTGCACGTCTTGTAGGCGCAGGCATGGCGAAGCAGATGATCTACACGGCACGTAATATCAAGGCTGCAGAGGCATACAGGATCGGTCTGGTAAACGAGG
Source organism: uncultured Acetatifactor sp. (assembly GCA_910578215.1). Classification (GTDB taxonomy): domain Bacteria; phylum Bacillota; class Clostridia; order Lachnospirales; family Lachnospiraceae; genus Acetatifactor. The sequence goes on along the minus strand of CAJTPH010000004.1, from coordinate 89,224 downwards.
TATATTCGGCGGAGACGGACGCGGAGGGCAATGTGGTCAAGTCCGCCCAGGAGGTCCTGATGGCGGCGGCTGAAAAGATGGCCTCAGCCATTGCGAAAAATGCGCCCATCGCTGTCCGCAACTGCAAGAAGGCAATCAACGAGGGGCTGGATGCGGATATGGACAAGGCGATCGTCATTGAGGAGAGGCTGTTTGGAGACTGCTTCGAGACAGAGGATCAGAAGTACGGCATGGCATTCTTCCTTGACAAAAACAAGGAGAAGGTAAAGGAGCCGTTCAAAAACTGCTAAACCGTGTAAGGCAGCTTAATTTTGGAGGAACACAAGGACATGAATAAGAAAAGAGCCGGCTTGGCAATCGGAGGAATACTCTTTATAGTGATAGGCGTAATCGTTTTTATATGGGCTATGAAAAACGCGGATATTACAATGAAGATAGGCGGCGGCTGCGTTATGGTGGGCGGACTGGTATTTCTTATGGAGAGCGTAAAGAAAAATAAAGATAATAATTAGGAGGACTGGAAATGAAGGTAGGTATTATCGGAGCAGGTACGATGGGTTCGGGAATCGCGCAGGCGTTTGCAATGACGGAGGGCTATGAGGTATGCCTCTGCGATATCAAGCAGGAGTTTGCTGACGGCGGCAAGGCAAAGATTCTGAAGAACCTGAATTTCCTTGTGAGCAAGGAGAAGATTACGCAGGAGAAGGCAGATGCGGTAGCGGCAAAGGTGGTCACAGGCTTAAAGGAGATCTGTACGGACTGCGACCTGGTGATCGAGGTTTGTCCCGAGAGCATGGCGATCAAGAAGCAGACCTTTACGGAGCTGCAGCAGATCGTAAAGAAGGACTGTATCTTTGCGTCCAACACATCTTCCCTTTCCATTACGGAGATGGGCAACGGCCTGGATCGTCCGCTGATCGGCATGCATTTCTTCAATCCGGCAGACAGGATGAAGCTGGTAGAGGTGATTGCAGGCGCTAACACTCCCGCAGAGCTGGTGGAGAAGATTAAGAATATTGCAGCCGAGATCGGCAAGACGCCCGTTGAGGTGAATGAGGCGGCAGGCTTTGTTGTAAACAGGATCTTGATTCCCATGATCAACGAGGCTGTCAATGTTTATGCCGCAGGCGTTGCGTCTGTTGCGGATATTGATGTGGCAATGCAGCTGGGTGCAAATCATCCCATGGGACCTCTTGCGCTTGGAGATTACATTGGGCTTGACATTGTTCTTGCCATTATGGAGGTTATCTATGCGGAGACCGGCGATTCCAAGTATGCGCCCGCGCCGCTCCTTCGGAAGATGGTACGCGCAGGCAAGCTTGGGAAGAAGACCGGAGAGGGCTTCTACAATTACGCAAAGTAATTGGCGGATACTTTTCTTCGGCGGAACCGTGCGGGGCATGGTTTTGCGCTTGTGATAATGTATGGCTGGGCAATTGCCGGCCAATAAACGGAACGAGCTGTGAGAATGCTTTTTCCGTTGCAAATTGTTCAGGTTATGGGAAAACGCTATGGCTTATGGGGATGGTATCATTACTATGGCGTTTACTGTGGCTGGCGGTAGTTTCCAAAGCGGAATATAAGAGTATATGGAGGAATGTAAATCATGGATTTTACGCTGCGAAAAGAACATGAAATGGCATGCGCTTTGTTCAAAGAGTTTGCCGAAAAGGAAGTAAAGCCTCTTGCCCAGGAGGTGGATGAGACCGAGGAGTTTCCCAGAGGAACCGTGGAGAAGATGGCTAAGAACGGGTTCCTGGGCATTCCCGTTCCCAAGGAGTACGGCGGACAGGGCTGCGACGCTTTGACCTATGTGCTGTGTGTCGAGGAGCTTTCCAAGGTCTGCGGCACCACAGGCGTTATCGTTTCCGCACATACCTCTCTTTGCTGCGACCCTATTCTGACCTACGGAACAGAGGAGCAGAAGCAGAAGTATCTGGTTCCCCTGGCAAAGGGTGAGAAGCTGGGTGCATTCGGTCTTACCGAGCCCGGCGCAGGTACCGACGCGCAGGGGCAGCAGACCAAGGCAGTGCTGGACGGCGACGAGTGGGTTATCAACGGCTCAAAGATCTTTATTACAAACGGTAAGGAGGCTGACGTATACGTTATCTTTGCCGTTACCGGACTGATTCCCAAGGGAAACAGGACCATCAAGGAAATTTCGGCGTTTATTGTGGAGAAGGGAACTCCCGGCTTCAGCTTCGGAACAAAGGAGAAGAAGATGGGTATCCGTGGTTCATCCACCTATGAGCTTATTTTCACTGAGTGCCGTATTCCCAAGGAGAATATGCTGGGCAAGCAGGGGCAGGGCTTTAAGATTGCCATGCACACCCTTGACGGCGGACGTATCGGTATTGCCGCACAGGCGCTTGGTATCGCCGAGGGCGCGCTGGAGAGGACTGTGACATACACAAAGGAGAGAAAGCAGTTCGGTATTCCCATTGCCGGCCAGCAGAACACAAAGTTCCAGCTTGCCGATATGGCTACCAAGGTAAAGGCGGCACAGCTGCTTGTTTACAGAGCGGCTATGAAGAAGGCGGAATTTGCTTCCAATCCCAAGATCTCTTATTCCGAGGAGGCGGCGATGGCAAAGCTTTACGCTGCTGAGGTGGCAATGGAGGTAACGACCAAGGCGGTTCAGCTGCACGGCGGTTATGGCTATACCAGGGAATATGATGTGGAGCGCATGATGCGCGATGCGAAGATTACCGAGATCTACGAGGGAACCAGCGAGGTTCAGCGCATGGTAATCTCTGCGGAATTGCTGAAATAAGGCGGAGCACTGCGCACCTGCAGGGGGCACGGTCAGGCTTGCAGGGAGCTTTCAGGCGTGGGAAAGGGTATATTTATTTTCTCACGGTTCCCAAGAAAATATATGCAGTAATCATGAGTCAGAATAAAAAATAAGGAGTGAAAATACCATGAAGGTTGTTGTTTGTGTTAAGCAGGTTCCCGATACCAAGAGCAGCGTTTCGTTTAAGCCCGACGGTACGCTGGACAGGGCGGCCATGAAGGCAATTATGAATCCGGACGATAAGGCCGGACTGGAAGCGGCGCTGAGATTGAAGGATCAATACGGCGCGGAGGTAACTGTAATTACCATGGGGCTTCCCATAGCGGAGGAGGTGCTGCGCGAGGCGCTTGCGATGGGTGCCGACAAGGGTATTCTGGTGACGGACAGAGTTTTGGGCGGCGCCGATACATGGGCTACCTCACAGACTCTGGCGGGCGCGCTGAGAAATCTGGAGTATGACCTGATTATCACCGGACGTCAGGCAATTGACGGAGATACCGCACAGGTTGGCCCTCAGATTTCCGAGCATTTGAATATTCCCGTTATCTCCTATGCGCAGAACCTCAAGATAGAAGGGGACAGCGTGATTGTGGAGCGTCAGTTTGACGACAGATATCATGTGCTGAAGGCTAAGATGCCCTGCCTGATAACGGCGCTTTCTGAGCTGAACGAGCCCAGATACATGACTCCCGGCGGAATCTTTGACGCATGTAAGGCGGAGATTACCACCTGGGGCAGAGCGGATCTCAAGGATGTCGAGGATTCAAACCTGGGCGGCATCGGATCGCCCACTCAGATCGCGAAAGCGTCGAACAAGGTCAGAAAGGGCGCCGGTGAGAAGGTAACTCTGGATTCCGCAGAGGCTGTGGATTATATTCTCGGCAAACTGAAGGAGAAACATGTGGTTTAACAACCGTTTTCCAATTTTGATTGATATGCGTGCCAAAGCACGCAGGGAGGTTTAACAATGAACACATCTTTAGAAGAATATAAAGGCGTATTTGTCTTTGCGCAGCAGGTTGACAATGTTATCAACAACATTGCTTTTGAACTGATCGGCAAGGGCAGGGACCTGGCTGAGGTTCTTGGCACCGAGGTGACGGCTGTTCTGGTGGGCAGCGATGTGAAGAAGCTTGCCGACGAGCTTGCGGAGTACGGCGCAGACAGGGTTATTGTGGTGGATGACCCGGAATTGAAGGAGTACAGAACCGAGCCTTACGCTCATGCTCTGGCTTCCGTAATCAACAAATATAAACCCGATATTTTCCTGGTAGGCGCAACCGCTATCGGACGCGATCTGGCGCCCCGTGTGTCCGCGAGAGTCCATACGGGCCTGACTGCAGACTGTACACAGCTGGAGATCGGCGATTTCCCTCTGGAGCCCAGAGCGAACATGGAGCAGAAGCACAATCAGCTTCTGATGACCCGTCCCGCTTTCGGCGGCAATACCATCGCAACGATTGCCTGCCCTGATTTCCGCCCTCAGATGGCTACCGTCCGTCCCGGCGTTATGCAGAAGAAGGAGAGAAAAGCGGGCGTTAAGGCAAATGTGGAGGAGTTTAATCCCGGATTTACTCCCGACAACAAGTATGTGGAGATCATGGAGATCGTGAAGGCAGTTTCCGACACCGTGGATATTATGGATGCAAAGATTCTGGTATCCGGCGGCCGCGGCATGGGCAATGCGGAAAATTTCAAGATGCTGGACGATCTGGCAGAGGTTCTGGGCGCAACCGTAAGCTGCTCCCGCGCCGTGGTGGATGCGGGCTGGAAGCCCAAGGATCTGCAGGTAGGACAGACAGGCAAGACCGTGCGTCCCAACGTATACTTTGCCATCGGTATTTCCGGAGCCATTCAGCACCTTGCGGGTATGGAGGAGTCCGATATTATCGTTGCCATAAACAAGGATGATACCGCGCCTATCTTTGACGTTGCCGATTATGGTATCGTAGGCGACCTGAATAAGATCGTGCCCGCCCTGACCGAGAAGCTGCGGGCGGAGCTTGCGGCAAAGCAGTAAAGCTTAGACTGCTGGGATAAAAAATAAACGCATTTGCGGATTCGTCGCCGATTACGGAGGATGAATTCTGTAAATGCGTTTTTTTGCATATATTGTAACAATAAAATTATACATAGGCAGAACATAAAATGGGAATGGAAGAAAAAAAGTGGAAGAACCTGTTGATCAGTGTCGCCGTCAGCCTGAGTGTGGGAATCATGAGCGCCCTGCTGTCCATGGGCGGAATGCGCGCGTATGCGGATATGTATAAACCGCCGCTCTCGCCTCCTGGATGGGTGTTTCCGATTGTCTGGACAATACTGTATGTGCTTATGGGAATTGCAGCGTTTCTGGTGTTTCAGTCGGTGGGAGAGGACAAAAAGCTGGCGCTGACCCTGTACGTCATACAGCTATTCCTGAATTTTGGATGGTCCATTATCTTTTTTGATTTGAAGGCATACTTTTTTGCCTTTGCGTGGCTGCTTGTTTTATGGCTGTTTATCTATCTTGCCATGAAACAATTCCGGCAGCTTAACAAAACTGCCGGAATACTTATGCTTCCATATCTTGCCTGGGTTGCGTTTGCGGGATATCTGAATCTTGCCATTGCGATTTATTACAGCATTCATTAAAGGCTGCGCAATTTACCTGCAGGCGGCTGGCTCTACAGACACGCAGAGCCTAAAATTCCTCTAACCGCAGATGCCTGGGCAGACCGTCCACCATAACCGGAGACAGCTCTGCCTGGATCAGCGGGCGGATATAATGAATCAGCTCGTCGGACACATAGGTGCCGTCGTTGGTGATCCATTCCTTGGGCACCTTTTTCTCTACGTTTGCAATCTTGTGTACATCCTGGGAATCGGTGATGCATATGTAAGGGTCTTCCGAGACTCTCTGCAGGACGATAACCTTTCCGGTCTCGCCTTCAAAGGCGGCTTTTACGGCGGCGCCGCCTACCTGGAACGCCTCGGTGATATCCACCCGGGAGGTCATGTGGGAGGCGCAGCGCTGCAGCGTGCTCAGCTCTATGGCACGGGTCTTGACGCCAAGCTCGTCCGCCAGCATATTCGCAAGATATCTGGCGGTGCCGTTCAGGCGCATGTGGCCGAAGGCATCTACGGCGTCGGAATGGGAATCCAGCTCAAACACATACCGGCCGTCTGCCAGCTTTGTGCCCTCGGATACAGCGATGACAATGCTTTTTCTCTCCTGAAGCAAAAGCCGTACCTTTTCCGTGAAGCTTTTGGGGTCCAGGGGAAGCTCAGGCAGGAGCAGCATATCCACGCCCTGGCAGTCCTCGCCCTTGGAAAGGGCGGCGGCAGCGGTGAGCCACCCGGCATTGCGGCCCATGATCTCCAGGACGGTCACGGAGGAGGTGCCGTAGACCAGGCTGTCCCTGATGACCTCCTTGCAGGTGGCGGCGATATATTTTGCGGCGCTTCCGAAGCCGGGGGTATGGTCTGTGCAGGCCAGATCGTTGTCGATGGTTTTGGGTACGCCCATGAATTTGATATCGCTTCCGTTAATGATCGCGTAGTCGGAGAGCTTCTTTATGGTGTCCATGGAATCGTTTCCGCCGATATAGAAAAAGGCTTCGATGTCCAGCTTTTCGAGAAGGGAAAAAATCTTTTCATAAACCTCTTTACCGTCTTTTATTTCCGGCAGCTTATAGCGGCAGGACCCCAGGAAGGATGAGGGAGTCCTTTTTAACAGATCGATATCCAGGTCGGTTTTGATGTGCTGGGATAAATCTACATATTTCTCCTCCAGGAGCCCCTGAATGCCGTAGAGCATACCGTACACCTTGTCGGCTCCTCTGTCCTTTGCCGTCTTGAAAACGCCCACCAGGCTGGAATTGATGACGGCGGTAGGCCCGCCGGATTGGCCTACAATAACGTTTTTGTGCATAATTCACCTGCTTTCTGCTCCCGCGCGGGAGCTTTTTTTATGAAAAACAATCCAGAGATATCGGAAGCTGCCACAATGCCTTCTTGTGTCAACATTGTACCACATTTTCGTGCGCTTCAGCGCACATGGAATCAGTAGTTGACACAATGTCCTCTTGTGTCAATATTGTACCACATTTTCGTGCGCTTCAGCGCACATGGAATCAGAAGTTGACACAACGCACCTTTGTGTCAACATTGTACCACATTTAAAATTGTCGCGCAATTCCCAAGCTGCAATTTTAGGGTAACTGTGGTAACAGTTCAGCCATACAGTACCGCGAAGTCAAAATTGCATCCTTATGCAATTTTGCGAGACTTGCGAGCGACAAAATGAGTTGAAAACTCATTTTGTGTGCATCAGTGTAACAGTTTAGCCGAAGGCTGAACTGTTACTAACTGTGTAACCGTTCTGACACCGGAGGAAGTAACTCCGAATTTATGCGTACTTTTTTCAGTGTCGAGGGCATTAATGTTAAAAATATGTAATAAAATCCTTTTCTTTTGGAAAAAAGTGTGGTATGATTGCAATGTAGTGAAGATATGACGGTAAAGTAATGGAACAGGTTTATTACTGTTAGGTATTTGAGTTTGCATTTTCTCCGGTTATTGCATGAAAGGGGAAGGTCAAAAAGCAACAGAGGGAGGCGAGAGTATGTATATAAAAAAAATATAAAACATAAAACAGGCTGGCAGAGAGGCAGCAGATACAGCGTATGCTGCGGGTGGGAACAGCAGTGGATTTTTGAGCGGTAACACGGAAAAGGTTCATAAAACGTCAAAAATGTGAAAACGGAATATTGTCGAAAAAAGAGTATATTGAATCGTGAGGTAGAACATATGAAATCAAAATTAACGGCATTGCTTTTGGCAGCCGGGCTGGGAGTGACATGTATTGGGGCAACGGCGCATGCGGCGGGCGGTGAAAAAACGGTGGATACAATGCATACGGTTCAGGATGCCGGTGATCATGTACACAGCTGGTATGGAGGGACAACAGTTATATCTTATGAAGAGGTTGGTCCACTGGGACATTATAAATATACTACAATAATTTATAGTTGCCGAGTTGATGGTTGTGATGCGATAGATTCTGAATGGGAGAAGGTTCTGGAGGATCATAGGTTAGTACTGACGCCCAACGACCACAAATGGGAGTGCACTGATTGTTCGTATAGCGAGGAGATACATTGATTGTCAAGCAGGTTCATTTATGAGGTCGGAGAGCTTTATACGGTTTCCCAATGATAATAAAACATTCAGGGAGGGTCTGTAATGCGGGAGTTGTGCAAAAAAATAGTCAGGATAAGTGCAGCTCTTTTGAGTGCTGTACTGTTGGCAGCCTGCGGGCAGGAGGAGGTCATGCCGTCCTCCCTCCCCGCAGGGGAGGAGCTGCCCTTCTTTTCTGCCGGAGAGGGGACGGGCATGGAGCTGGTTATCGAGAAAAACGCGCTGTATGACGCTGCGCCGGAGGTCAAAGGGGCAAACGGAGAAGGCAGGCTTCTGTACATGCAGTTTTATCAGGGAGAGGCGGTGCAGCTTTGGGCATCCGCGCCCTACAGGGAAAACGGCCAGGAGTACGTGTCCGTGTATATGTACCGCCAGGACGGATCAAGGGAGACCTGTATAGACCGGATCGACTGGGAGTCCGGGCGGCGTATCTGCTTCAGGGATTCGCAGGGATGCTTTTACAGTATTTCCAGAGGCTTGGGAAATGATAATGACAGTATTGTCAGGATGGACAGCTCCGGCAAGGTCCTTTATACGGCTAAAATAGAGGGGGATCGGGGGAGCATACAGAGGATCTGTGAATTGGCTGACGGGCGTCTGGCAGTCCTGGTGTATAAGGGAAGCGGCAGAACGAATTATGGTATGGTTCTTCTGGACGGCAAGGGGAAGACTGAAATTGTGGAGCTGTCCGAGCTGCCTCCGGGACAGCCTTGTTGCATGGGGATATCACAGGAGGGGCTGTTTCTTATATCTGAAGAAAGGCTGTACCGGGTGGAGCTTCCAGGGGGGAAGCTGGAGCCGCTGTTTTCTTTTGCTCCAACCACATATCTGGTGTATGACGTCATGAACCCGGTGGCAGCCTTCTGTCTGGGCGGGAACGGAAAGCTGGAGCTGCTGCGGAGTGATCTGCAGAACGAATGGTCGTATGAGACCTTAGGCTGGAGAAAAAAGGATGAGGGCAGGCAGGAGGTTGTCCTGCGGGCATGGAGCCTGAAAAACAATAACTTTTTAAAGGAGCAGGTATTGAAATTTAACAGCATCAGCGAGAGGTACCAGGTGGTGCTTGAGGGAGCCGGGGAGGGCGAAAGCCTGAGCGATTACAGGACCCGCACCGGTGTAGAGCTCGCTGCCGGTAAGGGGCCGGACCTGTTGGAGAACATTTTGATAGAATTTCCGGGCAGCCTGATAGAAAAGGAGATTCTGGCGGATCTGGCGCCTTTTATGAATCAGGCAGGGATAAAGGAGGAGGACTATTTCCCTCTCACCTTTGGCATATGGAGGACCGGGGACAGCATATATAATATAAGGTTTGCAAGCTCCCTCACGGAGCGGACGATAGTCTCGTCAGTGTTGGGAGATGTGGCGGAGCCTGATATAGAGACCTTGGCGGACGCGCTGCTGGCGTACCCGGAGAATGCTGTGTATGATATAGGATTTTCGGGAAGATCGATTCTCCGGGAGCTGCTGGAGGGCTCGCAGACGCTGTGGGGGATGGTGGACTGGGAGAATGGGAGCTGTGATTTTGGAGGGGATCTGTTCAGAAAGCTGCTGGAAGTGTCAAAAAAGTATCAGTACGATAAAAGGAACAATTACCCTCTTATTTTTGGTTACAGAGATTTCAGCAGTTTTCAACACCTGTATCTCTCTCCAACAGAAGAAGAAGCCAGAGCAAACGGAAATGTGCCTTTGGGGCAGCTTTTTGATGACGGTTTACATCCGGTAGGCCTGGGCTCAGGCATGTCCTTCTGGATCAATGCCAATGCCGTCAACAAGGAAGGGGCGTGGGAATTCCTGCGTTTTCTCCTAAGCGATGAGGTACAGGAGAGCCTTATGGAGGATTTTAACAAGATGCCGGCAATGAAAAGTGTTTTCTGGAAGGTAGCGGAGGATGAAATTAAAAACGGTCCCACAGAGAAGTACGGAAAAGGGCTGTTTACAGCACCTCTGTCCCGGGAAAAGGCGGAGGAGGTAGCGGCGCTGCTGGAGAATGCTCGCGCCCTGCCCTATAATACGGAGACCATTCTGGAAATTGTCCTGGAGGAGTCGCAGGATTATTTTGACGGCAGCAAGGAGATACCCCAGGTCGTGGACGCGATAGAAAATAAGGTGGGACTGTATCTGCAGGAGAGAAGGTAGGATAGGGGACTCGTTTACATCTGATATGCTGTATGCAAAAACAGGCGGTGCACGCCTGTTTTTGCATGTAAGTATATCATTGCTTTGAAGGAGTTATATTTTTGATAATATTACAAAATAACATGATCCCGGGGGCAAAAGGTCATACCTATTATACCTGCAGGAAAAAGTATGACTTTAGGATTGCGGATAATAGAGTAACTTGGTATAATATCATGGGTGCTGTAGAGCCTGCAGGAGGCTCCGGGCAGCCGCGTTCCTGTGACTTTTGCTTTTTTCGTTAGGAGGGACGTGATGAGTAGAACCACAAGGGGAATTATTTATAAAAGTGAAGCAGAACGAAGGTTCATGCTTGTATATGCTTTCATGGTGCTGGCATTTCTGGCGGCTGGAATTTCTGCGGAGGCGGTTTTTCCGACAGTGCTGGGTACGGTTCCCGAAATCATATTCTGCTGGGGGCTGTGCCGTTTTAAAAAGGGCAGCTCTGCGAGCCGTGCGGTGATTATGACCGTGTCCGGTCTGGTTTCGATGACGTTCTTTGGTGTCATGGTATTGTCTATGGATATCCTGGTTCCCTTGTTTGCAATTATGCTTGCAATGATCGGAATGTTCAACAGCAGCCTGCTGCTGGGCCTTTGGGCGGCAGATACGGCGCTGATGTTTCTGTATCATCTGTTTGTAAGAAAATCCTATGATTTTAGCTCTCAGGATGGTTTCCTGAGAATATTTTATCAGCTGTTCTGCCTGTCGCTGATGCTTTATCTGGAAAAGGCCATGATAAGGAAAAATCTTGAAAGAAAGAGACGGATGTGGGAGCTGGTTGAATTCCTGCAGGAATCGGAGCGGGGCAAGGACAGGTTTCTGTGCGGTTATCTGCGCGCGCTTAAGGAGCCGCTGGACAGGATTGGCGATAAGAGCGGGCTGATTTTAAAGGAGGATTTGCCCCGGGAGGTGAGAGAGGCTGCGGAAAGCATTCTTGCCTCCGGGCGGCGGATATGGGAGACTGCGGAGGATATGTCCGACTATGTGGAGGGCGGGAACGGAAAAGGAGCTTCCGAGGAGGAGGCATATGATCTTGCTCCCATGCTTGCGGATGTCAGGGATATTATCGCCGCGCAGAATATGGGTAGAAATCCGGACATCTCTGTGAACTGCGATGAAAATGTCCCGGAGGCTTTGGTTGGGGACAGCGACAGGGTTCGGAAAGCCATTTTGTGTCTTATGAATAATGCCATGAAATTTGCCGGCAGAGATTCCGTTTCCCTGCAGGTTTCCGCGCAGAAGAAGAATTACGGCGTGGATCTGTGCGTCAGCGTACAGGGCATGGGAAGCGGCTTCTGCATCGTCATTCCGCAAAAGACGGCTGACGGGCAAAATGTCGTTTAATCTATCAAGGGAGGAAAAAGAAAATGTCATATACAGGGTATCTCTTTGTACATTTTATAGGGGAGCAGAAGGATGGGGAGCAGATTTACTTTTCTCTCAGCCGGGACGGCTTGAACTGGAAGGAGCTGAACGGCGGGAAAGCGGTCCTGCGCAGCGGGATCGGGGAAAAGGGTGCAAGAGATCCCTTTATCATCCGCTCTCCCTGGGAGGGAAAAGACGGCAATGCAAAATATTATCTGATTGCCACGGACCTGAGAATTGAGGCGGGGAAGGGCTGGCATGCGGCACAGTATTCCGGCAGCCGCGACATATTGGTGTGGGAGTCTGACGATCTGACGGAGTGGAGAGGACCCGCCGCGCACACTGTGGGAATAGACGGCGCAGGCTGCGTCTGGGCGCCGGAGGCAGTTTACGATGAGGAGAAGGATTCGATTCTGGTATTCTGGGCGTCCATGGTGGAGGGAAAGCAGAGGATATATGCCTCATACACCAGGGATTTTAAGGGCTTTTCCGAGCCGTTTCTTTTTTTGGAAAAGGAAAATCATGTGATCGACAGCACCATTATACGCACGGAGGAGGGCTATTACCGTTATACCAAGGACGAGACGGTCAAGAATATCTGCATAGATTTCAGCAGGACGCTGCATCCGGAGGACTTTTGTGAAATACGGTCCGAAAGCCTCAGCGGGCTGTTTGGCGTGGAGGGACCGGAGATCTTCCGTTTTAACGACAGAGAGGAATGGTGCCTGATTGTGGACAGATTTGCTGCACATAAGGGCTATCTGCCGCTAATTTCCGAAAATTTGGGCTCGGGGGAGTTTAGGATTTTAGACGATACGGAGTTTGATATGGGAGTCACCGTGAAACGGCATGGAGGTGTTATTCCGGTTACGGAGGAGGAATATCAAAGGCTGTCTGGGATTCAGTAACATAAATGACACGGCAAAAAATACGGTTTAATTAACGTTTACATATATGAAGTGTACAGATGGGGGTTAGATGGAAACAGAAGAAGAACGCAGTCTTCGCAGGCGGAGACGCCTGCGGGAAATGAAGCGCAGGAAGCGCAGAATGGAATTTATTAATAGAAGGCTTATTCCGGCAGCGGGGCTGGTAATTTTGCTGGTATGTATTTTCTGGACAGGCAGCGCGATAAAAGGGCAGGCTGACAGGAGCCGGAACGGACAGCAGGACGTTGCCGGGATGTCCGGAGGGCAGGGTACGGCGCAGACGGCGATTGCAGACGCGGCAGGGTACGCAGGCCTTGCGAAGGGGAAAAGGAAGGTGGAGGAACCGCTGCCTCCGGAGGAACCCGTTCCCGTGATATATGAGGCGCACAGCAGCGCGGTCACCAGGGGATTCAGCGAGGATATAGTCAGTAAGTACGGGATTTTTATTGATTTGGAGGAAGGGGAAATACTGGCGCAGAAGGATTCCGGAGTACGGATGAACCCTGCTTCCATGACAAAGATGCTGACGGTGCTTGTGGCGGCGGAGCATGTGAGGGAGGAGCAGCTGGACGATACGGTTCCCATTACCATAGATATCACCGACTATTGCTATATCAATGAGTGCAGCGTTGTGGGATTCGCATTGAATGAACAGGTGCCTGTAAGGGACCTGTTTTACGGGACCATACTGCCCTCGGGAGCGGATGCCGCAGTAGCGCTTGCCGTCTATGTGGCAGGCTCCCATGAGGCGTTTGTGGAGCTGATGAACGAGAAGCTGGAGGAGCTTGGGCTGTCCGAAACCACGCATTTTACCAATTGTGTGGGTCTGTACGATAAAGAACATTACAGCACGGCTTACGATATGGCGATGATTCTGAAGGCGGCGTCGGACAATGAGTTCTGCCGGGAGCTGCTCTCGGCGCATACCTATAATACGGCGAAGACGGAGCAGCACCCGGAGGGGCTTTTGAAATCCAACATGTTTTTGCGCAGAATGGAGGACAGGGATACCCACGGGGATATTCTCTGCGGAAAAACGGGCTATGTGACACAGTCCGGCAGCTGTGCGGCAAGTCTTGGAGTGGATATAAACGGCAGGGAGTATATCTGTGTGACAGCCGGCTCCAGCACTACAATGCAGTGTATTGCGGACCAGACCGCGCTGTACCAGAGCCTGCTGCCCTGAAGCAGGCTTCGGACCGGATGCCGCAGGGAGGTCAGTTTTGCATTTTGAACTGCTCCCTGCGGCTGGGGGAATACCGTATCAGCCCGGTTGTATTTAATTGCTCGTGAAACATGTTGACGGCTGTAATCTGATGGTTTTCATAGGTGGTATAGTAATAGATGCCCTTGTCCGCGTTACAGCAGGAGGTGTAGAGGGTCATCTCGTATTTCCCGTTCTTTAGGATACAGCAGCCCTTTGGCTGTTCCACGGAGCCAAGGATGTGGAAAAACTGGCTGACGCTTTCCTCCTCCGTGGTTCCGGAGACGGAGTTCATTTTTACAAAGGCTGCCCTGACAAAGCGGGACTGGGAGGAGAGATCTCCCGGCAGCCCCAAAGCGCCCATTCCGCGGCTGTACGGCTGTAGCGGTAATTTGCTGCAGAAATGGTTTTCGGGTTCTTTGGTGGATAAATACATATAATTATTCAAATTAAACATCTGCTCGTTAAAGGAGGGGTTGTTTGTCAGCACGCCCGTGAGATTATCGTAGACATGCAGCCCGCTTTCCGTGGATTCCACCGTAATTGACTGGCCATGGCCGGCAATCAGCCAGTGGAGCTGTGCCAGGGGCAGCTTTTCGCTGAAGGCAATATTTACGAGGTTTATGTTTTTCAGCTTTTCTTTCGCTTCTGCTACTGTGGCACACTGTCCCAGAATCCAGGGTATGAACTCAAAGGGCGAAATATTTTGCTTACCGCTTTTTTCCTCCGGGAAAAATGCGTTTCCCACAAAATTCAAGCCTGCCATTCCAAGCCCCTTTTCGTTAATCGCGTCATAATACAGAGGATAATTGTCCTCCACATGCGCCATGCCGATCATCGCATAGTGATTGTGCATGGAACCTTCCCTGAGAAAATTAAAAACAAAGTTGCGGGGGGTGATTGTCACTTCATCCCCATAGGAAATCTCATAATCCAGCGTGCGCCCAAAATAAAAATCCTTTGTCTCATAAGTTGCTGCAGTGCACATGACATTACCTCCTGATAAATTTTTTCTAAGCATTGTTACTATTTTATTCGGATATTGCCGATCCTATTCCGGGACATAAAATCGCGTTCCGGGTCAGCGCAACCGCAAAGTTGCGGCATAATTGGTGGAATGCAACTGCGGTTGCGTATAAAATAAAGCCGTACATGTACGAAAATGAGCAAAACCCGAGGAGGCATACGAAATGGAAGAAAGGACGGTATCAGGAGAACGGATGGAGGAAAGGATGACATTAGGTGAACAGATCAAGGAGGCAAGGGAAAGGAAGAATTATTCACAGGAGGAGCTGGCTGAAATGTGCGGGGTTTCCCGTCAGGCAGTATCCAAGTGGGAAAACAATAACTCAGTGCCCCAGGGGGCAAACAGGGATATTTTGAAGGAAACTCTTGGGATAGAAATAGAGTTTCCCAGGGAAGAAAAGGCTGCCCTTAAAAAGAGGCTTTTCGTCTGGGGCGGATGGATTACGGCGGCGGTATTGCTTTTAGGCGTGATATGTATAGGAATATATGTAGTATCAGCGCCGGAGGTCATAGAGAAGACCGATACGCAGCCCAGAGTGACATCCGTCTGCTTTTATGACAGCCGGCAAAAGGAAGTCCGGGATGAAGCCTTGTGGTATAATGCGGCTCATATTGAAAGCATCCTGGTCCAGTGGGAGGGAGCTGCGCCTGTCAGTATCAGCATACATTATATACCCGGCGGTACTAATATGGTTGAATATACGGAGCTTCTGGCGACAAAGGAGATATTGGATACCGGTACGGCGGCGCTGTTGAGCGCGGATGCCCTGAAGAATAAAAAAATTATGGGACATGTGACATTCATGCTGGATTACGGGTCTTTTACCGTTTATTCGGATCAGTATAATATTTTTTACGATCCGGAGGGGTGAGTGAATGTCTTTACTCAAATACAAATTTTTTGTATAATGGACACGGTTCTTTTTTTATCCAGAAGCTGAGTTTACTGTAATTGCCCCGCAGAAGGGGACAGAAGGGAGAAAAAAATGAATACCTATTGGTCGCAGTATGTACAAAAAACAGAGGAACTTTATTTATCCCGTGCACTGAAATTCCACCGTAAAAATATGGACAGGTGGGTAGATGTCATGCAGCTGCGCGACGGGATGAAGATTTTGGAGGTAGGCTGCGCAGGCGGTCTGCTCTGCCACCGGTTAAAGGAGCGGTTCCCGGGTGCGGAAATTACAGGCTTGGATTTCGATACAGGACATATTGATTATGCCAGGGAAAAAACAAGGGAATTGAATCTAAAGTGTGATTTTGTTGCGGGGGATGCCGCTCAGCTTCCGTTTGAGGATCATACCTTTGACGTCTGCTATTCTCATACCGTGATCAATTTCTGTGATCCCGGAAGGTTTGTGAGTGAACAGCATCGGGTACTGAAGCCCGGTGGCAGAATGATCATTATGGATGTATACAACCGGGGCGCAAAGCCTGAGGAGTGGATACCTACTGACGACTGTGAGGAAAAGGAATTGTTTGATAAGGTCTGGGCGGCAGCCTCCGGCAATCCCAACAGCCGGGTCAAACGCTATGAGAACCGGACGGAAAGATATTTTGACTATCTTGGGGCACAGGGCTTTCATAATATTTCCATTGACGCAATGGCTGTGGTAAATTATGCGCCGGATTGTGACAATGTTGATGATGAAACGGCAAGGGCGCAGATTAACGATGACAGAATGTCGGAGCTTTGCAGTGTGGAGAAGGCGTACAGGATGGCGCCGGACGGGCTCAGCCAGACAGAGTATCAGACCCTGCTGGACATGATTAACCGCAGATATGACAGGAAGATCACCCAATATGAGAGGGGAGAGAAGAACTGGGAGTTTCGCATTGCGACGACGGTGCTGATAAGCGGAACAAAATAGGATTTATATGGTGCGGATGCCGGGCGTTTATCCCGGTGTCCGCAATGGGTCAAATGAAGTACGGATGGCATATCTTATATAATAAAAACCGATTCATTCTTTCTGAAATTCTTAATAAATTTTTTCGTTTTTGTCCTGATTTATTTTTAGAATAAACAGCTATAATAGCGCTGTAGTAAGGTTGAAAGGAAAAGCGCAAAGGGGTATAAAAATGAAAATCCTGATTCTCACTGGAAAATTTGGCATGGGGCACTGGAACGCGTCGCAGTCTCTGCGGCAGCAGCTGCTTGGGAGATTTCCCGACGCGGTGGTCACGGTGGAGGATCTTCCCACCTATGTACTGCCCAATGCTTCCGGTGCATTTTATAAATTTTTTCATCTGGCGGTCACTCGCGGGAGAAGCCTGTTTAATGCCTACTACAGGCTTACTGCCCTGGGGCATGCCGATGCTCGGGCGCCCCTGGAGGGGCTGTTTCTGGATAAGCTGGCGGAGCTTCTGGAGCGGTATCGCCCTGACGCGGTAATTGCCACTCATCCGCTGTGTGCCCAGATCGTATCGCGGCTGAAGGAGGAGGCGGCGAGAAAGGAGCACTGTTATCTGGATCTGCCGTTGTTCACCTGCATTACCGATGTTTCTTCCCACCCGGAATGGATCAACCGTAATACGGACTGCTATCTGGTGCCCAGCCTTGAGGTAAAGGAAAGTCTGATGGAAAAGGGAGTTTTGCCGGCAAGAATCTGCGTTACGGGAATTCCCGTGAGGGAGGAATTCCGCAGCCTGTCAAGGGAGAGGATGTCAAAAAACGGCAGGCAGCTTCTGGTCATGGGCGGCGGACTTGGGCTTTTGCCCACGGATGAAGGCTTTTACGAAACCCTGAATCGTATACCGGGCACGCATACCACAATTATTACTGGGTGTAATAAAAAGCTTTTTCGGCAGTTAAAGGGCCGCTGGGAAAACATTGAGGTATTGGGCTATGTGGAGCGGGTATGGGAGTATCTGGAGGAGGCGGACATGATCGTCACGAAGCCGGGAGGCATCACTCTCTTTGAAAGCATTTTTGCCCAGGTTCCCATCTATTCGTGGCCCCCTGTCCTTTGCCAGGAATGCAATAATGCCAGGTGGCTGGCGGATAAGGGGATAGGCTGGGTCGCAGGGCAGGGGGAATGTGCGCAGGAGATCAGAGAGATACTGATGGACGAGGGACGTCTTGCACAGGCGGCAGCGCGTATGGCAAGGGTGAAGCGGCAGCTGGAGGTGGACGCGGTCAATCAGCTGATGGAGGCAATCGCCGTATCTCAGGAGGTGGCATGATGCAGGGAAAGAAAAAGATATTGGGAATATTGCTGATGGCGGCTCTGATGGCGGTTACATGCGGAATATTGCTGAAGGGTCAGCCGGTAAGCGTTCTTTGGGAAAATCTAAAGCTTTTGAATCCATGGCTGCTGCTTCCGGGGCTTGCCATGATGCTGGGCTATGTGGGCTGCGAGGCCCTGTGCTCATGGCAGATACTGAGACGCTTGGGGCACCGGGTTTCATGGCGTCATTGTCTGGGCTATTCCTTCGTGGGATTTTATGTCAGCTCCATAACGCCCTCCGCAACGGGAGGGCAGCCGGCGCAGATCTATTATATGAACAGGGACGGGGTACCGGTGGCGCACGGGGCGTTGAATATGATGCTGATCGCATCCTGCTATCAGGTTGCCGCACTGCTTTGGGGCGTCTGCTCATGGCTGTTTCTTCCCTCGGTCCGTGGGGCGGCAGACGGCGGGTTGGGGCTTTTGCTGCTTTATGGTGCGGCCATGATGCTGCTTTTGACGCTGGGCATGCTGATGCTTATGTTTCTGCCGGGGCCGGTAAGAAGGATCTGCCATGCCGCGCTTGGGCTGTTTTCCCGGCTGGGCATTCTGCGCGATCCCGGGGCTGCCGAAGCCAGGGTGGAAAAGCTTCTGCAGGAATACAGCTCGGGAGCGGGCTGTGTGAAGCGCAACCCGGGGCTGGCGGTAAGGGTGCTTTTGCTTTGCCTGCTGCAGCAGGGGCTGCTGTTTTCCGTGCCCTGGACGGTATATCGTGCGTTTGGCCTGAACGGAACGGGATGGCTGCAGATGGCAGGGCTTCAGGCGCTGCTTACGCTGGCGGTGTGCAATCTGCCGCTGCCGGGGGCGGTGGGACCGGCGGAGGGCGGTTTTGTAAAAGCCTTTGCGGCGGTATTCGGCGCGGAGCTGGTAACGCCGGCAATGCTGGTATCCAGGGGCATCAGCTTTTATGCGTTTCTGCTGGTCAGCTTCGGAGTGGCCACAGCCGTTCATCTGCGCACCCGCAGGGAGGGCAGAGCAAAGGCCCTGCGGGAGATTACCCTGGACAGAGGAGAAAGGTCCCGGGTGAGGGCGGTGGAGAAGTATCTGAATGTGCGCTGATGCCCACGAAGACCAGGCAGAATATACGCAGGGTTACATCCGCTGTGCCCGGGAACTCATGAAGCCATTGGCAGTATGGGCATTGAGGTTCCTTCATTTAAAATACTTTTAAAATGACGAAAAGGCTCCCGTGGGAGCCTTTATTTTTGTGGGCAAGGAGCCGGGCGGATGCGTCGGCAGCCATTTGGCGAATGCCTCGGGTCAAAGACCATGGCGTCCTCCGAACGCATTGCGTTTTGCTGCGTTGCAGGCTTGGTATGCCGTCAGCTTGCTGTGAGGTCTTTGGTAACAGTTCAGCCATACAGTACCGCGAAGTCAAAATTGCATCCTTATGCAATTTTGCGAGACTTGCGAGCGCCAAAATGAGTTAAAAACTCATTTTGTGTGCATCAGTGTAACAGTTTAGCCGAAGGCTGAACTGTTACGGTCTTTGATTATTTTGTCCTGCGATAAATTGAAAATAAGGCGGATTTGTGTTACAATGAATCGATATAAGCTGTCACACAAAACGAAAAGAGGGGTGCGCCAATGAAATTCTTTCACTTGTCTGACCTGCATATCGGGCTGAAATTATTCAACCGAGATCTGCTGGAGGATCAGGAATACATATTTAGACAGATCGTGGAAAAAGCTTCTAAAGAGAAGCCGGACGCGGTTGTGATCGCCGGGGATATCTATGACAAGGCGGTGCCCTCTGCGGAGGCGGTCCAGGTGTTCGACCGCTTTATTTCGGGGCTGGTGCAGGCGGCGCCGGAGGCGGATATTATGATGATCAGCGGAAACCATGACAGCGCTCCGCGCGTCAACGTATTCCGCAGCGTGCTGTCCAGGCAGAAGATACATATGATCGGGATTCCGCCGGTGAACCCGGAGGATTATATTGAGAAGGTCACCCTGACAGATGAATTCGGAAATGTAAACTTTTATCTGCTTCCCTTTGTAAAGCCGTCGGCGGTCAGGCAGATCGTGGGAACGGACGAGAACGGCAATCCTTTTTCCTATAACGATGCCGTTCATAAGCTGATCAGACGGGAGAATGTGAATGCCTTGGAAAGGAATGTTCTTGTGAGTCATCAGTTTTATGTGCCGTCGGGGTGCGGCTCTGAGGAGGTCGAGCGTATGGATTCCGAGATTCGCACGGTAGGTAATATCGATGAGGTCAGGGCGGATATTCTGAATTGGTTCGATTATGCGGCGCTGGGACACATTCACAAGCCTATGAAGGCGGGCTGCGAGGCGTACCGCTATTGCGGCACGCCCCTTGCGTGCTCTGTCAGCGAGGCGGGGCAGCAAAAGGGCGTTCTTATGGTGGAGCTTGCGGATAAGGGGACGCTGAAGACCACGGTGCTTGCGTTAAAGCCCCTTCGCCAGGTGCGTGTCATCAGGGGCAGCCTGCAGGAGGTGCTGGGGCAGGGGTGTAATGATTACGTTTCCGTTATTCTGACAGACAGGGAGGATCTGGATGTCATCGATATGCAGGAAAGGTTACGGAATGAATTTCCCAATCTTCTGGAAATCCGCAGAGAGACGTGGAAAAAGGCAGATTATAGCGGGAATATTACGGCGGAGGCTGATCTTGATCCCTTCGAGCTTTGCTGCTCCTTTTTGAAGGAGCTTGACGACGGGGATCAGGAGCTGCTTCGGGACGTAATCAATACGGTTCGGGAGGTGCGGTAAATGAAGCCTTTGAGATTGATGATGCAGGCGTTTGGCTCCTATGGCAGAAGAATCACGGAGATCGATTTTACAAGACCCAATCAAAATCTATTTTTGATAACCGGGGATACGGGAGCCGGCAAGACGACGATTTTTGACGCGATGGTCTTCGCCCTTTACGGCGAGGCAAGCTCCGGCACAAACAGGAAGGACGGGGCGGAGCTGCAGAGCCAGTTTGTGGATTACGACGTGGAGCCCTTTGTAGAGCTGTCCTTTTTGGAAAAGAACGGGGAGAACACGGAATGCTATGTGGTCCGCCGTGTGCCCAGGCATGTGCGGCCTTTAAAGCGGGGCAGCGGCGTCAGGGAGCAGAGCGGGAGCGTCTCCCTGTGCATGCCGGACGGCACGGAATATCCCCAGAAGGAAACCGACAGGAAGCTGGAGGAGATCGTGGGGCTGACGAAGGAGCAGTTCATGCAGGTGGCCATGATCGCCCAGGGAGAATTTATGGACTTGCTCCGCGCAAGATCCGACGATAAAAAAGCGATATTCCGGAAGCTTTTTCACACGGAGCTTTTTCAAAAAATTGTGGAGGAGCTGAAAAGCCGGGGGGATGCGTTGAAAGCCGAAATAAGCCGTATCCGCACGGCATGCCAGACGGAAATTTCGCATATCGACGTGCCGGAGGAGCTTATAGACGGATATGAGGGGACGGAGACGCTGGGGCGGTTAAAGGAGCGGATCTTGTCCTCCGACAGGCTGAATGTGGCGGACATGGAAGGTCTGATGACAGAATTAAAGGACCTTTGTGAGAGGCTGGAGACCGGGCAGGAAAGGGCCCGCAGAATATATGAGGAGGCAGGCGGGCGCCGTGACGAGAAGCGGGACGCCTTTATCGGCGGGCAGAGCCTGTTAAAGTCCTTTGAACAGCTGGAGAGGGCAGAGAGAGATCTGGCGGAATGCGCCGCTGCGGAGGGGGAAATCAAAAAGACAGTTAGGCTGATCGCCCAGATTCATGACGCTTACGAAATCCAGGGAGCGTACCGGAGCTTTCAGGACGCGGAGACCGCCGCGGCAGTTACCGAAGGGAATTTGAAGGAGCAGCAGGAAGCCCTGCCCGGGCTGGAGGAGGCATGTGAGAAGGCGGCCGGCGCGGAAGCGGAAGCAAAAGCCGCCCGGGAAGCGGAGCTGGAGACCTTTACGAAAATATCCGAGAGGGTAAAAAAGGCAATTGATATTTTAGAAAAGCTCAAGACGGAAAAAAACAACGTGGATGCAGGAGAGGCGGCGCTTCGGGAGGCGGAGGCGGCGGAGGAACAGGCGCGGAAGCAGCTGAAGGAGCTGGAAAGCCGGGAGCAGGAATGGAGGCTTCAAGCCGAACAATTGCGGGACGCGGATACGCTTCTTGCCCTTTGGGAAAAAAAATGCGAGGAAGCGGAAGGAATTGCGGCAGATATAGACGCGGCAGCACGGGCAAGGCGGGATATCAAAGCCCAGGAGATAAGGGCGGAGGATGCCAGGCGTGATTACCGGACGGCGCGTGAGCGGTACGCAGGTAAAAATGCGGAATATGTGGCAAAGCAGACGGCGTATCTGGACGCGCAGGCGGGGTTCATCGCCAGGGAGAATTTAAGGGAGGGAGAGCCGTGTCCTGTGTGCGGGTCTGTTGATCATCCTCAACCATGCAGGCTTTCTCTGGAAAACAGGGATCTGACCCGTGAGATGATAGACATCCTTGCCGGGGAGGTCTCCGAGCTGCAGCAGGAGCAGGAAAACAGGGCAGGCGCTGCAAAGTCGGCATCGGAGGTTTTGACGGAAAAGACGGACAAGCTTGCGGAAATGCTGGGTAGCCTTCACAAGCGGATAGGCAAAAGCATGGAGGAAGCGGCGCCGGAGTTCCTGTCAGAGCAGGCGGGGGACCGCGCAGCGGAGCGTACGCTGGAGAGGGCGGCAGAGCTTCTAAGCCAGTGGAAAAGCTCGCTGGAGGCGGAGGGGAAGACGCTGCGGGAGAAAGCGGATACCTTCGCCGGGGTGCAGGAAGCTCTCAAGGGAGCGGAAGAGAAAAAACGGTCGCTTGGGGAAGCGGTGGAGCGGGAAGCGGAGAAGGTCGTACACGCGAAGACCGCCCTTGCAGGCAGCCGGGCGGCGCTGGAAAAGCTGGAGCAGGACAGGGATTATCCCACGGAGGACGCAGCCCGGGCGGCGCTTGCCGCCGCCGTCTCCTCCAAGGAGGAAAAGGATGAGGCGTACGGGAAGGCAGGACGGGAAGCGGCGCAGGCATTGAAGGATAAGGACAAGGCCAGGGCATTGACCGAGCGCTATGCCAAAGAGCTTCCTTCTAAGAGGGAGGAATGCGGCAGCCGCAGGGAGGCATATGAGAGGCTGCGGGAGGAAAAGGGTCTGGGGGAGACGGAGTGGAGACGGCTCACGGAGGAATACCCGAAATCCGAGACCGAAAGGCTTCAGGCAGCGGCGGACGAATACCAGAGGAAAAGGGCGAACGCAGAGGGGATTCAGAAGACGGCGAAGGAAGCCATCGGAGACCGGGAACGCCCGGATATCCGTGAGCTGGAGGCCGCCAGTCTGAAGGCAGAGCAGGAGCTTGCCGCAGCGCAGGGAGAATTTGAGCGGTACAGGGATAGCTATAAGGCCAATTTCAATGCATACCAGGCGCTGGCGCCAAGGATGGAGGAACGCGGCAGAGTCGTACAGAGCTACACAAGGTTGGAAAGCCTGCGAAAGCGTCTGGACGGTAATGTGACGGATGCCCGCATGGATATTGAGACCTTTGTGCAGAGGTATTATCTGCAGCGGATTCTTTACGGAGCAAACGCCCATTTCCGTGACATGTCCGCAGGGCAGTTTGAGCTCAGGCTGGTGGGGGAGGAGCAGGCCGGAAGGGGCAGGAACAGAGGGCTTGACCTGATGGTCTATTCCACGGTAACCGGAAAGGAGAGGGAGGTAAGGACACTGTCCGGGGGCGAGTCCTTTATGGCGGCACTTTCTCTGGCGCTTGGCATGGCTGACCAGATTCAGGAGTGCTCCGCCGCCATCAATCTGGACGTCATGTTCATCGACGAGGGATTTGGCTCCCTGGACGAGCATTCCCGGGGGCAGGCGGTCAAGGTGCTTCAGCAGATGGCGGGCGGATCAAAGCTGATCGGTATCATATCCCATGTGACGGAGCTGAAGCAGGAGATTGAGGACCAGCTTCTGGTCAGTAAGGATGAGGATGGAAGCCATGTCAGGTGGCAGATCAGCTGAATACGAGGTTACGGCGATTGTTTATTCGGATGGAACAACAGAATAGGAAACGCTGAAGGGGAAAAGAATTATGTATATGGCCAGGCAGGATATGTGTTCCTGCCTGGCTGTAATAAGTTATACAATGAAAAGGGTAAGGTGAGCCTGATCCCCGGGTCTATTCCGCCAGGTACATTTTCAGGCTGTCCTCTATTTTCCGCACCGTGTCCTCCAAGGACTTCGTACCCTTAAGATATTCTCCCAGGCATTCAAGCAGCGTTTCCCGTATCTTAGCGTCTTCTCTTGTGGGCGTATCCAGAGCTTCACACAGGGCAACAAGCCGTTGGGCCTTCTCCTGGGTATAGGGCTTTCCTTCAAATGTCAGGTCTCCGTTGCTGGTCTGGATGATCGTGAAAAAGCTTGAAACGGAGCGGTCCTTCTGCGCCTGTTTATTTAAGGAATGGCGGTTTACCGGGAAGCCCCTGTTATACTCAACATCCTGAACCTGCTGGGATAATGCAAACTGCAGGAAGTCCCTGGCGGTATCCGAATAACGGCTCTTAGTGCAGATGCCTGCCTGTACGGACGGTGTAAAGCTGTTTTCAAAGGCGGTAAAATCGCCCTTAATATAATCTACCATTGTCATAGGGGTAATACAGTCGGTAAAGCCTCCCGCGCTCTCCAGCGCAAGCTTTGCTTTGTCCATAAGACCCCATATGCCGCCCGTGAATGCCTCCTCGGAGCGCTTGTCAATAATGCCGCAGTTATCGGCAATGGTCTTTAGGTATCCCAGATATTTTCCAAGACTGTCCTTATCCAGCTCCTTGCCATGTACGATTTTGTCACAGAAGAACGGATAGAACAAATCTACCAGGTCTGCAATTGTCTGCTCGCCCAGATAACTGTAGTCGCTCTTAGACAGAAAATCCGCCAGCGCTTCCAGCGAGCTCATATTTTCCGGGGCGATATCCCTTCCCATGGCAAGGGTGAAATCAAACTGCAGCGGTACCGCATATCGCTTGCCGTCCTCTCCTCTGTAGGCTCCGGTGATGTTGGAAAGCAGTTCGCCGCTTTCTTCCAGCGGTTTTATGATGTCGTCCAGATCCTCCAGAAGTCCCTGTCTGGCATATGCGTCCATGTTCAGGTGATCCATCACCAGAATATCCGGTGTATCGTCGCCAAAAAGACGGGTATTCAGCGTCTTATAGATGGCGTCATAATCCGGCGTATCGGAGGAATACAAGGGGAATTCGCTTTCGATCTCGATCATCACCTCGGGATGGAGCTTATGGTACATTGCCGCCGCCTGCTTGAGCAGAGAGTTTTCATAGAGCGTATACACCTTCAGCACCTGGGTCACCTCTGAGACCGCATCGGGGTCATATTGGTAGAGGTTTAATTTCTGTTCCTCGTCCGACGTAAAGAACGCGTAGATTCCGCCGTTTTCCAGAGCGGCCAGGTGCATGCACCAATAGCCCGGCGTGGAGAAGTCGCTGTCTATTCCCGCGACCAGCCGTTCCCATTCCTCCTCCGACGCGCTGCAGGGCAGCCGGAAAATGCCCTCCTCACCGGCGGCAATGAGAGTGCCGTCCTTCAGTGCGTCCACAAAAAGATTGCCTCCGCCTCCAAAGCTCATGGCATTTCCGTCGGAGCCCTCGGCGGGAAACGGAATCGTCTGGGCGTCCGTTTCTTTGCCGTTCAGTCTTTTTTCGATCTGACCGCCTGCTGCGCCGTCCATGAAACAGAGATATACACTTTTGCCGTCCGTCGCAACGTTTCCTTCATAAATGATGGAAGAAGGCATACTTTCCAGTATACTGCCGTCCTGGGCAGACAGGATATCCATGCCGGAGTAGGAGAGTACCGCCAGGGTGCCGTTATCTAACGCGGCTAGTCCCTGGATTGTATTAAATCCTCCCCATTCATCGCCGGGAGCGGACCACTTTTCCGGGGTTATTTCCACTGCGCCGTCCGCGGTGCCCTTCCAAAGGTGATTGGTCAAGGAAAAACCGGAATTATCCGCCTGTGCATAACGTGCATAGAGATATTGGGTCCCGTCTGCGCTCTGTACCAGCCTTGCATCCAGCCAGTCGGCGCCGGGCAGCGTCATGCCGGCCAGCCAGTCTCTTGTTGCTTCCGCAAACACGCCGTCCTGACAGGTCCACTCCTGCAGACAGGTTTTGTCCTCCTGCTCCTTCGCCACCAACAGATGCAGGGTGTTTTCCACCGCGTACATATGCTGCACGGAGCAATCTGCCAGTTCCGGAGGCAGTGTCACCGTCTGTTCCACATATCTGCCCCGGGCCGGCCCCGATACGCCGCCGGGGTCCGTTGCCGGAAGCTTGTCTTTATTTGTCTTGTCTCCTGCACAGGCGCTCAGCATGCCTGTCAGAAGGCTGAATGCCAGCAGAATTGCCGGCAGCCTGCAATATTTTTTTGTTTTCATTTCCTGTTGCTCCTTTGCTGAAATGTATTGTTACCTTTCACAGAGTAACAGGAAAATGTCAAGCATCTGTGTCTGACATGTGCCGAAGTTGTAAAATCGTCAGCGGGGTATTCCGGGGCTTATCCACGCAGGCAGGGAACCGGGAGGTACAAAGCCGGCCGGAGCCAGGCTTTTGCCGGATGCCGCGGCGGTCCACAGCTGCGCGGGCCTGTTAAGGAGCTGCAGGCTGTATCACAGGCTCCGGGTACAAATACAGGCGTATGCTGAAGCGATCCATGTAAACGGGTGTATCCGTATTCGTGTCCGTAAAGCTGTAAAAAAGATTTTTTGTTTTTATGGCGGCATAGATTCCCCTGGAGCCGATGCTTTGAAAGTATAGCGCCTCGTTGTCCCCGCAATCCTTATCCTCGATGGATATCAGAGAATCATCCGTCTCCAGGCCAAAGGAAGCGGCATATCCTTCAAGAAGCGTGGGCAGGTCTGTCCTGTCCTGCAGCGAAAAGGGAACGGAGCAGCTTATCGACGCATCCAGAATTTGACCGCTCACCGCGCTTAAGGTCAGCGACGCGTCTATTTTCTGACTGCTGAGGGAAACCGTCCAACAGCTGAGCCACGGGGAAGTCTCCGGGTCCGCGCCTGCGGTCTCCGGCGTCCAGAGATAACAGTCTATCCAGTACTCGTTGGCAGAGAGGTCGTAGGATGTAAAATAGGGCAAAAAGAATTCCTCCAGCCAGTTTTTGCCGCAGTCTATGGCCTGGAGCATGGTGAGCTGTCCCTCCAGGGGCTCATGCGGTTTGATTTCTTCTTGGGCCAGACTGTGTACCACCTGCAGAAGCTCATCTTCTGGAAGGAAACCGTAGGGCGGGACCTCCACGGAACCCGCCGGGTCCGAGGTTCCTGTCTGCGGCAGCTCTACCAGCCCGCCGCCTTCCAGCAGCCTTTTCTGCTCCAGCTTCAGCCGGCTCTGTACCAGAAGCAGCCCGCCCAAGGCTATGGCAAAGGCGGATAAAATACCCGTAAGATTCACGGCTGCTCTGCCGATGCCCCTCGCCGGGTGTTTTGTTTGATCTGTGCGCATAAAGTCCCCTCCCTTCGTCACAATGCTATTAGCCCTTTTGCGCGGATGAATCTGTCGGCGTATCGTCCTGCTCCGGACGCGCTAAAGCCCCAAGATCCCCGGATGAAAGGTCAAGGGCAAAGCGCACTGCAGTGCCCACTCCCTTTTCGCTCTCAAAGTGAAGCCTGTCTCCGTGCAGCCGGGCGGCCTTATCCGCCAGGGCCAGCCCTAGCCCGGCTCCGTGCTGCTTTCTGGAGCGGGTCTTGTCCACCATATAAAATGCCTCGGTTATGCGGGAAAGTTCCGTCTGCTCCATACCGCAGCCGTTATCCCGGACAAGGATGCGGTATTTTCCGTTTACGGCGTCCAACTGCCCCTGCAGCTCGATTTGGGTTGCGCCTGCTTTTATGGCGTTGTCCGCCAGGTTATTCAGCAGTGTCTTCAGCAAATCGTAATCCGCCAGGACAAAAGCCGGTTCCGCCTTAAGGGAAAAATCTATTTTTTTCTCATGAAGCAGGGGAGCGAGCCCGTCCGCCGCGTCCTGCAGCAGCTCCGTTGCCGGCAGCTCCGTCAGGGGAAAGCTCTGCCTGCCCAGAACGGTCAGCTCCATAAGCTTCTGAGAAAGGGCTTCCAGACGCATGCCCTCATTCCAGATATGCCAGGACGCCCTGCGTATTTCCTCTCTTGAAAGCTCCTTCTGGTAAATGGTATCCGCATACCCTATGATAGAGGTAAGAGGCGTTTTTAGCTCATGGGCAAAATTTGCCACAAAATCTTCCTTTTCCCTTGCCGCTCTTGCAAGCTCGTCCACCTTTTCCTCCACCGCGCCCGCCATTTGGTTAAAGCTCTCCGCCAGGGTACCGATTTCGTCCCGGCTGTCCAGGGAAAGTCTGTCGCTGTAATTGCCCTGCGCCATTTTGCGGGCAGCCTTGGACATTTTGTTTAACGGGCCGGTCAGAAAAGCGGACAGTAATATCAAAAGGATCATGCCTGCCGCCATTGCCGCCAGATAGCATTTTAAAAAGTACTGCCGCAGAGTTTCCTGATGTAAAAGAGTCTTGCTGATGTCCCATTGCGTTACGAAATAAATAAGCTGCCCTGTGGCAGAAGCGTCATAGGCAGTATTTTCGGAGATGACCTGTGAGCTGTCTGCTCCGGCAAACGGATTTTCCCAGCGCACCATGCTTCCCACCAGAATAGAACCGCCCTTTTCGCCGGGGCAAAACCGCCAGACATGGGTATTTTCAGTCAGGTCATCCAAAAAGGAAGGCTCCAGCCCCGGAATATCGGAGTAAAGGACAGAACGGTCGCTGGCAAAAAAAGCCGCCGGAACACTGAGCTCCTTCGCCAGAATGCCGAAGAAATTATCCTTCCAGTAGTCTGTCGGCTCCCAGATGCTTTCCACAAGAGGCTCCCCTGTGGAAAAATAAAACTGATAATTCTCCGGCAGAAGCCCGCCGCTGTCATTTACGGAAAAGGTGATGGAGGTAGAGGAAACCATTGCGGACTGGACGGTAAATTTATCGTATTGATATTGCTTTAGGGCAAATTCCGATTCTCTTGCCAGGCTGCTCTCTAAAGAATAGTGCAGCAGAAAATATCCCGAGGCGGAAAACGCCAGCCCCAAAACCAGCATGCCGAACAAAAAGATTTTAGTGAACAGCCTCATCCTATCCCTCCAGCCTGTAGCCAATGCGGAAGACGGTCCTGATCCGGTTCTCCCAGCCAAGCTTTTTCCGCAGCCTCTGAATATGGGAGTCCAGCGTCCGGGTCTCTCCCAGAAACGGCTCCTTCCATACCTTCTCATATAGACGGTCCCGGTGCAGGGCAACGTTTTTATTCTGCAATAGCTCCGTCAAAAGATCGAATTCCTTTGCCGTCAAAATAACCGGGCGCCCGTCCTTTTCCACCCGCCTGGAATCCGTCCAGACCGTCACGTCTCCCAATCGCAGGACCTCGACGCCTGGCGTTCTTCTCCGCAGTACGGCTTCCACCCTTGCCAGCAGTTCTCCTATCTGAAAGGGCTTTGACAGATAATCGTCGGCTCCCGCTTTTAACCCCTTGATTCTTTCCTCCACGGCTCCCTTTGCGGTGAGGAAGATCACCGGCGTCCCCGTGGGCTTTATCCGATCCAGCAGGGCATAGCCGTCCAGTCCTGGCAGCATGATGTCAAGCAGGACCAGGTCAAAATTTCCCCGCTCAAAGGCATCTATGCCTTCCATGCCGTCGCCGGCGCAAACACATTGATAGCCCTCCGAATGCAGGTTCATACGGATTAGCTCCGCGATGGCGTCGTCATCCTCTACAATTAAAATATGTGCCATAGAATTCAAAGCTCCTTTTAAAACCGCGGCGTCCCGGGTAGCATATTTTTCTCATTTTATCATATTTACCTTCTTAAGTCACTGCATGTGCAGAAAATAGATTTGAAAAACGCCGGGGACGCCGGGGGCGTTACATTCCCCACGTTGGAATCGGGATATAGCTCCGGCACCTTTATGAAATGGTTCCGAAAGCTCCGTATGAAGGGTTGAATAAGAGGTTTGAATAAAAGGCTTGAATGAAGGATAAAGGGATTGAACGAAGGGGATATAAATGATAAAATAAAAGTAACAATCTATATTTGAAGGAAGGTATAAATATGATTGATTTACAGGATAAGAATAGCTGCCCTGCTATTGAAGAAATAAGCGAATACGTAAGGAATCCCGTTTTTATGCAATTTTGCTCGGAAATCAAGAGCGCGTATCAATGCATTGAAAAGATAGAGTACAGCTCATGCAGCTGGGCAAAGGGCTGGAACGTTAAATTTAAAAAGGCAGGTAAAACTCTGTGTACTATTTATCCTAAGGAAGGCGGCTTTACTGTTATGATTGTTGTGGGCGCAAAAGAAAAAGCGTCTGTTGAGGCAATACTGCCGGAATGTACGGCTGAATTGAGAAATATTTACAATCAAACCCGGGAAGGTAACGGGCAGAGATGGCTGACGCTTGATATAGAGGATAGGGAAGGGATGTATGATGATTGCCTGCGGCTGATTCGGATTCGCAGAATCGGTTGAAATACATGGTAAAGAAAGAAAATGGGATGAAGAAAATAAGAAAAAAATTATTTTCAGGAAATACCTATTTTTGGTATTGACATTTTATTCGGATAGTAATATACTACCTTTACTTAGTAAATTCGTCGGCGGCTAAGTATCTATTTTTCGTATTTATTTCAGGTCGAAATCGACAGGTATACCAATGCTTTTAAACAGAGCTTTCGGAGATGCAGGTGCACTTGTATTTTCGGAGGCATACGGAACTAAACAGTATGCGTTAAGACAGCGCCCCAGAGGATTTACGGATGCCAAGCGAACGGAAATGCTCTGCCAAATAAGGTGCTGGGAGAACGCATACGGGACTAATATATAAAAAAGGAGATGAAAACATTAAAACGGAATATGGTTCCGCGGATGAGGAACTGCTTCAGAAGCTGGTGGAGGATTACATCACGGGGAAGCAGCAGTCCCTGATGCAGATGAAAAAGGGCCAGCTTTCCAGGGAGGGATTTCTGGCGGAGGCGGCACGGCATGTGACCGCGTGCTACAATCTGAACGGGCAGAAGAAAGAGAGGCTTCTGGAGCAGTTTGAACAGTATATTTTCGGCTATTCCAGGCTTTCCGTGCTCATTGATGACAGGGATATCTCGGATATCCGTGTGGTGGGCTATGACAACATACGCATTAAGAAAAAGGGGCGGCGCATGGCGGCGCAGGCGGCATTTGCGTCTCCCAGGGAGTATCGGCAGTTTATCGATTATATAGCCACAAGAAATCAGGTCAACATTTCAAATCTCAACGCAATTCAAAGATTCACGGACAATGAGAGTCATCCTAATTTTATCCTTCGTTTTACTCTTTCCATGCCGCTGGTCAATACTTACAGCGAGCCGTATTTATGCATCAGAAAGGTACCCAAGACCTTTCCGCGGATGTGCGAGCTGATTGAACAGGGTATGCTTGACAGGAAGACGGCGGAGCTTTTGATCTGCCGCTTCGGACAGGGCTCCACGCTTATCTGCGGCGGTAATTCCTCCGGAAAAACCACGCTGCTCAACGCGCTGAAGGAGACCCTGCCGGATGACGTGGCAGTGCTTGTGACGCAGCAGGCAGACGAGCTGACTACCATGTCCCACCCGGATATGATGTTCCTGCACTCGTTGCCGGGGACGGGAGAGCAGAAAATAAGCTATGACCTGGAGCAGATCAGTATTGCCGGCCTGACTATGGATGTGGATTTTTTTATTATCGGAGAGGTCAAGGGCGCCGAGGCGCTGTATCTTTTAAATGCGGCATATACGGGGCAGATCTGCGCGGCGACCATCCATGCGCCGTCTGCGGACCGGGCGCCGGATAAGCTGGTGGATTATGCCATGTATGAGAGCCGTTATTCCAGAGACGAGCTGATGAAAATGATGGACTGCTTTCAGACGCTTGTGTTCATGGAGCATTACCGGGTCAAAGAAATATTTGAGTGCGGAGGATGGAATGAGGAACGAAGGAGCTTGAGCTACAGAAAAATATTTGAGCGAGAAATCAGCTTGGAGACGGGAGGGGCTTAGATGAGAACGGGAATGCTTGCGGGGCTTTTTGTCTTGCTGCTTACGGGTTTTTTGCTGTTGTTTCGGGGAATCAGGCTGTTTGAGAGGCTGGAACGGCTTCTTAAGAAAACCCGGTTCGAGATGGACCAGGTATCCAGAAGGAGGAGCCTGGAGGACAGAAAAAAGCTTATTCAGCTTCAGAACCGGCATACCTGGTGGACGGCACTGGAGAGGGAGTTAAATTACACGGGTATTCGGCTGCGCTGCCCCAAATTGACGGTTGAGATGTTTATTGTCTGTAATCTGCTGGCGGGAGCCTGTGTGGCGGTAATTTTATTTGCGCAGGCAGGTATGGCGGCGGGGATTATGGGGCTATTCATGCTTTATGGAGGTGAGCTGACGGTGCTTCGATGGATGCGCACGGCAAATTTGCGCAGAGTCAACGGACAGCTGATGAAGCTTCTGGATTTTTTGGGCAATTACAGTATTACCGCGGGGGAGGTCACGGGGATATTGTACCAGGTCAGCAGGTATATGGAGGAGCCCTTGAAGAACGCCCTGGAGTCCTGCTATTACGAAGCACAGTTTACGGGAGACACCGGGCTGGCGCTGCTCTCCATGGCGGAAAAGATCGAGCACCCGAAGTTTAAGGAGCTGG
Organism: uncultured Acetatifactor sp.; assembly: GCA_910578215.1. Lineage (GTDB taxonomy): Bacteria > Bacillota > Clostridia > Lachnospirales > Lachnospiraceae > Acetatifactor. Next base: position 56,617 of record CAJTPH010000004.1, on the reverse strand, counting down.
CGCGCAATATGGAGGTCAGCATTCGGTATTGCGCCGATTTTACCGCTCTGGTGGCAGGAAGCAAAAGAAGCCTCAGAGAATATCTGAAGGTGGCTCAGGAGAGAAAGGGTATGCTGCAGGAAGCGCTTATCAATATGGGGCTGCTTTTGGGGCTGTCGTTGATTATTCTGACGGCTGTGGGCTCTCTGGTACAAATGTCTGTATCGCAGCTTCTTATGGGAACGCTGCCCGGAAGAATCGGGCTGTGTGTGTTTGCCCTGATAGGCGTCCTGTTTATCGGGCAGTTCCACCGGGCGAATTAGTTAACCGGAAGGGAGGTGAAGAAAACGATTATTTACTGGGGATTAAGGCTGCTTCCGCCCTGTGTGGGGCTGCTTGTCTTTGCGCTGGTGAAGATGCTGAAAGGGGCATATCACCCTGAGCGGAGACTGCTTGGAACCTATCAGGAGCTGACGGGGTTATTGAGAGACAAGCAGAGGGGAAACGGCTGGTATCAAAAAAAGGAAAGGTGGATCGTCAGGAACGGAGGCGCTTTTCACTATGGAAGACACATTGATCCCGTGCGATTGCTGGCAGTACAGCTTGTACTTGCGGCACTGGGCATGGGGGTGCTGGCCGGCATGGCATGGGAGCTTGGAATACTTGGAGCAGCGGCGCTTTATTTTCTGCCGCCGGGGCTTTTACTGTATTTAAATCACAGGGATAATCAGAGGCTGCTGCCGGAGCTGAAGCTGGTTTATCACGCTATGGAGATTCAGATCAAGGCGGGGGTTTATGTGGCTGACGCTTTGGCGGAATGCTATGGGAATGTGCAGGAGAAAAGACTTCGCGAAGCCCTGCTGGGACTTGCGGGAGATATTGTTATGAGGGCGGATATCTATGACGCACTCAACAGCTTTCAGGCAAGGTTTGATAACCGCTATGTGGATTCTCTCTGTATCATAATGCTGCAGGCATTGGAGTCGGGCCAGGCGGTGGAGCTTCTGGGTGATCTTGGAGAACAAATCAAGGATATGGAGGAGGTGGTTTTGAACCGCAAAAAGGGGAAGCTGGACAGGAGTATCACCTTTTACCAGCTGACAATGCTTGCAGTGGTGCTTGGAATTGCACTGTATGCCTGCGTTACGCATATGCTCAGGGCGGCGGCAGGATTTTAGCCGTATATGCATAAAATGTCTGCGGCGTTCCCGGTATATGTATGCCAAGGACGCATTGCGAAAGGCAGAGTTAAATGAGGCGGGAGTGAATTTGGAAGGCACCTTTGCAAAGATAAGACAGACCGGAAATAAAACTAAAAAACAAAATAAAACGAAAGCTATTTTATATAAAACAGGAGAAAAATATGGGGATGAAAATAAAAAGACAGGTGATTGTATGCGGAATGAGAGCCAGGAAAGCGGCGGAAAGCCTGCTTGCAAAGGGAATGAAGAAGGAGGCAGGCATTGACGGTATTCTTGTAACGGTAGGGCTGTGCGTCATAGCGCTGCTATTATGTGTGGTAATGAAGGACAGTCTCACAACCTTCATTCAAACGGTGGTAAAGGCGCTGACAGACGAGGCACAGAAGCTACTGACAGGAGTGACCCCATGACCAGGGAAAGGGGGGATATTGGCGACCTCCTGGCGACAGGGCTCTGTATTTTGGCAATGACGGCAATTATGTTTACTTATATGGACAATGTGAGCCTGATTGCACAGAAAATGGAAGTCAGCCAGATAGCGCGAAAATATATTCTGCGTATGGAAACCGTGGGGATGCTCACAGATGAAGACAGGGCGGGCTTGTGTGAGGAGCTTGCCGCAGCAGGGGTGACAGGTCTGCGGCTGGACGGGACTACCTTTGCGCAGGCGGGCTACGGGCAGCCGATTATATTGCAGCTGCAGGGGAGCTTAAAGGAGGACTATGGGTTTACGGAGAAAAGGGTTTCTACAGCCAAGCACTAAAAAGCAGGAAAACTCGGGCCAGTTCTTTGCAGCAAAGGAAGGCGGCCAGATAGGAGGTATGGCAGGGCTGTTTTTCACGCTGTTTCTGGGGGCAATGCTCTGTGCGGTGTTACGGATGGAGCATTACCGCGCGGTTTCCCTTTATCTGGAGGATGCGCTTGCGGCATCCAATCTTGCGTCCGCGGTGGTGGATGTGCGGGAGTACGGTATTTCCCACAGTATCTTGATCGCACGGCCGGAGGAAGCGTTTCTTATATATCAGCGGGCAGTCAGGGGCAACCTGAATCTGAATGAGTCATGGGAAGGACAGGCGGGCAGTCTGATACAGGGACCGGTCAGCATTGTCAGATACATTGTCTATAATGTGAGAGGCGGTGAGGTGACGGTATATGATTTTGACGAGGGCGGTCATATGGAGCAATGGCAGGATAGCCTGGGAAATGTGACGGCGCCCAACGGAATATCCGTAGAGAGTACGTCTGTGTACAGTGAGATTGCCTTTGAGACAGAAGGGCTTTTGGGTGTCACGGTAAGGGCGCATAAGGGAAATCTGGCGGATATTTCCAGATAAGAGCGCCGGCAGCGGTGTGAAAAAGACATTTTTCAAGGGGCTGTTGCAAAAGAATTCTGTACTTTTTCTGAGTTTTGCGACAGTCCCTGGGATTATGAGCTTCCGCAGAGCAGAATCACGGAAGTTAGTGTCGGAATGAGAGGATAAATGAAAAGAGTGAGAGACAGGGCAGAAAAGAAAAAAACGCAGGCGGAACGGCTGGCAAAGGTAAAGACGGGCGGGACAATCGCGGCACTGGCAGCTGCGGCAGCAGTGTTTGTGTGCATGGTGCAGATGGAGAAAAGCATCCTGACCGGGTACGAGAAGGGCGTTATCTATACGGCGGCGACCGCCATATATAAGGGACAGGTAATAACGGAGGATAATTATAAGGATTATTTTGCGGAAAAGGAGCTGGATAAAACGTGTATTCCTCCGACGGCGCTGAGCGCTCCGGAACAGCTGTATGGTTTGGCGGCGGCCCATGACATAGAGCAGGGTGTTTTGCTGACAGGGGGAATGTTTCATGCCCTGGAGGGTATCAGGAGCGAGCTGGACGATCCGGTGATCGCGGGCTTTAAGGCAGAGGATATTTATCAGGTGGCGGGGGGCGTCCTGCGTGCGGGGGACAGAATTCACATCTATTATATGCAAAACCAGGAGGCCGTGCTTGCCTGGGAGTCGGTGTATGTTCAGCAGGTCTTTGATATCTCAGGCAAGGATATCGACGCGGCTGACAGAACCACGGCCGCGCAGAGACTGAATATTTATCTGGATAAAAAGGATATCGAAGCGTTTTATACCGGTCTTGCCGGCGGGAGCTTGAGAGTGGTGAAGGTATGTGAATAACAGGTGAGCCGGAGATTGCGGGCAGTATTCTTTGAAGGCATCTCTGGGGAACTGTACAGGCAGATGAGCAACTCAAGAAGATGGACAAAAGGGGAGAGTGATAATAGAAATATGAAAAAAAGAAGACAGCTTTTAGCGCTTATGCTGATCTGTCTGGGGCTGGGGCTTGCGGGGAAAACGGCAAAGGCAGACAGTATTTTTACAAGCCCTTATGTAGAGATTGCTCCTGACGGCAGGGCGTGGACGGTGGACCAGGAGCTGACGGGTTACGGAGCCACAGGGCTGCCTGATTTTTGGTATGCTCCGGAGGAGGCGGATTTCAAGACAGGGGTACAGTCCGTGCTGCGTCAGCCGAAAGCAGGAGAGCATTATTACAAGTATGACAGGAACGGTGCGATGCCTGTGGGACAATGGAAGATTGCATGGGAGAATCCGAGATGTATTCAGGGGGTGGACCTGCCTGTGCCGGGTCAGGATTACCATGGGCTGACGCCGGGAAAGCATCGCTGCGGCCGGCCGTATTTTTCGGGGTGGTTTGCGTACTGTGCGGACTGCGGGGAACCCATTAAGGTAAACATATATATGAGCATGGAAGCGGCGCATACCATCACGGAGCTTCCTCTGGGAATGGATTATTTTTACATGTGCCCCAGCTGCCGGCACCTGGAACAGGGAAGCTCTCTGGGACACGACTGCAGCAGTATTTCTTACAATAGATACAGAGTGGAATATAATAAAAACGCAGATGAGGCAAAGGGCTACATGGCAGACAGCCTGCACATGTATAACAATGCGGAGGTGTTTGAAGGCAGTCCGGTTATGCCTGTAAAAACTCTTTCTCCGAACAGGTATTTTCAAACGGGCTACAAGTTTCAGGGGTGGAATACGGAGCCGGACGGAACGGGAACCTTTTATGCTGACGGAGAGGAAATTTATAATCTTACGGAGGAAAATTATAACGGCGCCGCCCGCAGGGGAATTGTAACATTGTATGCGCAGTGGCAGCGTGTGGAATCCAGCCTTGTGTTTGATGCCGCAGGCGGAAGCTACGGCGGTGAAAATCCCGTGCGCAGAGCCTATGGGGAGTCGTATGCCCTGAAGGGAGACATGGTCACGCCGCCGGAAGGGCATACGGTGTTCTTTCAAACCAACGGCGGCCGCGCCGTCCTGCCGGTGACAGGGACCAGCTCCTTTGAACGCTGGGAGATAAGCGCGCCTATGTGCGGTCTTCTGACGGGAAACATATATCAGTTTCTTGGCGATATGGATGCCGTCGACAGGGCGACGGCGGTATACGCTCTCAATCCCGTAACGCTGCCTTTGCCTGAGAGGGCAGGCAGCTCCTTTGGAGGGTGGTATTCGGATGAAGACTTGACGGCATTGGTGGGTTTCGGAGGGGATTCCTATATACCCGTCAGGGATGTATGGCTTTATGCTAAATGGGTGGAGCTGCGCCTGGAATCCGCGGATAACTATAACGATTGGGACGGAAAGGGAGCGGTGGATTTAAAATGGGCACAGCCGGATCATGTCAATAAAATATATAAGCTTTATCAAAGCGAGGACGGCGGTGCGCAATACAGACAGATATCAAGCGTCTCTGCATCCGTGGAAGGGGAGACGAATATTGACAGAGAGTTTGCTTTTAAGGAAGAAAACGGCGGTCCGGCAGCCCGGACCGTAATAATTCCTCTGTCAGGATTTTATACATTGACTGCAAACGGAGCCCAGGGAGGAGACTATGGCGATTTCAAGGGCGGTCTGGGAGGCAGTGTTTCAGGGAAATTTTATCTTTCCGAGGGTGAGAGGCTTACCTTTACTGTCGGTGGAAAGAACGGCATAAACGGCGGCGGTGAGGGACAGACCTTTGGAAACGGGGGCGGCATGACACAGATTTCCTCCAGCCGGCAGGGAATCCTTCTGACAGCCGGAGGAGGCGGAGGGGCCAGTGCCGCGGGAGACGGACAGCCGGGAGGAGCAGGTACTAATCTGGTCCCGGCAGGGAGCGCCGGGGCAAGCGGCATGTCCGGAGGCGGAGGCGGGCATACCGGAGGAATGGCGGGAGAGCATATTCTGCATCATCATGTGGAGGAATGCTGCCTGAAGCTAGAGGAGGATTATCTTGCCCAGGGAAAAACGGCAGTGACAGAGACCGAGAGCTATCAGGATTTTAATGCGGATGGGAGTATTTTTATCTGGCAGTGGGACAGTACAATAGAGGATGTCGCATATTCGGAGCAGTATAATGTGTTTCGTTCCGCACCGATTAAGACGGATGGCATTAAGGCAATGTATACGGAATTCTTTTGGGATAACGATTGGGGGGAGCAGATTTTTTCCAAGACGGAGCTGAAAATAATGGATCAGGCTGGTCGGGTACTGAAGGAGCAGACGGCGGAACAATTGTTATGCGCCCCGACCTTTCACAATGGCCGAAACATAATGGACCTTGACAAATTATGCTGTCAGTTTGATATGTCCGGTTCTTATGAAGCCTGGATCGACAGGTTTTCAGGGTACACCTTTTCCAATCTTACCACAGGCTTTTTCCTTGATGTGACGCCCACCAAGGATAGTCGCGACATGTTTACCATAAAGGTATACCCGGTTACAAACGGCGCAGAAAACTGGGTTCATGTGGAGCTGACGGATCTGGAAACGGGAAAAGTCTATAAAAATAAAGACGGAAAGCCTTATCGGCAGGAAGGCATGCTCTCGGAAATAAATATATGGCGTGGAAAATATGCGGAAGACGGATGGGATGTATGGAATAAGGATACCATGGGCGGAGGGATGAGCATGATAATGCGATTGGGCTGCGAGCTTGACGAGAGTGTTACGGAGGTTGTTGTGGAGGCGCAGGCGGCGCGAAACAGAGACGAGCCGGGATTTCGTCATGATACGCTGAAATCCGTTGTGATGCAGACCGACAGGATTGTCTGTGGGATGGAGGAGGGGCAGTGCATTTCCTCAAAGCCCGCTTATGGCGGGAGCAGCTTTATCAATATGGACCACGCGATTACATATGCCAGCACAGCGGGCTGTGTAAGCGGAAACGGGAGTGCGGCGATAAAAGCGGAGGAGACAGGGATGACGGAAAACCAGGAGCTGAAGGGTGTCAAGGCGCCTGACACTGCCGCGCCCTATGCCATTGCAGAGAGCAGTATTTTAAAGGAGGTCAAGGACAGCAGGTGTGTAACGGTGACATTTCAGGCGGTGGAGGACAGAGGGACAGAATATTTCTTTAAGGCGGAATCCTATCATCTGCGGACAGGAGAGTTTATGTGTACCTCCAATGTCACAAAAAACATCCTTAAAACGGGGCTTAAGGGTTATTTTTACCTGGTAGACGAGAATCCGGCAACCGAAGTGACAGAGGCTAATGCGGCGAATGCATCGGAACCTCTCACGGAGGAGGAGATTACGGTAGAGCTGAGGGCATACACACAATATCTTCACCTTGCGGCAGTGGACAGGGCAGGTAACGTATCGGATACGGTACATGTGGAGATCAGGCGGGATGATGCGGAGCTTTTTTGGAAGCCTTACACAGAGGATATTCTCATAGACAGTACAGTGGGCGGCAGGGATTACGACAATGTTTACCCGGCGGAAAAAGACAGGTTGTATTATGTGAAGGCGGATGGCGCGACCCCCTTTTTGCTTTCCTTTTCCTCCTTTCTTGACGGGGAGGCAAGGGAAAATTATCAGATCGATCATCAGATATTTGATATCAGATATAGTGACAAGGAGGATACGGCGCAAAGGCACAGCACAAAGCTGCCCTTAAGCATGCCTCTGGGCTCCGGAGATATTCTGAACGGCGCCTCTTTCGTCCGTCAGGAGCAGGGGCAGCTCATTTTGCAGGACGCCATGTACATTGGAGCCAGCCGCAGCAATCAGGCGCGGAATGTTCATTTTTATCAGGCGTTTACGATGGACGGCTCATGGAGCGGTGAAACCGTCACCGTGGCGCCGGTAGCGGGAGCCAGCACTCCGGACGGAGTCGTATATTCGGTGTGGGAGCAGGATGCGGCCCACGCCCTGCAGCTTGTCGCAGACGGAGAGGCGCCGGTCATTACCGGCTTGGAGGAATTAGAGTCAAGGGAGCTGATTGACAGAAATAACGAAAGCTTGATAATAGAGGCAAGGGCTTCGGACGAGCTGTCCGGCGTCAGGGAATTTTATCTGCAGGTCGAGAATCTGGATAATTTCGGCAAAAAGGTATACACGCCAGATGAGAATGGTGTTATACGGGTGGAAATTACCGTGGATGAGCCTGTTTTCAGCGGGGATTTTGTGGTGATATGCTATGCGTCAGATAATGTGGGAAACGAGGTCAGAGAGAGCCGGTATGTGACAGAATTTGCTTTAGAGGCAGAGGTGGAGCGGATACTTGCGCCCCATGACCCTGTGTTTAAACGGGGGGAGAGCGGCATACTTTCCATAACGGCGTGGGGATATGTAGACAAGGTAGAGGTAGAATTTCCCGATTTTCTTTCGGGATACAGCCAAACCTATGATTATAAGGGATATGCCGACTATCGGGAGGATAAAAAAATACAATTTATGATTCCCCTTTATGCGGACGAGGGAAGTGCCTATGAAATTACGGTTCGCGTGTATAAGGGAGACAGGGAGCTGGAGGCCCATCCTGCAATTCGTACCATTCGGGTAAAGGACAGCATACTGGATGAAATCAGAACGAGGCTGAGAGGGTGATATTGACAGTTGTTATCTTGGGGATTTTTCTAATCGGCAGGCTGGATGAACCGCTGCCTCTCAAGGCGGCTTCCGGGCGATGGATTCTGGCGGGAGCGGCTGCGGAGCTTGCCTGTATAATGGCGTTTACAGGGAACGGACCGGGGTACGAGGTGTTTTTGTGGGAGATTATTGGAGGCAGTCTTCTGCTTGCCTGTGTGACGGACAGTCTGCTTTGCCAGGTGTATAATTTTACATGGTGGATTTTTCTGGCGGCGGCATTGGCACTTTTCTGTTGCCGCCGCAGTGCGCTTATGGAGAGCCAGTCCGTAAATGCCGATGTGCTGGGGTGGCTGTTTGTTTTTGTGGGGCTGCAGCTGCTTTTGAGGGGGCATATCTTTGGCATTGCGGACAGCTATGCCTTCTGTGTCTGTTCGCTTGCAGAGACGGTTTTGGGAATGTCCGTGAGAGGCTTTTTGACGCATATGCTGCTTGCCTACCTGCTGCTTTTTGCGGTACAGCTGTTCTGCCGCAACATAAATCAAAAAGGCAATTTGCGCCGGCCGGTTCCTTTTCTTCCATACATTACTGCCGCATTTTGGATGACGCTTGCCCTGTGCCGCGGGGGACGTTTGTGAGACCGGTGTAAAAAATTTTCTAATACTGATTTACTTGTCCTGTGGCGTGGGCAATAGGGGAGTCAGCAGCAAAACCAAAAAATAGAAAAAATTGAAGGTTAATGGTTGTGTCTTTATCTTCTTTTTGATATGATATGAGATGGTTTTAAGCGCGGCATACGTTAATATGGTAGAAAGCTGAAGCCTGCGGCGTATTTTAAGGGCTGATTTGCCGTGGACATGATAGAGAACGGAGATTTATATGATAACTGTCTCCCTGTGTATGATAGTAAGGAATGAGGAAAAGGTACTGGACAGATGTCTGAGTACGGTAGCGGATCTGGTGGATGAAATTGTGATCGTGGACACGGGCTCCACGGATGCAACCAAGGAGCTTGCGCGCAGATATACCGAAAGGATCTATGATTTTCAATGGATAGATGACTTTAGTGCGGCCAGGAATTTTGCTTTCTCCAAGGCGCAGATGGACTATATATATTCGGCGGATGCGGACGAGGTGCTTTCAGCGGAGAACAGGGAGCGTTTCCTGCAGCTTAAGGCGACGCTGCTGCCTGAAATTGAGATTGTGCAGATGAAGTACAGCAATCAGCTGCAGTACGGCGCGGTATATAATTTTGATGAGGAGTATCGTCCCAAGCTTTTTAAGCGCAAAAGGGATTTTGTGTGGGAGTCGCCCATTCATGAGACTGTGCGTCTGGAGCCGGTGGTTTATGACAGCGATATTGTGATAACGCATTTGCAGGAGGAAAGCCATGCCAAGCGCGATCTGGCTCTGTTCCACAGGTACTGCAGCAGCGGTCTGCGGCTGTCTAAAAGGCTGTTTGATCTTTATGCAAGGGAGCTTATGATAGCAGGAGACAAGGGAGACCTTGTCAGGGCTTTGCCGTATTTTGCAGCCGCCGCGGCGGATTTGGAGCGCGACAGTTTTGAGGTGGCGCAGGCGTGCTGTGTGGCGGCAAAGGCGGCGCGGCTTTCCGGGGACATGATTACCTTTTTGAAATATACGTCGAAGGGGCTTGCCGGAGAGGAATGCTCGGAAATCTGCTGTGAGCTGGGGCATTTTTATGAGGAGCACCGGGATTACGAGGAGGCTGTGATCTGGTACTATAACGCGGTATATGAAACCCAGCCAGTATTGAATATCCATGCGGGCGGCATGGAGGGGCTGGAGGGGCTGACACGCTGCTATGACGCGCTTGGCTGTCCGGAGCAAGCCCAAAATTATCGGAAGGAAATGGCAGTCCATGAAGAAAGGCAGGCGTAACGCCTGGGCGGTACAGAACATGAAATGGGAAGAAAATATAAGAAGGGTTGTGCCCTATGTGGCAGGTGAGCAGCCAAATAAGCCGGGCATGATCAAGCTAAATACAAATGAGTGCCCTTATCCACCGGCGCCCGGCGTACAGAAGCTGGCGGCACAGCTTGACTGCGACAGGCTGCGTCTTTATCCGGATGCCCATACCGCGCCGCTGGTGGAGGCCCTGGCGGAATACTATCGTGTAAAGCCCGGCCAGGTATTCGTAGGGGTTGGCTCGGACGATGTGATTTCCATGGCCTTCCTGACGTTTTTTAACGGGAAGGAGCCTGTTTTGTTTCCGGATGTGACCTACTCCTTTTATGATGTGTGGGCGGAGCTGTACCGGATTCCCTATAAGACCTGCGCTTTGGATGAAAGCTGGCATATACGTCCTGAGGACTATAAGCAGCCTAACGGCGGAGTCATTTTTCCAAATCCCAACGCTCCTACCGGTCTGTTGGAGAGCCTTGACAGGGTGGAGGAGATCGTTCGGGCAAACAGGGATGTGGTAGTCATTGTGGATGAGGCTTACATAGATTTCGGAGGAGTCAGTGCCCTGCCGCTTATTGAGAGGTACGATAACCTTCTGGTTGTGCAGACCTTTTCCAAGTCCCGCGCAATGGCAGGGCTGCGTATCGGCTTCTGCATCGGAAACGAGAAGCTGATCGGCTATCTGAACGATGTGAAGTATTCCTTTAACTCCTATACCATGAATCTTCCCGCACAGGTGCTGGGAGTGGAGGCGGTCAGGGACGACGCTTATTTTAAGGCCACCACTGCAAGGATTATCGCCACAAGAGAGCGTGTCAAGGGAGAGCTGAAGGAGCTTGGCTTTACCTTTCCTGATTCCAGCGCCAATTTTATTTTTGCTTCCCATAAGGAAATTCCCGCGCAGAAAATCTTTCAGGCGCTGCGGCAGAAGGACATTTATGTGAGGCACTGGGATAAGCCAAGAATCTCGGATTATCTGCGCATAACTGTGGGAACGGACGGGGAAATGGACAGGCTTATAGCATTTTTAAGGGATTATCTCGCGGAAACAAAAAGGGAATAAAGAGCAAAGGATTCATTTAAATATTTAAAATGGGGCATCAGCGGCATCATATGTCGATATAATAAAAATAAAGCAGGTTAGGAGAATAATACAATGATCAAGAGTATTTTAAAGGGTATGGTAATCGGAATTGCTAACATTGTTCCCGGTGTCAGCGGCGGCACTATGATGGTGGCCATGGGTATTTATGACAAGCTGATACACTGCATTACCCATTTGTTCAGCGAGTTTAAAAAGAGCGTTATGTTTGTGCTCCCCATAGGTATAGGAATGCTTGTGGCCATCGCGGCGAGTTCCTTTGTTCTGAGCGAAATGTTTGAGAATATTCCTATACAGACAAATCTCTTATTTGTAGGGCTGATATTGGGAGGTCTGCCCGCCATTCTGAAAAAGCTCAAGGGCGGCATGCCTAGGGTGGGACATATTATTACGGCACTTTTGTTTTTTGCATTGGTGGTAGGCACGGCAATAATAGGTGAGACCGAGGGCAATGCGGCAGATCTGTCCTTTGGTCTTGTGAATGTGCTGAAGCTTCTGGGCACCGGTATAATTGCTTCCGCAACCATGGTTATTCCCGGCGTCAGCGGTTCCATGGTTTTGATGCTGATGGGATTTTATCAGCCCATACTGGACGCTATTAAAAGCTTTTTTACGTCTCTGGCGGCAATGGACATGGACGGCATCCTTACCGGACTGGGTATTTTGGTGCCCTTCGGCATCGGCATTGTGATAGGTGTTTTTGCCATTGCAAAGCTTGTGGAGATTATTTTTAAGAAATTTCCTCTGTACGCATATTATGCAATTATCGGTTTGATTGTGGCGTCTCCCTTTGCCATTTATTTGATGGGGGAATTTCCGGCTGTTACAGCATTCAGCGCTATAACGGGCGTTCTGGCGCTTGTGGTGGGATTCTTCGTGGCGTATAAGCTGGGAGAATAGGACCGGACGGCGGCAGGGAGGATATCATGTATCAGGATTTTGCGGAGGTATATGACGAGCTTATGGATGATACCCCTTACGAAGGGTGGGGGGAAAGGCTTGACGGCTTGATAAGAAAATACGGCATATCAAAGCCGGAGCGGGATGTGGAGGATATGCTTGCCTCCGAGCGGAATCTGGTGGTGGATCTGGGCTGCGGAACAGGGACGCTGACAGAGCTGATGTATCAAAAGGGCTATGACATGATCGGTGTGGACGTATCGGAGCCCATGCTGAATATTGCCATGAAAAAGAAGGCGGAGAGCGGAGCGGAAATCCTGTATCTTCTTCAGGATATGCGTGAGCTGGAGCTGTACAGCACCGTGGGAACGGTGTTCAGCGTCTGCGATTCCCTGAACTATATTCTGGAGGATGACGAGCTGCTAGAGGTATTTTCTCTGGTAAACAATTATCTCTATCCGGGAGGCATTTTTATCTTTGATTTCAACACGGAATACAAGTATCGTCAGGTAATCGGCAATACTACCATAGCGGAGAACCGGGAAGACTGCAGTTTTATCTGGGAGAATCTGTATGACCCGGAGGAGGAAATCAACGAATATGATCTGACGGTGTTTGTCAGGGAGGATGTAGACAGGTTCCGCAGGTTTACGGAAACGCATTACCAGAGGGGGTACACTGTGGAAAAGATCCGTGAGCTGGTGGAGCGGTCCGGAATGGTTTTGATAGAGCTGCTTGATGCGGACACCGGGGAAGCGGTGACGGCAGAGAGCGAGCGTGTGTATGTGGTTGCGGGAGAACACGGCAAAAATACCTGACGGCTCTCAGAGGTTTTGCGGTCTGATTGGCATGCCGTGCCGGCGTGGGGAAGGAGGAGCTGCGGATATGGCAGATTATATAGTGCGGGCGGTTGCTGCCGACGCACAGATTCGGGCCTTTGCCTGTACTACAAGGGAATTGGTGGAGAGGGCGAGGGAGATACACAATACCAGCCCCGTGGTGACGGCGGCGCTGGGGCGTCTTTTGAGCGCGGGAGTCATGATGGGCAGCATGCTGAAGGGAGACGACGACTTACTTACCCTGCAGATTAAGTCCGACGGCCCCATGAAGGGAGCAACCGTGACGGCAGACGCAAGGGGATGTGTCAAGGGCTATGCTGTGGTGCCGGATGTGATTGTGCCGGCAAAGCCAAGCGGCAAGCTGGACGTATCCGCCGCCCTTGGGCAGGGAATGCTTTCCGTTGTCAAGGATATGGGATTAAAGGAGCCCTATGTCGGGCAGACTTTACTTCAGACAGGTGAGATTGCCGAGGATCTGACATATTATTTTGCGGCATCCGAACAGGTTCCTTCCTCGGTGGGGCTCGGTGTTCTGATGAACCGCGGCAACACCGTCAAACAGGCGGGAGGCTTTATCGTTCAGCTGATGCCCTTTGCGGAGGAGGCGGTTATTGAAAGACTGGAACGGAACCTGGGAAGGCTTGATTCCGTGACCTCCTTGCTGGATGCGGGAAACACGCCGGAGCAGATGCTGGAGATTATTCTGGAGGGCTTGGAGCCGGAGATAACGGACACTATGCCTGCGGCGTTCAGCTGTAACTGCAGCAGGCACAGGATAGAGAAGGTTCTGATCAGCCTTGGCAAAAAGGAAATGCAGGATATGATAGACGAAGGACAGGAGATAGAGGTAAATTGCCATTTCTGTAATACAGGCTATAAGTTCGGCGTGGACGAGCTGAAGAAATTGCTTGCAAAGTAGAAGAAAATAAATAAGAAAATAGAATTGTGAGCGGCATGGCAGCAATCCAATGGAATTATCCTGGAAAAATCGGTAAGGCAGGAAAGGAGATATCGGCGCACAAAATGAAGCATGGATTTGTGAAGGTGGCGGCAGTGACGCCCAAAATCAAGGTCGCTGACCCGGCCCATAACGCGGGGGAGATTTGTGAGAAGCTGGAGGAGGCATACGCGGCGGGGGCAAAAATTATCGTGTTTCCGGAGCTGTGTCTGACAGGTTATACCTGCGAAGATCTGTTTTTGCAGACGGCTTTGCTGGAGGAGGCTTTATCCCGGCTGTCCCAAATAGTGGAAGCCACCCGGGATAAGGATGCGCTGGTGGCTGTCGGTCTGCCTATGGAAAGGGACGGAGCCCTGTATAATGTGGCGGCGGTACTTTGGAACGGCAGGGTACTGGGCTTTGTTCCCAAGGCGAATATTCCTTCCTATGGGGAGTTTTATGAGGGACGTCATTTTTCCGAGGGCAATGCCGAGCCGGTTCCGTATATATATGAGGGACAGTCTGTTCCCTTTGGCACCAATATCCTGTTTACCTGCCAAAATCTGCGGGAATTGGTCATAAGCGTTGAAATCTGCGAGGATCTCTGGGTGGCAAATCCCCCCTGTACCAGCCATGCGCTGACAGGGGCAACGGTCATCGCCAACCTTTCCGCCTCCAATGAGACGGTGGGGAAGGATGAGTACAGGGAGCTTTTGGTAAAGTCTGCCAGCGCAAGGATGATCTGCGGCTATGTGTACAGCTCTGCGGGAGAGGGCGAGTCCACGCAGGATTTAGTCTTCGGCGGGCATAATCTGATTGCGGAAAACGGTACGATTCTGGCGCAGGCAAAGCGTTTTCAGGGTACGACGGTTTACGGGGATATCGATGTTCAGAGAATAAATCATGAGAGACGGCGTGTGGGAGCCTTTGGCAAAAATACCCGGTCAAATTACACGGTGGTACCCTTTCGACTGACACTGGGGGAGACGGAGCTTGCGCGTACCTTCAATTGTATGCCGTTTGTTCCGGGAGACGAGAAAAAACGCAGGCTGCGCTGTGAGGAGATTTTGTCCATCCAGTCCTATGGCCTAAAAAAGAGGCTGGAGCACACAGGGCTTTCCACTGCCGTCGTGGGCATATCGGGAGGGCTGGATTCCACTCTTGCCCTGCTTGTGACTGTGCGAGCCTTTGACTTGCTGGGATTGGACAGAGGCGGAATCGTTTCGGTAACGATGCCATGCTTTGGAACCACAGACAGAACCTATGAAAACGCCTGCAGGCTGGCGAGGGCGCTGGGAACTACTCTGGAAGAAATAGATATCAGGGAAGCGGTCACGGTTCATTTCAGAGATATCGGTCAGAACCCGGACAACCATGACGTGACCTACGAAAACGGGCAGGCGAGAGAGAGGACGCAAGTGCTCATGGATGTGGCAAACCGTGTCAACGGGCTGGTGATAGGTACGGGGGACATGTCGGAGCTGGCTTTGGGGTGGGCCACCTACAACGGAGACCATATGTCCATGTATGGGGTCAATGCAGGTGTCCCCAAAACCCTGGTACGCCATCTGGTGCGGTATTATTCGGATAATTTTGGAGTGGGTGAGCTTTCGGATATTCTGGGTGATGTGCTGGAAACGCCGGTCAGCCCGGAGCTTCTGCCTCCGGTGGACGGGGAGATTGTCCAGAAGACGGAGGATCTGGTGGGTCCCTATGAGCTTCATGATTTCTTTCTTTATTACATGCTGCGCTGCGGCTTTCCTCCTGCCAAGATTTACCGGGTGGCAAGGCTTGCGTTTAAAGGGCAGTATGGGGACGAGACAATTTTAAAGTGGCTGAAGACCTTCTACCGCAGGTTCTTCCGGCAGCAGTTTAAACGTTCCTGTCTGCCGGACGGACCCAAGGTGGGAAGCGTAGCTCTTTCGCCCAGAGGAGATCTGCGTATGCCATCCGATGCCAGCGAAAGTCTGTGGCTTGGAGAGGCGGAGAAGCTATAGAAATTTTGCTTTCCGTATTTTTGTTTCAGTTTATTTTGTTCTGCCCGGCGGCTTTGTCTAAGGAGTGCTGTATTGCCTCCAAAAGCACGAGAGAGGTATATTTGTTTTCGGAGGTGTAGGAAATGCCGTCCAGGGACTGCAGCGTGAGAGCCTGCTCGCAGATGGAGTCAAAGGTCGGCTGCAGCAGCGGATACATGGTGGTGACAGCATCGTTTAAATTTACCAGGCGGATAGAGGTAATGGAAGCCTTATCCACGATGACCTCCACGTCGATGGACTGATTTCCCAATACCAGCTCTGTGGTGTAAATGCCGGGTATGTAGAGAGCAGCCGTTTCTGTGACAGACGGTTCCTGGACGGGCGTGTCATTTTCCTTTTCGCCCGGAAAGAACATCATGATCAGCAGGGCTATGAACAGAATCCCCAGCGCCGCAAAGATTCCGGTATAAATCAGTTCTTTCATGTGAAGTACGACAATTTTAGTTTTTGCACTCATCATATTCCCCTTTAGTTCTTGTTATGTATTTGTCTATATAATAAATATGTGGCGGAATCGGAAAATATGTCTGATTTCGCATTGACAGGCACAGGCTTTGGCGGTAATATTTAGACGCAGGACAGGGGCGTTCTTACCGGAGGAGTAAGACCGCCCTTTTTTCGTGCATAAGACGCGTGCGCAGAGGTTCCAGAGAGAAATACCGGCCTCTGAACTGCCGTCCCGGAATGTATTCATGTATGTGTACTGCATTTAAGGAAATTCATTGGGGGGCAGAAGGATTGAAATTATAGTATTTATATTGTTTACATTGAGAAGGCAGACAGCACAGACGGCGCACATAATCAAATGACAGGAGAGCTGAGCCGTTTTGAAGACAATAAACAGGCAGGTATTATACGATTTACAAGAAGGCAGACGGCGCAGACAATTAAATGACAGGAGAGCTGAGCCGTTTTGAAAACAATAAACAGGCAGGTATTATACGATTTACAAGAAGGCAGACGGCGCAGACAATTAAATGACAGGAGAACTGAGCCGTTTTAAAAACAATAAACAGGAGGGTATTATGCGGTTTACAAAGATGCAGGGCTGTGGCAATGATTATGTCTATGTCAACGGCTTTACGGAAAAAACGGCACAGGAGGAAAAGCCTGCGCTTGTGAGGAGATTAAGCGACAGGCATTTTGGCATTGGCGGAGACGGTGTTATCTTTATTAACCCCTCTGCTGAAGCCGATTTTGAGATGGAGATGTTCAACGCGGACGGAACCAGGGCGGAAATGTGCGGCAACGGCATCCGCTGCGTGGCAAAGTTTGTCTATGACAAGGGATTGACGGACTCCAGGCATATCACGGTGGTCAGCGCCGGAAAGATCAAATATCTGGACTTGACAGTGGAGAAGGCCCCAGGTCTGGCGGACGACAGGGGCGTTGTTAAAAAGGTGCGCGTCAATATGGGCAGCCCGGTTCTGGAACCGGCGCGGATTCCTGTGGAGGCGGAGGGAGAGCAGGTGGTAGACGCGCCGATTCTGGTAAACGGCAAGGAGTATCACATGACCTGTGTGTCCATGGGAAACCCCCATGCGGTTATCTTTACGGAGGGGGTGAACGAGCTTGTCCTGGAAAAAATCGGTCCGGATTTTGAGAATCATGTCAGATTTCCCAAGCGTACAAACACGGAGTTTGTGGAGGTGATCGACAGGAGAAATGTGTTTATGCGCGTCTGGGAGCGGGGAACCGGGGAGACCCTTGCCTGCGGAACGGGAGCCTGTGCGGTGGCGGTGGCATGCGTATTGAACGGATTGACGGAAAATAAGCTGACCGTCAGACTGCTGGGAGGGGAATTGGAGATCGAGTGGGACCGGGAGAATGATCTTGTATATATGACAGGTCCTGCCGAAACGGTGTTTGAGGGAGAGGTGTGTATATAAATCCCAGGCAGTCAGGGGGACTGCATCCGGCATAGCGCAGCCGGAAATTACCGGAAGGTACACTGAGGAACGCCAAGCGAACGGGTTTGCCTGGGGCGGCGTCCCTTCCGGTCCTTTAAAAATTATTTGTGTATGTTTCTGATTTGCGGGCCTTGGCCAGAAGGGAGAGTTCTATGTACAAAATAAACGAAAATTATTTGAAGCTGCCTGAAAGCTATCTTTTTTCCACTATTGCAAAAAAGGTGAACGCATACGGTGCGGCAAATCCTGACAAAAAAATCATTCGTCTCGGTATCGGGGATGTGACGCAGCCTCTTGCGCCGGCAATTATTCAGGCGCTCCACGATGCGGTGGACGAGATGGGCAGGGCGGAAACCTTTCGCGGCTATGCGCCGGATCTGGGATATGAATTCCTGCGAAAGGCAATCGCGGAAAATGATTACAAGGCGAGAGGCTGTAACATTGCGGCGGACGAGATATTTATATCCGACGGCGCCAAATGTGATTCCGGCAATATTCAGGAGATTTTCAGCACCGACAACCGTATTGCGGTCTGTGATCCCGTTTACCCTGTCTATGTGGATTCCAATGTGATGGCAGGAAGGGCGGGAGCCTTTGACAAGCTGAAGGGAACGTGGAGCAACGTGGTCTATATGCCCTGTACGGCGGATAACGGCTTTACTCCGGAGCTTCCCGGCGAGACGCCGGACCTGATTTACCTGTGCTTTCCAAACAATCCCACCGGCGCTGCAATCACCGGACGCAAGCTTCAGGAGTGGGTGGATTATGCGTGCAGGGTGGGAGCGGTCATTATCTATGACGCTGCGTATGAGGCATATATTTCCGAGCCGGATATACCCCACAGTATCTTTGAGTGCGAAGGCGCCCGGAACTGTGCCATCGAGCTGCGCTCCTTTTCTAAAAACGCAGGTTTTACCGGCGTGAGGCTGGGCTTTACCGTTGTGCCTAAGGATTTAAGGTGCGGCGGTACGGCGCTGCATTCTCTGTGGGCGAGGCGTCACGGAACCAAGTACAACGGCGCCCCTTATATTGTACAGCGCGCGGGTGAGGCGGTCTATTCTCAGGAGGGAAAGGAGCAGCTCAAAAAACAGGTTGCCTATTATATGAACAATGCAAAATATATATATCACGGTTTAAGAGAAGCCGGCTACACCGTCTCCGGGGGAGTCAATGCGCCGTACATCTGGCTGAAAACCCCGGACGGAATGACCAGCTGGGAATTCTTTGACAGGCTTCTGGAGACAGTTCATGTGGTGGGAACACCCGGTTCAGGCTTCGGTCCAAGCGGCGAGGGTTATTTCAGGCTGACCGCCTTCGGAAGCTATGAAAATACCGTGGAGGCAGTGGACAGAATAAAAGGAATGTAAAGTCCGGCCATTTGTTCGTGCGTTTTGGAACAAATCTTGCGTAAAAAACAAGTTTTGTTTAATAAAACAAATCTTGTGATATAAAACAAATCTTGCGATATAAAACAAAGTATGATAGGATTCTCACATATTGAAAATGCGGTGAAGGAGACTCTTTTCGGGAGAAGCACAGGAAGCCGGCGTCACCGGCTGAGCGTGCTGGCGGCAGACGCTTTATGAGGTACACTCCTTAGAAGGATGCTTGAACAGGGGAGGGCTTATGGGGCGGTAAGGTCACGGCAAAACCCCGCGCCGGGGCAGCCCTGCTGCATGGGTTAAGCGCAGGCGTGGACAACCCGGTTATGTTTCTGCGGGCATGCCTTTGAAAGAAGCTGCTTCTGTGTGGAAGGCACGGTTAATCCATGCGGGTGGTACCGCGGACGTGGCTTAGACATTCGTCCCGAAATGCAGTTAGAGCTGTGTTTCGGGGCTTTTTTATGCACACGGACATTCAGGGGAAAAATGTCAGCAGAAGCTGACGGACGCCCGGAGGGCAGGCGCAGAGCGCGGAAAGGGGAGGACGATGGCAAATATTATCAGTGACGAGACAATAGAATATGTGGGTATTCTCGCCAAGCTGGAGCTTTCCGGCGATGAAAAGGAAGCGGCAAAGAAGGATATGGGCAGGATGCTGGATTATATCGACAAGCTGAACGAACTGGACACAGCAGGCGTAGAGCCTGTGCCCCATATATTTCCGGTGCAGAACGTGTTTCGGGAGGACAGAGTCACAAACGGCGACGAGAGTGAAAAGATCCTGCGAAATGCGCCCAGCCAAAAGGAGCATATGTTTGTGGCGCCAAAAACCTTCAGCCAGGAATGACGGATATAATGCGGAAGAAAACAAAGCAGGAGCCGGTATAATTTAACCGGAACGAAGGGAGCGGAATGAAGGACGGGGAGCTTTTGAGTTTGAGCGCGGTGGAGCTTGGCAGGGCAATTAAGGAGGGGAAAACCACTGCGCTGGAGGCAGTGTGGGCAGTGCTTTCCCAAATGGAGCAATCGGAGAGGGTCTGTCACTGCTATGTGACGACAGACCGGGAGGGAGCGCTGGAAAGGGCGCGGGAGGTTCAGAAAAGGATCGATGCGGGGGAGCTTACGGGAGCCTTGGCAGGCGTTCCGGCGGCGGTCAAGGACAATCTCTGTACAGAGGGGATACGGACCACCTGTGCCTCCAGGATACTGGAAAACTTTATACCCACATATTCTGCGGAGGCGGTTTTGAACCTGGAAAGGGCGGGTGCGGTCATCATCGGGAAAACCAATATGGACGAGTTCGCCATGGGCTCCACCACGGAGACCTCCGCGTTCGGCGTGACGAGGAATCCGCATAATCCGGAGCATGTACCCGGTGGTTCTTCCGGAGGCTCTGCCGCCGCGGTTGCCGCAGGAGAATGTTTTTTTGCTCTGGGCTCCGATACCGGCGGTTCCGTCAGGCAGCCGGCTTCCTATTGCGGCGTGGTTGGAATGAAGCCTACCTATGGAACCGTTTCCAGATACGGCTTGATCGCTTATGGCTCCTCGCTGGACCAGATCGGCCCTCTCACAAAAAATGTGGAGGACTGCGCGGCGGTTTTGGAGGCGGTTGCGTCCCATGACCCCAAGGATTCCACCTCCGTCAAAAGGGAGGGCACGGACTTTACCGCGGCATTGATAAAGGATGTAAAGGGAATGCGCATAGGGATTCCCGGGGATTATTTCGGGCAGGGGCTTGGCAAAGAGGTGAGGAAGGCGGTTTTAAACGCGGCCAGGCTTTTAAAATCGGAGGGCGCCATTGTGGAGGAATTTGAATTAAGCCTTGTGGATTATGGGATTCCTGCTTACTATACCATTGCGGCGGCGGAGGCGAGCTCGAACCTTGAGCGTTTCGACGGCATCAAATACGGCTATCGCGACGAAAGCGCGGAGGGGCTGCATCAAATGTACAAAAGGACCCGTTCAAAGGGCTTTGGAGCGGAGGTAAAGCGCCGCATCATGCTGGGAAGCTTTGTCCTGAGCTCCGGCTATTATGACGCCTATTACCTGAAGGCGCTGCGGGTGAGGGCAATGATAAAAAAGGCCTTTGACCAGGCTTTCGCACGGTATGACTGTATTTTGGGCCCGGTGGCACCCACTACGGCGCCAAGGCTTGGGGAAACCCTGTCCGATCCGGTGAAGATGTATCTGGGTGATATTTATACGGTGTCCGTGAATCTGGCAGGGCTGCCCGCAATCAGTATTCCCTGCGGGACGGACAGCCGCGGGCTGCCCATCGGGCTGCAGCTGATCGGAGACTGCTTTCAGGAGAAAAGGCTGATTCAGGCAGCGTACACCTGTGAGCAGCTTTTGAGGGAACAGAGTGCGGGAGTGTAGAGAATGGGATAAGCTGACCCAGGCGGCAGCTGGAAACAGGAGAAAAAATGTCAAGATTATACGAGACCGTAATAGGGCTGGAGGTTCATGTGGAGCTTGCCACAAAAACCAAGATTTTCTGCGGCTGCTCCACGGAGTTTGGGGGCAGGCCCAATTCCCATACCTGCCCCGTATGCACCGGTATGCCGGGCGCGCTGCCTGTGCTGAACAAAAAGGTGCTGGAGTACGCCGTGGCCGTGGGGCTTGCCACGGGCTGCGATATCGCAAGATATTGCAGATTTGACAGGAAAAACTATTTTTATCCGGATAATCCCCAGAATTATCAGATCTCCCAGCTCTATCTTCCCATCTGCAGGAACGGGTATGTGGAGATCGAGGGGGAGGAGGGCGAAAAGAGGGTGGGCATCCATGAGATCCATATGGAGGAGGATGCGGGTAAGCTGATTCACGACGAACGGGAGGATTGTACGCTGGTGGACTATAACCGCTCCGGCGTACCTCTGATAGAGATTGTATCTGAGCCCCATATGCGGACCGCCCGGGAGGTTATCGCATATCTTGAGAAGCTTAAGCTGATTATTCAATACCTGGGAGCCAGTGACTGTAAGCTTCAGGAGGGCTCCATGCGTGCGGATGTAAATTTGTCCGTCCGCCAGGTCGGCACGGCGGAGCTTGGCACCCGCACGGAGATGAAAAATCTGAATTCCTTCCGGGCCATAACGCGGGCGATCGAGAGCGAGAAAAACCGCCAGATCGATTTGCTGGAAGCGGGGAAATGCGTGGTGCAGGAGACAAGGCGCTGGGATGACGCAAAGGAGGTCTCCTATGCCATGCGCTCCAAGGAGGATGCCCAGGATTACCGTTATTTTCCTGATCCTGACCTGACGCCTGTCAGCATAAGCGATGAATTTCTGGAGGAGATCCGCGCGAGACAGCCTGAGCTTCCCACTGAAAAGAGGAAGCGGTACAAAAAGGAGTTTGATATTCCCGATTATGATATCGATATTATTACAGGCTCCAAGAGAATGGCAGATATTTTTGAGGCGGCAGCGGCCCTTTGCAATCAGCCCAAAAAGGTTTCTAACTGGCTCATGGGGGAGACGCTGCGCCTGTTAAAGGAAAATGAACTTGACCCGGAGGATATCAGGTTCTCGCCGGAAAATCTGGCAAAGCTGATTTTGCTTACGGAGAGCAGGGCGGTCAACTCCACCGTGGCAAAGGAAGTTTTCGAGGTAATGTTCAGAGAGGATATTGATCCCGAGAAATATGTGGAGGAAAAGGGCTTAAGAACCGTAAATGACGAGAGAGCCCTGCGCAGGACCATAGAGAAGGTCATTGCGGATAATCCGCAGTCTGTGCAGGACTTTCGCAGCGGCAAGGACAGGGCGCTGGGCTTCCTTGTAGGGCAGACCATGAAAGCGATGAAGGGAAAGGCGGACCCGGCAGAGGTGAACAGGCTGCTGAAGGAGCTGCTGTGAGGGCGGCAGGAGGCGGTAAGGACAGAGGCTCAAGGGGTCTGCCGGACTGCGCCATCCATGATCTGAATAAAAGGTCAGCTCTGCGATAAAGCAGATTCAAGCTCATCCATATTGCTGTTTGTCAGGATAAAAAATTTTTCGTGTCGCTCCATAAGCTCCTGCTTTTTGTGAATGACCATATCGGGGCTTTCCAATATCAGAAGGGCAAGCTGGTCAAGCTCCGCCAATTCCTCCAGGCTCAGCTGATGAAACCGGCGGCGGAGATATTTTGGCTGATGGGAATAAAATATTTCGTTGTTCATCAGCGAGTGGAAGTCCATAAACAGATATCCGCAGACTCCCTCCGAAATATCCGGCTCCTGTGAGAACAGCTTTATTTTTTTATCTAATGTATTGTCCCTCAGACCAAGCCAGGCATCCGAGGCGGTAAGAAATTTGCGGCGAGGCAGGTCAAACTGGCTGTAGCCAAACCGCCGCTCATATTCGTAATACCCGTCCACATCAACAAGTATCCACCGGTTTTTTGCAAAGCTCCAATACTCGTTTACCCAATGCTCTATGTAGCAGTCGCCGTCGTTTCCGAAATCAATGAAGCCTGCCCTTGAGCGGCAGGGAATCCCCTTGGCTTTCAGGATCGCGCTGAACAATACGGAGGCGTGGCGGCAGGACACGGTAATCCTTTTTGTCACATCCTTTCCGGTGGCAAAGCCGCGTTCATCCAAACGGAAGATCTCCGCCACCATAGCCGCAGTGGTGACAAACAGCTCGTCCTCATCCTTGAAGCGCTCTTTGGGATAGGAAGAAAACTTCCCGAAGTAGGTATCCTCCAGATAAGGTGAGGGAGGCGTGTACAGCAGTGTGGGGTGAGTGAGCTGATCACAGATCAGCTTGCCCAGAGCCGGGATATCGTCCGGCAGCGAGACCAAATATTCCCTGTACGCTCCCGGGTATGTATATACGCTGGTTTCCAGATAGGGCTGATAGACTGTTTCATTCATTCGTTTGTTTCCTCTCTTTCCTGTTTAAGAAGCTATGATTGGTATCCAGATCTCCCATGTGTAGCCTTTTTCAGCGGCATCTCCTTCCGGAAAAACCTCAAGGCTCGGCGTCTGCTCATCCCTCCGATATCGGCTTGCCGGAAACCACTCCGTCATAATTTTGGCGTAAGCGGCAGGCACATATTCTATCCCCGTGGGGGAGGTGATGGAAAATACGGCCCATGTGGCGGCAGGAATGGTTTCCACCGTCGTTCCTTCCGGCTTTCTCCCCTTATATTCCGCCCCTATTATGGATTTTGTCTTTCCGTCTACCGGTTCAAACCAATAGGCTCCTACCTGCCAGAAGGGCGGGGTATAATAGCCGTTCGTGCCTCCGCCGTTCCAGAAGGATGAGTTGTATTTTTCCATAAAAGTGCGCCACAGGGGTGTGAGGCTGTCACCTGCCGGACATTCTTCGTCGCAGCCTGCCAACCCGGCGATCTGAAAGGCCTTTCTTTTTTCGATTCTGAAGTTCAGGCTCTGGGCGCCTTTCACAGTGAGGGAAAAGGACATGGGAGGGTAGGTCTTCAGGGAGATTCCTGTTCCGCGGGCAGAGAGAGGCGTCGTTCCATGCAGATCTTTAAAGGCTCTGGTAAAGGCCGCCGGGGATTCATAGCCATATTTTAAGGCAATATCCACAATCTTCTCCCTGCCGGACTGTATATCAAATACGGCCTGTGACAGACGCCTGCGGCGGATGTATTCCGAGACGGGCATTCCTGTCAAAAAGGAAAAAACTCTTGAGAATTCATAGATGGAACAGCCCACCATACGCGCCAGCATTTCCTTGTCCAGCTCTCCCGTTAAATTTTCTTCAATATATCCCATAATCTTGTTCAGCCCGTTCAGCCAGTCCATAGCGTCTCCTTTCCTGACAGCCTGAGAATTTGTTGCACAGCCTCGGCGTTGCCCTGCGCGGATTAATAAAGCTCTCTCATTCAATATACTGCAAAAACAGGTTCGTTTCTTTGCATTTTCTGCTAAGTTAAGATAAAGTCGGCGTGTAGAGTACCTGAAGCTCTAACCGTTCTAAAATCAGACACGTGATTTGGTTGAAATATATATTGGGTATTATCTTTTGTCAAGTGAATTAACTATATTCAGGAACATTGAAAATTGAGTCAAACGATTGACAAAACCCCCTGATATCCCTTATAGTTATTTCATTGCGTTTGTATCTGAAAAAGGTCATGCTTTCGGAGGTAGGTATGGCCATAAAAGCGGCTCGGTTTCTTTGCCAAAGTTTTCAAGCGGTTTACAAAAGCGAGAAATAAAATACCGTCCTTTGCGGGAGGCAATCAGATAAAAACCGGGTCGGGTTATGTGTGAATAACACAGGCACGCAGCTCATTTACGCGAACGAGCAGAGTCAGATGCGCTTGAATCATCTGTAATGCCTGCACAGGCGGCAGGAAGTCGGCGCATATGACGAACAACCTGCTCGCGGAGGACAAGGATTTCCGCTTCTGCTTATTCGCGTCTGACACGCCACCGCAAAGGAGATGCATCAATTGAAAAATACTATTATTTCCTTAAAAGATATCACCGTTTCCTATGATGGGGAGCAGGTTCTGGGAGGCTTTAATCTGGCGATACACGACGGGGAATTTGTCACCCTGTTAGGTCCCTCCGGATGCGGCAAGACCACTGCTCTGCGCACTATTGCCGGATTTATTAAACCGGATGCGGGCGATGTCTTTTTTTATGACCGGAATATTACAAGCCTGCCCCCGCATAAGAGGGAGGTCAACACTATTTTCCAGAAATATGCCCTGTTCCCGCATCTGAACGTCTATAATAATATTGCCTTCGGCATGCGGCTGAAGGGCTGCAGTGAGAAGAAGATTAAAGAGACCGTGAACAGGATGCTGGCAATGGTGGATATGACCGGCTATGCCCACCGGGGCGTCAGCCAGCTTTCCGGCGGGCAGCAGCAAAGAGTGGCCATCGCCCGGGCGCTGGCAAACGAACCCAAGGTTTTGCTGCTGGACGAGCCTCTGGGTGCGCTGGATCTGAAGCTGCGCAAGGATATGCAGGCGGAGCTGAAAAAAATACAGCAGCAGACAGGGATCACCTTTGTGTTTGTCACCCACGATCAGGAGGAAGCTCTGTCCATGTCTGATACCGTGGTGGTAATGGACAAGGGAATGATACAGCAGATCGGCACTCCCACGGATATCTACAATGAGCCGGAGAATGCCTTTGTGGCGGATTTTATCGGGGAATCCAATATACTGGACGGCGTTATGCTGGAGGATTATTCCGTGAAGTTTGCCGGGCATGTTTTCCATTGTCTGGACGGCGGATTTGGCAGCAACACTCCCGTGGATGTGGTGATACGGCCCGAGGATATCAAGGTAGTGGAGCCGGAGTCCACCCTGATCACCGGGGAGGTTACGGCAGTGACCTTTAAGGGTGTGCACTATGAGATCATTGTGGATGTGGCGGGCTTTAAGTGGATGATACAGTCTACGGAATGCCGCGAGACAGGCGACCGCATAGGGCTTTCTCTGACCCCCAACGATATTCACGTCATGGCAAAGTCGGAGTATTCAGGTCTGTTTGGCGATTACAGCACCTTCAGCGATGAAATGGGAGAAGACAGGAATGCTTCCAGTGAGGCGCTGGCGGGAGAGGAGGGAGATGCCGATGAAATCTGATTCCAAATTTCTCTCCGCCCCTTACACGGTCTGGATGACCGTCTTTATCGTGCTGCCCATGCTGCTGGTAGGCTATTTTGCCTTTACGGATAAATCGGGCAGCTTTACGCTGGAAAATATCTTAAGCGTGGGGCAATACTCCAACGTATTTCTCCGCTCCATCTGGCTGGGGGCGGTGGCGACGGTGGTTTCCCTTGGGCTGGGCTATCCCCTGGCTTACATTATCTCCAAAATGAATGCCAGACGTCAGAATGTAATGGTAATGCTGGTGATGCTGCCCATGTGGATGAATTTTCTGCTGCGAACCTATGCCTGGATGGCGCTGCTGGAGGATACCGGCCTGATCAATTCGGTTCTGACGGCCTTGGGTCTGCCCCGGCTGCACATGATCAACACCGCGGGAGCGGTGGTGCTTGGCATGGTTTACAATTATATACCCTATATGGTCCTGCCTCTTTATTCGGTGCTGACTAAAATTGATAAGAGTGTGATAGAGGCAGCCCAGGATCTGGGAGCCAACAGCCGGGAGGTTTTTTTGAAGGTGGTGGTGCCGATGAGTATGCCCGGTATTATCTCCGGTGTGACTATGGTATTCGTTCCGGCGGTCAGTACCTTTATCATCTCGAAAATGCTGGGGGGAGGCGGCAATCTGCTCATAGGAGACCTGATCGATATGCAGTTTCTGGGCAGCGCCTATAATCCCAATCTGGGGTCGGCCGTCTCGCTGGTACTGATGGTGATTATTCTGATCTGTATGGGCATTATGAATCAGTTTGACGACGGAGAAGCGGCAGGAGGAGGTATGCTGTTATGAAAAAGGCCGGCGCACGCATTTACACCTTTCTCATTTTCCTGTTTTTGTATGCCCCCATCCTGGTGCTGATCGTATTTTCCTTCAACGACTCGGAGACTGCCAGCCGTACGGTGTGGGGAGGGTTTTCCTTACGCTGGTACCGGAAGCTTTTTGAGGATCGGCTGATAATGGAGGCTCTGTGCAATACGCTGCTTATCGCGGTGGTATCGGCGGCGGCGTCCACCGTGCTGGGCACCATGGCGGCTATCGGCATCAACTCCATGAAAAGGCTGCCCAGAAGGATTATGATGAATATTACCAACTTTCCCATGGTGAATCCGGAGATCGTCACCGGTGTGTCGCTGATGCTGCTGTTTGTGTCCGCGGTGAGACTGTTCGGCGGGAGAAGTCTGGGAATGGGAACACTGTTTGCGGCTCACATAACCTTCTGCCTGCCCTACGTGATACTGTCCGTGCTGCCCAAGCTGCGCCAGATGGACCCTAACCTTTACGAAGCGGCGCAGGATCTGGGGTGCCCTCCGGTGAAGGCGTTCTTCAAGGTGGTGCTGCCGGAGATCATGCCAGGAATCGTCACCGGGCTGATCATGGCATTTACGCTCTCCATTGACGATTTTGTGATAAGCTACTTTACCAGCGGAACCACTCAGACTCTGCCTATTTATATTTATTCCATGACCCGCAAGCGCATCAGTCCGGAGATTAATGCTCTGTCTACGGTCATGTTCGCTGTGGTTATGGTACTGCTGATTATTATCAATGCGCGAAATGCCAGAGAGCTGAAGGCGGATAAGGAGCGGGAGCGTCAAGGGGTGTAAGGAATGGTAAAGCAGGAATAGGAGTGCACATATGAAAAAAGAACGTTTACTGCGAGTAAATATATGCCTGGTAATCTGTCTGGCTCTCTGTCTGTCTTCGGTTCAAACGGTCCTTGCCGGGGAGCCATCCGTTTCCGGCGGAACCGGTCAAGCTAAAGAAGGTGCGGCTGCGGACAGGGGAGTTACCATTAATGTTTACAATTGGGGCGAGTATATTGCCAATGGCACGGACGGTTCTCCTGATGTGAACGAGGAATTTACCCGGCGCACAGGGATAAGGGTCAACTATACAACCTTTGACAGCAATGAGGCGCTGTATTCCAAGCTGGTGGGCGGCGGAGCCGATTATGATGTGATTATTCCCTCGGACTATATGGTGTCCAAGCTTATTGATGAAAATATGCTTGCCGAGCTGGACTATTCCAATATTCCCAATTTCCGGTATATTGACGAGCGCTTCCGCGACCCTGACTATGACCCGGGAAGCCGCTATTCGGTGCCGTATACCTGGGGAGTGGTGGGCTTATTTTACAATACGGACTATATTGCGGAGGAGATCACAAGCTGGTCCGCCCTGTGGGATGACCGCTATGCCGGTAAGATACTGATGTTTGATAACCCCAGGGATTCCTTTGCGATTGCGCAGTTCATGCTGGGACAGTCGGTAAATACCACTAACCAAGAGGAGTGGGCTGAGGCTGCAGCTCTGCTGAAACAGCAGAAGCCTCTGGTGCAGGCCTATGTCATGGACCGGATCTTTGACAAGATGGAGAGCAGCGAGGCGTGGATAGCGCCTTACTATTCGGGAGACGCGGCAATTCTGGTTGAGAACAGCGACAGCATCCGATTTGTCGTGCCGGAAGAAGGAACCAATTATTTTGTGGATGCCATGTGTATTCCCGCCACCTCCAGCCATAAGGCGGAGGCAGAGGCATATATCAATTTTCTGTGCGATCCCGAAATTGCCGGCGCCAACATGAATTATGTGGGGTATTCCACGCCGGAGAGCGCCGCAAAGGCGTATATGGACGAAGAAATGGTGGAGAGTCCCGTTTATTATCCGGATGACGAAATACTGGAGCGCACGGAGGTATTTGTGAACCTGCCGGAAGATACCAGCAAGCTGGTGGATCGTTTATGGGCGGAAGTGAAGATGGGCGGTCCCGGAGAATCCATGGTGTTGGTGGCAATCATTCTGGGATTTCTGGGGGTGTATATTGCCATTCTGATTTATAAGCGGCAGAAGCGTAAGAGGGAGCTGGCTTAAGGGAGAATTTGTTTATTGAACATAAGGAGAGCCGACAGACTGTGATGTATTTTTCACAAGTCAGTCGGCTCTGCGTTTTTTATGAGACTGGAGCCTCACTTTATTCCTGCGGGCAATAAGCCAAGCGGATGCGCCAGCATCCATTTGGCGAATGCCGTGGGGATTTGATTAAGACAACTTACAAATCCCTATCCGTAACAGAAAGCTTCACATTTTGCTGGCATTTTCGAGGCTTCCCCGTAGTATGACTGTTGGAGTCATTGAGGACAGTACTGTATCACGAATGACAATTAGCTTGACAAGCGATGGCAGGACTTCTGAGCAGATGCAGCCGGCAGACATAAAGGAACTGTTTTGGATTGCAAAGGTAATTGTAGGGACAATTATTAATTAAAGAATTTTAAGAAATGGAGGAAGATTTTTCGCGGTATGTCTTGTATAATGAGAAGCGTAAATTGATATTTAGGGAGGGTAAAGAATGAAACGAGAATTGGGAATTGCAAGGTGTGGACTCGCTTGCTGCCTGTGTTCAGAAAATGTAAAATGTAATGGCTGTTATTCGGATAACTGCCCTGATTACACCCAATGTGAAAACAGAAAATGCTCCATAAAAAAGGGATTCCTGGGCTGTTATGCTTGTGCAATGGATTGCAAAAGAGGCTTACTGAACAAAATCAAGCCATATGGTTTTACATTGTTTATAAAAAGATATGGGATAGAGAGCCTTCTTGACTGCCTTGAGGAAAATGAAAAGAGAGGAATCCTATATCATCGCCAAGGAATTATTGGCGATTATGATGATTTTGACGATGTGGAAAAGCTGATAGAATTTATTAAGACAGGAAAACGCTAAACTCCTGTTTATCTGAGAGTGTAATATAAAGTATGTAGGTTATCGGTAACAGACTTACATACTTTATTTTTAACTTGAAGTGCGGTATATTAAAAGAAAGGAATCGAAAGGATTATGAGTAACGCACTTATGGCATCACGTAAAAACAAAAGAAGCGAGGCCAGTAAAGCTATCGCACAGGCGGTCATTGACCATTACCAGCCCACCTGCACGGAGGACGTGCAGGATGCGATGCATTAAGGGATATCTTCGGCCCCATGTTTGAAGCTATGCTTCAAGGTGAGATGAACAGCCATCTCGGCTATGATAAAAATGATCACGGTTATAAAGAGACTGCTGACCGCAGAAATGGTTATACCCATAAAAGTATCAGGACTACAATGGGCGAAGTTGAGATTGATTCTCCCCATGACAGAGATGGCTCTTTTGATCCGCAGCTGATATCAAAACGTTCAAAGGATGTCAGCGGGATCGAAGATAAGGTACTGGCGATGTATGCCAGAGGAATGAGCCAGCAGGATATTGCTGCTGCCAAAGATAACGCCCCATGTGTGCAGGCATACATATTGCACGAATAGGGTGAGGGATGGGGTAAGTCCTAAAACTTTACAAAAGCTTATGGGACACGAAGATATAAGGACTACCTTACAATGCTATACACATTTGGATTATGAGGACGTGGAAAGGGAGATGCGAGAATTGGAAGAAAGACTTAGAAAGGAAGTGTAAACGGATAAGAATTTACCTCTGGGATAGGTAAAAAAGAGGTCATTTTACTTCTTTTTTTGCCTGTTTTGGGGGACAAGATATGCCAAGGTGTGCTATGATATAGAGCATAGAGAGTTTTTGGGGTCAGAGATAAAACCTAAAAAAAAGGGAAAAAACCAGGTTATACCGAGATATAAGGAGATATGTAAACCATGATAAAAATACTATTCGTCTGCCATGGTAATATCTGCCGCAGCCCCATGGCAGAATTTGTAATGAAAGACCTGGCGGAGAGGGCGGGAATTTCGGATCAGCTTTATATTGCATCTGCCGCCACCAGCACAGAGGAGATATGGAATGGGATGGGGAATCCTGTTTATCCGCCTGCGAAGGCGAAGCTTGGGGAGCATGGCATCGATTGCGAGGGAAAGCGCGCCGTACAGCTGACTCGGGCGGATTACGGGAAATATGATTATCTTATCGGCATGGACAGCACTAATATTCGTAATATGCTTCGGATGCTTGGAGGGGACCCGGAGGGAAAGGTTTATAAGCTGTTATCGTTTGCCGGATCGGACCGCGATATTGCGGACCCCTGGTACACCGGAGATTTTGATGCCACATATGCGGATGTGACGGAAGGCTGTACGGGGCTGCTCAATATGTTGCTCCACATGACAGCTTTGGGAGAAGTGAGGTAGCATAAAGTAAAATGTGCTTATAAGTCTTTGAGAGAAGGCTTTTGTCGGAGGGCTCGGTCAGGGGTTTTTAATGGAAGGGTGCAGGGGCTGATGAGCGGCCAGAGGTTTGTTTAAACATATTGCTTTTTAAAAGTGACCGTGCTATTATTTTAACGATGAAAAATACTTCAGGTATAAGCTTGGGTATAGAAGACAGAAAAGAAAAGACTCTTGGCGGGTGGAAAGGAAGCAGAAAAATAATGAGACACGGTTTTGATGAAATTATTGCGAAGATGAAGGGCTGCGGCATGAAGAAGGTTGCCGTCGCCGCGGCACAGGATTCCGCGGTGCTTGAAGCTGTGAAGGAGGCGAAGGCAAGGGGAATAGCGGAGGCTGTCCTGGTGGGCGACGAGGCGAAGATCAGGGAAATTGCCGCCTCCATTGATATGGATTTGGCGGGATACAGGATCATCGACGAGCCGGATATGATTCAGGCGGCGCTGAAGGCGGTAAAGCTTGCACATGACGGCGAGGTTGACATGTACATGAAGGGTTTGGTGGACACCAAGAATTTCTTAAAGAGCGTGCTGGATAAGGAAGCAGGGCTCAGGACCGGCGCGCCGCTTTCCCATGTGGCTGTTTTTGATCTTCCTCAGTTTGACCGGCTTTTATTCCTGACGGATGTTGCTTTTATACCTTATCCTACATTGGAGGATAAGGTAAATATTATCAGGAATACGGTTCCCGTATGCAGGGCATGCGGCATCGAGTGCCCCAAGGCGGCGGTCCTTGCGGCGGTAGAGGTGGTCAATCCCAAGATGCCTGCTACCGTGGAGGCTGCGGAGCTTACGAAGATGTGCGAGGAGGGAGAGCTTGCAGGCTGTGTCGTTGATGGTCCCCTTTCCTTGGATCTGGCGGTAGACCCCGAGGCGGTAAAACATAAGGGAGCTTCCGACAGAAAGATTCAGGGAGATGCGGATATGCTGGTGTTCCCGGACATTCACGCGGGAAATCTTGTGTACAAATGTATTGTACATACGGTTCCCGAAATGAAAAACGGCTGTATTTTGACCGGTACAAAGGTTCCCGTAATTTTGACCAGCCGTTCGGATTCCTTTGAGACCAAGGTAAATTCCATTGCTCTTGCGGCAGTGGTGGCGGAGGAAATGAAGAAAAACGGCTGATTGTATAGTCCGAAGTACCCTGGCAGGGAAGACTGCGGAATTAAAAAACAAAAACAGTCTCGAAACGAAGACGCCCCCGGAAGGAATTTACAGGTGTGTGAAACAGAGATGGAAATTGCTTCCCCCCCATGGGGGCGTTGCAGAGCAGAGACGGAACTTTATATAACAGAACTTTAAAAACAGTCTCGAAACGAAGACGTCCCCGGAAGGAATTTACAGATGTGTGAAACAGAGATGGAAATTGCTTCCCCCCATGGGGGCGTTGCAGAGCAGAGACGGAACTTAAAATATAGGGAGGAAAACAAATGTCTATAAAAAGCTTAATTATCAATCCCGGCTCTACCTCTACAAAAATCGGTGTGTTTGAGGATGAGAATCTTTTGTTTGAGGAGACCTTAAGGCATTCCACGGAGGAGATCAGTCGGTATGCGGCTATTGTGGATCAGAAGGATTTCCGCAAAAAAATCATTACGGATCTGTTGGAGTCCAAGAATTTTGATATGGGCAGCCTTAATGTGGTTGTGGGGCGCGGCGGTATGCTGAAGCCCATTTCCGGCGGAACCTATGCGGTGACGGACGAGCTACTTGAGGATCTGAAAAAGGGTGTTCAGGGGCAGCATGCCTCCAATTTGGGGGGAATTTTGGCGCGGGAGTTTGGGGATGCTATCGGTGTTCCCGCCTATATCGTTGATCCGGTGGTGGTTGACGAGCTGATGCCCATTGCGCGGTATTCGGGTATGGCAGAGATTCCCCGGGGCAGCATTTTCCATGCGCTGAATCAGAAGGCGGTGGCAAAGAGGTATGCCAGGGAGGTCGGAAAGTCATACGAGTCCTTACGTCTGATCGTGGTGCATATGGGCGGCGGCGTGTCTGTGGGCGCACATGTGGACGGGAAGGTAATAGATGTGTTCAGCGCCTTTGACGGGGACGGAGCGTTCTCTCCGGAGCGTGCAGGCGGCGTGCCCTGCGGTGCGCTTGTTAAGCTTTGCTTCTCGGGAAAATACACCGAGCAGGAAATATACGGCAAGCTTATCGGCAAGGGTGGCTTTAATGCGTATCTTGGAACAAACGATATGCGGGAGGTGACCAGGCGTGCTGGCGAGGGCGACGAAAAGGCGGCGGAGGCAAAGCAGGCGTTTCTGCTGCAGGTTGCAAAGGATATCGGTTCCATGGCGTGCGTGCTGAACGGAGAGGTGGATCAGATTATTGTAACCGGCGGTATCGCCTATGGCGCGGACGTGATTGCGGCGCTGAGGGAGAGGACGGAGTGGATTGCGCCCTTTACCGTGTATCCCGGGGAGGATGAGCTGCTCGCGCTGGCCCAGGGGGCGATGCGTGTGCTTAACGGCGAAGAAAAGCTGATGGAGTATTAAGAGTAGAGTGAAACAAAAATTTAACGTTTGGCATAATATTTCACCGATGAAGCTGATCTTAAGCGGGTATCTTGTCATAATTGCGCTGGGAACCCTGCTTTTGGCGCTGCCGGCGGCCACCAGGGGCGCCGGGGGCACGCCGGTGTCAGACTGTTTTTTTACGGCGACCTCGGCGACCTGTGTGACGGGGCTGGTGAGGTTTGATACCTTTACCCACTGGACGCTGTTTGGACAGCTGGTTATCCTGGCTCTGATTCAGGTGGGCGGCGTGGGCTTTATGACGGTGGCGATTTTGGTAATGGTGCTGACCAGGCAGAAGATAGGTCTAAATCAGCGCTCCATCATGCAGAATTCCATCTCGGCGCCCCAGATCGGCGGTATAGTGCGGATGACCAAGTTTATTGCAATGGGAACCATGGTGGTTGAGCTTATTGGAGCGTTTTTATTAAGCTTTGTGTTTATACCGAAGTTCGGCTGGGCAAAGGGAATTTATTTTTCCGTATTTCATGCTGTTTCTGCTTTCTGCAACGCCGGCTTTGACCTGATGGGAGGAACGTCCGGCCGGTTTTCCTCTCTTACCGGCTTGGCGGGCGACTGGTATTTCTGTACGGTGATTATGCTCTTGATCGTCATAGGGGGGCTGGGCTTCTTTGTGTGGCATGATCTGAAGGAGCGCAGGCTGCATTTTAAACGCCTGCGGCTGCAGAGCAAAATGGTGCTGTCCATAAGCTTAAGCCTTATAGTAATCGGTGCGGCAGTATTTGCCCTGCTGGAGTGGAATCATCCGCTTTACGCAGGTCTGTCCCTTGGTGAAAAGCTTCAGGCAAGCCTGTTCCAGTCCGTCACGGCAAGGACGGCGGGCTTTAACACGGTGGACCTTGCAGGCATGACGGAAAGCTCCCTTTTTGTTATGATCTGTCTGATGTTTATAGGAGGCTCCACCGGCTCTACCGCGGGAGGAATCAAGACCACAACCTTTTGGATATTGTGTATCAGCATCATTGCGACCTTCCGCCGGAAGAAAAATATCGAAATGTTTGGGCGCAGGATGGAGGAGGGAATCACCAGGACGGCGTCCTGTGTGTTTATGACCTATCTGATCCTGACCGTAGCAGTGGGAGTGATTATTTCTGCAATTGAGGATCTGCCGTTTATCACCGCGTTTTTTGAGTCGGTCTCGGCAATGGCTACGGTGGGGGTGACCCTTGGCGTTACGCCGTCGCTTGGCATGGTTTCCAAGCTGCTGCTGGCATTTCTGATGCTGTGCGGGCGTGTGGGCTCCATTACCATGCTGCTGGCCTTTTCGTCGGATAAGAGGGTCACAAACTCAAGGCTGCCCCTGGAGAAGGTGCAGGTAGGCTGAGGTGCGAAGGAAATCGCGGAGTGGGAAATTAAAAAATCCGGGAACGGAATTTTATCGTCAGGAAATTTGAAGTGTATGCGGAGGCATACGCTGGCATGCGCACGGGAGCGCACAGGGGGTCAGGTATGAAGTCAATTTTGGTAATCGGTCTTGGGCGTTTCGGGCGTCATATGGCAAAGACATTTCTGGAGAACGGCCACGAGGTGCTGGCAGTGGATGACAGCGAGGAGAGGGCGGACGCCGCAGTGGGCATGATTCAGCAGATACTCATTGGAGATGCCACGGACGAGCGTTTTATGAAGTCTCTGGGAGTGGACAATTTTGACCTTGCGGTAATTGCAATCGGTGAGAATTTTCAGACGGTGCTTGAGATCACCGTACTGCTGAAGGACCTGGGCTGTAAGTATATTGTGGCCCGCGCCACCAGGGATGTACACAGAAAGCTGCTTCTCAGAAACGGGGCGGACTATGTTTCCTATGCCGAGAGAGAGGTTGCCGAGCGCCTTGCCATCAAGTTCGGCGCGGACAATATTTTTGACTATGTTGAACTGACACCGGAAATAGGTATTTATGAGATTGCAGTTCCGAAGGAGTGGCTGGGAAAGAGCATGGTGGACTTGTCCATCCGGACCAGGTATCATGTCAGTGTCCTTGCCACCAAAAAGCAGAACCAGATCTTTCCGCTGCCTCATCCCAGCCATGTGTTTGAGGAGGACGAGAGCATTATGGTCATGGGTACTGCAGAGCATATCGGAGCGCTTACCTAGAGAGCGGGGAAGTCATTCCCCGCTCTTTGTCACAGTGAGCCGGCGGTTTTTTTGATCAGGAGAGGAAGTGATCCGGCAGGCGTTCTGCTCAGGAGAGGAAGTAAGCCGGCCGCCGTTTTGATCAGGAGAGAAGGTAAGCCGGCAGGTTTTTGATCAGGAGAGAAGGTAAGCCGGCCGCCTTTTCTTTCAGGGCGGAAGGGGAAGCTGTGAGGCGGGCGTGAGACCAGGAAAATACATGGGAAACAAGGGAGGAAGGAAAGTGTTTGAAAAGATAAAAAAATTGTTTGGGGCGCAGGATATGACGGTGGGAAGTCCTGTCAAATCCATTGCTAAATTCGCGTTTCCGCTGTTGATAGGCAATTTCGCCCAGCAGCTGTATTCCGCGGTGGATTCCGTCGTGGTGGGAAAGTACTGCACGGTGGAACAAAACGGATATAACGGTGTGGATGCCCTGTCGGCGGTGGGCGTTTCCTCGCCGATCATAAATCTGCTGCTGGTGCTTTTTATTGCCATAGCCACAGGTGCGGGAATCCTTGTGGCCCAGTATTTTGGCGCAAAGGAGAAGGAGAAGCTCTCGGTCTGTGTCGGAACGTCCGTTACGCTGGTGGTGATTGCGGCCGTCATTATTATGGCGGTGGGAATTCCCGTTTCGCGTCCGCTGCTTCAACTGATCAATACGCCGGAGAAATATCTTGATTTGGCGGCGGCTTATCTTCAGATTACCTTTTTGGGGATTCTTGGGGTTGCCTTTTATAATATTATATCAGGTATTTTGCGTGGGCTGGGGGACAGCTTTTACCCGCTTCTGTATCTGCTTGTCTCCGCGGCGTTGAACATTGTGCTGGACATTTGGTTTGTGGCAGGGCTTGGATTGGGTGTGCAGGGCGTCGCATGGGCGACGATTATCGCCCAGACGGTTTCGGCGGTTTTATGTCTGATTCGTCTGACCCATATGAAGGATATAGTGGAAGTTAAGAAGGAGACGCTGGTTCCCAAGCCGGATACAGCCGGCTTGATTCTGAAGCTGGGGCTTCCCTCCGGGTTGACGCAGGCGATCTTTTCCCTTGCCCTGGTTTTTGTCCAGAGCCTGACGAACCAGATGGGGGATTTTGTGCCTGCGATCAATGTGGCGATCATGAGGGTGGACGGCTTTGCCGTGCTTCCGGCGTTTACCTTTGGGCTTGCAATTTCCACCTACATCGGACAGAATATTGGGGCGAAGAAAATGGAGCGCCTGAAATCCGGGGAGAGGGCGGCTCTTATGCTTGCCCTTGGCACGTCCATGGTCATTGTGCTGGCGCTGCTCTTATTCGGAAAGCAGCTTATTGAAATATTTATCAATCAGGAGAGCACGGACCCTGACGTATACCGGAAGGTGGTTGACCTGGGCGGTCGGGGGCTGCAGATTCTTGCGGCGGGATATATCGCCATGGGTATCACCCAGATTTATGGGGGTATCCTGCGGGCGGCGGGGGATACGGTCTCCACAATGGTGATCTCCCTTATCACAACGGTGGTGGTGCGGGTGCCCCTGGCGTATCTGCTGGCGCATTTCAACGCTTCGCAGGAGTGGCCCAAGGGTCATCCGGACGCGCTGTTTTTCTCGCTGCTTGTGAGCTGGCTTTTGGGTGCGCTGCTGGTATATCTGCGATACCGTCAGGGAAAGTGGAAAAATATTAACCTGGTGGACGAGAAGGCGGAGGCGGAGAGCGTTTAACAGGCTTTTTACGTATGCACACGGGAGGTTACGGGCTTATGAGCATGAGCGGTAAAGGGATGCATGAATTTTTGTGGGAGGAGGATTCGGAGGGAAGGCTGGTCTTTCTGGGGAGCAGGGGCGACTGTTCGGAGATGAACTGGGTCCTGGGAAGCAGGAGATGGGGAACGATACATAGTCCGGGCGCTCTGGAGGTTCAGGTAAGGAGAGAGCTTTTGGACAACGGCAGGCTGCGGGAGGTATATCGGTTTACCAATGTGACGGAATTTCCTGTATTTTTGAAAAATACGGATGTGGGGATCTATGTCACCTTTAACGATAATTATGAAGCGGCGCAGGAGTGCCTGGAGAGAAGATGTCACACGCATGTTTTCTGCGGGCAGGAGGCTTCGTATGTGCAGGCCTTCCGCATGGGAGGGCGCCCGCCGCACCTGGGGCTGCAGCTGATCAAGGGCAGTATCGACGGCTACAGCGTGGAGCGGGACGTGGATAAGAGAAGCGAGGACAGAGGTGATTTTATTCTGCATCCCGTATTTCCGGCGATAGAGCCGGGAGAGACGGCGGAGGTGGTCTGGGATCTGTTCTGGTTTGAGGACCGGGAGGATTTTGAACGAAGGCTGCTGGAGGAGTCGGATTTTCCTTTTGTAAGGGCGGAGAATTGTACCTTTTTTCCCGGTGAGGAGATGGGATTTGATGTCCGCATGGGGAAGGCGGTTGAAGACGGGGATATTTGTGTCGAATGCAATGGGGAGAAGGCCGCCTGGAAGCTCTCGGCGGGTAAATCGGGAACGGTCGTCAGGATCTCGGGCGGCGGTCAGGAGGAGGGAGAGTATCGGTTCCGCATCCGGATTGGAGGGAAGGAGACGAGCGTTGCTCTGTACCGCTGCTGTGAACCGGACAGGATGCTGCAAAGGCGCTGCAGGTTTATTGCGCAAAAGCAGCAGTACTCTGGGGCGGGAAGCCATTTGGACGGAGCCTTTCTGATTTACGACAGGGAGGAGGACAGGCTTTACTACAGCCACCTGGACGACCACAATGGGGGACGGGAGCGTATGGGAATGGGTGTGCTTTTGGCGCTCTATCTTCAGGGCCATGAGGACAGGGAGGTATATGACAGCCTCATGAAATACCGGGAGTATGTGTACCGAGAATTGTTCGACAGGGCTTCCGGAGCGGTTTACAATGATATCTGCCGGAATAACGACTGGAACCGGCTGTACAATTACCCGTGGATGGCGGTATTCCAGCTGGAATTATACAGGCTGACGGGAGACAGGGATTATCTGTGGGACGCTTTTCATGTCCTGGAGGAATATTACCGTCTGGGCGGAAATGGGTTTTACGGCATCGGCATTCCGATGACGGAGCTGCTTTGCGAAATGGAAAAGGCAGGGATGGCCAAGGAAAGCGATTTGCTGAAGGGGCATTTTCTGGAGCATGCGGATGTGATTCTGCGCAACGGGCTGCATTATCCGGCGTCCGAGGTGGCGTATGAGCAGAGCATTGTGGCGCCTGCCGTCAGTATTCTGCTGCAGGCGGAGCAGATAAGCGGCAGAGGTATTTATTTGAGGGAAGCAAGGCGTCAGATGGAGGTTTTGGAGCTGTTTGACGGCATGCAGCCGGACTATCATCAGTTCGCCAATGCCATCAGGCATTGGGACGGGTATTGGTTCGGGAAGAACCGTACCTATGGGGATACCTTTCCTCATTACTGGAGCGTGCTTTCCGGTGTGGCTTATGCGCAGCTGTATGCCGTTACGGGGGATGCGGGCTATGGGAAAAAGGCTTCGTCATCGCTTCGGGGGTGTCTGAATCTGTTTATGCGGGACGGCTCCGCCTCCTGCGCCCGGGTGGCTCCCAGGCAGGTAAACGGAAAAAAAGCGGATTATTATGATCCCTGGGCCAACGATCAGGACTGGGCGTTGTACTATGCGGCAAAGCACAGAAAAATAATTCAAAGCGTAATAGGAGAATGAAGCAAAGGGGATACCGCCGGGTAAAAAGGCGGTATCCCCTTTTGGGCATTTGGCATTCCACATATTCAGGACAAGCCTGTCTGCACGGAGCGATAGACCTAGATATTGAATTTGAAATAGCTCCTGGCATTGTAGTAGGAGATATTCTTTACAATCTCGGAGAGGGTGTCGTAATCCTCCGGGAATTCGCCGTTCTCCACCCAGCCGCCGATCAGATTGCAGAGGATGCGCCGGAAGTATTCGTGCCTTGTGTAGGACAGGAAGCTTCTGGAGTCGGTGAGCATTCCCACAAAGCCGGAAAGGTTGCCCAGGTTTGCAAGGGAGATCAGCTGCTCCAGCATACCTGCCTTGTGGTCGTTGAACCACCATGCGCTGCCCTGCTGGATCTTTGCAACCGCCGTGGAGTCCTGGAAGCAGCCAAGGATGCTGCCGATGGCCTGGTTATCGTTGGGGTTTAAGCTGTACAGGATGGTTCTGGGCAGCTCGTCTGTGGAAACCAGGGCGTTCAGGAAGTCCGCCATCTGTGAGGAGGGCGCGTTGTTGTTGATGCAGTCGTAGCCGGTGTCGGGTCCCAGCTTTTTATACATGGGGGTATTGTTGTCCCGCTTGCAGCCGAAGTGGAGCTGCATAGCCCAGTCAAGCCTGTGGTATTCCCTGCCCACAAAGAGCATGAAGGCAGTCTTAAACTTCAGCTCCTCCTCCCTGGTGAGTATCATTCTGTTTTGTCTTTTCAGAAAGATTTCCTCGATCTCATCGTCGTTCGCAGGGCAGTACATCACATATTCCAGAGCATGGTCGGATACGTTGCAGCCCATGGATGCAAAGAAATCCATACGATTCCTTAACGCCTTTTTCAACGCCGCGAAGCTGCCTATCTCAGTCATGCCAGCCGCTGCCGCCAGCTTATCCAGGTAATCCAGATAATCGGGCTTTTCGATGTTCATCGCCTTGTCGGGCCTCCAGGCGGGCAGGACCTTCACGTCAAAGCTTTCATCCTCCGCAATCCTTTTGTGCCATTCGAGGGTATCTACAGGGTCGTCGGTGGTGCAGATAAGGGTGACGTTGCTCTGCTTGATCAAATTGCGCACGCTCATGGAGGGCTGGGCAAGCTTTTCGTTGCAGAGCTTCCAGACCTCGTCCGCGGTATTTTTATTCAGGACGCCGTTGTAGCCAAAGAATCTCTGAAGCTCCAGATGGCTCCAGTGGTACAGGGGATTGCCGATGGCCTTTCCAAGGCACTCTGCCCACCTGCAGAATTTCTCGTAATCCGAGGCGTCTCCCGTGATGTACTTTTCGTCCACGCCGCAGGAACGCATGAAGCGCCATTTGTAGTGGTCGCCGCCCAGCCATACCTGGGTGATATTATCAAACATGCGGTCCTCCGCAATCTCCCTGGGGTTGATGTGGCAGTGATAGTCCAGAATCGGTGTGGTCTCCGCATAGTCATGGAACAGCTTTTTGGCTGTCTCGGTTTCAAGCAGGAAATCCTTGTCCATAAATGTTTTCATGTCTGATGCCCTCCGTTTTCTTTATTTGTTTTGGTTTATTGTCACTGTTTTGAAACAAGCGGTTATGCTGAAAACAGTTACAGTTTAAGTGATAGCAGGCTTTCTACCGCGTTGTCCGGCGCTTGACAATCTCGCCGGAGAAAATGGCTTTTTTGGGCATTTCACTGCCGCCAAGCACACCCAGCAGGGTGGCGATCAGGTGCTGGCACAGGGTCTCCAGCTTGTTGTCTATGCTGGTGAGCTCCGGTTCGCAGCACTCCGCAAGCATGGAATTGTTGTAGCCCAGAACCGAGAAGTCCTCCGGAATGCGGTAGTTCATCGCCCTGGCATATTTTACCGCCGCCAGCGCCAGGGTGTCGTCCGCGGCAATGACTCCGTGAAAGGGAAGCCCCTCTGCGTGCAGCGCTTTCAGGTGCGCGGTCATGGCGGGAATGTCCTCGTGGGAGCCCCGGTAAAACTGGAGGCTGTGGCCTGTCAGGAGCTTTTTCTCCTCCATGGCGGCGCGGTAGCCTGCAAGCTTGCGCTTTCCGCTGTAGGAATCGGAGTTGTAAAAGTATATGATATCCTGTATGCCGGTCCCGATCATGCGCAGGGTCGCCTCATACATGGAGGTAAAATCGTCGGAAACCACACTGTAGACGTTGGGTGCGTCCAGATCGGCGTTCAGGAGCATGACAGGCGCCTGAGCGGCCGCGTCCGCAATGTATTTGTTTTCTTTTTCTGTCTCATAAATAAAGTTGGAGCCTACCAGGATAAGACCGTCGACCTTTTTGGTGATAAGCAGGTTCATGGAGGTGATTTTTGCCTCAAGCTCGTAGCCAGTACAGCAGAGTATGCTGTCGTAGCCGCTTTTGTGCAGCTTTTGCTCTATATGGTAGATCGCCTTGGCGAGATACAGATCGGAGCTGTCCGCGCACATGATGCCGATGGTCTTCATGGTATTCAGGCCTAAGCCCCGGGCAAAGGCGTTTGGGGCGTATCTGTACCGGTCTATGACGTCCAGCACCTTTTTTTTCGTCTTTTCACTGACATTGCTGCTTCCGTTCAGCACGCGGGAGACAGTGGCGATGGATACGCCTGCCTTTTCGGAAATATCATAAATTGTCATTGACTTCCCTCGCACTTCCTGTTGTGCCGTCTGGACGGCATAACGATCAGTAAAGAATGTAAGCAGTTACAAAAATATATTTAAATTATAGCCGACCGC
Source organism: uncultured Acetatifactor sp. (assembly GCA_910578215.1). Taxonomy (GTDB): domain Bacteria; phylum Bacillota; class Clostridia; order Lachnospirales; family Lachnospiraceae; genus Acetatifactor. The sequence goes on along the minus strand of CAJTPH010000004.1, from coordinate 13,758 downwards.
CCTGTTTTTTTCAAGTTTTATTTTATGAAATACTCTTTTGGATATTGACTAAAATATTTTTTGGCGGTAATATATTCTATGAAAGCACTTACATTACCAAGTGCCAGGTGTCTGAAGTCGGCTGGAATAAAAAACCGCACAGCGAAAAGGAGAGGAAAATGGAAGTTTTAAACAGAAAAATGACCGGAAAAAAGGACAGACCCATCAAGGTGGTACAGTTTGGAGAGGGAAATTTCCTTCGTGCATTTGTGGATTATATGATCGACATTGCCAACGAGCAGGGCAGATTTGACGGCGATATCGTGCTGGTCAAGCCCATCAATTTCGGAAGCCTTGACAGCTTTCACAGGCAGGACTGTCAGTACACCGTTTCGCTGCGCGGCAATGTGGACGGTGAGGGCAGGGTCATCAACCGTGTCGTAACAAGCGTTGCCGACGCTGTGGACTGCTACAGTGAATACGACAAGTATATGGGGCTTGCGGAGCTTGCATCCCTGAGGTTTGTGGTTTCCAACACCACCGAGGCGGGAATCGTGTTTGACGATACCGACCGTTTTGAATTAGATCCTCCCCAGACCTTTCCCGGAAAGCTGACCAAGTTTTTATATCATAGATTTGAGACCTTCAAGGGAGATAAGAGCAAGGGCCTGGTGATGCTGCCCGTAGAGCTTATCGACGACAACGGCATTATGCTGAAAAAGTGTGTGATGCAGCTGATCGACCTTTGGGGACTGTCGGAGGAGTTCAAAGGCTGGGTGGAGGAGGCGTGTGTGTTTACCGCCACGCTGGTGGACCGTATCGTCACCGGTTATCCCAAGGCTGCGGAAGAACAGGAGTGGGAAAAGCTGGGCTATGAGGACCGCATAATGGTTACGGGCGAGCCCTTCGCGCTCTGGGTCATCGAGTCCGACAGAGATATCAGCGGGGAGTTTGATTTACCCGGCGCAGGGCTTCCGGTGGTCTTTACCGACGACCATCATCCCTATAAGCAGAGGAAGGTCCGTATCCTAAACGGCGCCCATACCTCCTTTGTGCTGGCTTCCTGGCTGTGCGGAAACGATATCGTGAGGCAGTCCATGGAGGATGCCGATATCCGCAATTTCATGAACAAAACAATCTTTGACGAGGTCATTCCCACTCTGACCCTGCCGGAGGAGGAGCTGAAGGCGTTTGCGGGCGAGGTGGTAAACCGTTTCAACAATCCTTATGTGGATCACGCGCTGCTTGCCATCTCGTTAAACTCCGTGTCCAAGTGGAGGGCGAGGTGCCTGCCCAGCCTTCTGGGCTATGTGGACAAATTCGGTAAGCTTCCCGCCCATATGACCTTTTCCATTGCGGCGCTGATGGCCTTCTACACCGGAACGGAAATAAGAGACGGCGCCCTGATCGGCCACAGGGACGGACAGGAGTACAGCGTCAAGGATGACATGAATGTGCTTGAGTTTTTCCGTGACAACTGCGGCAGGGACACCAGAAGCTTTGTGGAAAATTATCTCGGCACAGAGGACTTCCACGGACAGGATCTGAACAAGGTGCCAGGGCTGACCGACGCGGTGGCAGGCTATCTGGACGATATTAAGGCAAACGGCATGAGGGCGGCATTATGCAGAATTTCATAAAAATAAACGACAACGACAATGTGGTGGTGGCTCTGAAGGCTATTCCCGCAGGGGAGACCATAAGCGTCCGGGTCCAGGGCGGTGAGAAACAGGTAACGGCTCTTGAGGAGATTCCCGCAGGTCATAAGATGGCGGTCTGCGATATCCCCGAGGGAGGAGAGGTCATCAAATACGGCTACCGCATCGGCAACACAAAAGAGGCGGTAAAGGCAGGCGCGTGGATTCACACCCACAATATAAGGACTGCTCTGGGGGATCTGCTGGAGTATACCTATGAGCCTGTGGTTCCGGAGACGGAAGCCGCCGGGGAGGAAGCCGGCGACGTGACCTTCATGGGCTTCAACCGTCCCGACGGCAAGGTGGGCGTGCGCAACGAGATATGGATTATCCCCACCGTGGGCTGCGTCAACAATGTTGCCACCGCCATAGCAAGACAGGCAAACGACTGGCTGCAGAGGGAAAGCGCCGGGGGCACCGTGGAGGAGGTCATCGCCTTCCCGCATCCTTACGGCTGCTCCCAGATGGGGGACGATCAGGAGCATACAAGAAAGATTCTGGCGGATTTGATCAATCATCCCAACGCGGGCGGCGTGCTGGTGCTGGGTCTGGGCTGCGAGAACAGCAATATCGACGTGCTCAGGCCCTATATCGGCAGCTATGACGAGAACAGGGTAAAGTTCCTCGTATCGCAGGAATGTGAGGACGAGATTGCGGAGTCCCTGGAAATAATCAAGGGTCTGGTTGAATATGCCAGCGCCTTTAAGCGGGAGCCTGTCAGCGTCAGCAGGCTTGTCATCGGCATGAAGTGCGGCGGGAGCGACGGGCTTTCGGGCATCACCGCCAATCCCCTGGTGGGGCGCTTCTCGGACAAGCTTATATCAAAGGGCGGCACTACCATTCTCACCGAGGTGCCGGAAATGTTCGGCGCGGAGACCATTCTCATGAACCGCTGCGCCAATGAGGAGCTGTTCCGCCGGACGGTGGATCTGATCAACGATTTTAAGAATTATTTTAAGAGCCATAATCAGACCATATATGAAAATCCGTCCCCCGGAAACAAAAAGGGCGGTATTTCCACGCTGGAGGATAAATCCCTGGGCTGTACGCAGAAGTCCGGCAGCGCTCCCGTCAGAGGTGTCCTGCAGTATGGCGAAACCGTGAAGACTCCCGGCTTAAATCTTTTGAGCGCGCCGGGAAACGACCTGGTGGCGGCCACGGCGCTGGCGGCGGCGGGCGCCCATATCGTCCTGTTTACCACGGGGCGGGGAACGCCCTTTGCTTCCCCTGTGCCCACCATGAAGATTTCCACCAATTCCGTGCTGGCGGGAAAGAAAGCCAACTGGATAGATTTCAACGCGGGGGTTCTGGCGGAGGGCGGAACCATGGAGGAGGAGACGGAAAAGCTGTTTGACTGTGTGCTGGAGATTGCCTCCGGGAAAAAGGTCTGCAGCGAGGCGGCGGGCTTCCATGACATGGCGATCTTTAAGCAGGGCGTGACCCTGTAGGGCGGCAGGATAAGGCGCCTGAAAAAAGAGGTTCGGACAAACAAGACGATCTTGAAATGGGGATCAGCTCCCATTCCAGGGTCGTTTTTATTCATGTTAGATAATTGACGCGGGGCGGGAGAACGGCTATAATTTAAAGCAGGTAAAATTTCATCAGGCAGTTATCATATTTCGAGCGGAGGATACAAATATGCAGTTAGGAATCAGATTACATGACACAACCAAGCTACCCTTTGAGGAGAGGATTGCCCAGGTGCATGAGCTGGGCTTTGCGTGCGGGCATCTTGCACTGGCGAAGGTGATAGACGAGTTTCCCACCACGGACGAGGCCATGACTCCGGGGCTTGCCATGTACATAAAGAATGTCTTTGCAAGGAATCAGGTGGATATCGCGGTGCTGGGCTGCTATTTGAATCTTGCAAATCCCAATAAGGAGCAGCTTGCGCAGACCGTACACCGCTATATGGCGCATATCCGCTTTGCATCGTGGCTGGGCTGCGGGGTGGTCGGAACGGAGACCGGAGCTCCCAATGAACAGTATAAATTTACTCCCGAGTGCCGCACGGAGGAAGCTCTCCAGCTCTTTATCAACAATGTGCGTCCCGTGGTGGAATATGCGGAGAAGATGGGAGTGGTGTTTGCCATCGAGCCGGTTTACACCCATATTGTAAGCGACCCGAAACGCGCCAGAAGGGTTCTGGACGAGATCAATTCCCCCAACCTGCAGATTATTTTTGACCCTGTGAACATGCTTCATATTGAGAATTATCAGAACAGGCAGGAGGTGATCGAGGAAGCCATCGACCTGCTTGGCTCCGACATTGCCATGGTACATTTAAAAGATTTTACCGTGACGGAAAAGGGGCTCCGGTCCACGGGCTGCGGGCTTGGAGAGATGGATTACACGGCGGTGCTGAAATTTATGAAGGAGAGGAAGCCCTTTATCCATGCCACCCTTGAGGATACGAGACCCGAGAACAACCAGCAGGTGAAGGACTTTATCCTGCAGAGGTATGCGCAGGTTTAGAAGCGGAGAGCAGGGCTGTGAACCTGCAGAACGGCATCAGTGATTGGAGCGCGTGCTTCAGGCACGCAGAAAGGTATGAAGATGTATCAGGACGACGAAATATATATGGGCCTTGCGGACGGGCAGAGGGTGACGATGCAGCTGAATATGAGCAACCGCCACGGGCTGATCGCGGGCGCAAGCGGAACGGGAAAGACCATCACCATGAAGGTGATGGCGGAGAGCTTTTCCGACGCGGGAGTACCGGTTTTTTTGTGTGACGTAAAGGGGGACGTGTCGGGGCTGGCGATGCCGGGAGAGTTTTCCGACAGCATGGAGGACCGGATAGAGAAATTCGGGCTGGATGAGTGCTTCGACTATAAGGCTTATCCTGTTTCATTCTGGGATATTTATCAGGAGAAGGGGCATCCCGTGCGCGTAACCGTCTCCGACATGGGGCCGGACCTGCTCTCCAAGATTTTGGGGCTGACCCCGGCTCAGGAGGGCGTTTTGGACATTGTATTCAGGATTGCCGATGACAGGGGGCTTATGCTGATCGATTTAAAGGATCTGCGGGCAGTGCTGAATTACATAAGCGAGCACAGGAAGGAATATCTGACAACCTACGGAAATATCGCGCCCCAGTCTATCGGGGGGATTGTGCGTGCTCTGATTCCTCTTGAGGAGCAGGGCGGGGATCTGTTTTTCGGAGAGCCTGCGCTGGACATTTATGACTGGATACGCACGGAGTCCAGAGGCAGGGGCGTGGTGAATGTTCTGGACTGCGTGAAGCTGTCCCAGAACCCCACTCTTTATGCGAGCTTTCTGCTGTGGCTGATGGCGGAATTGTTCGAGCGGCTGCCTGAGGCGGGGGATCTGGAGAGGCCGAAGCTGGTATTTTTCTTTGACGAGGCACATTTGCTGTTCGACGACGCACCCAAGGTGCTGGTGCAGAAGATCGAGCAGATGGTAAAGCTGATACGCTCCAAGGGTGTGGGTATCTATTTTGTGACCCAGAGCCCCGGCGATATTCCGGACAGCGTGCTTGCGCAGCTTTCCAACCGCGTGCAGCACGCCCTGCGCGCCTATACTCCCGCGGAGCAGAAGGCGGTCCGCACTGCGGCGCAGACCTTCCGCCCTAATCCGGCGTTCAAGACGGAGGATGTGATCATGGAGCTGGGAGTGGGTGAGGCGCTGACCTCCTTCCTGGACGAGAAGGGTATTCCCGGAATAGCCCAGAGGACCGCGATCATCTGTCCCCAGAGCTATATGGGGCCGGTGGAGGAGTCCGTGAGGGCCAAGTTTATCAGACATGACAATATGGATAAGTATGACGATTATGTGGACAATATTTCGGCATATGAGGTGCTGAACGAGCAGGCAAAGCGGGATGCCGAACAGGCGAGGCTGGACGCGGAGCGGGCGCAGCTTGAGAAGGAGAAGGCGGAGTTGGAAAAGAAGAAGCAGAAGGAGAAGGAAGCGGAGGAGAAAAAGAGGGAGCGTGCCGCAGAGCGCCGCAAGGCTCAGATCGAGCGTTCGCTGATCAGCACGGGCAGCCAGGTGTTAAAGAGAGGACTGTTTAAGACCCTGTTTAAATGACGGGGGCGCGGAGGCGTGCAGAAGCGACATTTGCATGGGGCAGGCTGCCGCAGGCAGGGCGATTGTAACCGGGCCGAAAAAAATGCGGTTTGATTTACACGGGCTATAAAGTATACCCGGGATCAGGCCGATATAAGAATACAAGAGGGTAACGGTCCGGCACCTTGCGGAGCCGTTATAATAAATAGGCAACTACGGATAGACGAACGGCTAGGGATAGCAGGCAGATGATGAATCTGCCATGCTGTCCTTTTTTTGCGTTTTGTTACATTGGAAGGGCGTTTCGTTACATTTTCCGAAGGGTTTGTCATATTTTACCGAAATAAAGTTGAGTTAATACTATGAGGTGGGGCATGAGGGTCGCTATTTGTGAGGAGAGGGAAAGCTGTCTGAAGCTGCGTGATTTGATCAAAAAGCAGAAGCATGACTGTGAGGTCAGGTGCTTTTATACCGGGAAACAGCTTTTGGAGGCAAGGGAGCGTTTTGACATTGTTATTCTTGACATCCGGATGGAGGATATGAGCGGGATCGAGGTGGCGAGGGCACTGCGGATAAAGCGGGACGATACGGTTCTGATTTTTGTAACGGCACTGAAGGAATATGCATCCGAGGCGTTTGACGTGGCGGCGTTCCACTATCTGCTGAAGCCGGTGCCGGAGGAAAAATTCCGCAAGGTTTTCGAGAGCGCCTGCAGGGAGGCGGAGCGGCTGGAGGGCTTAAAGGGCGAGCAGCTCTTTTTTCAGACCAGGAGCAGGAGCTTTACCGTGCAGAAAAAGGAAATTCTTTTTGTGGAGAGCAGAAAGCGGAAGGTGGACATACATACGCCAGGGGAATGCTTCACTGTATATGCCACCATGCGGCATATGGAGGAGGAGCTGGGGGAGGATTTTTACCGCTGTCACCGGGGGTATCTGGTGAATATGGCTTATGTGAAGGAGTATGAGACCAATTTAATTCAGCTGAAAAACGGCGAGACCGTCTTTATGGCAAAGGACAAATATTCCGAATTTGCAAAGGCATATATGCGGTTTCTGAAACGGGGAGGAACCGCCTGCGTTTAGGGGGAGGCTCTTGGGGCTTCGTTACATTTTAGGGTTTGTTGGTGACAGAATGCAAAAGCCGCGGCGGCTTTTGGACGATATAAAGAAACGAGGAGGGGAGGTTTTGCGGAGCATGAGTTTGGAACGGGTAGCCGGCAAAAGTAATTCTGCCTGCCCGCAGGGCAACGAGAGGCTTAAAATGAAAACGGACCTTGCGGTGCATTGCAAAGGGGAGGTCCCAAGCCGGCGGGACATTCTGGAAATCGGTTCTTTTCAAGGCTGTACAAATCCAAAGGAGTTGGGAAGCAGCCTGAGATACAGGTATTCCCATACGATAGGCCATACTTCCACGTGGTTTTTTGAAACGGCGGGAGCCGCCCTGCGGAGTATGTTGGAAAAGGAAGAAAAGAAAAATTATGATGCCGCCGATGTGGAGAGGGCATATGATTCGGCGTATCGGTCCCTTTGCGAGGAAATTGAAAAGAGGCATGAAAGCGGCGGGGAGCAGTGGTTTGACTTAGACGGCTCGATCCTGACAAAGGAGAGGGAAATGGAATGTCTGAACGAGGCTTATGAGGCTGCTGCGGCCTTTCGGGCATCTTCCGCAGTGGTCATGTCTGGACTGCGGCAGCTTTACCGCCCCGGAGCGTCTGACCGTCAGACGGCAGGGGACAGATAAACAGTCTCGCAGCGAAAAGCCCAGGATTTTAAACAGCAGGAGGCATGGAAATGGATTACAGTTTATTAAACGGAATCGGCAGCTATCTGATGCTGGGACAGGGAAACGGAATAAGCTCTTATCTGACCAATCCGTACATGGTCAGCCCGTATCTGTCGGGAACATATTCGTCCGGTCTTATGTCCCAGGCGGGAATCTCCAATGTCTTCCAGAGCGGAGTCCGTTTCGGGCAGGCTTTGGAGAAGGCGAAGGACAATAATCCGGAGAGTGCGGAACAGCTGCAAAAGGCTTTGGAGGAGGCGTTCGGGAGCAAGGGCAGCGGGAAGACAGCCGCGACCGGCAGCAGCGGGAAGGAGAGCGCCGCCGCAGTGTATGAACCGTCGTACGGCAATGTGCAGCGTTCCCATGGGTCGTTGGAAAGCTATCTGGAAGGGCGCAGGGCGTCCAGATTGCAGCAGAGACAGGTGTGGGGGCGCAGGAGAGCAGAGACGGAACTATAAAAACAGTCTCGAAACGAAGACGCCCCCGGAAGGAATTTCCAGCTGTGAGAAACACAGATGGAAATTGCTTCCCCCCAAAGGGGCGCAGGAGAGTAGAGACGGAACTATAAAAACAGTCTCGAAACGAATGCGCCCCGGAAGGAATTTCCAGCTGTGACCTGTACAGATGGAAATTGCTTCCCCCCAAAAGGGCGCAGGAGAGTAGAGACGGAACTTTAAATAGGAGGGAAAATAATGAGGATTACAACGGGGATGTTAAAAATAGCCCACAAACGGGGATCTGTGCAGAAGGGAAGCTCTCTTTTGAACTACGTGGGGAAGGCGGGGGCAGGTACCTCGAGAATGAACGCCATGGCGGCGGCAAACTCCAGGAATATGTCGGTGTTTGGAAACATAAAGCTGGATAAAAGCAATTATGAAAAGCTGGAGAAGTCGGCGGACGAATTGACAGACGCCGTATCCGACCTGGCGTCGAAGGTTGACAGCGGGACCGAGGATGTGAGCAGCGAAGCGGCGCTGGCGGTAAATAAGTTTAACGAGAATCTGAAGAACCTGAAGGTCAGCCCCGGTGTGCTGAACCAATTTTATTATCAGAGCATGAAGGAGATTTCCGTTACGAACCGCAGCGAGCTGGAGGAGATTGGCATTTCGGTGGCGGAGGACGGCACCTTGACATTAAACAAGCAGAAGCTTGCCTCCGCGGACGGGAAGACGGTTGCGAAGCTGTTGGGCTCCGGAGGAGATTTTTCACTGAGGGTCAGGCAGGTTTCGTCCAGGGTTGCCGATAATGCAGGGGTAAACGCGCAGACCGTGTCCAGTCGCTATACGTCCAAGGGCAGGGTTACAAATTCTTATCTGAACAGGTATAATTTCCGGGGGTGAGCAGGGGAAACACAGCGGGAGCTCAGGAGCGGGGAAAGGAGAAGGGGTTTGAGAATAGGTATGGAGATTGCAGGAATGGATTCCGCCGGAAGGCGCAGCGCCACAGTGGTAATAAACAGCCGCCTTGGGAGCAGGAAATATGCGCAGGCCATGGAGGGCGGCAATACGGCCTGGATGGCAGGCGGCAGCAGGATTCAGCAGATGAATGCCGCCAGCGGGAAAGAGGCGGATGAAGAAAACGGGGAGGTCGATGAAAAGGATACCGGAAATGAGGGGAAATCCGCGGCGGAAATGATCTATCAGGCTGCCACTGCCGGGAAAGAGAATCCCATCAAGCAGATTCGGCAGGCGCCCAAGGTGCCCTATGAGCATCTCGCCGAGAACGGGGTTATCACCTATAACGGAGTTACCTTTTTCTGCGACGGGGAGACCAACAGCATCTGCCTGGGGGATATGACCGACAAGGATAACGTTCTGACGATCAAGCTTTCGGGAGGCGGTCATTTGAAGGTAAACCGGAATAACATTGGGGATTTGTCCCGTGCCGCAGGTATGTTTTCTCCGGAGGATTTGAACTTGATCCTGCGCGCCATTGCAAAGGATACGAAAATCCAGTCCATGAAGAAGGAGATAGAGGACGAGGAGGCAAACGTGGGCAACCGCCTAACCGAAGGGCGTCAGGGGGACGAAGCGGGTACGGATAGCGCGGAGGACAGGGAAGAAGATTAAATAAGAGTTGTAAGTGTAAAGCCTTTGCCGTGTGTGATGCGGCAGGGGCTTTTGATTTTCTTGACACAGCGCCCCAAAAGTGATATAAGTGTATTAAGCAAATTAATACACTTATAAAACAAGATAGAAGTACGCCGCGTATTTTTTATAATTTCCATGTCGGCAGAGCTGGAGAAAGGAGCTGCAATGATTGTTTTAGACTACCGGGATAAACGTCCTATCTATGAGCAGGTAGTGGAGAAGCTGGAGCGGCTGGTTGTGAACGGCATTCTGGAGAGAGACGAGAAAATGCCCAGCGTGCGCAGTCTTGCCATGGAGCTGTCGGTGAATCCCAACACGATTCAGCGTGCGTACGCCCAGCTTGAACAGGAGGGGTATCTTTATACGGTTTCCGGCAGGGGCAGCTTTGTTGCGCCGGAGTGTGAATGGAGGGAGAACAAGCAGGTGGAGGTTCTGAAGGTCTGGCAGGATATGACAAGGCAGGCGAAGGAGGCGGGGGTGCCTAAGGAGCTTCTGCAGAGGCAGATAAGGGAAATATACGGGGAGGGATGTTTATGATCGAGATTAAAAATATTGCAAAGAGCTTCGGCGGCCTGAAGGCGGTGGACAATATCAGCGCAACCATCGGGGAGGGGCATGTGTTTGGGCTGATCGGAACCAACGGCGCGGGAAAGTCAACGCTGCTGCGGCTGGTCTGCGGGGTGCTGAAGGCGGATTCGGGCAGCGTCACCGTGGACGGGGATGAGGTTTATGACAATCCGGCGGCTAAGGCAAAGCTGTTTTATATTTCCGATGAGCAGTACTTCTATAAAAACGGAACGCCGAGGGATATGCTGCGCTTATATCAGGCCTTTTATCCCCGGTTCGACGGGGGGAAGTGGGGGATATTGACGGAGAAGTTCGGGCTGGATATAAACAGGAAGATAAACACCTTTTCCAAGGGCATGAAAAAGCAGCTCTCGGTGATATGCGGCGTGTGTGCGGGCACAAAGTACCTTGTCTGCGACGAGACCTTCGACGGGCTGGACCCGGTTATGCGGCAGGCGGTTAAGTCGCTTTTTGCAAAGGAGATGGAGGAGAGGGGGCTGACGCCCATCATCGCCTCCCATAATCTGAGGGAGCTGGAGGATATCTGCGAATATGTGGGGCTTTTGCACAAGGGGGGTATTTTGTTTGAAAAGGACCTGGATGAGATGAAGCTGAATATCCACAAGGTACAGTGCGTCATTAAGGAGGAGGCGGTACTGGAGCTGATAAAGCGCAACCTGGAGGTGGTGACCATGGAGAACAGGGGAGCTCTGTACACACTGACTGCCAGGGGCAGCAGGGAGAAGGTGGAGGAGTTTATGGAGCAGCTGAACCTGGTATTTTACGAGCTTCTTCCGCTGTCCCTGGAGGAGATATTTATCAGTGAAACGGAGGTAAAGGGATATGACATCAAAGCACTTATTCTTTAAGGCGATGAGGGAGGATCTGCGCCACAGAAGCTGGATGCTTGCGCTGTCCGTGCTGGGGAGCCTTCTCACGCTTCCCGTGACATGGCTGCTGGTCATAAACAATGTGTCTGGAATGAGTCCGGACCTTCTTTCCTCGACCGCGGAACGGGCAGATTATTTTTTGGGCATTGCACTGGACTTTTGGAGGACTACCGCCAATTTCCTTGGAGGTATGTTCATTATCGCAGGCGCCCTGGTTGCCGCCCTTGCCGGTTTTCGGTTTATTTTCCACAAAAACCAGGTGGATACCTGACACAGTCTGCCCATAAAGAGAGGAACGCTTTTCTGGGTCTGTTATGTGAACGGATGTCTGGTTTGGCTGCTGCCGATGCTGGCCGGTACGGTTCTGGCCGCCGCGCTGTCGGGAGGCATGGTGCTGGGGGCGGCAGGCGGAAGCATGCGGTGTCTTTATGAGGTGGTTAAGGCTGCAGCCGTCACCTTCGGCGTTTGGACGGTGGTTTTTCTGCTGGTATACCATTTGGTCCTTGTGGCGATGATGTTCAGCGGCAATGTGCTTAATACCATGGTCAGCATGCTGGTGATGGGGTTTGGGAGCATCAGCCTTTATGCATTGATTGTCCTGACCTGCGAGTACTATCTGGACACCTGGTACTATTTCGGCGATAGAGGTGTCATGGGCGCCGTGTATGGCTCACCGTTTTTTTCGGCGGTGCTGCTGATGATGCAGTGGGGAGAGGAAGCGGAGGGGTTCTCCATATGGATCAACCTGCTGATTGCGGCGGCGCTGGCAGCCTGCGCGTGGGCTTTATACAGAGGACGTCCTTCCGAGCTGGCGGAGCAGGGAATCCGAAACGGAATTCTTACCGTGGTGCTGCGGGTCGGTACGACTCTGGGAGCAGGCGTCAGCGGCTGGATGTTTTTCTGCGCGCTGACAGGCGACGAGATCCTGTGGAGTATCTTCGGCGCCGTTTTGGCTGCCGTGCTGGTGCACGGTGTCCTGGATGTGGTGTTCCGAATGGAATTCCGCGCCTTTTTTGCGCACAGGCTGCAGATGGCGGGGACCGTGGCGGCGGCGCTGCTGTTGTGTCTTGCCATCCGTGGGGACTGGCTTGGCTATGACTCTTATCTGCCGGAGAAGGAGCAGATTGAGGAGATAGGCGTACAGACATACGCTCTGACAAACCGTACTGTGTGGGAGGAAGTATTTTCTCTGAACTCCATGGAGTACCGGGACGTGGATACGATATATGCCTTTCTGCAGAAAATGGCGGAGGCGCCTGTGTACGGCGGGGAAAGAAGAACGGATATAATGGTAAGGCTCTCCTTTAAAAACGGCAGGACCATTTACCGGAGATATTTTGTCGGCAAGGAGGACAGAGAGCAGCTCATGCCCCTGATCTCCAGCGGGGAATATATGAAATATGCCTACTGCCTGAGCGAGACGGTGGCGCAGGACTGCGAGGTGACTTTAGAGCCTGTCATGGGCACATGGGGAACATGGGGAAGATGGGACTTCGGGGAGAGGAAGTTTGCCAGAGGAGAGCTTTTGGAGCTGTTCAGGGCCTATAATCAGGATGTGCTGGAGCGACCGGAGACGGTGCTGCTTGGAGAGGGCAGGCTGTTGACGGAGGTACTGCTGTCCTATCGGCGCCGGGACGGTTACAGGGCGGAGATAACGCTGCACATTTACGAGTCCATGGAGCGCACGCTGGAGGCTCTAAGGGCTCTGGGCTATGAAAGCCAGACAGTCTTGAGGAAGGCCGAGGAGGTCGCGTCGGTTAATCTCATTCTGGGCATAGGCGAGTGGGGAGAGAACGCAACGGCAGAGACCCTGGTGGAAGCGGCCAGAAAAAAATACGGGGAGAACACGGATGAGCAGTCCGTGGTAGACACGGAGGCCTATGGCGGGACGGCATTCATGGGAACCGAGAATGTTCCCCAAGCCGTTTATGACGGTGAGAGCAGGGAATTGGTGCTGTATATAACGGAGCCGGAGGAGATAGAGGAGCTTCTTTCCCTGATCAGCTACAGCCGGGAGCATAAGGGAGAAGGTGTTTTTAAGAAGCCGGTTATCAGCATCAGCATGACGGACCGGAAGGGAGAGAGCGCCTCCTGTTATATCAAGAAGGGCGAGCTGCCGGAGAAATATATTCTGCGGTTCGGAGAGCTGATCGAGGAGTTGGCCGCAGAGTAAATATGGAGGTGAACACCAAAACAGGCGCGGAAATCGGAAGGTTCCGCGCCTGTATCACCGTAAATGACAAGCCGGGCATGTTTACCCGGAGAAAGGCGGCTGGCGCTGTGGGAAATTCGGTCAGAGTAGCGTCAGGGAGTCCATCCCTGCAGGACAGCCTCTACGGTGTATTTTGCAGCCTCCTCGTCGGTGAGCTGGCAGGAGAAGTCCGCTCTGGTCTCCGGGCTGGCGCCGGGGCCGTAGGACCTGTATTCCCCATAATAAAAGTGTCCGTGCTCCTTCTTCCAGTCGTTCCAGCCTTCCCTGCGGATATGGGCGCCCAGCAGGCAGTCAATAAAGACGGTTTTTGCATATTCCCGCCAGGGTCGTCCCAGAAATACGGAATCGGGCGGGCAGTCTCCGGTCAGCCGGCAGTCCTTGAACACATAGCCGAAGGGCTCGCCCTTTGGAGTGGAGGCGGCGGTCACATAGCTGTTGACGCTTTTCCCGATATCTTTGGAGAAAAATTCGCAGTTCTCAAAATAGGCAGTGGCGCTGCCGAAGACAAA
>CAJTPH010000003.1 GCA_910578215.1 uncultured Acetatifactor sp. | reverse complement strand
CGGGCGGGTGGCATTATCCAGAGAGGCGGCGGCAGAGGCGGCACGCAGGGTATATGTTGCCGGGGACCTGACCATGACAGGCGAACAGCTGAAGCCCATAGGGAAAATGGAGCTGGAGGACCTGATCGATATATATAAAGAGCAGATATGCCTTCTTCAGGAGGCAGGGGTTGACCTGCTTGTTGTGGAAACCATGATGAGCCTGGCCGAGGCAAGGGCGGCGCTGATTGCGGCGAAGGAGGTCTGTGAGCTTCCCGTGATGGTGACTATGACCTTTGAGGCGGACGGACGTACCCTGTACGGAACGGATGCGAAGACTGCTGCGGTGGTGCTGGAAAGCCTTGGAGCTGCCGCGGTAGGAGTAAACTGTTCCACAGGGCCTGCCCAAATGAGGCAGGCTGTGGAGGAGATGGTGAAATACACCCAAATACCGGTTATTGCAAAGCCCAACGCCGGTCTGCCTTATCTGGACGAGCAGGGGCGCACCTGCTATAACATGGACGCGGAGGAATTTGCGGAGGAGATGAAGCTGCTGGCGGAAGCGGGGGCTTCCGTGTTGGGCGGCTGCTGCGGCACCACGCCGGAATTCATAGAAAAGCTTTATAAGACCTTCGGAACCGGAGCGGTGTGTGAAAAGGAGAGGAGAAAGCCCGGCGTCAGGCTGCTTGCCTCCGAGCGTCGGACAGTGGAATTCGGGCTGGACGGAGGATTTATTATCGTGGGAGAGAGAATCAACCCCACGGGCAAGAAGCTGCTGCAGGCACAGCTGCGGGAGGGCGTCTTTGACAGGGTGCTGCAGTTTGCGGAGGAGCAGGAAAAGGACGGCGCTCAGATTCTTGATATCAATATGGGGATGAGCGGAATCGACGAGAAGGCGACGATGCTCCGGGCGCTGGAGGAGGTAGCGGGCGTCACAAGTCTGCCACTGTCGCTGGATTCCAGTCATGTGGACGTGCTGGAGGCGGCTCTGCGGCATTACCCCGGCAGGGCGTTGATCAATTCCGTTTCTTTGGAGACGGAAAAATTTGAAAAGCTGCTGCCCATGGCCCGAAAGTACGGCGCGATGTTCATATTGCTGCCCCTGTCCGACAAGGGGCTTCCGGAAAACATGCAGGAAAAGCAGGATATTATAGAGACGATTCTGGCACGTGCGTTCTCGCTGGGGCTGAATAAGGAGGACTGCATCGTGGACGGGCTGGTGACCACGGTGGGCGCAAATAAACGCGCCGCGCTGGAAACGCTGGAGACCATCCGGCATTGCAGGGAGAACGGGCTTGCCACCATCTGCGGGCTGTCCAATATTTCCTTCGGAATGCCGGAGAGAAGCTTTGTAAACACGGCCTTCCTCACCCTTGCCGTTAAGGAGGGGCTGACCATGGCGATTGCAAATCCCTCCCAGGAGCTTCTGGTCAGCTGCGCGCTGGCGGCCGATTTGCTTCTGGCAAAGGAGGGCTCGGATCTCCGTTATATTGAATATGCGAATCTGGTGACAGAGAACCGGGCAAGGAGGGAAGCGGCGCAGGTCAGCGGGGCCGCATCGGGAAGTAAGTCTTCACAAAGCAGCGGGGGCGTACCGGGAAGTCAGCCTGGGCAGGAAAGCAAAGGGATTGCCCGGAAGGAAGCTTTGAAGGGAAATGACACGGGCCAGGAGAAGGGCGTGAGTGCGGACGGCGGACAAAAGCCGGAAATGCCGCCGGAAAGCGAAATCCGTGCCGCGCTGCGCAATGCCGTCATGAAGGGAAACAGAAACGGTATTGCGGCGGTAACAAGGAAAGCGCTGGACGAGGGCCAGGAGCCTGCGTCCCTGTTGAATGAAGTTCTGCTTCCGGCAATTAACGATGTGGGGGAGCTTTTTGACAAGGGCAAGTATTTTCTGCCTCAGCTCATCGGCAGCGCCGAGGCGATGAAAAATTCCATAGAAATTCTGGAGCCTCTGCTTTTGAAGGAAGCCGACGCATCCGATATGCCCACGGTAGTGATCGCCACAGTGGAGGGCGATATCCACGACATCGGCAAAAATCTTGTGGCATTGATGCTGAAAAATTACGGCTTCCAGGTTATCGACCTGGGAAAGGACGTTCCCAAGGAGGAAATCATCCGCGCGGCAAAGGAAAATCACGCGCAGATTATCGCCCTGTCGGCGCTGATGACAACCACCATGCAGCGCATGAAAGAGGTTGTGGCGTACGCCAGAGAGCAGAATGTGAGCGCCAAAATTATGATAGGCGGCGCGGTCATCACACAGGATTATGCCGACGAGATCGGCGCGGACGGCTATTCCGCGGATGCAGCGGAAGCCGTAAGACTGGCGAAAAGACTTGTAATGCAGTGCCAGGATAGGAGTGCAGATACAAAAAATCAGCCTCGAGCGGCAATCGAACAGGAGGATAATATAAAATGACAGGTGCAGATGCAATTATAAAATGTCTGGAGGCGGAGGGCGTCACTACGGTGTTCGGTTACCCCGGCGTCGCCATCGCTCCTTTTTATAACAGTATACTGGATTCCGTGATCAGTACCGTCCTGGTCCGCACGGAGCAGAACGCGGCGCATGCGGCAAGCGGCGTGTCACGGATTACCGGCAGGCCGGGAGTCTGCGCGGTTACCAGCGGTCCCGGAGCCACCAACGTGATCACGGGAATCGCAACCGCGTTTGCGGACAGTATTCCTCTGATCTGCATTACCGGACAGGTAAACAGCGAGCTTCTGGGGAGCGATGTGTTTCAGGAGGCGGATATTACAGGCGCCGTGGAGTCCTTTGTAAAATACAGCTATCTGGTGAAGGATGCCGCAGAGATTCCCAGAATTTTCAAGGAGGCATTTTATATTGCAAATTCCGGGCGCAAAGGGCCTGTGCTGGTCGATGTGCCCATCGACATTCAGAACGCGTCCGTGACAAAGTTTAAATATCCGGAGGAGGTGTCGTTACGCACCTACAAGCCCACGGTCAAGGGGCATGCGGTACAGATCAAGAAGGTCATAGGGGAGCTGAAAAAAGCCAAGAGACCCCTGATCTGCGCGGGCGGCGGCGTGCTTTTGAGCGAGGCGGAGGGAGAGCTTCGCGCTTTTGCGGCACGGCACAGGATTCCCGTGGTTTCCACCATGATGGGAATAGGCGTCATGCCCACGGACCATCCGCTGTATTTCCGAATGGTGGGAAATAACGGCAAGGCGTATGCAAACCGCGCCATAAGCGAGTCGGATTTGCTGATTATGGTGGGCGCCAGAGTGGCGGACAGGGCGGTGAACCAGCCCGATCTGATCACAAAGGACAAGGTTCTGGTCCATATGGATGTGGACCCGGCGGAAATCGGGAAAAATGCCGGGCCTACAATACCTCTGGTGGGCGACGCAAAGCATATTTTCGGCGATCTGGAAAAGGAAATGGAAAATCAGTTTTCCAAAGAAGATTTTATCTGCGGCAGCGAGGAATGGCTGGAGACCTTAAATACCTATCGCAGGGAACTTAAGCGCAGGCGCAGCCCCAATCCCGCCTATGTGGACCCGGCGGAATTTATAGAGAGGCTGACAGACAGGATGGAGGAGGACTCTGTCTATGTGGCGGATGTGGGGCAGAACCAGATCTGGTCCTGCGGCTATGCAAAGGTGAAGGAGCGCGGCAAATTTCTCACTACAGGCGGCATGGGAACCATGGGTTACTCTATCCCCGCGGCAATGGGGGCAAAAATTGCCGCGCCTGGGAGGCAGGTGGTTGCCGTCTGCGGCGACGGCTCCTTTCAGATGTCCATGATGGAGCTTGCCACCATGCGCCAGCATGACATTCCGGTGAAGCTCGTCGTGCTGAAAAACAATTACCTGGGTATGGTGCGTCAATACCAGCACTTTACCTATAAGGATAACTATTCCGTGGTGGACCTGTCCGGCAGCCCTGACCTGGAGAAGCTTGCGTCGGCCTATGACCTGCCCTTCCTGCGCCTGGAAAATATGGACAGGTGCGATGAGGTGCTTGACACCTTTCTGAAGGAGGACGCTTCCGTGCTCCTGGAATGTCTGATCGATCCCATGGATCTCGTATAAAGATGGAGGCGTGGTGCGCAGAAGCGCACAAAGAGGTGTGATTTTGAAGGTAATCTTTCAAATATTGATTAATATGTGCGCAGGAGCGCACAGAGAGGTGTGATTTTGAAAGTAAACTTTCAAATATTGATTAGTATGTGCGCAGAGGCGCACAGAGAGGTGTAGGATGAAAAAGGATAAAAGAATATATTCCGTGCTGGTGGAAAACCGTTCCGGTGTGCTATGCAAGGTGGCCGGTCTTTTTTCCAGAAGATGCTTTAATATAGACAGCCTGGCCGTGGGAGAGACCGACGACGCCTCCGTTTCGTGTATGACCATTGTGAGCGGAGGAGACGCGCACACCATTGAGCAGATAGAAAAGCAGCTGAACAAAAAGCTGGATGTCATCAAGGTAAAGACCTTTGAGGAGCGGCAGTGCATCACCAGGGAGCTGATGCTGATCAAGGTAAAATACAACAAAAACAACCGCCGGGAGATCATGGAGATCTGTGAGATTATGAAATCGGATATCGTGGACATGTCCAAGCATTTTATGATGATTCAGATATGTGACACACCGGAGAGGGTGAAGCTTTTGATCGATTCCCTGCAGTCCGTCAGCATTGCGGAGGTGGCCCGCACAGGGACCCTCGCTTTGTCGAAATGTATGGAAAACGACGATTGAAGCGGACAGAAGCCGGTCAGAGCATAAAGGCGGCCCAACCTTGCAGGGCTGTATTTTTTGCTTGTTGACATTATCGCTTTAACTTGGTATAGTATAAGCTGATCGCTGTGTCTGCAGCTTTCACATTTTCGGGAGGGAATAAGCTTGAAAAAGCTTTCCTATTTTGAACGGTATGTGCGCTGAAGCGCACAGGGAGGTATAAATATGCAGAAAAAAGTATTTCAGCTTCTGGTGAACAATACGTCCGGTGTGTTAAGCCGCATTACGGGCCTGTTCTCCAGGAGAGGCTATAACATTGAGAGTATCACAGCAGGCGTGACCTCTGACCCTGAGTATTCGAGAATAACCATTGTTGCCTCCGGGGATGACGAGATACTGGAGCAGATAGAAAAACAGCTGGCGAAGCTTGAGGATGTGCGCAGTATCAAGGAGCTGAGGCCTGAGGAGAGCGTGTACCGGGAACTGATCATGATCAAGGTGCGTGCCGCCGCGGAGCAGAGGCAGGGCATTATTGCGGTGGCGGATATTTTCCGCGCAAAGATCGTGGATGTGGCGCCTGACAGCCTGATTATCGAGCTGACCGGCAACCAGCAGAAGATAGACGCCTTTATCGGTCTCCTTGACGGCTATGACGTTCTTGAGCAGGCGCGGACGGGCATTGCCGGTCTGGGCAGGGGAACGGAACATATCACCTATATGGAGGATGAAAGCGGAAACAGGGGACGGTAGCCCTGTCGGTCCGGGAGGCCTTTGCAGTTAGCTCCAGGGAAAACCTGTCAGTTATATATTTTTATAATACATTTTATTAAGTGGAGGAAAAGAAAATGGCAAAGATTTTTTATCAGGAGGATTGTAACCTGTCCCTGTTAGAGGGCAAGACCATTGCGATCATCGGCTACGGCAGCCAGGGTCATGCGCATGCGCTGAACCTGAAGGAATCAGGCTGTCATGTGATTATCGGGCTGTACCAGGGCTCCAGGTCCTGGGACAAGGCTGTCAAGCAGGGCTTTGAGGTATATACCGCGGCAGAGGCGGCTAAAAAGGCTGACATTATCATGATTCTGATCAACGACGAGAAGCAGGCAGATCTCTATAAAAATGATATCGAGCCCAATCTTGAGGCAGGCAATATGCTGATGTTCGCTCATGGCTTCAACATTCATTTCGGCTGCATCGTGCCTCCCGCGGACGTGGATGTGACAATGATCGCTCCCAAGGGTCCCGGGCATACCGTCAGAAGCGAGTACCAGGAGGGCAAGGGCGTTCCCTGCCTTATCGCCGTGGAGCAGGATGCAACCGGCAAGGCACAGGATATTGCGCTGGCTTATGCTCTGGGCATCGGCGGCGCAAGGGCAGGCGTTCTTGAGACAACCTTCCGCACCGAGACGGAGACCGATCTGTTCGGCGAGCAGGCGGTTCTCTGCGGCGGCGTCTGCGCTTTGATGCAGGCAGGTTTTGAAACCCTGGTAGAGGCGGGCTACGACGAGAGGAACGCTTACTTTGAGTGTATCCATGAGATGAAGCTGATTGTGGATCTGATCTACCAGAGCGGCTTCGCGGGAATGAGATACTCCATTTCCAACACTGCGGAATACGGCGATTACATTACAGGTCCCAAGCTTATCACGGAGGAGACCAAGAAGGCCATGAAGAAGATTCTGAGCGACATTCAGGACGGAAGCTTTGCCAAGGAGTTCCTGCTTGACATGTCTCCCGCAGGAAAGCAGGTGCACTTCAAGGCTATGAGAAAGCTTGCCTCCGAGCATCCTTCAGAGAAGGTGGGCGAGGAAATCAGAAAGCTCTACAGCTGGAATAACGAGGCAGACAAGCTTATCAACAATTAGGTGGGTCTCTTTTGCTCACTGCATGCAGGATAAAAAATCAGATTTTGCATATTTCACAAAAATAAGGGTACGTCCAAGCCGTAAAAAGGCCTGGGCGTATCTTTTTTTCAGAATCTCTTTAGAAAATCTTTGTTTTTCCATGTGGGAAGCGTTAAGGTTTGCGGGATATATTAATTGATAACAATATGCGGGCCAGACGCGGCGGACTGAACGGGCGGAAGCCGGAGGGCGTATGGGGAACGGAGGAAATTTATGGATTTATCGACTGTCACTTATTATTTTACCAGATACGGCGCCATTGCCATATTTGTGATCGTTTTTCTGGAGTACCTGAACCTTCCGGGCTTTCCGGCGGGAATCATCATGCCGCTTTCGGGCATTATGGCGGCAAAGGGAAATATTCCCTTTGTATGGGTCATGGTGATAACGGTTGCGGCAGGGCTTTTGGGCAGCCTGCTCTTATACGGAATTGGCAGGAAGGGCGGAGAGGTGTTTCTGGATGCTTATACAAGGCGCTTTCCCAAGCAGAAGGAGGCGCTGCAGAAAAATCTGGAATGGGTGCGGAAAAAGGGCTGCGCAGGCGTGTTTGTAGGTAAGCTTCTCCCCATGATAAGAACGCTTATCTCCATTCCGGCAGGGGTGGTCCGGATGGATCTTATGAAGTACGTGGTCAGCTCCACCTGCGGTATTTTTATCTGGAACTTTGTGTTCGTGGGAGCGGGATACGTTCTTGGCGATAAGGTGTTTGAGCTGTTGCAGTAAAGAAACGAGGTTGATTATGAAAATTGCGCTTATGACAAACAATTACAAACCGATTATGGGCGGAGTGCCCATTTCTATCGAGAGGCTGGCAAGGGGGCTTACGGCAATGGGGCATCAGGTGACTATCTTTGCCCCTACATACGGTGACGCTCCCCAGCCTGACGAGGAAAATGTGTTTCGTTATTCCGTGCTGTTGAAGCGCTTTGTAGGGGGAATCGTGCTGCCCAATCCCTGGGACCGGCGGATTGAGAAGGAGTTTGCAGGGAACCGCTATGATGTCATCCACGTCCATCATCCCATGCTGATCGGCAGGACGGCGGTGTATCTTTCAAGAAAGTACAATATTCCTCTGACCTTTACCTATCATACAAGATACGAGCAGTATGCCAGGTGCTACACCAAGGGTCTTCTGCGTCTGGATAAGGTGATGCCCCTTTATCTGCACACCTTTTTGAAGCATTGCAGCTATGTGTTTGCGCCCACCGCGGGCATGCGGGACT
The DNA here is from genome assembly GCA_910578215.1 of uncultured Acetatifactor sp. Lineage (GTDB taxonomy): Bacteria > Bacillota > Clostridia > Lachnospirales > Lachnospiraceae > Acetatifactor. The sequence continues at coordinate 119,386 of CAJTPH010000003.1, read as the reverse complement.
ATCTCGTGGATACCTGCAGGCTGGCGCCGGAGAAGACGGGAATACTTCCAACCGGCATAGAAGCTGCAAATTTTGAGGTGGCCAGGGAGGAGGCGGACGCGCTGAGAAGGAGCGTGGGAGCCGAAGGGATTCCTCTGCTTTTGACAGTGTCAAGGATGGCGCAGGAGAAGAATGTGGATTTTCTGTTGGAGAGCCTTGCGCTGGCGAAGGAGTATTATAAAAAGCCCTTCCGCATGCTTATGGTAGGTGACGGTCCCGACAGGGAAGCGCTGGAAAGGAAGTGCGTGAAGCTGGGACTGGAGGCTTACGTCACCTTTACGGGGACAATTCCAAACGATAAAATTGCGCCTTATTTTAAAGCCGCGGATCTGTTTTTGTTTGCCTCCAAGACGGAGACCCAGGGTATTGTGATTTTGGAGGCCTTCGCCGGAAAGACCCCGGTACTTGCGGTGAGGGCAACCGGAGTGGAGGACCTGGTGGAGGACGGCAGGAACGGCTTCCTCACCCTCGAGGAGCCCCATGTGTTTGCCGCGCAGCTGGTATCCGTGCTGGAGGGAGCCTATGACAGGCAGGCCTTGGAGGAAAATGCTGCTCAGACAGCCGAAAGCTACAGAGAAGAAGCTGTTGCCATGAAGGCGGTTTGTTATTATAATAATGTTATTGCAGATAACATTGCTATTGCAGATAGCAATGCTTTTGCAAAAAACATTGTTATTGCAGACAACGCTGCCGCGGGCAGACGCGGACACAGCAGAAAGATCTGGAGGGGCTATCGGAATGGAGCAGAAGTATCGCATTTTAGTGGTTGAGGATGACAAGGAAATCAGGGAGGGCATTGAAATTTATCTGAGAAACCAGGGCTATGAGGTTTTTCAGGCGGCAAACGGAGCGGAAGGGCTGAAAATGATCGAAAGGGAGCAGATTCATCTTGCCATTGTGGATATCATGATGCCCGTGATGGACGGCGTCACCATGCTTATGAAGCTCCGTGCGCAGGAGCAGGATTTTCCGGTGATCATGCTCTCCGCAAAGTCCGAGGAGGTCGACAAGATCATGGGGCTGAACATGGGCGCCGACGATTACGTGACAAAGCCCTTTACCCCGCTGGAGCTGTTGGCGAGGGTCAACTCCCATCTGCGCAGATATTCCAAATATCTGGCGGCGCTTAAGGAGGACGGGGGCAGAGAGCACGTCTATTCCATTGGCGGGCTGGAGCTGAACGAGGACACCGTGGAGGTGACGGTGGACGGAGAGCCCGTAAAGCTTACGCCCATGGAGTTTAAGATCGTACAGCTTCTGATAAAAAGCCCCGGCAGGGTGTTTTCTGCGGACGAGATCTACGAGCGCATCTGGAACGAGAAGGCGGTGAACACGGACACAATCATGGTTCATGTGAGAAATATCCGTGAGAAAATAGAGATAGACCCCAAGAATCCCAAATATTTGAAGGTTGTATGGGGCGTGGGATATAAGATTGACAAGAGTGTGTAGGGATAAAGAAAATCGTTTTTAATAAAGAAAAAATCGTTTCAATGAAAAAGAAAATCGTTTTTAATGAAAAAGAAAATCGTTTTCAATGAAGAAAAAATCGTTTCAATGAAGAAGATTATTCCATGGAAGGATACAGGGTATGGGAGTATTTGGAAGGCACAAGGAACCGGGTGATTACAAAAGAAGCGGCAGGCTGATTAAGGGCCTTCAAAGCAATTTCTCCTGGGTATTCTGGGGGCTGGTCTTAAGCTTTGGCGCGGCGGTGATATTCAGCTGCTTTTACGGGGATTTCCGCGCCAACGCCGAAAGAAATATCAAAAGCCCCATAGAGAATTCCGACAATATCTCATGGCTGTACAGAAACTGCTACCTGCTGTACAGAGATTTGTATAACGCCCAGAATGATGCGCCTGTGGATTATGCCGAGCTGTACTTTAAGCTGGACGGGGAATATGAATGGCTTTACGACAGACCCAGAAATGACGTCCTGAATGAATTCATGGAAAAGGAAGCGCAGTATCTGGGGGATAACGGCACGGGGATGCTGACGGTGGATGAGTATACCTGTATCATGAAGCAAATGGATAATCTGGAAAATCTGTTCATGGGGCTGGAAAACGATTTCAGCAGGCTGAACGCAAATTATGATTATCTTGTGGAGGATCTGAGCACGGGAAAGGAGATCACAAACATGTCTGTGGACGATAAGAACCGCAGCATGTCAAAAAATTTCTTTTATTTGACCTTTGTATTCGACGCCGAGGGAAACGTGACCATCGGGGATAAGATTTGCGGGCAGGACACCGCCCTGATAAGGAAATATGCGAACGAGGCGGGAAGGGAAAATCTGCTGCAGAAAACGGGAGGGGAGGAAATGGCGCTTCTGGAGCGATATGGAACCGCGGAAGCTCCCAGAAGCTGCAGGATCACCTTCGCCGTGTCAAACGAGGGCTGGGAAGGGAACGGAGCGGAGGAGTACGGCATAATCGTTGGCTATGGGTCGGCAAACACCTATACCATTCTCAGGGACCAATATAACAGCAACCGCTTCAGCGCTTACTATGTCCACGGAGGGGTGGGAGAGGTGCTTATGGCGGCTATTGCAGCCATGGCGCTGGCAGGTCTGTTTATGCCTGTTTTCAGGAAGAACAGGCCCTGGAATGAGGTGAGGCTGTGCACGCTTCCTCTGGAAGTGCTTTGTGCGGCAGGGCTGTTTCTCTGCAGACTGAACAACACGATTATGGATATGATCGTCAATATGCTCAGTGGCAATATGCCCGACTCCATCAGGGAGCTGCTTCGTATCTCGCCGGGAAACGCCTGGTTTGTGGCGTTTTGTATCAACCTTTTCGGGCTGAGCCTGTACTTTTTCGGATGGTGGTATCTGGGAGTCTGCGCCAGAGCGTTGAGGGAGTACGGAATCAGGGGATATATCAGGAAAAGAAGCGTTATATACAGATTTTTTCCCTTTACCAAAAAGAAGGTACTGGGAATCTATCACACTATAACTCATATGGACCTGACCAGAAATGCTAACAGATCCATTATTAAGATTGTGCTTGTGAATGCTGCGGTCCTGTTTATCATAAGCTGCTTCTGGCTTGGAGGCGTGGGGCTGACCGTGGTATATTCCATTGTACTGTACTTTATGCTGAGAAAATACATCAGCGACCTTCAGAATAAATATAAGGTGCTTCTGGACGCCACCAACGAGATGGCGGAGGGCAGGCTAAACATTTCCATCAATGAGGATCTGGGCGTATTTGAGCCCTTTAAGCCCCAGGTGATCAAAATTCAGGAGGGCTTTCGCAAGGCGGTGGACCAGGAGGTAAAGAGCCAGCGTATGAAGGCGGAGCTGATCACCAACGTTTCCCACGACCTAAAGACCCCGTTGACCGCCATCATAACCTATATCAGCCTCTTAAAGGAGAAGAACGTAACCGAGGAGCAGCGCAAGGAGTATCTTGATACCCTGGAGAGAAAGTCCCTGAGGCTTAAGGCGCTGATTGAGGATCTGTTTGAGGTCAGCAAGGCGAATTCACAGAATATTACGCTGAATCTTGTGGATGTGGACATTATGAATCTTGTGAAGCAGGTTCAATTTGAGATGTCCGATAAGCTGAACGAGGCGAACCTGGATATAAGAATGAATCTGACGGACGAGAAGATCATCCTGTCACTGGACAGCCAGAAGACATACCGCATCTTTGAGAATCTGTTCGGAAATGTGGCGAAGTATGCCATGCCGGGTACGCGGGTATATGTGAACGGCTTCTGCGTGGATGAAAGGGTGCTGATAACCATTAAGAATATTTCCGCCCAGGAGATTACCGTGGATTCCTCGGAGCTTATGGAGCGCTTCGTGAGAGGAGACGCGTCCCGCAACACGGAGGGCAGCGGGCTGGGGCTTGCCATTGTCAAAAGCTTTGCCCAGCTTCAGGGCGGCGAGCTTTCCCTGGAGGTGGACGGGGACCTGTTCAAGGCAACCGTAAGCTGGACTCTGCCACAATAACAAAAATCAATAACTTGTATTTGAACAATGCCCAAAACTGTGCTATGATACTTTCATGGTTCCAGGCTATGATAAATAGCCTAAGGCGGCGACTTAAGGGCTGTGCGGAAGTATTTCAGGGCAGCCCGCCGCAATGTGAAATATTCGACAGATGCAAAGATTCATGAAGCGAAGATTCATGAGTCGAAGATTCATTGTGAAAGGATATGGTAAGCAGTATGGGAATGACAATGACACAAAAGATCCTTGCCGCGGCAGCAGGGCTTGAGAAAGTGGAAGCGGGCCAGCTGATCGAGGCAAATCTGGATCTGGTGCTTGGAAACGATATTACGAGTCCCGTGGCAATCAAGGAGATGGACAAATTTGCCGTAAAGGGTGTATTTGACAAGGATAAGATTGCGCTGGTCCCTGACCATTTCGTGCCCAACAAGGACATTAAATCCGCGGAGCACTGCAAATGTGTCAGGGAATTTGCGCGCAGAAACGAAATAACAAACTATTTTGAGGTGGGAGAGATGGGCATAGAGCATGCGCTTCTGCCTGAAAAGGGGCTCACCGTAGCCGGAGACGTTATTATCGGCGCGGATTCCCACACCTGTACATACGGTGCGCTGGGCGCATTTTCCACCGGAGTAGGAAGCACCGACATGGCGGCGGGAATGGCCACCGGAAAAGCCTGGTTCAAGGTGCCCTCGGCGATTAAATTTAACCTTACCGGAAAGCCCGCCAAGTGGGTCAGCGGCAAGGACGTGATCCTGCACATTATCGGAATGATCGGAGTGGACGGCGCGCTTTACAAATCCATGGAGTTTGTGGGGGACGGAATCGCGAACCTTTCCATGGACGACCGTTTTACCATTGCGAATATGGCCATCGAGGCGGGCGGAAAGAACGGTATTTTCCCCGTAGACGAGCTGGCTGTAAGCTATATGAAGGACCATTCAAAAAGAAATTACAGGGTGTTCGAGGCGGATGCCGATGCGGTTTATGACGCGGAGTATACCATCGACCTGGGGGCGCTGCGCCCTACCGTGGCGTTCCCTCACCTTCCGGAGAATACCCATACCATCGACGAGATCGGAAGGATGGATAAGATAAAGATCGATCAGGTGGTTATCGGGTCCTGCACCAACGGGCGTCTGGACGACCTGAGAACTGCCGCGGAGGTTTTGAGAGGACGCCATATTGCCGGGGGCATGCGCTGTATCGTGATTCCCGCCACACAGGCAATCTATCTGCAGGCAATGGAAGAAGGGCTGCTCAAGATATTTATAGAGGCGGGAGCCATTGTCAGCACCCCTACCTGCGGTCCCTGTCTTGGAGGCTACATGGGCATCCTTGCGGAGGGCGAGCGCTGTGTTTCCACCACAAACCGCAACTTTGTGGGACGCATGGGGCATGTTTCGTCTGAAATTTATCTGGCAAGCCCTGCGGTAGCGGCGGCAAGCGCGGTGACGGGTGTGATATCCTCGCCGGAGGAGCTGTAAATCAAAAAGAGAGGTAAAGAAAATGAACGCAAAAGGTACGGTTTTTAAATATGGCGACAATGTTGACACGGATGTCATTATTCCGGCAAGATATTTGAATTCATCCGACCCTGCAGAGCTTGCCGGGCACTGTATGGAGGATATAGACAAGGATTTTATCAAAAGGGTGAAAAAGGGTGATATCATTGTGGCGGAGAAGAACTTTGGCTGCGGCTCCTCCCGGGAGCACGCTCCCATTGCCATCAAGGCGGCGGGCGTAAGCTGCGTCATCGCGGAGACCTTCGCCAGAATCTTTTACCGCAATGCCATCAATATCGGGCTGCCCATCGTGGAATGCCCGGAAGCGAGCAGGGGTATTGAAGCCGGGGATGAGGTGGAGGTGAACTTTGATACGGGCGTCATAACCAACGTGACCAGGGGCACCTCCTTTCAGGGTCAGGCATTCCCTGAGTTCATGCAGAAGATTATCTCCGCCGAGGGGCTGATCAATTCCATTAACGATAAAAAATAAATATTGCAGTAAAAGACCGTCAGACCCCTCGCATCACAAGTGCTGAGGGGTTTGCTGTGTTGGCAGGGAGCCGGTAAAATATGAAAGAAATAAAGGAATACCAATTAAATTCTGAATCAATTGAAGAAAAAAATAAAGAGCCTGAAATGGCAGGGCAAAAAAGAGGCAGAGCGGGCAAATACGAAATAGACATGTGCAGCGGACCGCTTCTGGGGAAAATTCTGATATTTTATATACCCCTGATGCTGTCCGGGGTGCTGCAGCTTCTGTTTAATGCGGCGGATATTGCCGTGGCGGGACGCTTTGCGGGGAAACAGGCGCTGGCGGCTGTGGGCTCCACCAGCTCCCTGACCAACCTGATCGTGAACCTGTTTATCGGTCTGTCCGTGGGCGCTAATGTCCTTGTGGCGAGGTATTACGGGGCAGGGCAGAAGGAGGAACTGAAAAGCACGGTGCAAACCGCGGTGGCGACCTCCGTTGTGGGCGGCATCATTTTGATTTTTGTGGGATTTCTCGTGTCAAAGCCGGCGCTGACCCTGATGGAGACGCCGGATGACGTCATCAATCATTCCGTGCTTTATATGCGCATCTATTTTGGGGGAATGCCCTTTATGATGGCGTATAACTTCGGCAGCGCCGTGCTGAGGGCGGTGGGAGACACAAAGAGACCGCTCTATTTCCTGCTTATTGCAGGCGTTGTCAATGTGCTTTTGAACCTTTTGTTTGTGATCGTATTTCATATGGGAGTCGCGGGCGTGGCGGCTGCAACCGTGGTATCCCAGGCTATTTCCGCAGTGCTGGTACTGCGCTGCCTGATTAAGACCGACGCCGTGTACAGGCTTGTTCTAAAGGGGATAAAAATAGTGCCGGACAAGCTGGTACGCATGGTGAGGATCGGCGTTCCGGCAGGGCTCCAGGGCGCTTTGTTTTCGATCTCAAATGTGCTGATTCAGTCCTCCGTCAACAGCTTTGGCTCCATCGCCATGGCGGGAAACACGGCGGGCAGCAATCTTGAGGGTTTTGTTTATACCTCCATGAACGCCCTGCATCAGTCTGCCATCAGCTTCACAGGGCAGAACTACGGCGCAAGGCAGTATAAAAGAGTGGGCAGGGTAATGCTGATCTGCCAGGTCCTTGTGGTGGCGGTGGGGCTGCTGTTGGGAAATGCCGCCTACCTTTTTTCCGGGACGTTTCTCAAGCTCTATTCTCCGGATCAGGAGGTCATAGGCTACGGCATTCTGCGGATGCGCTATATCTGTTTGACCTATTTCCTCTGCGGTATGATGGATGTGGCAGTGGGCGTTCTGAGGGGAATGGGCTATGCCGTGATGCCCATGCTGGTGTCCCTGACAGGCGCCTGCCTGTTCAGGGTCGTCTGGATTTATACCGTTTTTCAGAAATATCCCTTTTTGGAATGCCTGTATATATCCTATCCCATCAGCTGGGCGCTGACCTTTCTGGTGCATATGCTGTGCTTTGCAGTGGTTTATTGGCGGCTTCAGGCAAAAAACAGTTGAAACATATGTTCGGATGTGGTATACTTTGTCCGGAGGCCGCAGCAGGGGAGACCGGAAAGGCGCTAAAGCGGTTATGATAGCCCGTCTGCAAAACGGCGGAATAACGCAGCCCCGGCAGGCAGGAGGAAAGAGGAAAGAGTGGAAATTATCAGGTCTGCCGTAGGAAAAATCCCGGCGGAAAGGAATGCTGAATGAATAGAATCCATGTGCACTATGATGATACCAAACCTAAGAAAGAAAAATTTACCTGCAAGAGGGAAAATCTTACAATAAAAGGTATGCAGTATCTGTGCGAATTTGAGAAAGGGCGTAAGCTTCCAGCCGTTATTGCCAGCCATGGCTTCACGGATAATTATACCGGCATGGAGGTCTACTGTGAGGCGCTGTGCAGGGAGGGGTATGCCGCCTTCTGCTTCAGCTTCTGCGGAGGCGGGAGCATCGGAGAAGCCCCGGAGGTTCACAGCGACGGCGATTCCAGGGATATGAGCCTTTTTTCGGAGGTCGAGGACCTTTGTGCCGTGATAGATTATGTGAAATCCCTGGATTATATAGACGGGGAACGGATTACCCTGTTGGGTGCAAGCCAGGGCGGTTTTGTGTCGGGGATTGCCGCGGCAAGGTGTCAGGAAGGTCTTTCTTCCACGGATAAAGGATTTTCCATAGAAAAGCTGGTCATGCTTTATCCGGCGCTGTGCATTCCGGATCACGCCAGAAGGGGCTGTCTTGGGGGCGCAAACTATGATGTGGAAAATGTACCCGGGGAGATAAGGTGCAGAAGAACCGTTCTGGGCAAAGGGTTTCATGAGGAAGCATGCGGTATGGATGCGTTTCTGGAACTGACAGGGTACAAGGGACCGGTGCTTATCATTCACGGCTCTGAGGACAGCATCGTGGGGTATGCCTACTCCATGAGGGCAAGGGATTCCTATGAAAAGGGGCAGTGTGCCCTGCAGATCTTCAGGGATATGGGACATGGCTCCGACGAGACGCAGACAGCCTCCGTCATAGCCTCCATAAGACAGTTTCTGGCGGGCAGAAGGGAAATTCTGACCTTTCAGATACTGATTACTCACACGGAAGTAACGTCTCAGGGAAATGAGACTCATTCCGATATCTATTTTACAGGATACTGCGACAGCCCCTGTTTCAGGGGAACCATCATACCGGAGGGCATTGACCGTCGGGTCAGTCAAGACGGCGTGACCCGGTCAGTCAGGGCGGAATATGCCTTTGACGGCATAGATACGGACGGCGAAAGATGCCGCCTGCAGGTTGTAAACCAATGGGGAGATAAGGACTGGAAGCCCGTTATTATCACGGACAGTAAAAAGCTTTCATGGCTGAACCGGGCTGACCTGACGGCGGTGCTGGAGGAAGGACGCCATGGTCTGACGGTACGGATATTTGCCGGGCCTGGTCATATTCGGGCAGGAAATCAGCTGCCTGCTGTAACAGGAGAAAAATAATGATAGCGTATGTAAACGGCATTATAGATGATATTACAGATGAAAATACCGTGATTGACGTAGGGGGCGTGGGCTATAATGTGAAAATATCCGCGGATACGGCTGCCAGACTGCCGGGTATTGGGGAGCCGGTGAAGCTCTATACCTACACAAGCGTGAAGGAGGATTCCTTTCAGCTCTTTGGCTTTTTGTCCAGAAACGACCTGGAGATCTTCAGGAAGTGTATCACGGTAAACGGCATTGGGCCTAAGGGGGCGCTGGCTATCCTCTCGGTGCTGGATGCGGATTCGCTGCGATTTGCAATTATGTCCGGGGATGCAAAGGCAATTTCCAAGGCGCCCGGAATCGGCGCCAGAACTGCGGAGCGGCTGATTTTGGAATTAAAGGATAAAATCAGGATTGACGAAACCATGATCAGCCGGGAAATTGACAGCTATAATGCTTCCGGAGGGGCTTCGGCGGACAGCGCCCAGAAGAAAGAGGCCGTGGAGGCGCTTGTGGCTCTGGGATATGGACAGGCGGAGAGCGTTAAGGCGGTCAACACCATAGAAGGGATCGAGGAGATGGATTCAGGCGCTGTTTTAAAGGCGGCGCTTAAGAAGCTGTTTTAGGGCGGATGTAAGCCTCATAAACGTACCTACGCATGGCTTCAGGTCCCGGGATTTAACTGCTGCGTCCGGACGTAAAGGCCTGCAGGGATAGACAAGAATAGAAAATATCGTAATTATAAGGAATCCACACTATGCCCAGAAGAACGATTGAGACTAACATTACAGAGGAAGATGTAAAGATAGAGGGCTCCCTTCGGCCTCAGACACTGGATGACTATATTGGTCAATCGAAGGTAAAGGAAACTCTGAAGATATATATAACGGCGGCAAAGCAGCGCGGGGATGCCTTGGACCATGTGCTTTTTTATGGGCCGCCCGGACTGGGAAAAACCACTCTTGCGGGCATTATCGCCAACGAGATGGGGGTTCATTTAAAGGTTACCAGCGGTCCGGCAATAGAAAAGCCGGGGGAAATGGCGGCGATCCTTAACAATTTGGAGGAGGGGGACCTTCTATTTGTGGACGAGATCCACCGCCTGAACCGACAGGTTGAGGAGGTGCTTTATCCGGCCATGGAGGATTACTGCATCGATATTATGATCGGCAAGGGCTCCACGGCGCGTTCCGTCCGCCTGGACCTTCCAAGGTTTACCCTTGTGGGCGCCACCACCCGTGCGGGGCTTTTGACGGCGCCCCTGCGGGACAGATTCGGCATGATACACCATCTGGAATTTTACACCGTTGAGGAGCTTCAGGTCATTATTCTGCACTCCGCAAGGGTGCTGGGGGTGGACGTGGAGCCGGGGGGCGCAATGGAGATGGCGCGCAGGAGCCGGGGCACGCCCAGGCTTGCAAACAGAATCCTGAAGCGTGTCAGGGATTTTGCCCAGGTGAAATACGACGGAATCATAACGGAGGATGTGGCGCGTACGGCGCTGGATTTAATGGACGTGGACAAGCTGGGGCTCGACCATATTGACAGGAACATGCTTTTGACAATGATCCGGAAATTTGACGGGGGACCGGTGGGGCTGGATACTCTGGCTGCGGCGATCGGTGAGGATGCCGGGACCATAGAGGACGTCTATGAGCCGTACTTGATTAAAAACGGTTTTATTAACCGCACACCCCGGGGCAGAGTGGTGACGGAGCTTGCTTATCATCATCTTGGGCCGGCACTATAAAAGCCTTAAATAGGAAAGATCTGAAAATGAAAAACTCTGTTATAAAAAAGCACATTCTCATCGTTGACGATGACCGGGACCTGTCGTTTATTATTTGTGATATGCTGGAAAGCTACGGATACGAGGTAAGCTGCGCAGCGGATGCAAATGGGGCCTATGATATGCTGTCACAGAACAGATATCATCTGATTCTGCTGGACATTAACCTGCCGGAGACCACGGGGTTTGAGGTCTGCAGGGAGCTTAGAAGGGTGTCGAGCGTGCCCGTTATTTTTGCCAGCGCAAGGACAAGCGAGACCGACAGGATCATGGGCTTTGATATCGGCGGCGACGATTACCTTCCCAAGCCCTATTCCATGCAGGAGCTTTTGGCCAGAGTAAATGCTCTGATCCGCCGGGCATACGGTTTTTCGGAGGATGAGAAGATCGTAGTATTCGGAGATATCAGCGTAAATATCACCTCCCGCACAGTTCTAAAAAAAGGGCAGAGCATTTCGTTATCCTTGCGGGAATTCGACCTGCTTGCGTATTTGTGTGAGCACAAAAACACGGCGGTGGCAAAGGACAGGCTTTTAAGCCAGGTGTGGGGAGCGTTTTCTCTTGTGGAGCCGTCCACCCTGACGGTGCATATCCGCTGGCTGCGGGAAAAGCTGGAGGACGATCCCGCAAAGCCAAGGTACATAAAAACGGTTTATAAGGTGGGATATATTCTGGAGGTGGGGGAGTGAAGGGCAGGCTTATCTTTGTCACGATTTTATTTTCGCTTGCGGTAATCCTTATTTCGGCAGGTTTTTATTTTACAAATCAAGAAAAGCCTTTGAATGGAGAAAGGTATTTGAATGAAGAAAGCCTTTTCAATGAAGAAAAGCTTTTCATAGAAAAGGGATTTTCAGCGGAGAAAGGGCTTTCATCGCAAAGAGTAAGCTTTGAGGATGAAAGATCGGAGTATATCGTTGCCCTAAACGAAATAAGCAGGCTAAATATAAACGGAAATTATGAGCTGGCAAACGAAAAAATTGCTGTCCTGCAGGATAAGCTGCGAACGGCCGAGGTGCAAAAAAGCGGGGTAAACGCCATACTCGTCCTCTGCGGGGTAAGTGTTTTGTTTTTTGTTACGGCGTTCGGATATATTTATTTTGCCATATTGCGGCCCTTTGATAAAATGAAGGGCTTCGCGGCAAGAATCTCCGCAGGGGATTTTGACGTCCCGCTGAAATATGAGCGAACCAACTATTTCGGCGAGTTTACATGGGCGTTTGACAGCATGAGGAATGAAATCACAAAATCACGGGCAAGCGAAAAAGAAGCGATAGAGAACAACAAGACCGTCATAGCGACCCTTTCCCACGATATCAAAACGCCCATAGCGTCCATAAGGGCGTATGCGGAGGGACTTTCCGCGAATATGGACAGCTCCTTTGAAAAGCGCGAGAGGTATTTAAGCGTTATAATCAGGAAGTGCGACGAGGTATCCCGCCTTACCAACGACCTGTTTTTACATTCCGTTTCCGATCTTGACAAGCTTAAGATCGTTTCCGAAAGGGTAGAAATATGCTCTTTTGTGGAAGCTGCAATAAGGTCTGATACTGTTTTTGCGGAGCGCGGCAGTTTGGTCTTCCGCCCGCCCGGGTTTACCGCCTTTGTGAACATGGACAAAAACAGATTTACTCAGGTTTGCGACAACATTATAAACAACGCCAGAAAGTATGCAAAAACGGATATAGATGTATTTTTCACAAGAGAGAAAGAAAGCGTTGTGCTGCATTTTCGCGATTACGGCGGCGGCATCCCCGATGAAAATATGCCGTTTGTTTTTGACAAGTTCTATCGCGGAACCAACTGCGGCGGCGAACAGGGCGCCGGGCTGGGGCTTTATATCGTTAAATACATAATCGGGGAAATGGGCGGAACAGTGGCTTTGCAGAATCACGAAAATGGTCTTGAGGTAAAAATCAGTCTGCCCACAGCGTATCAATCTCAAATATCTCAAAGCTCTTAAGGACTTCTTAATATCTTTTGCAGTAAAACAGACTCAGCCCTACAAAATAAAAGTGAGACTTTTCGTGAAGGAAAGGCTTCTCTTAAAAGAAAGACTTTTCTTAAAAGAAAGATTTTTTATGAAGGAAAGATTTTTCATATAAGGAAAGACATTTCATAAAGGAAAGATTTTTCATATAAGGAAAGACATTTCATAAAAGAAAGGCTTTCCATGAAAGAAAGACCTTCCATGGAAAGTATGAAACTTATAGTATGAAAGGATTTTGTTAATGAAAAACACTGTTTTATCTGCAAGGGAACTATGTAAAAGCTTTGCGCATAACGGCGGGCAGGCACATGTGCTCTCGCATGTCAGTCTTGACCTGTACGAGGGAGATTTTACCGTTATCATGGGGGCAAGCGGTTCGGGTAAGTCCACTCTGCTTTATGCCCTAAGCGGCATGGACAGAGCTACCGCGGGGGAGGTCATCTATGACGGCAGAGATATTGTCAGGCTGAAGGAAAAAGAGCTTGCAAGGCTTCGGTATACGGATTTCGGGTTTATATTTCAGCAGATCCACCTTGTCAGTAACCTGACCCTGTTTGAGAATGTGGCTGTGTGCGGATATCTTAATAAGAGCCGCTCCGCCGCGGATGTGAGAAAACGCGCCCACAGTCTGCTGGAGCAGATGTCCGTGGCCCATGTAAGGGACCATCTGCCCACGCAGGTTTCGGGCGGCGAACAGCAGCGCTGTGCCATTGCCAGGGCAGTGATAAACTCGCCAAGGGTACTCTTTGCCGACGAGCCCACAGGGGCATTAAACCGCAAAAATACCGCCGATGTCCTGGATTTGCTGATGCAGCTCAACAGGGACGGGCAGAGCGTTCTGATGGTAACGCATGATATAAGGGCCGCTTTAAGGGCAAACCGTATTTTGTACATTGGGGACGGGAAGCTCATGGGGGAGCTTTCGTTGCCGCCGTATGCTGTCAATGAGGAAAAATCGAGAGAAACGCAGGTAAACGCCTGGCTTTCTTCGCTGGAATGGTGAGGTGCGGTATGGAGATTTTTACTTTGTTAAGGGCGAATATCCGCCACAAAAAGGGCTCGTTTGTAAGCGTTATTTTACTGTCTTTGATTATCGCCATGAGCGTTACCACCATTCTCAGCATTAAGGAAAGCGCGTTTAAGGGAGTTGCCGAAGCCAACGAGATCTGTCAAACGCCCGATGTCTGGGCGGTCTATATGGAGTTTATGCTTACCGGCGATCTGGTAGAGGAGCTGAGAAACAGCGCAATGGTGGAACGCGTGGAGGTCCTGGACTCCGTAATCGTTGAAAAGGCTCGAATGGGAGACGAGGAATATCAGTACCGGAATGTTATGTCATTATTACAGGCAGATGAAGATATCCGGATACTGAAAGAGGATCTAAGCGGCATTCAGGGAAATGCGCCAAAGCTCCAAAAGGGCGAGATCTATCTTTCCCAGGGGCTTCTGACCGCGCTTCACGGCAAGCCCGGGGACAGGCTTGTTCTTGAAACCGTCGCAGGAGAGCACGCGTTCACCGTTAAGGGGGTCATGCTGGAGCCGGTTATGGGTTCGTCCATGATAGGATATAAAAATTTATGTATAAGTGAAGCTGATTTTTCTGAAATTTATTCCGCTGTTTTAAAGGCGGAAACGGAAGCAATGCATTCAGGGGAAAAAAAGCATGGCTTGGGCAAATGCATTAAAATTTACAAAGCCGACAGCTGCGCGCTCACAAGCGGGCAGTTCCGCAGGCAGCTTAATCTTGACACGGGCGTTACCGACCTGTCCTTCGGCTCAATCACCAGGGATATGTCCATACAGTATACAACGCTTTTTGCGGAAGTAATTACCTCTGTATTGATTGTTTTTATTATGATTTTGCTGGCTATTGTGGTGATTGTCACTGTGCACAGCATATCGGTGGAAATAGAAACCAATTATGTGATGTTTGGCGTGCTGAAGGCGCAGGGGTTTGATAAAAACAGGATATGCCTGCTTTTTTGCGGTCAGTATCTTCTGGCGGAGGTAATCGGTTCGGTTTTGGGAATACTGTTAAGCATTCCCCTTGTGAGCATAACCTCCAACATATTTGTGACAATTACCGCAGTTCCGGCAATTGTCAGCGTGCCGGTGGGAAGAATTGCGGCGGTACCTGTGGGTTTGTTTGCGCTGTCAACGGTTTCCATTTTCTTTGTTACGAGAATGATAAACAAAATTTCTCCTGTCCGGGCAATTTCGGGAGCAAAAAAGGAGATCTATTTCGACGGCAGAATAAACGCACCCATAAGCCGCAGGCTTCTTTCTCTCAGCCTGGCGTTAAGGCAGTTCACCTCCGCGAAACGCAGGTATGCGGGCGTGCTTGCTATTGTAGCGGTACTTGCTTTTTTTATGATTACGGTGACTGCGCTTGCGGGTACGGTGAATTCAAAAACCGCCATAGAATCCATGGGCGGGATGGTTACGCAGATAGATGCCGCGCCTAAGACGAGACTTTCCGACGAGGATTATCAAGACATAGAACAGGAAATAGAGCGCTTTGCAAAGATCAGAAGGGCATACTACAGCAACAACGCTTATTTTTCCTTTGAGGGGGAGGAAATGATGTGCTGCGTTTACAAGGACCCTGCATCCATGCCGGTCCTCAAAGGGCGTTCTCCGGTTTACAATAATGAGATAGCGGTATCGCCGATTCTGCTTGACGAGTTCGGCTTAAGGATCGGCGATGAGGTTACGGTGGGCTGGAGCGGCAAAAAAGGAAATTATCTTATAACAGGCACGGTTCAGTTTATGAATGACGCGGGCAGAAGCTTTCTGATGTCTTATGAAGCAGCCTCGGAAATCGGGTATGACGGCTGGCTGTGGTGCTGCTATTCCCTGGAAAACGGAGACGAAGAGACCCTTAATGCAGAAATTGCCGATGCTCTCAACGAAAGGTTCGGAGATATCATTGAGGCGGAGGCAAGCGGCGAATGGCTGGATGAATCCGTCGGAACGGCAATAGAAGCAATGCAGATGATTATATATGCTTTTTCGTCGCTGTTTTCCCTTATTGTGACGCATATGGTCTGCTCCAGGGCGTTTGCCCAGGAACGCACCGACATAGGTATTTATAAGGCGGTAGGCTTTATGACGGCAGGCCTGCGCAGGCAGTTTGCGTTCAGGTTTCTAATATTGGCTGCGCTGGGGTCAGCCGTGGGCGGCGTGTTAAGCCTGTTCCTTTCGGATAAGGTGCTGGGGCTGTTTTTGAGAAGCACGGGGCTGGTAAGCTTCCGTACAAATCTTGCCTTTCGGTTCTATGCAATCCCTGTACTAATTATCTGCGGAAGCTTTTTTGTCTTTTCCTATTTTGTCTCCGGAAGGATAAAAAAAGTGAAGATCAGAGAGCTCGTTACGGAATAAATACGATTACAATTTTTACTTGCCTGTAAACCCAATCTGATATATAATATAGCAGACGGAGCGTGAGCTCTTATTCTAATAAAAATGAAATTCCCAGCAGCAGGCCAGAGGGTATTTGACTCTTGCGGCATTTGCCCGTATTCCGCGGATGTGGGTATCCGGGAGTCTGGTCCTCTGCCTGCGGGAATTATGAGCTGTGCGTTGGTGCGGAGTTTTTACGGGGAGGAAAAATATGTCTTCCAAAACAGATACAGAAGTGATTATCGGCGGCAAGGTTTTTACCCTAAGCGGGTATGAAAGCGAAGATTATCTTCAGAAGGTGGCGTCCTATATCAACAATAAGGTGATTGAATACGGTAAGGTGGACAGCTTCAGAAGACAGCCTCTGGAGACCCAGGGGGTGCTGCTTCAATTAAACATAGCGGACGATTATTTCAAGGCAAAAAAGCAGATATCCATACTGGAGGAGGAGCTGCAGGCAAAGGAGAAGGAGCTTTATGACCTGAAGCATGAATTGATTTCTTCTCAGATCAAGCTGGAAAGCGCCGAGGAAAAGGTGAAGAACCTGACCCACGAGCAGAATGATAACGCCAAGAAAATCGTGCGGCTGGAAACAGAACTGAAGAAAAAATAAGCGGAGCTGTCCGAATAGGGACAGCTTTTCTGTTTTGAGAGGGTTTGAGGGATGGAAAGTAGGACAAAGGCAGAGCTGCTTGCGCCTGCGGGAAGCGCAGCGGCATTTTACGGAGCGGTCAAGGCGGGAGCCGACGCGGTCTATCTGGCGGGAGATCGTTTCGGCGCCAGAGCTTATGCGGAGAACTTTACAACGGAAATCCTGGTACAGTGCATTAAATATGCCCATTTGTTCGGGCGCAGGGTGTATCTGACGGTGAATACACTTTTTAAGGAGAGGGAGCTTGCAGAGCTCTACGATTATCTTGCGCCTTTTTATGAGGCGGGGCTGGATGCGGTTATTGTGCAGGATCTGGGGGTATTACGGTTTATAAGAGAGCACTTTCCGGGTCTGGCGCTTCATGCAAGCACACAGATGACGCTCTGCAGCGGCTATGGCGCAGAGGCCTTGAAGAAGCTGGGGGCAAGCCGTATCGTGCCCGCAAGGGAGCTTGGACTGGAGGAGCTTGCTGCCATCAGGCAGCACGATATTGAAATCGAAGCCTTTGTCCATGGCGCCATGTGTTACAGCTATTCCGGGCAGTGTCTTTTCAGCAGCATTCTGGGAGGCAGAAGCGGCAACCGGGGGCGCTGCGCCCAGCCGTGCCGTCTGCCCTATTCCGTGACGGCAGGCGGAAAAGCCGGGGGAGAATGCTATCCCTTAAGCCTGAAGGACATGTGCACCATAGAACATATCCCCGGGTTGATAGAGGCCGGAATCGATTCCTTTAAGATAGAGGGGCGCATGAAGAAGCCGGAATATGCGGCGGGTGTTACGGCGGTCTATCGCAAATATATTGACAAATATTTGCGGCTGCGGCAGAAAATGTCCCCGGAGGAAGCCGCAGGGGCGTACCGTGTGGATATGGAAGAAAAACCTTTCAAGGAGGACTTAAGGAGGCTGTCCTCCCTCTATGTCAGATGCGGGCTGCAGGATGGCTATTATTTCAGAAGAAACGGCAGGGAAATGGTAACGCTGGACAGCCCTGCCTACGGTGGATGTGACGATGCCGTGCTTGCGGAGATCGCGTCCGCATATCTTGACGCGCCCCTGAAGCATCCGGTTGCCGTCAGCGCGCGGTTTCGGACGGGGGAGCCTGCGTCCGTCAGCCTCCGGCTGCGGGAGCCTTCCCTTTCCGTAAGGGCGGAGGGAGCGGTTGTGGAGCCGGCAAGGAATCAGCCCATCACGGAGGAAAACATAAAAAAACAGCTTGGAAAGCTGGGCGATAGCTGCTTTACGGCGGAAGAAATGCAGGTATCCGTCTCCGGGGACGGGTTTTATTCCCTGAAGCAGGTAAACGAGCTGAGGCGGGAGGCCGTGGTGCGGCTGGAGCAGCTGATGCTGGAGAAGCGGGGATACACGCGTCCGGCCCTGGCAGAGGGAGATTGGGGTAAAAGCGGCCAAAATCATTTATATAAAGAGGCTTGGGATAAAAACAATCAAAGCCTTTTACTGAAAGAGGCTTGGGATAAAAACAATCAAAGCCTGCTGTCAAATGAGGCGGTTTCTGAGTGTGAGAGACATGCCAAGGCTTTCGAGGGCCAGGGCTGGGCGGTTTCCGTACAGTCTATCCAGCAGCTATGCGAAATTGAGAGTCTGGTATGTCCGCAGTCGGAGGAAGCCGCCAGGGGGAAAGGGAAGACGCGCCGGGATAAAGCCGTTCAGCCGGATAAAGCCCCGCGTCAAAATACGCTTTGCCGGATCTATGTGGAGGGAGATTTGCTGCTTCAGCACCGGGAGAGGGCGCTTGCGGTCTGCGGCAGGCTGGCGCGGCACTGCGGTCTCTGGGTAGCCCTGCCTTATATTTTCAGGAAGCAGGATGTACCCTACATGGAGCAGCTTCGGGATATTATGGCACAGGCAGGCTGTTTTCAGGGCTTTCTGGTGCGCTCTATGGACGAGCTCGGCTTTCTTTTGGCAGGCGGGGCGGCAGATTTTAAATATCGCGCCGACGCAGGTCTGTACACATGGAATTCAGAGGCGGTTTTGGAGCTTTCCGGTTTGGGCGTGTCCGGCTTCTGCCTGCCCTATGAGCTGAGGGGCGGGGAGCAAAGGGAGCTTTTGCGGCAGTGCGCCGCGATGCTTCGGAATGTGAGCGCTCCGAAAAACGGAGCCCTTCCCGATTGGGAAAAGCTTGTTTACAGCCGTATTCCCATGATGATTACAGCAAATTGCGTGCTGCGAACAACAGACAAGTGCAAAAAGGGCAGCGATGAGCCCGTAGTCATGACGGACAGATACCGGAAAAATTTCCCTGTAGCCAGAAACTGCCTTCACTGCATGAATATTATATACAACAGTGTGCCTTTTTCCCTGCATCAGGAGCAGGCTTGGCGGAAGGGTCTTTCCGTTTCCGGGAGGCTGGATTTTACCCTGGAGACGGCGGCGGAGACGAGGGCTGTTTTGAAAGCATTTCTGGACGGGGATGTCTTTCCCTTTAAGGAGTATACCACCGGGCATGAGAAGCGGGGAGTGGAGTAACAGTTCAGCCATACAGTACCGCGAAGTCAAAATTGCATCCTTATGCAATTTTGCGAGACTTGCGAGCGCCAAAATGAGTTGAAAACTCATTTTGTGTGCATCAGTGTAACAGTTTAGCCGAAGGCTGAACTGTTACGGAGTGGAATAATTCCGCGGCAATTCGTATTGACTTTTCCGGAAGGTTTTGATAAGATTTGTTTTAGTACAAAGGGAGTAGCTTGTGCGTTGCGGCGATACGTATAGCATATTTCGTCAGTACGGGAAAATTTTCCCCGGGATATGTTCATGGAAGAAATACTTTCCAAGGAAGCGAGACTTTTACTGCAATTATTTGTTTGCAGGAAAAGTCTTTTTTTTGCGAACATACCATAAGGAGGAAAAACATGATTATTCTGAATCTCATTATTTTGGCGGCAGGCTTTTGGGCGTTGATCAAGGGCGCGGATATTTTCGTAGACGGAAGCGCCGCCCTTGCAGGGAATTTTAAGGTGCCTGCGCTTATCATCGGTCTGACCATCGTTGCCTTGGGCACCAGCGCGCCCGAGCTTGCGGTCAGCACAGCCGCGTCCATACAGGGCTCCAATGAAATTGCGCTCAGCAATGTGGTCGGCTCAAATATTTTTAACCTGTTGTGCGTTCTGGGCGTATGCGCGATCATCTGCCCGGTTCCTGTGGACAGGGGAATATTAAAGAGGGATTTTCCGCTTTCAATACTCTCAACAATGTTTGTGCTGCTTGCAGCAGGCGGAACCAGGCTTTTTGGCAGAACAATGGGGGGGAGCGGCATGGAGGCCGCTGCCGGAGCAGTCGGCCGCCTGAGCGGCGCGCTGCTGATTGCCGTGTTTATTGGCTATATCGGCTATCTGGTATATGACGCGAAAAAGAATCCGGACAGGGCTGAGAGCGGAAAGCATGTGCCTGTGTGGAAGTGTATTCTGCTGATCATAATGGGACTGGCTCTTATTGTGGGAGGCGGGCAGGCGGTCGTATGCGGCGCCAAGGAAATAGCCAGGGCGGCGGGAATGACGGAGACCCTGATCGGTCTGACTGTCGTAGCTGTCGGCACCTCGCTGCCCGAGCTTGTCACCTCTGTGGTAGCGGCAAAAAAAGGGCAGACGGAGCTTGCCGTGGGAAACGTAATAGGCTCGAATATTTTTAACCTTATGTTTATACTGGGGATATCCGCGGTCATCGATCCGGTAGCCGTCAATGTGGCGTCCGTATATGATTTGCTGATATTGGTTTCCGTAAGCATACTGACGCTCCTGTTTTCGTTTACCTCAGGGAAAATAGGCAGAATTGAGGGAGGCATAATGATTGCCCTTTATGCCGCGGACGTTGTATTTGCCGTCCTGCGTTAGAGGGGACAGGCGAAGGATGCACCCCTGTAATTTTGAATAATCCTTACTTTCGGAAAAAATAAGTTGCGAATCACGTGAGATTGGGCTATACTATCATCAGGTATGTATGGCACACCCAGTCAGGAGGAATTGCAGTGATTGAAGCAACAAGCTGTGGTGGTGTGGTAATTTTTCGTGGAAAAATCCTTCTTTTGTACAAAAATTATAAAAATAAGTACGAGGGCTGGGTTTTGCCTAAAGGCACTGTGGAGCAGGGGGAGGAATTTAAGGAGACTGCTCTGAGGGAGGTGCTTGAAGAATCGGGAGCGAAAGCTACCATCATAAAATATATCGGGAAAAGTGAATATTCTTTCACGATACCTGAGGATACCGTGGAAAAAGAGGTACACTGGTATCTGATGATGGCGGACAGTTATTACAGCAAACCACAAAGAGAAGAGTACTTTGTAGATTCCGGGTTTTACAAATACCATGAGGCATATCATTTGCTGAAGTTTTCCAACGAGAAGCAGATACTTGAGAGAGCGTACGGTGAATATCTGGAATTAAAAAAGAGTAATTTATGGGGAAGCCGAAAATACTTTTAGTATTTTCGGCTTCCCCATTCTGAACCGTTATAAATTTTTGACGATTTTAAGTTCCATATGATCCGCCAGATTTAAGAATTCGTTGTTTTCGTTTTTTAGCAGCGGGCGGGAGTAGGTGGTGGTGTTTATAATAAACACTTCCCAGACAGATCCGTCGTTCAGCTGTACGGTAGAACCTATTTGTGCATCTCCGATATGCTTCATAAGCGGAATCAGCAGCTCCATATCATATTTGAACAGACTGCCCTCAAAATTTCCAAGTATCTGCAGCGGCGTATAGGCGCTTCTGTAGGAGCGGGGCGATGCCATTGCTATATAGGTATCGATCATTGCGATATAGCGGGCATAGGAGTCTATTTTTGTGGTTTTCATGTGATAGGGATAACCGGTCCCGTCCATACGCTCATGGTGCATGATGACGGCATTTTTAATGTGTTCGTCGATAGGAAGGTTACGCACCAGGGCGTAGCCTATAACGGGATGCTTTTTTACAAGGGCATATTCTTCGTCCGTGAGCTTGTCCGGTTTCCAGAGAACCTCATAGGGAAGCTTAAATTTGCCGATATCGTAATAAAAGCCGCAGAGAATGAGCAGTTTTCTTTCTTCCTCAGGCATTCTTACCCATGTGGCAAAAACTCCGGCGAGAAGGGCAGAGTTCAGGCAGTGGTTATAGGTAAGCTCGTCTTCGTTCGGGGTCAGGTTGTACAGAAAATCCAGAAGCTCGGAGCTGTAAGTATAAGTAGATTCCATATCGTCATAGATGGCGAACAGTTCTTCCTCCGGAATGGTCTTTCCGCTGTCGAGGAAATCACGCATCAGCTGTTTATAACGAGTCAGGTTTTCGGCGTGCTTTTTCTCAAAGTTAAGAAAATCTTCATTGAAATGGAGCTTTTCTTTATGAGTCGTTGCAAAGTCAACGTCTTCCTTTACTGTGGCGCACATGACGGAATAGCGCTTCAGCCTTTCCAGAATGGTGGGATTCAGCACGGTATCCCTGGGATAAATGACTTCACCCCTGATTACAATATCTTCGCCCAAGGTCATTCCCGGAGCAAGTTCAATTCTAGCGACAGATTTCATAGAGGTCCCCCTTCTTTCGACTATCTATCTAAGTATAAAAATTTTCTTAATAAAAGTCAACCATTTCTACTTACAAATCTTAAAAATATATGATAAGATAGTAGCAGCCCCGGACGGCGCACCCTGCAGTATACTAAATATTTGACGGAAGCAGTGGAGGCGTCGAGGCGCCGTGTGCCGGAGCCGGTTATGCGAAAGGAGTATTCATGTCAGTAGCCCTGAAATATCATCCAAGGTTATATCTTGGCGACAGCATCAATGTGAATAAATTGGATAAAATAAAAAAAAGGCTTGAAAGCAGACCTCTTTTTTCGGGAGTTTTTCTGATTGCCATGTCCCGTAACCCCTCTGACCAGCTGGATATTTATGAGGCAAAGCAGCTGGTGCAGGGGTATTACAAAAAAAATCCCCCCTATGTAGTGGGGCTTGCCGGAAATTATGAGGAGGCGCTAACCCTGGTCGTGCAGATGACCGAGGAATGCCTGGTACACAGGGGAGACTGCTGCCTGAAGGAGTATTTACAATGCTTGACATAATATTAACGATTTTGTCGGTTCTGGGAATTGTTCTTCTGGTTCTTGTACTGCTTTTACTGGCGGTGCTTTTGCTGGTGCTGTTCTTTCCGGTTACCTACAGATTCCGCGCCAGGAAGGAAAGCGGGGCCTTGCTGCGGGACGAAGGGCAGGGGCAGAATGAGTCTGCGGACAAAGACGGGGAAGCGTATCGGAATAAAGCCGCGCCTTTTTTGAGGAATACGGAGCTTTACGCAGGGCTGAGCTGGCTTTTCGGGCTTTTGAGAGTGCGATATTCCTATCCCGAAACGGGAGCTCTCACAGTGAAGCTTTTGTGCTTTAAGCTTTATGAGGCAAAGCTGCCGCCTGACGGCGGGAGCGAAGCGGAAAAAGACGGCTCCGAAAAGGAATCAAAGCCCGACGCTGCGGAGAAGATATCCGGTGAACATGCAGACGCGCCCAAACAGGGGGCGCAGGCGGACCGGGAACCGGAGGGCAGCCGGTCTGAGGGGTCGGAGCAGGGCGGCAGCCAGCAGGAGAAGCAGGAGGCAGGCCGGACTGAGGAGCAAGGGCAGGAGTCAGGCCCGTCGGAGGCAAATCCGTCTGAGGAGCAAGGGCAGGAGTCAGGTCCGCCGGCGGCAAATCCGTCTGAGGAGCAAGGGCAGGAGTCAGGTCCGCCGGCGGCAAATCCGTCTGAGGAGCAAGGGCAGGAGTCAGGTCCGCCGGCGGAAGCGTCGAATCAGGAGGAGAGCCGGTCGGAGGATGCACGCGGCGGATTATTAAAAAAATTTCAAAAGATAAAGTACACAATTTGCAATATATATGATAAAATAAGAGGGATTTGGAAAAATATATCATATTATTCGGCTCTTTTACAGGAGGAAAACACAAAACAGCTTTACTCCTATGCAAAGCTGTGTGCCGCTAAAATTCTGAAGAACATCCGGCCAAGGCATATCAGGGCGGATATCCTGTTTGGGACAGGTTCTCCCGATACAACGGGGTATGTGTTCGGTCTGTACTGCATGCTTTATCCGGCATTGGGGGCTAAGTGTGTGGTGACGCCGGATTTTGAGAGGGCGGTTTTGGAGGGCAGGGCCGACATATCGGGGCACATAACGGTCTTTGTGCTGGGGATAAACGTTCTCAGGCTCATGCTGGACAAAAAGCTGCGTAGGTTTATCAGAAAGCTGAAAAAAGAGGATGCCGCGCAGGATAAGAACGACAGGTCTTTTGATAAAAAAGCCCCGCGTCATAAAAAGGCTTCGTGAGGAGCGCAACCATATGAACTTAAAATAGGAGGATTATAATATGGCAGATAAGGATAATCAGTTTCAGGGTGTGATGGAGTCGCTTCTGGGAGGCATGGATAAGGTGCTTTCCACAAAGACGGTGGTGGGAGAGGCAACGAAGGTGGGAGACACCATTATTCTGCCTCTTGTAGACGTCAGCTTTGGCGTGGGCGCAGGCGCGGGAGTGAACAACACCAAGTCGACCTCCTCCGGAGCCGGCGGCATGGGAGGAAAAATGACCCCCAGCGCGGTTCTGGTCATTCAGAACGGCTCCGTAAAGCTTGTGAATATCAAAAACCAGGATGCGGTCACCAAGGTGCTTGACATGATTCCCGACATTGTGGACAAATTTTCCAAGCCCAAAAAGGGCAAGGCAGGGGACGAGGAAGAATTATCCGACACGGAGGTTGTAGACATCGCGTTTCCTGAGGAGGTGTAAGCGGTACTTTAAAGGGTATCCGTGTACCATGGGCAATGATTTGAACTTTCCGCATATAATAAAGTGAAAATAAAATTTCACTGTCGTGATTCTGCCGCCGTCAGGCGGCGGGGGTATTAAGTGGAAGGAAAATCCGAGGGTTTTATGAAAAAGGTGATCGGGTTCGTTGCCCTTTTTATTGCAATTGGCATGCTGATTATGATGATTACCCACAATCGCCTGATTGGGCTGATTATCATAGCATTGCTTTTGCTTGTGGGATATAATTGCATTTGCAGCAGCTAAGAGGTTGATTCAAATGATCGATTGGGAAGAAGTAATTCGAGCTGAGGACGGAGACAAGCTTCGCGAGGTGAAGCTTTGGCTCTTTCAGGAGAACATTCGTCTCGAAAACGAGCGCCGGGAGCTGGAACAGTCTCAGGAGAAATTTTTAAACGAGCGTGTCCGGCTGCGCAATGAACTGGATGAACTGAACAGGCGGACTCTTTTGGAGCGCAAGCGGCTAAAGGAGGAGAGTCTGTTTTTTGACAAGAAAATGGCGATACTGCAGGACGGGTTCCGGAAGCTGGACCAGGACAGACAGAGCTTTGAGCGTCAGAAAAAGGCGCTGGCACAGACGGAGACCAATTATGACATGGGCAGAGACGGCGGGGTTATGGAGGAGACGGTCCGCGTGCTTTTCAGGGGCGCCGACAATATCCTTGCCCTGCGCAAGCGCTACCGTGACCTTTTGAAAATTTTTCATCCTGACAACATGTTTGGAGACGAGGAGCTTGTGCAGATGATCAACCGGGAATATCTGAGACGTAGAAAGGAAGATTGAAGGACGGCGAAAACACGGCAAAAGAAAAAGCAGGTGTTAAACCTGCTTTTTTAGACCGATTATGTGTTTTAAGCCCTTTCAACCAGCCCGGACTTAAGGCAGCTTGTGCAGACATGCAGCCTTTTATTACCGCCATTCACCTTGCACTTTACCCTCTTGACATTGGATTTCCAAATTGCGTTGGTTCTTCTATTAGAATGGCTTACATTGTTACCGAAATGAACGCCCTTGCCACAAATATCACATTTAGCCATCTTGACACCTCCTCAATATCTGCGTACCTTACGCTTATTTTATTCACAACAGGATTATATTAACAGAAAAATTTGGGAAAAGCAAGCAAAAAAAAATCTTTTTTAAAATTTCTTTTTTATTATTTCCTTTTTCAGGGAAAACTGTTAATATAAAATATATTTATATATGGCTCTAAGCTTGGCCGTTAGAATCATCAAAAATATATTTGCTCAAAAAATATATAAAACCGGAAAGGAAGGGGTATTAATATGAAAGGTTCTTCTATGAATACCGATTTGGGAAATATTGTCATAAATAACGACGTGATTGCCCAGTATGCGGGCAGCGTTGCGGTGGAATGCTTCGGTGTCGTGGGCATGGCGGGCGTCAGCGTAAAGGACGGCATTGTGAAGCTGCTCAAGGTAGACAGCCTCACCAGAGGCATCAGCGTCTCTTTGAACAACAACAAGCTGACTCTGGGCTTCCATGTGATCGTTGCCTACGGCGTCAGTATCCTTGCCGTGGCGGATAACCTGATCGGCAATGTAAAGTACAAGGTAGAACAGTTTACCGGTATTGAAATCGAGAAAATCAACATCTATGTAGATGGCGTCAGAGTGATTGATTAAGGAGGACATTATCGTGAATTTACAGCAAATTGATGCTAAGATGCTTTCCAAAATGTTTTTAGCCGGCGCAAAGAATCTGGAGAATAAAAAAGAGTGGATTAACGAGCTGAATGTATTTCCTGTTCCCGACGGGGATACCGGTACAAATATGACAATGACCATCATGTCTGCGGCAAGAGAGCTTTCCGCCCTGGGCGAAGACCCTGACATGGAAGCGATCTGTAAGGCGGTTTCCAGCGGCTCCCTGCGCGGCGCAAGGGGAAATTCCGGCGTTATCCTGTCCCAGCTTTTCAGGGGCTTTACCAAGAGGATCAAGGAGGAGAAGATCCTTACGATTCCCGTTCTGGCGGAAGCGTTTGACAAGGCGGTGGAGACGGCGTATAAGGCTGTCATGAAGCCCAAGGAGGGGACGATACTGACGGTTGCCAGGGGAACCGCCGACAAGGCGAAGGAGCTTGCGGAGGACGGCTGCGAGGATATGGAGACCTTTTTGTCCACCGTTATCGAGCACGGAAGGTATGTGCTCAGCCAGACCCCGGAAATGCTCCCTGTGTTAAAGCAGGCGGGCGTTGTGGATTCCGGCGGCCA
Source organism: uncultured Acetatifactor sp. (assembly GCA_910578215.1). GTDB lineage: Bacteria > Bacillota > Clostridia > Lachnospirales > Lachnospiraceae > Acetatifactor. The sequence continues at coordinate 92,561 of CAJTPH010000003.1, read as the reverse complement.
GGGGCTGGTCGAGGTGCTCTCGGGAGCCTTTGACGCCTATATGGGCAGAGAGGTCACCCTTGATTTTCAGGCGGCGGAGTTGAGTTCTGCCGGAGGAAAGAAAACGGCTTCGGCGCCGGAGCAGGAGGAAGCAGAAATTAAATTCGGCTACTGCACCGAATTTATCATTATGCTGGACGGTCCCTTCAGCGCTAAGGCGGAGACGGATTTTAAGAGCTATCTTGAATCTATAGGCGATTCTATTGTATGTGTGGCGGATGACGATGTGGTAAAGGTACACGTACATACCAATGATCCCGGGCTGGCGATCCAGAGGGCATTGAAGTATGGCGCGTTGTCCAACATGAAGATAGATAATATGCGTCTGGAGCATCAGGAAAAGCTTTTTAAGAGTGAGGAAAAGCGTTTGACGGCTCAAAAGGAGGCCTCGGACGGCGCACAAAGCAAGGAACCGCCGAAGGATTTCGGATTTATTGCGGTTTCGGCGGGGGACGGCATCAACGAGATCTTCAGAAGCCTTGGAGTGGATCATATTATCGAGGGCGGGCAGACCATGAATCCCAGCACCGCGGACATTCTTGACGCGGTGGATAAGGTAAATGCCAAGACGGTCTTTATCCTGCCTAACAATAAAAACATTATTCTGGCGGCGAACCAGGCGGCGGAGCTGACGACGGAGAAGGATCTGTTTGTCATTCCCACAAAGACCATTCCCCAGGGAATTACCGCTGTCATCAATTTCGTGCCCGAGATGACGGCGGACGAAAACGAAGAAAACATGATCCAGGAAATCTCCAATGTCAAGACCGGTCAGATAACCTATGCCGTCCGTGACACGGTGATCGACGACAAGGAGATCAAGAAGGGCGACTTTATGGGTATCGGGGATTCAGGCATTCTCTCCGTGGGCGCCGCCGTCAACGAGGTGGCAGGGGAGACCGTTCGGCGGATGGTGGAGGAAGACTCCGAACTGATCAGCATTTATTACGGAAGCGACGTGTCCAAGGAGGATGCGGAGGCTTTTAAAGCGCAGGTGGAGGAAAGCTGCCCCAATTGCGACGTGGAGCTGCAGTACGGCGGCCAGCCCATTTATTACTATGTGATGTCTGTGGAATAGTGTGAGAAGAATTTCTAATCGCTCGCAGCAGAGGCTGCTTCGCTAAGAAGTTCTAAGTCTCACACGGAAAAACGCCTGAACTGTGGCGTTTTTCATCAGGATTTGTGATTCCGCAGAGTGGGCTCATGGATTTAATGTAAAAAAGTGCATTATGAGCAGGTGTGAGTTGTGAAGGGAGACGGGGCGGCCTGTCTCCTTTTATCGCAGGGAAATCACAGGGAGGCGGCTGTCAGGCGGCGGTACAAGAGCCGGTTGGAGGAGGCTATGGATCGAAACACATCGATAATAGAAGTAAAAGGCGTGGGAGAGAAAACCCGGGCGCTGTTTGCGAAAATCGGCATTGAGACGGTAGGGGACCTGCTTGACACTTATCCGCGGGACTATGAGACCTACAGGGAACCGGTGAAGATCGAAAGCGCCGTCCCGGGGGAGGTCTGTGCCGTACATGCAGCCGTGTCCTGCATTTTAAACGAAAAAAAGGTTCGTAAGCTCAGTATTTTAAATATCAATATCAGCGACGGCTCCGGCAGCATGCAGCTGACCTTTTTTAATATGCCCTTTTTGAAAAAGACCCTGAAGCAGGGGGGCTTTTATGTGTTCCGCGGCATTGTGCAGCGCAGCGCGGACAGGCAGGGAGGCGGCCTTCTCTCCATGGAACAGCCCCGGATTTTCGGCCTTGAGGATTACCGCAGACAGGCGGACAGGCTGATTCCCAAATATTCCCTGACAAAGGGGCTGACAAATCAGGCGGTTCAAAAATGTGTCCGTCAGGCGCTGTCCTTTTATGAATTTACGCCGGAATATTATGATGCGGGGATGCTTCGGGACAACGGGCTTACGAGCCGGAGGGAGGCCGTGGAAACCATTCATTTCCCGGCGGATACGGCTTCTCTTGCCCAGGCGCGGAAAAGGCTGGTGTTTGACGAATTTTTTGATTTCCTGTACTTGATGCGCAGGAATAAAGAATTCAGCGAGCGGCTGCAGAACGGCTACCGGTTGTATGAGACGGCGGATACGGTGCGGTTTCTGGAACAGCTTCCCTTTCCTCTGACGGGGGCCCAGGAGAAGGTATGGAAGGAAATAAAAGACGATCTGGGCAGCCCGTTCTGTATGAACCGTCTGATTCAGGGAGACGTGGGCTCCGGAAAAACCATTCTGGCGGTGCTTGCGCTGCTGCTGACGGCTGCCAACGGCTACCAGGGCGCGCTGATGGCGCCGACGGAGGTGCTTGCCGTGCAGCATTATGAAACCGTTCAGGGCTATGTGGAGAAATACGGGCTGGCTTTCAGACCGGTGCTTCTCGTGGGCTCCATGACGGCAAAGGAAAAGAAAGCGGCTTATGAAGCCATAGCCTCAGGGGAGGCGAACCTTGTCATAGGCACCCATGCCCTGATTCAGGAGAAGGCGCAGTATAAATCGCTGGCGCTGGTTGTCACGGACGAACAGCACAGATTCGGCGTAAGGCAGAGGGAAAACCTTGCGCAGAAGGGGGAGAATCCTCATATCCTGGTGATGAGCGCCACACCCATTCCCAGGACGCTGGCCATTATCCTGTACGGGGACCTTCATATTTCCGTTATTGACGAGCTTCCGGCAAACAGGCTGCCCATTAAGAACTGTGTGGTCAACACCTCCTACAGGCCCAAGGCGTATCAGTTCATTGCTGCGGAGGTGAAGAAGGGGCGCCAGGTATACGTCATCTGTCCCCAGGTGGAGGAGGGGGAGCTGGAGGATCTGGAAAACGTGGTGGATTATGCGGAGAAGCTGCGAAACGTGCTTCCGCCGGAAATCCATGTGGCATATCTGCACGGAAAGCTGCGTCCCGCCGATAAGAATCGGATTATGGAGGAATTTGCGGCGCATTCAGTGGACGTGCTGGTGTCCACAACGGTGATAGAGGTGGGCATCAACGTGCCTAACGCTACGGTGATGATGGTGGAGAACGCGGAGCGCTTCGGGCTGGCGCAGCTGCATCAGCTCAGAGGGCGTGTAGGGCGCGGAGCTTCCCAGAGCTATTGTATTTTTGTGAGTACGAAGGACAATAAGGAGACCATGGAGCGCCTGCAGATCCTGAATAAATCCAACGACGGATTTTTCATTGCCTCCGAGGACCTGAGAATGCGGGGACCGGGAGAGCTGCTTGGAATCCGGCAGAGCGGAGAGTTTTCCTTTAAAATAGGAGACATATACTCAGACGCCTCCGTTTTAAAGCTGGCCTCGGACGCTGTGGAGCAGCTTCTTAAGGATGATCCCCACCTGATACAGCCGGAGCATGAGAGACTGCAGCGGCATCTGACGGAGGCGTCTGCAAACAGTGTTGACTTTAGGAGCATATAAGGTTAAAATGATAGAGGTATTTTGCCAAATATTTACAATGAAGTGAATTTTACCCGGCAGAAAGAGCTGTTTGATAAAAGGGTATATAAGTGCATACAACTATAAAAACATAAGCAAACATGAGTGGAACGTATGCCGGTACGGCAGGCGTTTGAGTGCGTGCAGGAGCTCGCGGAGAGGAATAGTAATATGTCAAATATTGCGGTTGTAACGGACAGTAACAGCGGGATTACGCAGGCGGCAGCCAAGGAGCTGGGGGTATATGTTCTGCCCATGCCTTTTATGATTAACGAGGAGACATTTTACGAGGATATCAGTCTGACACAGGAGCAGTTTTACGAAAAGCTTGCCTCCGGCGCGGATATCTGCACCAGCCAGCCCTCGCCCGAATCGGTGACAAAGCTTTGGGACTCGATTTTGAAGGATTATGACGAGATCGTGTATATTCCCATGAGCAGCGGCCTGTCAGGCTCATGCCAGTCCGCGCTGATGCTTGCGGAGGATTATAAGGGCAGGGTGCAGGTGGTCAACAATCAGAGAATATCCGTCACCCAGAGGCAGTCCTGCCTGGATGCAAGGCTTCTTGTATCCAAGGGAATGAATGCAAAGGAAATCAAGGATTTACTGGAGGCCGATAAATTCAACAGCAGTATTTACATTATGCTGGACACCCTTTATTATCTGAAAAAGGGCGGAAGAATTACGCCCGCCGCAGCGGCAATCGGCACGCTTTTAAAGCTGAAGCCGGTGCTGCAGATCCAGGGGGATAAGCTGGACGCCTTTGCAAAGGCCCGCACCACTACCCAGGGAAAAAATATCATGATAAATGCCGTGAGAAACGATATGGAGAATCGTTTCGGCGGCGCTCCCGATCCTGAGAAGCATTGGATTTCCATGGCCTATACCTATAACAGGGAGGCGGGGGAGGCATTCCGTGAGGAGGTAGGGAAGCAGTTTCCAGGCTTTGAGATTCACATGGATCCCCTTTCCTTAAGCGTTGCCTGCCACATCGGTCCCGGCGCATTGGCCGTCACCTGTTCCAAAAAGATTGAGGTTTGATGTCCTTCTCCGTAAACCAGCAAAAACAGTTTTTTTCTTGACAATCCGGGAATTATATATTAAAATAAGAACAGATGTTCTGATGGCGCATTTGCTTCGGGCAAGTGTGCCATATTTAAAATGGCGGACAAAAAGGCCGGCATACCAGGTTCTGCTTTCAGGATTGTGTGTCCGCGAAAAAGGGATTTTTGACAAAGCTTTGAGCTACGGACAAAGAGCGCATTATTAAGGAAAATGAATATTCCAAGGAGAGTTATATCCAATGGCAAAGACAAACAATTATGATGCCTCCAGCATTACGGTGCTGGAAGGGCTGGAGGCTGTGCGGAAGCGCCCCGGCATGTATATCGGCAGCGTTTCCACAAAGGGTCTGAACCACCTGATCTATGAGATCGTGGATAATGCCGTGGACGAGCACCTGGCGGGCTTCTGTGACACCATCAGGGTGATTCTGGAGGCGGACGGCTCCGCAACCGTTGTGGACAACGGGCGCGGTATCCCCGTGGGCATGCACGAGAAGGGCATCAGCGCGGAGCGCCTGGTGTTTACCACCCTTCATGCGGGAGGTAAGTTTGACAATTCAGCATATAAGACCAGCGGAGGGCTTCACGGCGTGGGCTCGTCGGTGGTGAATGCCCTTTCTACAAAGTTGACCGTTACGGTCAAGACCGGGGGCTTTATCTATGAGGACAGGTATGAGAGGGGCAATCCGGTGATTCCCCTGGAAAACGGGCTGCTCCCCGTCATCGGTAAGACAAAGGAGACGGGAACCACCATCAGCTTCCTGCCTGACGACACGATTTTTGACAAGACCCGTTTTAAGGAGGATGAGGTGAAAAGCCGGCTTCATGAGACGGCGTACTTAAATCCCAACCTGACCATTATTTTCGAGGATAAGAGAAAGGATGTGCCTGAGAAAATCACCTATCATGAGCCGGAGGGCATCACGGGCTTTATAAAGGACATGAACAAGGCACAGGAGCCGGTCTGCGACGTCATCTCTTTTCAGGGCGAGAGCGAGGGTATCTCCGTGGAGATCGCTTTTCAGTATATCAACGAATTTCATGAGAATGTCCTGGGCTTCTGCAACAATATTTACAACTCCGAGGGCGGCACTCACCTGACCGGCTTTAAGACCCAGTTCACAAATGTGATCAACACCTATGCCAGAGAGCTGGGCATCCTGAAGGAGAAGGACGTGAATTTCACCGGCGCGGACGTGAGAAACGGTATGACGGCGGTGGTTTCCGTCAAGCATCCGGACCCCAGGTTCGAGGGACAGACCAAGACAAAGCTGGACAACCAGGACGCTGCGAAGGTGGTCAGCAAGGTGACGGGGGAGGAAATCGTCCGTTTCTTTGACCGCAATCTGGAAACTCTGAAAAATATTATCAGCTGCGCGGAAAAGGCGGCGAAGATCCGTAAATCCGAGGAGCGGGCCAAGACCAATATGCTCACCAAGCAGAAATTTTCCTTTGACTCCAACGGAAAGCTTGCAAACTGCGAGTCCAAGGACCCCTCCAAATGCGAGATTTTTATCGTGGAGGGAGAGTCTGCCGGCGGCAGCGCCAAGACGGCGAGGAACCGCATGTACCAGGCGATTCTGCCCATCCGCGGCAAGATTCTGAATGTGGAGAAGGCAAGCATCGACAAGGTGCTGGCAAACGCGGAGATCAAGACCATGATCAACGCCTTCGGCTGCGGCTTTTCGGAAGGCTACGGCAACGACTTTGACATTACAAAGCTGCGCTATGACAAGATCATCATTATGGCGGACGCGGATGTGGACGGCGAGCACATCTCCAATCTTCTGCTGACCTTATTTTACCGTTTTATGCCGGAGCTGATCTTTGAGGGGCATGTGTATATTGCCATGCCGCCGCTTTATAAGGCCATGCCCAGCAAGGGGAAGGAAGAATATCTCTATGATGAAAAGGCGCTGGAGCGCTACAGGAAGTCCCATAAGGGTTCCTTTATCCTGCAGCGCTATAAGGGGCTGGGAGAGATGGACGCCGAACAGCTCTGGGAGACCACCCTTGACCCGGACACCCGTTATCTGAAGCAGGTGGAAATCTCGGATGCCAGAATGGCGTCCGAAATCACGGCGCTTCTGATGGGCACGGAGGTGCCGCCGAGAAAGACCTTTATATATGAGCACGCAAATGACGCGGAGCTGGACGTATAACTAAAAGCTGTAGTCTATTTTGAAAAAGTTTAAGTCTGGCGGGGGCGGATTTCCGTCCCCTGTTTTGACGGGCGGGAGAGACATAGAAGATTATGGACGATAACAAAATTATCAAGACGGAATATTCGGCGGAGATGCAGAAATCCTTTGTGAACTATGCCATGAGCGTTATCATTGCCAGAGCGCTGCCGGATGTGCGGGACGGCTTAAAGCCGGTTCAGCGACGTACCCTGTATGACATGTACGAGCTGGGGATACGCTATGACAGGCCCTACAGAAAGTGTGCGCGTATCGTGGGCGATACCATGGGTAAGTATCATCCCCACGGCGACACCTCCATCTATGACGCGCTGGTTGTCATGAGCCAGGACTTTAAAAAGGGACTGCCCCTGGTGGACGGGCACGGTAATTTCGGCAATATCGAGGGGGACGGCGCCGCGGCAATGCGTTATACGGAGGCAAGGCTGCAGAAGATCACCCAGGAGGCGTTTCTGGGGGACCTGGACAAGAACGTGGTGGACTTTGTGCCCAATTTTGACGAGACGGAACAGGAGCCCTCCGTGCTGCCCGTGAAAATACCCAATTTTCTGATAAACGGTTCGGAGGGCATCGCCGTGGGTATGGCCACCAGCACTCCTCCCCACAATCTCGGGGAGGTCATCGACGCAATGAAGGCGTGTATGCTGGATGAAAATATTACCACAAGGGAGCTGATGCGGCATGTGAAGGGACCGGACTTCCCCACAGGCGGCATTGTAACCAACAAGGACGAGCTGCTGAACATTTACGAGACGGGGACAGGCAAGATCAAGCTCCGGGGCAGGGTGGAATTTGAACAGCTCAAGGGCGGCAAGACCAATGTGGTTATCACGGAAATTCCCTATACCATGATCGGCATGAACATTTCAAAATTTCTGTCCGATGTGGCGGCGCTGGTGGAAACAAAAAAGACCATGGACGTGGTGGACATTTCCAATCAGTCCTCCAAGGAGGGCATCCGCATTGTAATCGAGCTGAAGAAGGATGCCGACGCGGAGAATTTTGTTAATCTTCTCTATAAGAAGACCCGTCTGGAGGATACCTTTGGGGTCAACATGCTTGCCATCAAGGACGGCAGGCCGGAGACGATGGGGCTGAAGGCGGTGTTAAAGGCAAACATTGATTTTCAGTTTGAGATTGCAACCAGAAAGTACACCAGCCTGCTGGCGAAGGAGCGGGAGAAGAAGGAGATTCAGGAGGGTCTGATCAAGGCGTGCAATGTCATCGATCTGATCATTGAAATCCTGCGCGGCTCCAAGGACCGGAACATGGCCAAGGCATGTCTGGTGGAGGGCAAGGTGGACGGCATTAAATTCAAGTCCAAGGAGTCCAGGGTGATGGCGGCGCAGCTGATGTTTTCCGAGAAGCAGGCGAACGCGATTCTGGAAATGAGGCTGTACAAGCTGATCGGTCTGGAAATAGAGGCGCTTATCAACGAGCATGAGGAAACCATGGCGAATATCTTCCGCTATGAGGATATTCTGGAGCGCAGGGAATCCATGGCGCAGGTAATCATAAACGAGCTGGATCAATACAAGAGAGAATACGGGAGAAAAAGGCGTACTGCCATTGAAAATGCCGGGGAAGCCGTCTACAGGGAAAAAGAGGTGGAGGAGACGGACCTGGTGTTCCTGATGGATCGTTTCGGCTATGCGAAAACCGTGGACCTGGGTACCTATGAGCGCAACAGGGAGACCGCCGACGCGGAGAACCGTTTTGTGTTTATCTGCAGGAATACAGGAAAGGTATGTCTTTTCACCGATACCGGTCAGCTGCATACCATCAAGATGAGCGACCTGCCCTACGGAAAATTCAGGGATAAGGGAGTTCCCGTGGATAATGTCAGTAATTTCAATTCCGAGAAGGAAACCATTATCTATGCCACAAGCCAGACGGAGCTGAATTTAAGGCAGGTGATCTTTGCCACCCGTCAGGCCATGCTCAAGCTTGTGGACGGCGGGGAATTTGACGTGTCCAAACGCACGGTGGCGGCTACCAAGCTTGCGGAGGGAGACCGGGTGGTGCGGGTGGTGTCTTTGATGGAGCAGAGAAGCATAGTCCTGCAGACAAAGGAGGGATTTTTCCTGCGGTTTTCCATTGAGGAAATTCCCGAAAAGAAAAAGGGCGCAATCGGGGTCCGCGGCATGAAGCTCGGCGCGAAGGATGCGGTGGAAAACGTTTATTTTATCCAAAATACTGTGGAGACTGCCATTGAATATAAGGGAAAGCAGGTTATCCTGAACAATTTAAAGCCCGCAAAGAGGGACGGCAAGGGAACTAAGATACGGGTATAAGGAGGTATTTATGAGAGTAATCGCGGGAACGGCCAGAAGTCTTCCGCTGAAGACACCGGAGGGTATGGACACCAGGCCAACCACGGACAGGATCAAGGAAACCCTGTTCAATATGCTGCAGGCGGACGTTCCGGGCAGCGTGTTTGTGGATTTGTACAGCGGAAGCGGCGGAATCGGTATAGAAGCGTTGAGCCGGGGCGCAGAAAAGGCATATTTTGTCGAGAATTCCGAGAAAGCGATTTCGTGTATTCGACAAAATCTTTCGTTTACGAAAATGGAGAATCGTGCTATAGTAATAAAGCAGGATGTTTGCAGCGCCCTGAACAGCATTAATGAGAAAGCGGCAGATATCATTTTCATGGACCCTCCCTATGGCTGTGAATATGAAAAGGATGTCCTGAACATACTCAGGTCGGCACGGTATGTGACGGAAGATACCGTTATAATTGTGGAGGCGGCGGTTAAGGCGGATTTTTCGTGGGCGGAGGAATCGGGCTTTTATGTCGTAAGAGAAAAATGCTATAAGTCCAACAAGCATGTGTTTCTGAGAAAGCAGTAGCAGCGGCGCAGTTTTCAGCCGGCCCGCTACCGGGAGGCGATGCATGGCGGACTGCTGCAGCGGTCACCATACAGCCGTATAATGGATGGATAAAACCAAAAATAAGAGGGTATGTCATGAAAAGAGCAGTTTATCCGGGGAGCTTTGACCCGGTTACATACGGGCACCTTGATGTCATTAGGCGCGCTTCAGAGATTTTTGACGTATTGATTGTCAGTGTTTTGAATAATCAGGGAAAGACCCCGTTGTTTTCTGTGGAAGAACGTGTTAATATATTAAAGAAGGCGACGGAGGATATTCCGAATGTCCAGGTGGACAGCTTCAGCGGTCTGCTTATTAATTATGCCGCCGAAAATAATCTTCATGTTGCTGTCAGGGGACTGCGGGCGATCACGGATTTTGAGTATGAGCTGCAGATTGCCCAGACCAACAGGAAGCTTTCAGGCGGAAAGCTTGACACCATGTTTTTAACTACGAGCCTGGAGTATGCATATCTCAGTTCCTCCAGCGTAAAGGAGATTGCAAGCTTTGGCGGGGACATCAGCCAGTGTGTGCCTGATTTTGTTGCGGATATGATCTATCAAAAATATAACGTACAAAAGGTGCAGCATTGATAAAAGGAAGGCCCATAATCCCTTCATTATAGCCCCAAATTTCAGTAAGTAAGAAGGAGAAACTATGAACAGCAGAATTGAGCAACTGATAGACGAATTAGAGGAATACATAGAAAGCTGTAAGCCAAAGTTTATGTCCAACTCGGAAATTATCGTCAACAAGGATGAAATAGACGAGCTGCTGCGTGAGCTGCGCATGAAGACTCCCGATGAAATTAAGAGATACCAGAAGATTATCAGCAATAAAGAGGCAATTTTAAATGATGCGCGTGCGAAAGCGCAGAGTCTGATCGACGATGCGACCAACCAATCCAAGGCTCTGATCGACCAGACAACGGCTCAGACAACGGCGCTTTTAAGCGAACACGCGGTGATGCAGCAGGCTCACGCCCAGGCGGACCAGGTGATTACGCTTGCCGTCCAGCAGGCGCAGGAGATTTTGGACAAGGCTACTATCGAGGCGAATGAGCTGCGTATGCAGGCGGCGCAGTACACGGAGGACAGGCTTGCGGAGCTGGAGACGGTTATTGTCTCGGCCATTCAGTCCGCTTCGGTGAATTTTGAAAATCTGCTTGGCTCCCTGGGACAGTACAGAGATGTGATACAGGCGAACAGAAGGGCTTTCCAATCGGCGGAGGAAGCGGTGGAAGAAAGCGCACTTGAGGAATCCATGGAAGAAAAATAATACGAATGGGATATTACATATTTTCATTAAAAACATTTGATAAAAAACATTAGATAAAAAAACTTTAAAATACTATTGATAAAATAGCTTTTGGAAAAAGAAAAACAGTTCGTTAATATAATAAAAAGGAATCAGCTTCCCAGCATCAGCCCAAGGAGGCTGGTTCTACTGTTTTATATTCCGTTTTGTGAAAGGCGGGTTTATGCATTATTATATCCGAAAATTTGCGGGGATCTGTATTCTGGCGCTATGTCTTGCGTTGACAGAGCCTGCGCCTGCTGCGCGGGCGGCAAGGCTGCAGGAAACGGGAGAGAAGATCGTCATTGTGATTGACCCGGGACATGGCGGCGATAATCTTGGAACCACGGAAAACGACCACGAAGAAAAGCATATGACTATGGTTACGGCTCAGGCAATGTATGATGAGCTTGCTTTGTATGAAAATGTGGAGGTACATCTGACCAGAACCGGCGACCAGAAGCTTTCGCTGAAGGAAAGGGCGGAAATTGCGGCATCGTTTGATGCGGATTTTTTGTTCAGCATCCATTATAACGCCTCGGAAACGCACGAGAGCTTTGGGGCGGAGGCATGGGTCTCCACAGTGGCTCCTTACAATGCCTACGGCTACCAGTTCGGCTGTGAATTTCTGAAAAACATGCGGGAAATGGGGCTGCTTGTCAGGGGCGTAAAGACCAGGCTGGGTGACAGGGGGGATTATTACGGCATTATCAGAGAATCCGTAGCTTTGGAAATTCCGGCAATGATTTTAGAGCACTGCCATGTGGACGAGAAACGGGATCAGAGCTTCTGCTCCGACGACGCAAAGCTTGCTGCCTTCGGAAAAGCGGACGCAGATGCCGTTGCGAAATATTTTGGCTTAAAAAGCAGCGCTTTAGGCGTGGATTATTCCGATTACCAGCTTGCAGAGGCAGACGAAAGCGCCGTTGCCCCGCTTACCGAGCAGGACCAGACAGCGCCGGATGTGTGCCAGATAGAACTTATCAGGGCGGATTATGATGCGGGAGTACTCACTCTGTCTGTGTCTGCGGCAGATTACGACTCTGCCCTTTTATATTACAGCTACAGCCTGGACGGGGGGAACACCTTCGGCCCCAGGGAGGCGTGGCCGGAGAGCGACACACTGACCGGCAGCTATTCCGATACCTTTATTCTGGATATAGCCGTACCCGCCGGCGTCACTCCGCAGGTGGTTGTGCGCGCGTATAATATGTATGACTTCTACAGTAACAGTAATTCTTATAACAGCCCCCAGGTTTTTTATAATAATGTTTCCCAGAAGACCTCGGCAGACGTCATAGGAAGCGCAGGAGCCGTTTCCGGGAAGCCGGAAGGCGTATCGGGAAACAATTCGGTGCAACAAGTGATCTCCACGGAAGATATCTCAAAAGAAGAAATCTCAAAAGAAGAAATCGGGGCAGAGCTCAGGGACGAAAATCAGAATATCCTGATGATTCCGGTGGATGCGGCTATAGAAGAAACGTCCGCAAAGTCCCAGTTCAGTCTGGTAAAGCTTATATTGGCGTGCCTGCTTTCCTTGGTTCTGCTCTCCGTGGTGATTTTTATATTCCAGAGCCTTGCCGACCGCAATCGCAGGAAGCGTTAGCGGCGGCACAGACGGATTCAGTGCAGGAAGGACTGGGGAGCCAAAAGAAACCAGCCAAGGTAGAACAGGGCGTTTAACAGGGTCAGGACGATTTTATGTAATACATACTGTGTTATGGAAAGATCCGACTGCCCGATACAGCTGTAGGTCTGTGCAATACAGGAGATGCCGCCGAAGGACAGCACAAGCAGGCTGTAGAGCGGCAGGGTGGTCTGCAGCATGCTGAGTCCTCCCGTAATTTCCAGCAGCGGGGCAATAAAAACAGGCGGCCGTCTTGTCAGCAGGTGAGGGAGCAGGTTGAGCAGATTAAACAGGATCATGTATCCGCCCAGCATCAGGCTGCTCTGGACGGAAGAATAAACGGAGCTGTTGACCGCTTCCAGAAGCCGTTCTGTGAAGCTGTGATTCCCGGTGGGTTTACGGGCCGGAGCTTTTGCGAAAGAGGGGCTTCCGGCAGCCTCGCAGGCGGTCAGCGTCTTTGCGAAGGCGGAATTTCCGGGAAATTCGCAGGCTGCCAGCTCCCTTTGGTGAAGCCGCGGGGTTCTGCTTTCCTGCGTCAGGTCTCGGTAAAGGGTATAACGAAGTATCAGCCCGTAGACAAGCGGGATGCCATACATTCCTAAAAGGTAGGGAAAGGCAAGCCGCCTTTCCAGCAGCGGCAGCACGAAGCCGCAGAAGTAGACCGGTCCGATGTTGTTGCAGAAGGAAAGCAGGTATTCCGCCTCGCGTCTGGTTATCATTTCTCTGCTGTACAGATCGTCCACGACCTTAGCCCCCATGGGAAAGCCGCATAAAAAGCCCATCAGCATAGCATAACAGACATTTTTCCGCACTCTGAATACAGGGCGGATGACCGGATAGGCAATCATGGAAATTTTTTCGGTCAGCTTTAGCCGTACCATGATTCCTGATAAAATCATAAAAGGAAGCAGAGTGGGTATCATTTTTTGAAACCACAGTTCAAGCCCCATTCTGGCATAGGATAAGCTGAGTGCTGAATTTGTTAGAATACAGAAAACCAATATAATAAAAAGGATACTGAGAAAAATCATTTTAACGCCTCGATCTGAGAAAGCTATCTGATAAAGAATATGGGTGCGGACGGCATTTTAGAAGATATTTGTAGCGGTTTGGCATACGGCGCCCCAGGGCTGCCGGAGCGCACGAAAACAGTATAGGGATAAAATATGCGTCTTGACAGATTTTTAAGCGAACTGAATATTGGGACCAGAAGTCAGGTGAAGTCGGCGCTCCGTCAGGGGCTGGTGACGGTAAACGGACTGACGGAGCGGGATGCAGGGCGAAGGATAGACGAGCTAAGCGACCGTGTATGCTTTCAGGGACGGTCTCTGCATTACCGGAAATTTGTCTATTATATGTTAAACAAGCCTGCCGGCGTTGTATCCGCTACCCGGGACAACACTGCGGAGACGGTGGTGTCGCTTCTTGGGGAGGATGCTTTAAGGGATATCTTTCCGGTGGGCAGGCTGGACAAGGACACCACGGGACTGCTGCTTCTTACCAACGACGGGGAATTGTCCCACAGGCTGCTCTCGCCCAAAAGGCATGTGGACAAGGTCTACCGGGTCACAATAGAGCATCCCCTGTCGGAGGAGGAAAAGACCGGGCTTGAGCAGGGCGTGGACATAATGGAAGAAAGCCATTCCATGGAAGAAGGCCATTCCCATGCGGGGGCCTGTCCCGGTGAGGCGGTATGGCACACCCTGCCTGCAAGGGTGGAGATTTTGTCTGACAGGGAAATACTTCTGACTATTCACGAGGGAAAATTTCACCAGGTGAAGCGCATGCTGCGGGCGGTGGGGAACCGGGTGCTTGCCCTGGAGCGGGTGGGCTTTGGAGGGCTGGTTCTGGATCAAGGCTTAAAGCCCGGAGAATACAGAGAATTGACGGAACAGGAGGTGGACAGCCTGCATGAAGCATAAGATGTTAGAGGATATAGACGCGGTTATCTTTGACCTGGACGGCTCCCTTGTGGATTCCATGTGGCTTTGGAGGGAGATTGATATCGAATACCTTGGGGGCTTTGGCATTCCTCTGCCGGAAAATCTTCAGTCGAAAATTGAGGGTATGAGCTTCCATGAAACGGCTCTTTATTTCAAGGAAAATTTCCACATCGAGGATTCTCTGGATAAAATCAAGGCGGACTGGAACCGGATGGCATGGGATAAATATGCAAACCAGGTCCCCTTAAAGCCGGGTGTGGCGGCATTCCTGGAGGGCTGCCGGGAGAGCGGCATCAAGCTGGGCATTGCCACCAGCAATTCCAGGGAGCTGGTTGGAAACATTATGCAGGTACATCGTCTTCAGGACTATTTTGCCAGCATTGTGACCGGCTGCGACGTGGAGAGGGGCAAGCCCGCGCCCGACGTATACCTTGCCGCAGCAAGGCAGCTTCAGGTCCTGCCGGAGCGCTGTCTTGTATTTGAGGATGTCCTTGCCGGCATTCAGGCGGGTAAAAACGCCGGCATGAGGGTCTGCGCGGTGGAGGACGCCTATTCCATGTATGTGAGGGAAGAAAAGAAGGCCCTTGCCGACTATTATATCGAATCGTATGGGGAACTGATGTGAGAAGAACCGGGCGCTGCATACGGATATGCAGGGGGATTTGCATTCCGGATTACCCAGGGCAGCGGCATGTTAGAATGTACGGAAAGGTATGGAGCTATAATGGAACGCCGATTTTTGCCCATATCCGCGGAGGATATGAGGGAACGAGGAATAAAACAGCTGGATTTTGTATATGTGATAGGAGATGCCTATGTGGATCATCCTTCCTTTGGGCATGCTATTATCAGCAGGGTACTGGAGGCGCACGGGTATACGGTGGGCATTATCTCGCAGCCTGACTGGAGGGACGACAAAAGCATTGCCGTGCTGGGACGCCCTCGGCTGGGCTTTCTGGTTTCCGGCGGCAATATGGACAGCTGCGTCAACCATTATTCCGTGTCCAAAAAGCGCCGGGCCTCGGATGCCTATACGCCGGGGGGCAAAATGGGGAAGCGCCCCGACCATGCCACGGTGGTTTATGGAAATCTCATCCGCCGCACCTACAGGGATATTCCCATTATTATCGGGGGCATTGAGGCAAGCCTGCGCAGGATGGCGCATTATGACTATTGGACTGACAGCTTCAAGCGTTCCATTCTTCTGGACGCCCAGGCGGATTTGATTTCCTACGGGATGGGGGAGAAATCCATTGTGGAGATTGCGGATGCTCTGAACAGCGGCATTGCGGTCCGGGATATCACCTTTATACAGGGAACCGTGTACCGCACAAAGGATATTTCCGGCATTTATCAGCCGGTGATGCTGCCGGGCTATGACGAGATGACTGCGGATAAGGCGCTTTATGCCAGGAGCTTTGGGATTCAGAGCGAAAACACGGACTTTTGCACGGGGAAACCGCTGATAGAAGGGTATCCCAACGGCGTGTATGTGGTGCAGAATCCGCCCCAGCCGCCGCTTACCACGGAGGAGATGGACAGCGTCTACGCCCTGCCCTATATGCGCACCTATCATCCCAGCTATGAGGAGCAGGGAGGCGTGCCGGCCATCTCGGAGATCAAGTTTTCTCTGATAAGCAACCGAGGCTGTTTTGGCGGCTGCAGCTTTTGCGCCCTGACCTTTCACCAGGGGCGTACCGTCCAGACCAGAAGCCACGAGTCTATCATTGAGGAGGCAAGGCTTTTGACCGGGGAACCTGACTTTAAGGGCTATATCCACGACGTTGGCGGTCCCACGGCAAATTTCAGACATCCGTCCTGTGAAAAGCAGCTGAATTACGGTGTCTGCAAAAACAGGCAGTGCCTGTTTCCGAAGCCCTGCAAAAATCTCCATGTTGACCACGGCGATTATCTGGAGCTTCTGCGCAGACTTCGTGCCCTTCCGGGGGTAAAAAAGGTATTTGTGCGCTCAGGCATCCGGTTTGATTATCTTCTTGCCGATTCCGACGATACCTTTTTCAGGGAGCTTGTGCAGTATCATATCAGCGGGCAGCTCAAGGTGGCGCCGGAGCATATTTCCGACGCGGTATTAAAGCACATGGGAAAGCCTGAGAATGCGGTCTATGAAAGGTTTGTGAAAAAGTACAAAAAGCTGAATGAGGAGCTTGGCATGAAGCAGTTTCTCGTGCCCTATCTAATGTCCTCCCATCCCGGCTCCACCTTAAAGGAGGCGGTGGAGCTTGCGGAATATTTACGGGATCTGGGCTATATGCCGGAGCAGGTACAGGATTTTTATCCCACGCCGTCAACCGCCTCCACGGTTATGTATTATACGGGAATCGATCCCAGGGACGGCCGGGAGGTATATGTGTGCAGAAATCCCCATGAAAAGGCCATGCAGAGGGCGCTGATACAGTACCGCAACCCCAAAAACTACGAGCTTGTCTATGAGGCGCTGACCATGGCGGGGCGCACGGACCTGATCGGATATGACAAAAGGTGCCTGATCCGTCCCCGAAACCCAGTCCGTGATGCGAAGGGGGACCATGGCGCGAGAAAGAATGCCGATATCAGGGCGGGGTCTGACAGGAAGATGGGTCGTGAAGCAAAGGCGGTTCATGAGGCGAAGACGAATTATGCAGCCAAGACGAATTACGACAAAACCAATCATGATACAAGGACGAAGCCTGACCAGAAAATGGGGCATGACGCAAAAATAAACCATGATATGAGGGTGAGCCGTGCCGTGAAGGGGAATCATAACACAGGGGGAAGCGGGGCATTGGGTGAGAATCCCTTGGATGCGCCGAAAAAAAGAGCTAAAAGGAAGACCATACGCAATGTACATTCCAAGAAAAACAGGACTTGACGCTTATGGGGCAATCATTATAAAAGATAAATGAGCTTTACCAATAAGGCAGTAAGAAAGTAAGGCATCCGATTGTAAAACTCCGAAATCACAATAGATTTATAATAAAAATAAAAACAGAAAGGCTGAAAAGATGAAAAATATTATTATAATCACAGGCGCTTCCTCCGGAATCGGCATGGAATTCGCCAGACAGATGGATGACGGTTTTGACAATATCGACGAGTTCTGGCTGATTGCCAGGCGCGAGGAGCATCTTTCACGGCTGTCCAAGCAGCTGCGGCACAAATCAAGAATCCTTCCTCTGGATATCACAAGCAGTTCGGCTCTAGACTTTCTGGAGGACATTGTCATCGAGCAGAATGCCGCCGTGCGGATGCTGATCAACTGCGCGGGATATGGATTGATGGGCTATTTCTGTGAACAGGAGCCGGAGGGTGAGCTGGGCATGATCCGCTTAAACTGTGAGGCCTTGACGGATATGACCCATCGCATGATACCCTATATGAGAAGGGGCAGCCGTATCATCCAGCTTGCCTCCAGCGCGGCCTTCCTTCCCCAGCCGGATTTTGCGGTCTATGCGGCTACCAAGTCTTATGTCCTGAGCTTTTCCAGGGCGCTGGGGCAGGAGCTGAAGGGCGCTGGTATCTATGTCACAAGTGTCTGCCCCGGTCCGGTGGATACTCCGTTTTTTGACATTGCGGAATCAACCGGCTCCACCCTGTCTGTGAAGAAATATACCATGGTCAGCGCCGGGAGCGTTGTGGCGCTGGCCCTGAGAGATTCTTATTTAAAGCGCCCCTTGTCCGTGTGCAGCCTTCCCATTAAGGCGTTTCATGTACTTTCAAGGGCGGTGCCCCACGGAGCCATTTTTAAGGTAATGGAGCTTATGAAAATGAAGGGTCTGTAAATAATGAGATACCGTACAGAAAGGGTTATAGTAAAATGCAGCTGAAAAGAATGTTCTCCCTTGCAGACGCAAGGGGGACAAAGAATTACCTGGACAGCCAGAAAAAATATGAGATAGCGAGAACCGTGCTCTATTTTGCCGTATCCGTTTCGCTGTTTGCAGCGGGGCTGCTTCACACCGGAAGACGTGCAAACCTGTTGAGCATTGTGGCTATTCTGGGCTGTCTGCCCGCCAGTAAAAGCGCCGTGAGCGCCGTTATGTTCATGCGCTTTAAGAGCTGCAGTGTCCGGGCGGCAGAAAAAATCGAGCAGCACAGCCAGGGGCTGTTTTGCCTGTATGACATGGTGTTTACCTCCTATAAAAAGAATTACTGTGTAAGCCACCTTGCCGTGTGCGGCAATACGGTGTGCGGTTATGCGGAATATGATCCCGGGTTTAACGAAAATGAATTCTATGGACATATCGGCAATATTTTAAGCATGGACGGACACAGGGACGTGACGGTAAAGATCTATAAAAACCTGGAGAAATATACGGAGAGGCTTGAACAGATGAAGGCGTTGGAGGCGGAGCCGCCGAGAAGCCTTGCGGTTATGAACACCTTAAAGAGTGTGGCTTTATAGCATCATAATGAAGAAAAGATTTTCATAGAAGAAAGACATTTCAAGGAGCGTTATGCAGTCAGTTACCATTGGCGTCAATCAGGCGGGGCAGCGCCTGGATAAGTTTTTGCACAAATATCTTCCCAATGCGGGAAACGGTTTTTTATATAAGATGCTGCGAAAGAAAAATATTACCCTGAACGGCAGAAAAGCGGAAGGGTCGGAGATACTGGCGCTTGACGACACGGTGGCATTTTTCTTCTCCCAGGAGACCCTTGCGAAGTTTTCCGGGCGGGAGCAGTCCCCCGCGGCTTTGATGAATAACGAAGCCTCGCGGCATGATGAAGCGGAAGCAATGTTTGTGAAAGAGGCCCGGAGGGCGTATAAGCTGCTGCGCGGAATCACCGTCCTCTATGAGGATGATAATATCCTGGTTTTGAATAAGCCCCAGGGTATTTTGACCCAAAAGGCGGACAAAAAGGACTGCAGCTTAAACGAGTGGCTGACCGGCTATCTGCTGGAGCGTGAGCCTTTGTTTGAAAAGGAGCTGCAAACCTTCCGGCCTTCGGTCTGCAACCGCTTGGACAGAAATACCAGCGGTATCGTGCTCTGCGGAAAGAGCCTTGCCGGTTCACAGTATCTGAGCCGCTGTATCAGGGAACGGACCATAAGAAAGTTTTACAGAACCATCTGTGTGGGCTGTCTGAGAGAACCGCAGACCATAAACGGATATCTGGAAAAGGACACGCAGAAAAACCGTGTGACGGTTTGGGAGGCTGAAGACAGGGCTTCCCGGGAAGCAGTGCTTATCCAAACGGCCTATACGCCTCTGGCGTGGAATCATATGCAGCGTAACAAAAGCATTGGGCATAGGAAAGCGGTGCCGCCTGCCGCTTTGGGGCAGCCGGCACCGGGCGGTGGGGAAAATCCGGCTTCCCTGGATTGCACACTTCTGGAGGTGGAGCTGATAACGGGGAAAACCCATCAGATACGCGCACATCTTGCGGGTATCGGTTATCCTCTGGTTGGCGATTTCAAGTACGGGAATGCCGCCGTAAATAAACGTCTCAGGGAAGGCTTTGGGCTGTCCTGCCAGCTGCTGCATGCCTGTCGGGTGGAATTTCCCCAGGAGGCAGAAGGCGTGGGGGCAGCGCTGAGCGGGATGAAAATATCCGCGCCCTGTTCCGGCGCTTTTTTACAGATTCAGGATGCCCTGGGGCTGGCGTGCCGGTGAGGCGTATTATTAAGCTTATCCGCAGGGCCGGAATGGTTATTAATGGAAGAAAGACTTTCCATGGAAGTATTGGCAAAACGGAGATTGAATCATATAATTGGACTGGTATGGCATCGGAGTTTCTCCGAGGAGCTTTGGTGCGGGAAAACAATATTATTTACAGGCGGCAGGAATGAGTAATTATGGCAACATGGAATTCAAGGGGGCTCAGGGGTTCCACACTGGAGGAAATGATCAACAGAACAAATGAAAGGTATGCGGAGGCGGGGCTTGCTCTGATTCAGAAGATACCCACGCCCATTACGCCCATTAAGATAGACAAGGAGAACCGTCAGATTACCCTCGCCTATTTTGACCAGAAAAGTACCGTTGACTATATCGGCGCCGTGCAGGGGCTGCCGGTCTGCTTCGACGCAAAGGAGTGCGCCGCGGACACCTTTGCCCTGCAGAATATCCATGAGCACCAGGTAAACTTTATGCAAAGATTTGAAAAGCAGGGGGGCATTGCCTTTTTTTTGATTTATTATACCCATAAGGACGTGATGTACTATCTTCCGCTGGAAATGCTGCTGTTTTTCTGGAACCGTGCCCAGGAGGGCGGCAGAAAAAGCTTTCGCTATGAGGAGCTGAATCCGGAGTATGTCATGCCGTCCAAGCACGGAATTCTTGTGCCGTATCTGGACATGCTGCAGAAGGATCTGGACGACAGGGAGGACAGGTGAGCTCGCCGGGTTTACGCTGCGTGACGGCGGCGCATTATTTTGAGAGAAGGGCGTAAAGGGGCTTGACAGACTTGCTTTCTTTGGGTATACTTTGGTTTAATTCGCTGCTGCAATATCGATATGTTGCGCTAACTCGTTATCGCGCTAAAGTAAAGAAGTAGCTTCCTGTAAATAAAACTGTGTCATGTTTCTTGACGGTGCAATAAAGAGGCAGATACGATCCTGGCAGGACAAAAGCATTATAGAAAGAGAGAGGCTGCATATATGAGTAAACAATTGCTGCACACTCCCGAGGGAGTTAGGGATATTTACGGAAAGGAATATGCGCGGAAGCTGCATGTGGAGAGCAGGCTGCACGAATCCTTAAGACTGTATGGATATGAGGATATACAGACTCCTGTGTTTGAGTTTTTTGACGTATTTTCCAAGGAGATAGGCACGACTCCCAGCAAGGAGCTGTATAAATTTTTTGACAAGGAGGGCAACACGCTGGTGCTGCGCCCGGACTTTACGCCTTCCATTGCGAGATGCGCGGCAAAATATTTCTGTGAGGAGCAGGTGCCCCTGCGCTTCAGCTATATGGGAAATACCTTTACAAACACCTCAAACCTGCGGGGTAAGCTGAAGGAGGTCACGCAGATGGGCGCGGAGCTGATCGGAGATCCCAGCGTGGAGGCGGATGCGGAAATGATCAGCATGGTGGTGCACGCGCTTTTGAGCACAGGCTTAACGCGTTTTCAGGTATCCGTTGGAGAGGTGGAATATTTTAAGGGTCTGTGTGAGGACGCAGGTCTGGATGAGGAGACGGAAACCGATTTGAGAGCGTTTATCTCCGGCAAAAATTATTTTGCGGCCCAGGAGCTGCTGGAGGAGAGAGAGGTGCCTGAGCCTTACCGTGAAAGGCTTTTAAAGGTTGCGGATATGTTCGGGGACATGGGTTCCCTGGACGAGGCGGAGTCCATGGTAGGCAATGCCCGTTCCTTCGGGGCGTTGGAGCGGCTTCGGAAGCTTTATCAGGTTCTGAGGCTGTATGGTGTGGCGGATTATATATCCTTTGACCTGGGTATGCTGAGTAAGTATAAATATTATACCGGAGTGATTTTCAAGGCTTATACCTACGGGATTGGGGAAGCCATTGTGAAGGGCGGCAGATATGACAGACTGCTTCACCAATTCGGGAAGGAGGCTCCCGCGGTTGGCTTCTGCGTGGTGGTTGACAGTATTCTTGAGGCGCTGTCCAGGCAGAAGGTAGACCTTCCTCTGCCGGAGGCGGTTAAGATCGTACCCTACAGACCGGAGGATTATCAGGAAAAGCTGGCAGAGGTACAGGAGCTTCGCAGAAAAGGAATTGCGGCGGCGCTTGTAAATGTAGCAAATGAGGCGTCCTGTCATAATGAGGCTTTTAAGGGGAGGCTGAGGTGAAACGGCCGGAACAGGCTTCCGTAACCGGGAGCCGGAACAGGAGGAACGACGTGAATGAGTGAGGACAGATATTTGACCTTTGCCCTGGGGAAGGGGCGTCTTGCATATAAAACGCTGGAGCTTTTTGAGGAAATAGGCATTACCTGCCAGGAGATGAAGGATAAAAATTCCAGAAAGCTGATTTATGCCAATGAGGAGCTGAAGCTGAGGTTCTTTCTGGCAAAGGGACCCGATGTGCCCACCTATGTGGAATACGGCGCGGCGGATATAGGGGTCGTGGGCAGAGATACCGTGATGGAGGAAAACCGCAATGTGTACGAGGTGCTGGATCTGGGCTTCGGCAAATGCCGCATGTGCGTCTGCGGTCCCGCCTCCGCAAGGGAGCTTTTGCTGCATCATGAGCGAATCCGGGTGGCAAGCAAGTACCCCAATATTGCCAAGGATTATTTTTATAACAAAAAGCATCAGACCGTGGATATCATCAAATTAAACGGCTCGGTGGAGCTGGGACCGCTGGTGGAGCTTTCCGATGTGATCGTGGACATTGTGGAAACCGGTTCCACGCTGCGGGAGAACGGGTTGGAGGTGCTGGAGGAGGTGTGTCCCCTGTCGGCAAGGATGATTGTCAACCCGGTCAGCATGCAGATGGAAAGGGAACGCATCAAGGAGCTTGTGGGCAGAGTCAGGGGGCTGATCAATTCCTGATCTGAGGTGTGCCCAGGCACGCGTCAGGGAGCAGACACGGAATATGGATTGGCATGCGCACTATAGCGCAGATAGGAGCAAAAATGCGGATAATAGAATTGACCAAAGAAGTCAGACAGGATATATTAAACGATCTGTTAAAAAGGAGCCCTAACAATTATTCTCAGTATGAGTCTGTCGTGAACGACATCATAGAGAATGTGAAGGCAAAGGGGGACAGTGCGGTTTTTGACTATACGCTGCAGTTTGATAAATATGCGCTGACCCCGGAAAATATCAGGGTGACAAGGCAGGAAATCGAAGATGCCTACACGAAGCTGGATGTGGGGCTGGTTCAGGTGATCAGAAGATCCGCGGAAAACATCAGAGCCTTTCACGCCAGGCAGCTGCGGAACAGCTGGTTTGACGCGAAGGAGGACGGCACCATCCTTGGAATGAAAATTACCCCGATTGCAAGGGCAGGCGTCTATGTGCCCGGCGGCAAGGCGGCTTATCCCTCCAGCGTCCTTATGAATGTTATTCCCGCCAGAGTTGCTGGAGTGGGAGAGATCATTATGACGACCCCTCCCGGGGCAGACGGGCAGGTCAATCCCGGCACCCTTGTTGCGGCGGACATCGCGGGAGTGGATACCATTTACAAGGTGGGGGGCGCCCAGGCCATTGCCGCTCTTGCCTTTGGCACGGAGTCCGTTCCCAAGGTGGATAAGATTGCCGGTCCCGGCAACATCTTTGTGGCGCTGGCGAAGAAGGCGGTTTACGGCTATGTAAGCATTGATTCCATTGCAGGTCCCAGCGAGATACTGGTGCTTGCCGACGAGACGGCAAATCCCCGGTATGTGGCGGCAGACCTGCTCTCCCAGGCGGAGCATGACGAGCTTGCCAGCGCTATCCTTATCACAACGTCAAGGGAGCTTGCAGAGAAGGTGTCGGCACAGGTGGACATATTTACGGAGGAGCTTTCGCGAAAGGATATTATTCGGAAATCCCTGGATAACTACGGCTATATTCTGGTGGCGGAATCCATGCAGGACGCCGTAGATGCCGTGAACGAAATCGCGTCTGAGCACCTGGAGATTTTGACGGCCAATCCCTTTGAGATTATGACAAAGATCCGCAACGCGGGGGCAATCTTTATGGGAGAATATGCGTCCGAGCCCCTGGGAGATTATTTTGCGGGTCCCAACCACATCCTGCCCACCAACGGAACGGCAAAGTTCTTCTCGCCGGTAAACGTGGACGACTTTATCAAGAAGACAAGCATTATCTCCTATTCGAGAGAGGCGCTTCAAAGGGTACATAAGGACATTGAGACCTTTGCGGAGGGCGAGGGACTGACGGCCCACGCAAACAGCGTCAGGGTAAGGTTCGAGCAGGCGGATGACGAGTAAAAAGTGAGCTGCGGCAGGTATGAGCAGCAAAGCGGAAGCAGGCAGTACGGCAGGAATAAGCAGGCAGAGCGTCGGAAGTGAGCTGAGGCAGGTAGAGCAGCAAAGCAGAAGCAGGCGGTACGGCAGGTATAAGAAGCGAGGCGGAAATAAGCAGGACAGCGGAGGTAAACAGAATGGCGGAGGCGAACAGGACGGCGGAAATAAACAGAACCACAAGGGAGACGGACATATCCGTTACATTGAATCTGGACGGCAGCGGCAGAGCGGAGATCTCCACGGGAATAGGCTTTTTTGACCATATGCTGGAGGGCTTTTCCAGGCATGGTTTTTTTGACCTGGACTGCAGGGTAAAGGGAGATTTGCAGGTGGACGGACATCACACCGTGGAGGATACCGGCATTGTGCTGGGGCAGGCGGTTGCCAGGGCTGCCGGCGACAAAAAGGGCATCCGGCGCTATGGCTCCTTTATCCTGCCCATGGACGATGCTCTGGTTCTCTGCGCGGTGGACCTGTGCGGCAGGCCTTATCTGAATTTTGACTGTGTTTTCCCTGTGGAAAGGGTGGGGGAGCTGGACACGGAGCTTGTAAGGGAATTTTTTTACGCGGTTTCCTACAGTGCGGGGATGAACCTGCATATCAAGCTGCTGGACGGCGTCAACGCTCATCATATGATCGAAGCGATGTTTAAGGCGTTTGCAAAGGCGCTTGACATGGCCACGGGATTTGACAGCCGTGTCACGGATGTTTTGAGCACAAAGGGAAGTCTGTAGGAAAAGAAAGGCGAATAGATACATATGACAATCAAAAAATTCGTGCCCTGTATTTATCTGTACCACGGTCATGCGGTTAAGGGCTTGGACGATACCGCCATAGTGGAAACGGAGCCCTTGCGGCTTGTGGATTTATATAATCAGAATAACGCCGACGAGCTGATTGTGTTCGATTTGTCCCGGGGGGACGAGGAGCATGAGGCGGCGTTGGACGTTCTCAAGGAAATCTGTGCCGCGGCGGAGATGGATGTGATCGGGGCGGGCAATGTGAAACGCATGGAGGACATCAAGAAGCTGCTGTATGCGGGCTGCAGGCGCGCGGTACTGGATTATGATAATGAAGGAAATATTGCAATCACAGAGGAGGTTTCCCTGAAATTCGGCAAAGATAAGATCCTTGCATCCCTTGGAGGCGGGAACGCGGCGCCGGCTGGGGAGGTTTTATCCGCAAACAGGGAGCTTTTGGAGAAATATGTCTCAGGGCTGATTCTTTTAAATCCGCACCGGATACGGGAGACGGAGAGCGCCATATCCCTGCCCTTTTATGTGCAGATAAGAGAGCTTGCGCTGAATAAGCTTCTGGAAATTTTTGCCCATGACAATGTTTGCGGGGTCACCGGAAATATTATCAATGACAATTACAGGGAGATTTTGACCCTGAAGGAGCTGTGCAGGGAGAATCATATTCCGGTGGAGAGCTTTGAAGCGGCCTTCCGGTGGGAAGACTTTAAGAAAAATTCGGACGGCATGGTGCCGGTCATCGTGCAGGACTACCGCACGTCGGAGGTGCTGATGATGGCTTACATGAACGAGGAAGCCTATCAGCGGACCCTGTCTACCGGGAGGATGACTTATTTTTCCCGTAGCAGGAGCGAGCTGTGGCTGAAGGGCGAGACCAGCGGACATTTCCAGTACGTGAAAAGCCTGACCGCGGACTGCGACATGGACACGATTCTGGCGAAGGTTTCCCAGGTGGGCGCCGCCTGCCATACCGGCGCAAGAAGCTGTTTCTTTAATCAGATCCTTCAAAAGGACTATGAGGTGGCGGACAACCCGCTTTCGGTCTTTGAGGAGGTGCTGAATGTAATTAAGGACAGAAAGGTACATCCCAAGGAGGGCTCATATACCAATTATCTTTTTGACAAGGGAATCGACAAGATTCTTAAGAAGCTGGGCGAGGAGGCCACCGAGATCGTCATTGCGGCAAAGAATCCCAACGCAAACGAGGTGAAATATGAAATCAGCGACTTCCTCTATCACATGATGGTGCTGATGGTGGAGAAGGATGTGAGCTGGGAGGAGATCACCACGGAGCTGGCAAACAGGTGAGGAGGGCTTGGAGTTGTATCGTATAGAGGATACGGATTGCGTAAAGAAGCTGTTCGAGGGATGGGAGGAAAGCTTAATATGGACCTGCCTGGAGGGCGTAAACGAACAGGAGCAGGTCATGGGTGCGGTTTATGCGGACGATTTGGATGCCCCCGGTTCGGCAATAGCGGTTTTGGGAGATTTCTGTTTTTTGGCGGGAGCCCCAAATCCGGATCTGGTGAAATATAGGCCGGGGGGCGGGCAGAATTTTATAATCATGGTTCCGCAGAACGGACAATGGGCGGAGCTGATAGAAGACATTTATCAAAATGCCGCCACAAAGGTGGAGCGGTACGCCATAAAAAAGGAAGCGGATGTTTTCGACAGAAAATATCTGAGCCAAATCGTCGGCAATATACAGGAGGGCTATTCTCTGCACAGCATAGACGAGGCGTTGTATAAACGGTGCTGGGAACAGCCCTGGTCAAGGGATCTGGTAGTCCAGTTTGAATCCTCCGATATATATGCCAGGTATGGGCTGGGCTTTGTGATCCTGAGAGACGGAGAGATTGTAGCCGGCGCCTCCTCCTATTCTGTATACAGGCAGGGCATAGAGATCGAAATAGACACCAGGAAGGATTACAGAAGAAAGGGATTGGCGTTGATCTGCGGAGCAAGGCTGATTCTGGAATGCCTTGACAGAGGCTTATATCCCAGCTGGGACGCCCAGAACAGGGCTTCCGTGGCATTGGCCCAGAAGCTGGGCTATCATTATGCATATGCGTACACCGCATACGAGATCCGCTGGGACAGCTGATCAGCTCAAGGAGCGGAAGAAAAAGGGGACTGACAGAACAGTTCCCAGACACACAGGGGAGACTGTTGACGGTATTATGAATCAGAAGGATTTGACAAAGGGTTCCGTATTCCCGACCATGTGTTTATTTGCGCTGCCCATGATACTTGGGAATATACTGCAGCAGGGATACAATGTTGTGGATACATGGGTGGTAGGGCGTTTTGCGGGCTCCAACGCATTGGCAGCAGTGGGGTCCGCCTTTGCGCTGATGACGTTTTTGACATCCGTTTTGCTGGGGCTCTGCATGGGCAGCGGAGTGGTATTTTCATTATGCTTTGGCAGACAGGATGAAAAGGGGCTTGAAAACAGTATTTGCGCTTCTTTTTTAATGGTGGCGCTTATAGCGGTGCTGCTCACGGCAGCGTCGATTTTGGGTGTGGACAGGATTTTGGTCTGGATGAATATTCCCCCGGAGATTAAGGATATCACCAGGGATTATCTGATTATTATTTTTTGGGGAATTCCTGCCGTCGCCATATATAATTTCTTCGGTGCGTATATTAAGGCGTTGGGAAATTCGGTGATTCCTCTGGTCTTTTTGGGAATATCCACCCTGTTGAATATCGGGCTGGACATATTGCTCGTGGCGGTATACAGCCAGGGCACAGCCGGGGCGGCGATCGCAACGATTCTGTCCCAGTATATATCCGGCTTTGGAATCGGGATCTATACCCTGGCGAGAAGCCGGGAGGTCAGGCGGGCGTTTGGGCATTTCGGGATAAAAGGGCGCAGCATGCTGGAAATCGCCAATTACTCCGTCCTTACATGCCTGCAGCAGTCCGTAATGAATCTGGGTATCCTTATGGTACAGGGGATCGTGAACAGCTTCGGAACTACGGTTATGGCGGCGTTTGCGGCTGCGGTAAAGATAGACGCTTTCGCCTATATGCCGGTTCAGGAATACGGAAACGCGTTTTCCACCTTCATAGCGCAAAATGCCGGGGCAGGACAGAACGGACGGATCAGAAAGGGAATCAGATATGGGGTAATGACGGTTATATCCTATTGCGCAGCAGCGTCTCTGGTCTTGTGGTTTCTGGCAAAGCCGCTTATGCTTATATTTGTCAGCCCGGAGAAAACGGATATTGTTGAGGAGGGGGTGCGGTATCTGCATACGATAGGGCCGTTTTACTTCGGAATCGGCTGCCTGTTTTTGTTTTACGGGCTCTACCGGGCGATTGGAAGACCTGCGGTTTCCGTTGTGCTTACGGTTATCTCCCTTGGCACACGTGTCGCGCTGTCCTACACGCTGTCGGCGGTTCCCGAAATCAAGGTTGCAGGAATCTGGTGGTCCATCCCCATAGGGTGGGGGCTGGCCGATATGGCTGGTTTACTGTACTACCTTAAGATAAAAAGCACCTTGTTCCGGGATAAAAAGCGCTAAAAACCGCTTGTCCCGGGATACGGAGCAAGCCGCGCCATAATAATAGCCTGATCTTTAAAGTCTTAAAGTGCTTTACGCCGGCACCAAACCGTAATAACGTCAAAAAGCTGTCATATTATTGACAGCTTTTTTTAGGTTAAATTCTACATACCACTGTAGCACATATAAAAAGAAAAGTCTAGTTTTTTTTTCTCTTTCATGTATACTTTTAGCTGTGACAGTCAATAACCCCGTGGCAAAAAGCGGGGCAAGGAATTGGATGTGCCTCAATTTGAGAAAAAAACGGAGATTAGCAGCAGACGCCCGGAAAGGGCAGCCGCAGAAATGGAGTGAAAATGCGCAATACGGACAGACAGTGGGAAGAACAGTACCTGAGACAGACCCTTCAGATCGTGGAGCACAACCTGGAAAATTACGGTCAGGAGACAAAGCGTATGCAGGCAGAAATTGATGAAATGCTGGAGCATTACCACGACAATGATGTGGAGCTTTGGACACTTTTGAACAACACCATCACCTTGAACGAGCATATGAAAATGGCTTTGGCAAGAAACGAGAAGGCAAAGAAAAAGCCTTACTTTGGCAGAATCATTTTTTGGGATGATACGCTGGGAATAGAGGAATCGCTCTATATCGGAAAGGGCGGTATCTCGCAGGACAGCACTCACCAGATAGTAGTGGACTGGCGCGCGCCGGTGGCAAACGCCTATTATGAAAACGGGCTGGGAAAATGCAGCTATCTTGCGCCGGACGGGAAGAAGCTGCCCATCGATCTAAAGCTTAAGCGGACCTATGAAATCGATGAAGGGAGGCTTATCGGCTATTTTGACACTGAGGTTGTGGCCAACGACGACCTGCTGATGAAGTATCTTTCCAAGAATAAGCAGGCGGTGCTGGGTGAGATCGTGGCGACTATCCAGAAGGAGCAGAATGAAATTATACGCAAATCCCCCTATCACAATATCATTGTACAGGGTGTTGCAGGCTCCGGAAAGACCACTGTGGCAATGCACAGAATATCCTACATTCTGTATAATTATCAGGAGCGTTTCCGCCCTGAGGATTTCTATATTGTGGGCAGCAACCGGATCTTGCTTAATTATATAACGGGTGTCCTGCCGGACCTGGATGTGCACGGGGTCAGGCAGATGACCATGGAGCAGCTTTTTATTCGCCTGCTGTACGAGGACTGGGATGAAAAGAAATATCATGTCAAGCCTGTAGCCGGGTGCAATGAGGCGGCTCATCCAAATGAGGCAGGGAGTCAAATCGAACCGTTGCGCCTCGGCGAAGCCGTCAAGGGAACGGAGGGCTGGTACCGGGAGCTCACAGCCTTTATACGCAGGCTGGAGAGGGAGAGCATTTCCACGGAATCGGTCTTTTTAAATCCGAGGCAGTTTGTGGAGGGGTTAAGGGACGGAAAGAACGGCATTTATGACATGACGCAGGAGGACAGGGTACAGGACGGCGCTCATGCAGTACTCCGTAATCAGGCGCTGCATGGAGGCAAAGGGGATACGCAGGCTCTGCATGAGAGCAAAACCTCTCATAACTCACAGCTGGTAGAGCTTGTGTCGGGGGGCGCGGTGGCGCGGTATGTCAGCCAGAACCCGAATATTTCCGTTCAGAGCAAGATCAATATGCTGAATGAGCGACTGCTCATCAAGGTCAGGGACGAGTTTACAGGCAAGGGCATCAAATATACCGAGGCTGAACGAAAGGCGATACTGAAAGCATACCGGGGCAGATATGGAGGCAAGGAATGGAAGAAACCGATCTTTGAGATTTATCGGGAGTTCCTTAGAGAGCAGCGGGACAAGGGCTATGGGGTACAGATACCTTCAGACGCCTTCGATGTCTACGATCTGGCGGCGCTGGCTCTGATCTACAAGCTGGTGAAGGAGACGGAGGTCATCAGCGAGGCGCATCACATCGTTATCGACGAGGCACAGGACTTCGGCATGCTTGCTTACCATGTGCTCCGCACCTGTATCAAGGACTGTACCTATACCATTATGGGAGATGTATCCCAGAATATTCACTTTGGCTATGGGCTGAGCGACTGGGAGGAGCTTCGCAGGCTTATGCTTGCCGGTCCCCGGGACAGCTTCGGCATTCTGAAAAAGAGTTACCGAAACACGGTGGAAATCTCCAATTTTGCAACCAATATTCTGCGCCACGGCAGTTTTTCGGTCTATCCGGTGGAGCCCATCATCAGGCATGGTGCGGAGGTGACGGTGGAGGAGCTGAAGGTTTCCGATTGTTCCGAATCCCCCGCTCATATGGAGAGAGGGCTATCCATGGAAAAAAATCCTTCCATGGAAAAAAATCCTTCCATGGAAAAAAATCCTTCCATGGGAAAAGATCCTTCCACGGAAACAGGGCTATCCACGGAAACAAAGCCTGCCACGGAAAAAAGGATTTCAATGAAAACAGAGCCTTCCACAGAAACAGGGCTGCTTTTTTGTGAAAAAGAATTCTCAGAGCGGGCGGCGGACATCTGCCGGCGCTGGCAGCAAAACGGATATGATACCATCGCGGTGGTCTGCAGGGACGGGAAGGCAGCACAAAACGCCGCTTCCGCACTGTCCCGGCATATTGAAATCATGGAAAGCGATTTGGAGAAGGCTGATTTCGGAAGCGGTATTATGGTGCTGCCCGTGGAATATACAAAGGGGCTGGAGTTTGACGCGGTGCTGATCTGGAATCCCACAAGAGAGGATTACCCGGTGGACGACGGACATGCCAGGCTGCTATATGTAGCCGCCACCAGGGCGCTGCATGAGCTTTATGTGCTGCACTCCGGAAATCTGACGGGGCTTATCGCCGACCCGGTTCCCGATAAGCCGACTGGGGATAGCTGTGAAAAAAGTGAGAAGCCAGGGAATGACAAAGCTGTGCGGCAGGATGAGCTTCTGGGCAAAGAAAATGCGGTACGGCAAGCTGAAGCTGAGGCTGCGGGGCAAGCTGAGGCTGTTCGTTACGCAAAGCAACCGCAGCAAAACAAAAACGCCGTCCGTCCAGCCGCAGACAGTTCCCTGTCCAAAAGCGGAAGGGGTCAGAAAAAGCCGGTTGTTGTCATACAGCCCTCACATCAATCCGTGCACCGGTCTGAAAGACCGGCGTTTCGGGAGCCTGCCGTGAAAACGCCCGTTCTGGGTGAGACTCGGTATCATTTTGGAGATATGCCTGCTACAGAGATGCTCCGTCCGGCAGGGCACTCCAAAATCAATCTGTCTGTAAAGTGGTGCCTTAAGCGTGAGGACGGGCTGTATCTTCAGAGTCAGTACGGCAATTTGCGCATCAGTCCCGTGGCAAGCGGCATTGTCCGCGTTACCTTTGCAAAGGGCTGCGAAATCAAAGCGGGCAGACATCCGATGGTTGCGGTAGACAGAGTGGAAAAGGGCTGGAAATACCGGGACAACGGAAGGGTGATCGAGGTTCTCACGGGAGAGCTGCTTTTACAGGTGGACAAATCAACGGGCACCATCTGTTATATGACGCCGGAGAAGAAGCTGCTGCTTGCGGAGCGGAAGCAGGAATGCAGACAGATAGAATCCCTTCCTCAGACGGCAGGTCTGCGGCGGAACAGCGCCCGGGCGCAGGCTACCGGCATCCGGAGCTGGCTTTTTACGGACTGGCAGAAGGGGGAGCAGCTGTTTGCCCTGGGACCGGAAGGGCAGCCGGGGCTGGGGCTTAGAGGAACGGCAAGGATTCTTTCTTACCAGGGAACGCAGGACGGTCAGAAGGCGCTGCCCTTCATTTTGTCGGACAGGGGCTATGGGCTTCTTCCGGCAGCCACAGGCATATGCTTTAGCTGCGACATTCCCGCCTATGGCTCATATCTCTATATGGAGACGGGCGGCCAAAATCAAGAAAATCATTTTATGGATTATTATGTCATTGCGGGCAGGCAGCAGAGGACCGTCATTAACGCCTATGCTTATTTGTGCGGGCTGCTGTAGTAGGGGATGAGGCTGTCAGTGGACGTTATGGTTTAAAATATTTATGTAAATTACATTTAAGTAATGAAATATGTCAAAAAATGTGCTAAAATGCTGACACAGAGGAAAATTGTGTCAGCTTCTGATTCCATGTGCGCCAAAGCGCACGAAAATGCGGTAAAATGCTGACACAGAGGAAAATTGTGTCAGCTTCTGATTCCATGTGCGCCAAAGCGCACGAAAAAAGGGAAAAATACACTGAAGGATTGGGGGACGCGGCATGCAGGATACGATTTTGACAACACATGAATTGACTAAGAAGATCAAGGGCAAATACGTTGTTTACCATGTGTCTCTCACAATGAACCGGGGTGATATCTATGGCTTGATTGGCGCAGCCGGGGCAGGGAAAACCACATTCATGCGGCTGATCTGCGGTTTGGCTAAGCCAACGGAGGGTACTGTCAGCCTGTTTGGGGAGACGGCCGGAGGAAGGCAGCGGAAAATGCGGGAAAGAATGGGGGCAATGGTGGGGGAACCTGCCATTTATGAAAATCTGACTGTGCTGGAGAACTTGGCAGTGCAGAGCAGGTATTTCCGTCATCCGTTTTTTAAAGAGGAAATGAGGGAGCTTCTGGAGCTGGCAGGGCTTGAAGATGCGGAAAAGAAACTTGCAGGCGGGTTATCAAAGGAGATGCGGCAGCTGCTTGGAGTTGCTCTCGCCCTGGTGGGAAATCCCGAGCTTATCATATTGGATGAGCCCTATCTGGAGATTAGCGACGAAAGGATGGAGCAGCTGCGGCGGCTTCTTATAAGGCTAAACAGGGAGAGGGGGCTTACCATACTTTTTGGAAGTGTTACGGCAGAAAGACTTCCCGAGCTTGCCACACGTTACGGCTTCCTGCATGAGGGCAGGCTTGTAAGAGAGCTCTCCGTGTAGGAAGGAAAGGCAGCGTTTGAACGGAAAATGCTGCCGGGGAAAACAAGGTATTGAATCAGGGAGCAACACAGCGGTTTAAATGGGGGATTTTGATGGGACGGATGTTTGTCAGCGAGCTGTTAAAAGTAAGGCGTAATAAGTCATTAAAAAAGGCATGCGTTTTGTATGGAGCTTTGATTCTCTTATGTGCCATAAACACAGGGGGTGAGCAGAATCTGGGATACTCCGGTATTCGTGCGCTTTTTATGGCGCCATGCTATCAGGCGCCGTGGTCATATTGGATTTTTGCGGCATTTTCCGTCCTTTTGCTGGGCGGGGAGTATGACGGGAGACTGTTAAAAAACGCCTTTGCCTGCGGGATAGGCCGTGGAAAATATTATGCTGTAAAAGTGATTTCGATCTATTTTGCCTGTTTTTTGCTGTTTATTTCATCGATTGTGCTGATAACCTTAATCCGGACGGCACGCTTTGGCTTTAACCCGGACGGACTGATAATTGAAGATTACCGGCTGAAGGTCTTAGTCTTTAATGGCATGGCACTGGCGGTGATTTTTGCCTATGTGTCGCTGTTTAATCTCCTCTGCATCGTGTTTCGCAGCTCCGGGCTGCCTTTTATACTGGGAGTCGCAGTCACCTTTCTTGATGCTGTGTCCACATTGCTGTCAGACAAATATTACGGGAGTCTGATGGAATATCCGAAAAATCTGTTTTCCATCATTCAGGTGATGAGGAATGAAATAAAATCCGTGGATATCCTGAAGCCGGACTTTCTGGGCATGTACATTCCCTGCCTGTGCGTGGGGGGCGTTTCGCTGCTGGCGGGCTATGTGCTGTTTAAGGTCAGGGATGTGGAGTGACAGATGTATTTTGGTTTTGTGTGGAATTTGACAAGGCTTCCACCCAGTCTTCAATTTTTTCTTCATAGTCGGCGGATATCATTCCGTACAGTTTTTCGGAGGAAATTCCGCCGATCGCAACATGGCTTCTGTCCATGAAAACAACGATCCCAAACAGCACCAGAGCGATAAAAAAACGCAGCTTAAAAGAGGAGACGGAATCGCCTTCGGAATCGGGCAGTACATTTTCATCATAATACAGAGATCGATTATAATCGGGTCTCTCGGCCGCCGAGGTTCTCCCGTACAGGATTCGTTCTCTGTTTGACATATCATATTGGTTTTCGTTATAGCGGGAACGGACCTGCTGCACCAGCTGCAGCTTTTTTTCCATCGTGGTGAAATCGCTCATGGCTTTGCGCCTCCGGAATGCTTTAATAAAGCTTATGAAACAGTTGTCTGTTTAGAACCTGGAAAAATTCATGAGAGCAGCTAATAATAACTCTTTGTTTTTTGTTGACAGAGTAAAGATATTATAGTAATATAAAAATAAGCAGCATGTCACATGTGTAATATAGGTGTTGTACATAATGGCAGGCTGCATAAAAATTTTAATGGGGAATGCAATTATGAGAAATTTGACTATAAATGGAAAAAAGTGTATCCTTGGAAGCAAGTCTTTCCAAGAAAAAAGATCTTTCTCGGGAAGAACGTCTTTCCGGAGCAAAATGGCAGCTACGACGCTGGCTGTTGTACTGGGTGTTTCGGCGCTTGGAGGGAGTGTACAGGCGGTTGCACAATGTTCACATCCGACACTTGTTAACCCGGTATGGGTGCCTTGGGATTATGTGCAGGCCACAGGCACCTTTCATAATGTGACATCTCGAGCGAAATATCAATGCTCTGTCTGTGGCGATTATTTTTGGGTTGACGAATATAAAACCGAGTGGGAGCCTCATTCCTATGACCTGTATATGAATGGTCATTGTTACTGCAGATATTGTGGTGAGGAGGATGAGTTTTATCATTGATCCCTGAGGCAGCAATAAGAAATGCCGGAGCGAATAAGGAGGGGCCGGACGGAGACTGCCTTATTTACTCCGGGCACAGGAGGTATACATCATGGCGGATTGGAACGGAAGAACGCCATTTATAAGCTCCATAGACGGATTATGCTGGAAAAGCAGCTTCCTTGCTTTGGCGGCGCTTCTTTGTCTGTGCACGCTTCCCGGCTGCAGCGGGCCAGGGAAGGATAAGCAGAATCAGGAAAGCACGCAGGTTGACAGACCCGATCCGGTCGAAGGTGTGGTCTATGATATTTTTTCGGATATAGAGCTTGTGGTAGGCGTGGATTATGAAGACATAGAGGGCGTTCCGCACAACGTTCAGTTTTTCCGTGGGGAGCCGGTCATTTTGTCAAAGCTGGTCAATAGTGAGGATGAAAAGCACACCGCCGATATCTGGCTGTACGGTGCCGGGGGGCAGTCAGAGCCTGTTGTGGAAGGGCTGCCTGCTTCGGAGATACGATATGGCGAAGGATTTTTGGATGAGGAGGGCTGTTATTATCTCTTGAAGGTAGACAGGCAGAGGACTATCACCACTGTCACAAAGTATGATCATTCAGGGAAAAAGGCTTATGCCCTGGAGAGGGCTACCGAAAACCTGCAGAAGTGCAGCCTGGGAGAAGGAAAAATGGCACTGCTCTATAAGGACAACGCGACCAACAGGATGGTTTTTGAGCTTTTGGACACGGCCACGGGAGCGGTTTCCGAGGTTAAGCTGAAGGATACGGCACGCTTCTGGAAGACTGTCTGGCTGGGAACCGACGGAGCTGCCCCATACCTGTTGGATACGGACGGCATCTACAAGGTAGATCCGGAGAACGGGGAGATTACCGAGTGGCTTACCTTTGGCGGCACCTCCTATGCACTGGGAGCGGAAACTTTTTTTGAAAAGGGAAACATTGACAGCTTTCGGATAGAGGAAAACGGGGATGTGAAGATCCTGTGGGGGGCAATACTGGGGGTCTCAATCGCGGAATCCTTGAATGTCCCTGTGGGCGCAGCCAGACTGGAAACCATACAAAGAAGGCCTTTGGACGAAAGCAGGACGATCCTGACCATGCGTGTAAGCTGGGTCCCCTACCAATGGCTGAAAAACCAGATAATGGAATTTAATAAAAAAAGCCGGGATTATTACGTGCTGGTGGATACGGCGGATACTTCTCAGACATTGGTGGAACTGGGCACAGGCAAGGGACCGGACATCCTGTATGGGGACCATATGCTCGGAGATTCCCTGTACAGCCTGATTCAAAAGGGGGTGTTTGAGGACCTGACGCCCTATATGGAGCGTTCCGGAGTAAGACCGGAGGATTATTTTAACATGGCATTCTGCAGCTATGGAAGCGACGGCAGGGTGTATGGGATCAATCCAATCGCGAGTGTATGGGGACTGGCAGTGGACAGCTGTCTTCTTGGAGAGGAGAACAGCCTGGGAGACATAGACAGCTTCCTGGACGCACTCCTGGAGCTGGGGGATACAGCGGTCTATGCCACAAACCAGGATTCCGGAGAAGTCCTGCAGCGCCTTCTGCAGAGCTCGGATAATCTTTGGGGGATGGTCGACTGGGAAAAGGGCACCTGCAGGCTTGAGGGGGAATTGTTTGTAAAGCTGCTGCAGGCGGCGAAAAACCTCGGCGACAGCGACAGAAAAAGCTATTCCCCGGTTGTGGCAGATATATCTATAGGCTTTTCAACTAATATATCTTTAGAAGACAGCATGTATGCAGGGAAAACGGTCACAGGTGAGCTTTTTGACGACGGATGCCATGGATGGGCGAAAAGCCACCTCAGTCTGAAAATAAACGCAGGTTCATCCAATAAGGAAGGCGCATGGGAATTTTTGAGTTATCTTCTAAGCAGGGAGATACAGGAGATGAAGGATCTAAGCGAGATACCGGTACACAGGGGGGCATTTGCCACAAGGGCAGAGGAAGAAATAAGTAATGAATTCAGATATAAGGAATTGACCGGGGAGGATGTGGCATGGGTTGAAGCATGGTATGAGGACACAAGGTTTATGTCTGCCCGAGTCCAGCCGCTGATAGATATCATTAAGAATGAGGCTGGGGGATACTTTGACGGATCTAAGGATATCGAACAGGTGCGCCATGCGATAGAGAACCAGATACAGCTTTATCTGGATGAAAGGCGCTGAAAGAAAAAAACGGGAAAAAGTCCAAAATTCATATTGACATATGATGGTAATTCGTTTACAATAACATGCGTAGCTAAAAACAAGTATTAAGGAAAGGAGGCAATTGCAATGACGATGTTGAATGTGTTTCAGGCTATTGAGAACCAGGTCAGTGAATGTATTGTCTCCCGGGTTTTAGGCGCTTAGTTATATGCAGAGGCGGTTCCTGTGGAACGTCGTAAGTGGATAAGCTTTGTTTTAATAAGCAGACGGACGGCATGACATACACTGGTATGGTCGTGCCGTTTTTTTTGTGCGTCTGCGTCAAAAGAGAAATTCGTAATTGAAGACTCTTTTCAGGGGCGGCACTGAATGCATATGGGGTTTAAAACCATGGGAGTGAGGTTCATGCCCGCTAAAGCGGGCAGATGGGAGTTAATGTGAAAAAGAGCATTTCACAATCCTGATTTGATTGCCCGCTAAAGCGGGCAGATGGGAGTTAGAGGGAGATATGAATTTACCAAACAGTTTCACAAAAGTTATAGAAAGGTATGGAATCGGGAAAGAGGAGATTGTGTTTGCCGCTCTGGCGGATCTGGATGATCAGTTTCGTTTTGCGGATTCCGTTGTGGCGGTCACGGGTAAAAAGCTGATTGTTGCAAGATATCCATACAGGGAAAAGCAGGAATATCGTCTGGGAGGATATGACAGCTGGGCATTACATAAGGACGAGACGGAGGCGGAGCCTGCGGTTCTTTTTTATGACCTGGAGGATGTTGAGAAGCTGGAGGTTCTGCGTCAGGTCAGCACCGGTGTGCTGATAGGGAAGATAAAGGGAGCGGAGCAGTATCTGTGCCAGTTTTCCAATACCAAGATGGAAGCCTTTATGAGGATATGCCGTCTGCTGGAAAAGACGAAAAAGGGGGAGGAGATATCTAAGGAGGACCTGGATGTAAAGCGCGGTAAGGAGTGCTGCCCCAAATGCGGTATGATCTATCCGGATCAGGAGCGTAAGGTCTGCCCCAAGTGTATGGACAAGAGCTCCATTCTCTGGAGGACGGTAGGGTATTTTAAGCCATACAAGGGCAGGCTGTTTGTGATGATGCTCTGTTATTTGGCGACGGCGGGTTTAAACCTGGTGTGGCCTTATCTGAGTGGTACTGTCCTGTATGACAAGGTGTTGGCGAAGGACGAGACATTTCTGGCGGCGATGAACTTCCCGGCGGGCAGGTTCCTGCTGGCGCTGGGCGTCCTGGTTATCGTGATGATATTGACGAAGGTGCTGATTCAGTCGCTGGGTATTTTGCAGGGAGTGCTGACGGCAAGAATTGCCCCGGATGTGGTGAGCAGGCTCAAAAGCCAGGTGTTTGACTCCATGGGAAGGCTATCTATCAGCTTTTTTACCAAACGGCAGACAGGCGGGCTGATGACCCGTGTCTCCGATGACGCGGATGAAATATCGAGCTTTTTCATAGACGGAATCCCTTACTTTTTTATCAATGTGGGGACCATTGTTGCAACCTGTGTAATAATGATTGTGCTGAATCCATTGCTGGCTCTGGTGTCCATCGTGCTCATGCCGGTGCTTTTCATTATCAGCTACCGCATGATGCCGAGAATGTGGCATTATTACGGTAAGAGACACCGGGCCAACAGAAGGCTGAACAGCCAGATGAACGAAAACCTGACCGGAGCCAGGGTAGTAAAGGCCTTCGGGCAGGAGGAGCAGGAGAAGGAACGTTTTAAAAAGAGCAACACCAGGGTAAGGGACGCGGAGGTGGACGTGGCGGGCTATGACTGCCGGTTTTCCGCACTGTATTATCTGGTGGAGGATTCTCTGACCTTTTTGGTCTGGGCGGTGGGCTCCGCTATGATTATCAGCGGCTCCAACATGGAGCTGGGCCTGCTTATCACCTTTTCGGGCTATGTGGGCCAGCTTAAGTGGCCCCTTGAGTTTATGTCAAGAATTTTCCGCTGGTACACCAGCGCCATGAATTCCGCCCAGCGTATGTTCGAGATCATCGATGCGGTGCCGGAGGTAAAGGAGGCGGCGGAGCCCGTCAGGCCGGAGACATTCAAGGGTGAGATCGAATTAAAGAACGTAACCTTCGGCTATGAGCCCAACAAGCCTGTCTTAAAGGACGTGAGCTTTCATGTGGAAGCGGGAGAGGTGCTTGGAATCGTGGGCCGTTCGGGTGCAGGCAAATCCACGCTGGTAAATCTGATTTCCCGCCTGTATGACGCGGGAGAGGGAGAGGTGCTGGTGGATGGCGTCAATGTTAAGCGCTACGGCTTTAAGGAGCTTCGCAAGAACGTTGCCATGGTGTCTCAGGAGACATACATTTTTCTGGGAACCGTGGCGGAAAACATTGCCTACGCCAGACCGGAGGCTACCAGGGAGGAAATCATAAAAGCGGCGGTGCAGGCAAGCGCTCATGATTTTATCTGCAAGATGCCTCAGGGCTATGACACGATTATCGGCGCTTCCAGCCGTGCCCTGTCAGGCGGTGAAAAGCAGAGGATATCCATTGCCCGGGCGATTCTCGCCGACCCCAGGATACTTATCCTGGACGAGGCTACGTCGGCGGTGGACACGGAGACGGAGCTTGCCATCCAGAAGTCTCTGGAACAGCTTGAGAAGGGCAGAACGGTGCTCTCTATCGCACACCGTCTTTCCACACTGCGCAACGCCAATCACCTGATTGTCATCGATGACGGGCGCGTGACGGAGTCGGGTACCCATGCGGAGCTTATGGCGCTGAAGGGAACCTTCTATAAGCTCAGCGAGCTGCAGACAAAGGCGTTGGCAATGCGGGGCGTAGAGTAAATTGAAAGCTGCAGCTGGAGCGATTTTTTAAGAACAGGAATCCGTCTCGAAACGCGAACGTCTGTAAAGGAGCCGGTGTTTCGAGGCGGCGCCGGAATAAAAGCAGTCCCCAAGCATAAGCGCTTGATAAGGCGTTGGCGTGCAGAGGCGGTACTGGAATAGGAGATATTAATATGAGTGAACAGAATGAAAACGAAATGCCTGACCTGCTGAACCTGCAGGAATTTGACGAGGAGGCTTTGAAAAAGGAGTCGGAGGAGGTCCTGCAGATGAGGCTGCTCACTTCCGAAAATGCGGAGTTTCGCCGCACGGAGGGCGGGTTTATCGCGCTGAAATTCGGTGAGAAGGAGTACGACAGAGTCGGTGTGTATCTGACCTTTCCGCTGACCAATCCCGAGGAGTTTATTTCCATCCGGGAGACGGACGAAAAGGCAAAGGAGATCGGTATTATCCAGAATTTGAAGGATATGAAAAAGGATGTGCAGGAGATGATACGGGAGCAGATCCGCCTGCGTTACTTCCTGCCGGTCATCCGCAAGGTTATGGACGTGAAGGATGAGTATGGTTATGCCTATTGGCATGTGATGACAGATTTCGGAGTATGCCGTTTTACCACCCACATGGGCGGTGATGCGGTCATCAATATAGGCGGAGCAAGATATCAGATCACGGACATCGACGGCAACCGGTATGAGCTGCCGGATCTGTATGCGCTGACCGTTATGGAGCGCAAGAAGCTGGATCTATTTATCTGATCCGACGACGAAGTATGGTTTTGAAGGTTCCATTCAGATTTTGAGTGGTGTGTGCGCTGAAGCGTACAGGAAGGTACAAGCATGAAATTAGTATATACATTAAGCGAGCCTCAAAAGAGGGCTCTTGCGCTGGGGGAAGGG
Organism: uncultured Acetatifactor sp.; assembly: GCA_910578215.1. Classification (GTDB taxonomy): domain Bacteria; phylum Bacillota; class Clostridia; order Lachnospirales; family Lachnospiraceae; genus Acetatifactor. The sequence continues at coordinate 51,270 of CAJTPH010000003.1, read as the reverse complement.
GAGACAGTCTGGTACTGTGTGCCTGTGGACCTGGCGTTTGACAACAAAAAAAAGGGCGCGGAGGTCGCTTATGCGGACTCCACCTGGATTATAGTGACCGACCTGCGCCTGGCGGTGCTGGAGGGGGATGCAAAAACGGCGGAATATAAGCTGGCGGACTGTGAGAAGATCAAGTGTGAGCATCAGGTCTACAGCGGAATCCTCACCGTCTTTGGAAGGGACGGCAGCACCTCCTGCGCGGCGCGTTTTTCCATGCGCCATATTATCAGAGTCGCCTATGTGGCGAGGGGCGCCCAGACCATTATCGACGCCTGCGGGAGAGGCAGGAAGCTCTCCGAGGCGGACCGGGTCACCAGCCGGGAATACGAGAAATATTGCGAAAAATGCGGGCGGGCGCTGCCAGGAACCAGCCAGTGTCCTTACTGCGACGGCAAGGCGGATATGCTGAAAAAGTTTATGGCGCTGTGCGGGGAGTTTGTGGGAAGGCTGCTGCTGATCTCGGTGCTGCTTCTTTTCATTGCCGCATCCAGCCTTCTCACTCCTATGGTGCAGAGATGGTTTATCGACGAGGCGCTGACGGACGGCAGCGGCACCTTCACCCAGCTTTGCTGGTTTATAGGCATCAGCTTTGCGCTGCTGGTGGGCAGCCTTTCGCTGTTTATCTGGCGCTATTGGCTTTGCGCCAAGCTGGGTGCTTCCATCAGCATGAGTCTGAGAAGGAAGCTTTATCATAAGATTCAGGGACTGTCCCTGTCCTTTATCAACAACAGAAGGCCGGGAGAGCTGATGAACCGTGTCTCCCGGGACACCAGGCAGATCAGGGAGTTTATGGAAGGTGTGTTTGGCGACATGCTTTCCACCCTTGTGACAATGGTTGTATCCCTGGTGATGATGTTCATAATCAGCTGGAAGATGACCTTGCTGTCCCTGGTTTTTGTCATTGTCGTTATGCTGGTAACCAGGGCCTTCTGGCATCATATCAGGACCATTTTCCACAGACAGTGGCTGAAATTTGATGATCTGAGCAGCAGCCTGCAGGATATCATATCCGGAATGCGCATAGTGAAGTCCTTTGGGCAGGAGGAGAGGGAGAGCGCCAGATTTACGGAGAAAACAAAGGATTTTGCCGCGGTGCAGAAGAAGAACGAGACCTTTTGGGCGACGTTTTTCCCCATTTTGACCTTCCTTTTGGGAGTGGGAACCTATATTGCCATCTATTTCGGCGGCATTCATGTGCTGGAGGGAGAAATGACGGTGGGCCAGCTGGTGCAGTTTGTGACCTACAGCGGCTATCTGTTTGGGCCTCTGAGCTGGATGACTCATCTGCCCCGCCAGGTGATGCAGATGATGACCAGCCTGAATCGTATCTATGATGTGCTGGATGAGGAACCCCTGCTGGCGGACAAAGAGGACAGCAAAGCGTTTCCCATCAAAGGCGCTTTTTGCTTTGAAAATGTGTCCTTCGGCTACCAGACCTATGAGCCGGTGCTGGAAAATATCAGCTTTTCGGTGGAACCCGGGGAGATGATCGGCCTGGTTGGCGCCTCCGGCACGGGAAAGTCTACCCTCATCAATCTGATTATGCGGCTTTATGACGTAGACCAGGGGAAAATTCTTCTGGACGGCTGCGACCTGAGGGATATACAGATGGAAAGCCTGCACTCTCAGATTGGCGTTGTGCTGCAGGAGACCTTCCTTTTTTCGGGCAGTATCCTGGCAAATATACGCTTTGCAAAGCAGGACGCTACTCTGGAGGAGGTCATCCGTGCCGCGAGGGCTGCCAATGCCCACGATTTTATCTGCAAGACGCCCGACGGCTATAATACCTATGTGGGCGAGCACGGCTATAATCTGTCCGGCGGGGAGCGCCAGAGGATAGCGATTGCCAGAGCGATTTTGAACGATCCCAGGATACTGATTTTGGACGAGGCTACCTCCGCGCTGGATACGGAGAGCGAATTTTTAATCCAGCAGGCTCTTGACCGCCTGATAAAGGGCAGGACTACCTTTGCCATTGCCCACAGACTGTCAACGCTGCGCGGCGCCAGCCGCCTGGTGGTTATCGACAAGCACGGTGTGGCGGAAATCGGAACCCACAACGAGCTTCTGGAAAAAAAGGGTATTTATTACGGGCTGGTGAACGCCCAGCTGAAAATGAGCGAGACGGCGGCGCCTGCAGAGACGGCCTGACTTACGGGCCGTGCGGCAGGCGGGAAGCCGCCTGTCATTATAAAGGCATAGTACCCCTTTTCAAAAGGCTTGTATTGTTGTATAATGTTTTTATGTGGACCAAAGCGTCCTTTGGGCGCTTTGGAAAATGAAAAAGGAGTTTTATGGAAGAAAAACTTTTCAATGATGTAAAGCTTTTTAACGAAGAAGATACTTTCCTGGACGGTAAGCTGTTTGGCGAGAAAATATTTGAAAATATAAGCCGTGTGATCGTGGGAAAGGAGCAGGTGGCAAGGCTGCTTTTGACTGCGCTGCTTGCGGACGGGCATGTGCTGCTGGAGGATGTGCCCGGAACCGGGAAAACAAAGCTGGCGAAGACACTTGCCAAAAGCATCAACGCCGCTTTTTCAAGAATTCAGTTTACGCCTGATCTGCTGCCCAGCGACGTCACTGGGCTGAATGTTTATGACAGGCAGAAAAATGAGTTTGTACTGCGAAAAGGTCCCGTGTTTACCAATATATTGCTGGCGGACGAGATCAATCGTGCCACGCCCAGAACCCAGGCAGGCTTATTGGAATGTATGGAGGAGCGCCAGGTCACCATCGACGGCGAATCTTATATTCCGGGTACGCCTTTTTTTGTTATTGCCACTCAGAATCCGGTGGAAACCACAGGTACCTTTCCGCTGCCGGAGGCGCAGCTTGATCGGTTCATGATGCGGCTTTCCATGGGGCTGCCGGGCAGGGAGGAGGAGCTTGCCATTTTGGATAAATATATGGAGAAGGAGCCGCTGGACGAGCTTACAGGTGTGCTTTCCCTGGAGGAGCTTGCGGCGGCAAGGGCGGCGGCAGGCAGAGTATTTGTCCACAAATGTGTCAGGGAATATCTTGTGGATGTGGTGGAAGCCACCAGGCAGGGAGAGCAGATCATCGCGGGTACAAGCCCCAGGGGCTCCCTTGCACTGATGCGCTGTGCCAAGGCGTATGCTTATCTGGACGGCAGGGATTTTGTGACGCCGGACGATATCAAGGCCGTCGCGGTCCCGGTGCTTGCACACCGCATTGTCATGGGCTATGGCACAGGCACGGGGGATGCCGCGGAAAAAATGCTGGAGAGAATTCTTGCAAACACTCCTGTTCCCACCGAGGAATTTAAGAGATGATAACAATAATTGCCCTTGGGCTTTTCGGGTTTCTGCTTCTTGTGGCACAACAGCTGGTATACCAGAGGCTGTGGCTGAAAAATTTAAATGTGGATATCGGCTTTTCTGCGGATCACATTTATGAGGGCGAGACAGGAGAGCTGAAGGAGATTATCGAAAACAGAAAGCGTCTGCCGCTTGCGATGCTGAAGGTAAAGTTTATCACCCACAGGCACCTTGTCTTTGGAAATGCCAGAGGCTCCCGCACAACGGACAATTACTACCGCAACGACGTGTTTTGTATCGGTGGGGGGGAGAGGATCATCCGTACTCTGAAATTTCAGGGGAGCAGGAGAGGGTATTACACCATAAAGGAATTGAGCCTTGTGGGCTCGGACCTGTTTTTTATGAGCCAGATGAACAAGGACCTGCCTGCGGAAAATAAAGACCCGTCTCACATGGAAAAGGGATTTTCCACAGAAAAAATAAGCGCTCCTTCCATAAATGAAGAAAAGCTTCACCGGGAAATTTACGTGTATCCCAAGCCTTATGACAGCAAAGAGCTGAGGCGCGCTCTGATCTATTTAAACGGCGATATGGTCGCCAAGAGGCATCTTTTGGAGGACCCCTTTGAGTACAGGGGCATCCGGGAATACCAGCCCTATGATGATATGCGCAGCATAAACTGGAAGGCTACGGCTAAGACAGGAGATTTTAAGGTAAACCAGAGGCATTACACATCGCTTAAAACTGCCCGGATCTTCTTTGATATTCATTATGATACCAGGATTTATTCCGAAGCCGTTGCGGAGATGACGCTTCGCATTACCGCTGCTCTCTGCGCTTATTTTTTAAAGCAGGGTATGCAGGTCTCCTGCTTCGGAAACGGAGTGGATACCGTCACCCGGGAGCCTGTGGCTATACTGCCCAAGGGCGGCGGCCGCCATTTGGATCATATTTATAAGAGCCTGGCGAGGGTGGATCTGGACCAGCCTGGGGTTTCTTTCCCGCAGAGATTTGAGGAAACTGTTTTCGAGGCATCCGGAGGCGCGTTAAACTGCTTTGTGTCATCCAATCAGGGCGAAGAATTTGTGGATTTTCTGACCGGATATCAGCGTACCGGCAGCCCCTTTGTGTGGTTTTTTCCTGTGCCCAGAGGTAAAGAGCTTCCAAAGCTTCCTCCTGCGGTGGCAAGGCACATTAGCGTGCTGTATCTGGACGCCTGACCCAAACGGAAAGCGTCAGTAAAGCTCCAAGGGATAAAATAAAGAAAAGATTTTCATGGAAGAAAAATATCTGTGGGAGTTTTGTTTATGGATATAAAAGGAATCAGCGTTAAAAAACTGCAATATTTTAATGAATTTTTGACAGAGCAGCTGAATCACTGGCTTTTGTTTCCTTTTGCGCTTTTTTTCAGCGCGTTTGCATGGCGGACCCTGCATTTTAGTGTGCTTTGGATTGTTTTTCTGTGGGGGATTTGCAGCTTTTTGCCCCTTATCTTTTTTATATTGCGGGTGAAGGCAAAATCGCTTACCTCGTTTCTGATATTGCAGCCTGTGACTTCTCTGCTTCCGTTGGGCATTGCAACCGCGGTTTTGCTCTCCAACGGGTATCTGTTCCGGCTTGGACAGATTATCTGCATAGGCTGTGCCATCAGTTATATGTTTTACTCTACATTGGTTTACTTGAAAAAAAAGGATGCCTTTACCGGTTCCATGCAGCTTTCCGCCGGCGTTGCCGTGGCGGCGGGGTGTATTTTTCTGGAGGCGGCGTCCGGTATTGACACGGCGGCAAGGATGAGCTACTATATTTTTCCGCTGATTGTCTCCATCGGGTTATTCTTTATTATCATATATATTCAGCGTTATATTGACTTTTTAAATGTAAACAAAAGCAGCGCGGGGTATCTTCCCGCGGCGGAGATGTTTCACTCAGGATTCGGGCTTGCCGCGGGCTATACGATACTCGGCGTCGCGGCAATGCTTGTGCTTGCTGGCGGCCCCTGGCTTGGGCGGCTGAGTACCTCCCTGAAAATGCTGTTTGAAAATATATTAAAATGGATTGTTGCTAAAATTAAGAGGGCTCCCACAGAGGACAATATTCCCATCCATGAAAATCCAGGGGGGACGTCCGGTTATCTTCCCGAATTTAAGCTCAATGATACCTTCTGGCTATGGTCCGTATTGGAATATGTGTTTATTTTCGCGCTGCTTGCGGTTTTATTGTTTTTGTTCGTCAAGGCGCTGGTTAAATTTATCCGTTATCTTCAGGGGCTTGCGCTGTCCCGCATGCGTCAGCCCGACATGGACGACGGGGAAGCCTTTGATATACGCGAAAAGTGCGATCTGGGGGACAAGCCGGACAGGAAAAAACAAAAGCGTTTCGGACCGTTTTCGCACAGCGAAAGAATCCGCAGACTTTATAAGAAAAGGCTCCTGTCCTCCACGGGGCAGATGACGCCTGCGGAAAACAAAATGCTTGGTATTTATACCGCGCGGGAATGGGAGCAAAAGCTTTCAACGCAGGGAATGGCATCCGTCTATGAGCAGGCGCGCTATTCCGGGCAGGAGATGACGGCAGAGGATGTGAAGCGGATGAAGGACGCGTGCCGATAAATATTTTATTATGAAGAAGAAATTTTCAATGAAAAAGAATTTTTTAATGAAGAAGAAATTTTAATGAAGAAAAGTATTTCATGGCTGTTTGATTGTATATGAAAGGTAAATTTTGTATGAGTGAAGAACTTTCCTATGAAGATAAGAAATATGGGCATGATCCGCAATACAGACTGGCGCTTTCGGATGATATCCTGATGAAAATAGAAAAGCCGGAGCGCTATATCGGGCATGAGGTAAACTCGGTGGTCAAGGACAGGGAAAGCGTCTCTGTCCGCTTTGCCATGTGCTTTCCCGACGTTTACGAGATCGGCATGTCCCACCTGGGAATTCAGATCTTATATGATATGTTTAATTCCATGGAGGATGTGTGGTGCGAGAGAGTGTATTCTCCCTGGGTGGACCTGGACGCCGTCATGAGGGAGCAGCATATTCCGCTGTTTGCACTGGAGTCCCAGGACCCGGTAAAGGATTTTGACTTTTTGGGCATCACCATTCAGTACGAAATGTGTTATACAAACATTCTGCAGATACTGGATCTGTCCCAGATTCCCCTGAATGCACAGGAACGGGGGGAGGGCTGTCCCATTGTCATCGGCGGCGGTCCGTGTACCTACAACCCGGAGCCGCTTGCGGATTTTTTTGATATATTTTATATCGGTGAGGGAGAGACTCAATACAGAAATCTGATAAATCTCTATAAGGAATGCCGGGACAAGGGGCTTGGGCGGGTGGAATTTCTGCGCAGGGCAGCCAGGCTTCCCGGTCTGTATGTTCCGAGGTTTTACCAAACAGCCTACAACGAGGACGGCACCATCCAGAGCTTTACGCCCACAGAGGAGGGCATTCCCGAAAGAATTACCAAGGAAATCGTCACGGATGTGACGGACACCTATTATCCCATGAAGCCCATTGTTCCCTTTATAAAGGTGACACAGGACAGGGTAGTGCTGGAAATCCAGCGCGGCTGCATCCGGGGCTGCCGCTTCTGCCAGGCGGGGCAGCTGTACCGTCCGGTGCGGGAGAGGGATGTGGATACCCTGAAAAAATGGGCGGTGGAAATGCTGAAAAATACGGGGCATGAGGAGATATCCTTAAGCTCCTTAAGCTCCAGCGATTATTCAAAACTGCCGGAGCTGATAGATTTTCTGATCGATGAATGCGGGCGGAACCATACAAATATTTCCCTGCCTTCCCTGCGCATTGACGCCTTTTCGCTGGATGTGATGAGCAAGGTACAGGATGTCAGGAAGTCAAGCCTGACCTTTGCGCCGGAGGCGGGCAGCCAGCGCCTTAGAAACGTTATCAACAAGGGATTGACCGAGGAGGTCATTCTTAAGGGAGCAGGGCTGGCCTTCGAGGGGGGCTGGACCAGGGTGAAGCTGTATTTTATGCTGGGTCTGCCCACGGAGACGGAGGAGGATATCCGGGGAATTGCAGAGCTTTCCAACAAGATTGCGGCGTTATTCTTTGACACGGTGCCCAAGGACAGGCGTACAAACGGCAAGGTTCAGATCGTGGCAAGCACCTCGTTCTTTGTGCCCAAGCCCTTCACACCGTTTCAATGGGCGGCACAATGCACCAAGGACCAATTTATCGAAAAGGCATATCAGACCCGCGGCGCTATTTCAGAGCAGCTAAACCGCAAAAGCATCAAGTACAACTGGCATGAGGCGGACGCCAGCGTCCTTGAGGGCGTGCTCGCCCGGGGAGACAGAAGGCTCTGCCAGGTCATCCGCAAGGTCTACGAGAAGGGCAGCTTTTACGACGCATGGGGCGAGTACTATAATAACGAGAGATGGCTGGAGACCCTTGAGGAATGCGGGCTGTCTGTGGATTTCTATTCTCACAGGGAGCGTTCGTTGGACGAAAAGCTGCCATGGGATTTTATAGACTGCGGCGTAAGCAAGGAGTTTCTGAAGCGGGAGTGGGAGAAGGCGAAGCGGGAGGAGGTTTCGGAAAACTGCAGTCTGAAATGCCAAGGCTGCGGCGCTGCGAAATTCGGCTGTGGAATCTGCAAGGCATCGACAAACGCATGAGCAGAGAGCAAAAGATTTCACTGGACAGTAATAAATGAAGAAAAGATTTTCATGGAATAAAGAATTATTGAAGGAAATTGTTTTATGGAACACGGACTTTTTAATGAAGGGAAATGTTTTATGGAACAAGGACTTTTTAATGAAGGGAAACGTTTCATAGAACAAGGACTTTATTAATGAAGGGAAACGTTTCATGGAACAAGGACTTTATTAATGAAGGGAAATGTTTTATGGAACAAGGACTTTTTTAATGAGGGAAAATGTTTCATATGGAATACGGACTTTTCAATGAAGAAAATCGCTTATGAAAGAAAGATTTAATGAAGAAAAGTGTTTTATGGAACAAAGGCTTTCTTTTGTAGAAAGGAAGAATGGACTTTCATGGAGGGATAGTATTTATGAAGAAAAGTATTTCCAATGAAGAAGGTATTTCCAATAAAGAAGATTTTTTAACAAAGAAGGTATTTTCATGAAAGAAAAGAATATCAAGCTTCGCATAAAATTTAGAAAATTTGGTCCTCTCCGGTTTATTGGGCATCTGGATGTGATGCGTTTTTTTCAGAAGGCAATTCGTAGAGCGGAAATCGATGTGGCATACACGGGGGGCTTCAGCCCTCATCAAATCATGACCTTTGCGGCTCCTCTGGGAGTAGGGTTGGAGAGCAACGGGGAATATATGGACATAGAGGTATGCTCCCTTACATCCTGCCAGGATATTTTGGATAGGTTAAACGGCGCAAGCGTACCTGGCATAGAGGTCGTCTCCGTAAAGGTGCTTCCCGACACCGCAGGAAACGCCATGGCAAGCGTTGCGGCAGCCGCCTATACAGTGGCCTTCCGGCAGGGAAGGGAACCGCGGACGGATATTGCCAGGGCGCTTCCGGGCTTTCTGGCAAAGGAAAAGATACCGTATACGAAAGAAACGAAAAAGGGGTGCAGGGAGCTTGACCTAAAGCCGGGAATTTATGAGCTTACCTATTCGGAAGCGGAAAATGACAAAACAGGGATGCCTTTTTTGGATGGAAAGCCTTTCTTCCATGAAAAGTCCTTCTTCCATGGAAAGCCTTTCTTCCATATGCTCCTGGATGCTTCCAGCGCGGGCAATATCAAGCCGGGACAGGTTATAGAGGCTTTTCTGTCCGAAAATGGAGAGGTTTTGCAGGAGAACGCACTTTTGATCACCAGGGAAGAACTGTACACTAATATCGGAACGGAAGAAAAACCCAGGCTTGTGGCATTGAGTGATATATGTAATGAAGAAGATATTTTTATGGATAAAAGATATTCCACGTAAAAAAGTATTTGAATGAAGATGATATTTTTAATTAAGTAAAGCTGTTCCAATGAAGTAAATATTTTCAATGAAGATTTTTTCTACATGAAAGAAAGTCTTTTCTATGAAGAAAAGATTTTCATGGAACAAGGGTTTTCCAATGAAGAAAAAATTCCATAGAAAAATAGTACTTGGAGAAATAAGATTAGAAAAGCATTTGAATGAAGATGATATTTTTATAGAAGAAAGGCTTTTTTATAGAAAAGACTTTCCAATCAAAAAATTCTTTTCATAGAAGGAGAGCGCGGACAGTGAGCAGAAACATCAGCGCCAAGGCGTCTGTCACAATCACGGCAGAAGAAACGGCAGAGCGGAAAACGGAACAGGGAAAGCTGATTTTTACAAAGTATAAAGGGCATGACTGTGCGCTGCTTATACATAATGACCGGCTGCGGGCTGCGACTTTTTTTCATGGCACGGAATATATTTCACGGGATGGAGATCGTGGAAAAACTCCTGCCGCTATAGGCTCCATCTACATCGGAAAAATTAAGAACGTGGTCAAAAACATTAACGCCTGTTTTGTGGAGATTGCAGGTGGGGAAATCTGTTTTCTGCCCATGAAAAACGCTTCCGCACCTTATCTGGTAAACAGAGTCTATGACGGCAGGCTCCTGGAGGGAGACGAGCTGCTGGTACAGGTGGAACGAGAGGCGCAGAAGACCAAGCAGGCTTCCGCGACGGCGCATATTTCACTTTCAAACGATTATTTTGTTATTTCTATAGGCGAGCCAAGAGTAGAATATTCCGTAAATTTAGACGTAAAGACAAAAAATAAAATAAATTTTCTGTTTACGGAAATGGCAATATTTAAGAGCGGATGCCTGATTCAGGATTGGGGTAATCTGTTGAACGTGCAGGCGTTCCACGATCCACAGACCGGGGCGGAGTACATGCCGAAGCTTCCTTCCACAGGATGTATTATCAGAACAAAAGCTGCGGAAGCTGCCGACGCGGGCGTTTTATTACAAAGCTTTTTTGCGCTCACTGCACAATATGCAGAGCTTTTGCGTGTGGCACTGCACAGAAGCAGTTTTTCCTGTGTAAAAAAAGCACCCTCGGTCATAGAAAATATTTTGGGCCAACTTGCGGGTGAGGAGGAATATCAGGAGATTGTCACAGACAACGAAGCCGTATTCGCAGAGCTGCAGAAAATAATGAAGAAAAGATTTACATGGAAGAAAGAATTTCCTATGAAAAAAAGTCTTTCAGAGGAAGGACAGTGCAAAAGGGAACAAGGGCTTTCCAATGAAGAAAAGATTTCCATGGAAGAAAGTATTTCCAACATGGAAATTATCACCGCAACTGCAAACAATGCAGAGAGGAAAGAAGATGTTTTCAACGAAGATGATATTGCTTTAAAAGAAAATCCTTGGAGGGTTCGCTTTTATCAGGACAGCCTTTTACCCCTTTCCAAGCTATATTCCATTGAGAGTAAAATGGAGATGGCGCTGGAACGCCGTGTATGGCTCAAATCCGGCGGATATTTGATTATTGAGCCTACGGAAGCATTGACAGTAATCGATGTAAATTCGGGTAAATACGAGGCTAAAAAAAATGCAGATGAAACTTACCTGAAAATCAATTTGGAGGCTGCAGAGGAAATCATGCTGCAGCTTCGCCTGAGAAACCTGTCAGGAATTATTATTGTAGATTTTATCAATATGAAGGCAGAAGATGAGAGAAGGGCTCTTTTAAGGCGTTTGAGAGAATTGGCCGACCATCACAATAAGGTCACGCATTACAAGGTAAAAACTACAATTATAGATATGACGGCGCTGGGATTAGTTGAAATAACCAGAAAAAAAATAAATAAGCCTTTGGCTGAGCAATGGGCGGATTGTCATTCCAAGATCAAATATTAAAAACAGGTTAAGCGTTAGAATCAAGAATGTTTTTCTTCCATGAAAATCTTTTCTTCATTGAAATTAAACATATCATAAGAATGCTGTATTAGAATCAGGGGAGGTCGTGTATGGCGGGGAAAATCATAAAATTGTTGGATTTTAAAAAAGTTAAGGACGGAAAGTATCTCAAAAACTATGAGCTCACTTACCTTAACAAAGCCGGTAAGGAGAAAAAATATGAAATTGTCAGCCGCAGGGAGCTTGCAAGCGCAGACGAGCTAGGCGGAAAACCCAGCGGCGTGTCCATTGTGGCAACCTGCGGGGATAAGCTGCTTTTGTTACATGAATTCCGGATGGGAATTAACCAAACCATTTATAATCTGTGTGCCGGAATGATCGAGCAGGATGAAAGCGTCGAAGACTGCATTTCGCGGGAGCTGTATGAGGAAACCGGCCTAACGGTTAAGAACATTAAAAAAATTCTGCCTCCTTCCTATGCGGCTGTGGCAATTTCGGATACTACAACCTATATTGCTTTTGTGGAGGTTAATGAAGTTTTTGAAGATCATTCTTCTGACAACGAACAGATTGAAGCCGGTTTTTATACTCGTAACGAAGTAAAAAAATTATTGGAAACGGAACCCTTCAGCTCCAGGGCCCAGCTTGCGGCATATTTCTTTGCAGAACAGATTCGGCTGTGAGAGTGTTTTGCAGACTCCCCCAACTATTCGCAAAAGCATACTTTAACGAATAGTTGGGGGAGTCTGGCAAAGTTACCTTCCATGAAAATCTTTTCTTCATTGAAACGTTTCCCTTCATTGTTTATCTACATTCTGCAGTCAAACCTTTAGTGAAAAGATTTGCTTTCTTCATTGGAATGTTTTCATAGAATATTTTTCAATGATTTTTTAACGTTTTGCCGTATGGTTTGCATTACTTCTGTTGATATTTATAATATTCTTCATAATACCATCCAGTTGAGATTCATAGCTTTCCGGTGATGTATTCACTCGGAATAAAGGCATATTGACTGTCTCAAATACTTTATTTTTGAAGTTATCCACATCAGCTGCATTTTTATTTTGATGCGATCTGTCATCCAATTCAAGCCCGGCCAGTAAACGAAGCTTATCATCACAAATCATAAAATCTATGTGACGTGACTTAATATAACCTCGAAATTTTAAAATATTGTTTCTGTCGGTCACATTAAGAAAGTCTTCCATCCTAACTTTTGGGCATATAAGCAGATTATTTTCATCACATTTTCTTTTTAATACCATATAGAAAGCATATTCGGTTTTAGTTAGAAGCATCTTTTTTTCATATGGATAATAAGTCAACTGATTAATACTTTTATTGTTTTGTTCTGAAGAATTATTCTTGTCGCCGTGATTCATTATGTAATAAGCCATTATGCTGACTATAATGGCTAATATCAGCAGTATTATCCAGTTCATAAATGTAATCCCCCTGTATCCTTAGCATATTTTATGCACATTGGTAGATGAATCCGTTTATTATCACAAATAATTAACCCGCACAAAAGACAAGTTTTGCCATGCTGTTGTACGGGTTGATATAAATTTTGAGGAAGAAAGACTTTTCAAATAAAGAAAAGTATATCAGCGAAAAGCATTTCATGAAAAGTCTTTCTTCTATGAAAATTTCTTCTTCATTGAAAATCTTTTCTTCATTAAGAAATTCTTTGAATACTTATTTCTCCTCATCCGATCTTTTGCTGCCACTGACAGCTGTTTTTCCCGCAAGAAAGCCTGATAACACGGCTTGAAGGTCCACACCGGTGGATTCTTTTAAGCCGTCTGTGATCTGGACAACGGTGCCCATGACATCCTTCATCAGCTTTGAGGAATTTCCATCGCCGTACATGGTGATTTTATCTACATTTGTAAGGGGTTCAGCTGCATTCTTAACTACTTCGGGCAATGCCTTAAAGTACATTTCGAGTACGGCAGCCTCTCCCATCTTGGCCATTGCTTCCGCCTTTTTCTCAATTCCTTCTGCCTCCGCAACAGCCTTGGCGCGTATAGCCTCCGCCTCTGCAAGACCTTTCGTGCGGATACCCTCCGCCTCCTGTTCCATGGTGAATTTTCTGGCTTCCGCCTGAGCCTTCATTGCTTCGGCTTCCTTCTCCGTTTCAAACTTCTTTGCCTCGGCTTCGCGCTGGCGTTCATAAAGCTGTGCATCCGCCTGCTGTTGGGTCGCGAATCTTTGTGCCTCTGCCTTTTTCTTAACCTGGGCGTCCAAAGCCTGTTCCATTACCTCCGCCTCACGCTGTTTTAAAAGGATCTCCTTTTCCTGTTTTGCAATATTTGCATTTGCGGTGGTAATTTCTACGGTTTTACGCTGTTCCTCCTCCTGAATCTTGTATGCCGCATCCGCCTCTGCCTTTTTAATATCTGCTTCACGCTTTAATTCAGCCATCTGGATAGCTAATTCGTTTTGCTTCTTCGCAATTTCGGATTCTGCATTGACCTCCGCCTCATTTGCTTCGCGTTTTGCGTTTGCCTGAGCCTTTGCAATTTCTTTTTCACTTTCTGCCCGTGAAATCGCTGCATTTTTCTGAATTTTTACAATATTATCTACACCAAGGTTTTCAATAACGCCGTTACCGTCCACAAAATTCTGCACGTTAAAGCTGATAATATCAAGACCCATTGCGGCTAAATCGGGTTCAGCATTTTCTTTTACCAGCATGGCAAACTTCTGTCTGTCGGAAACCATCTCCTCCAGCGCCATTTTTCCTACAATCTCACGCACATTGCCTTCCAGGACCTCCCGTGCAACACGTCCGATGTACTCTGCATTCTTGTTCAGAAAATTTTGTGCGGCAAGCTTCAAGCGTTCTTCGTTGTCGCTGATTTTAACATTCACTGTGGCATCCACGTTAATGTTTATATAGTCTGCGGTGGGAACTGCATTGGATGTCTTTACATCAATGGGAATCAGCTGCAGGTTCAGCTCATCCTTTCTCTCAAGGAAGGGTATCTTAATACCTGCCTTACCGATTAATACCTTTGGATTTCTTCTTAAACCCGAAATAATAATTGCCGTATCAGGTGACGCCTTTACATAGCCTGTAAGGAAAATCACCAGAAACAGAACTGCCACAGAAGCCACAATAATACCAATTAACATAAGCGTTCCTCCATTTGTATATTTTTATATAAAGCTTTTAATTCTTTACATGATTTTCCGCTGATATACTTTTCTTTTAATAAAGAAAAGATTTTCTTGGAAAGTGTTTATTCCATGGAATTAATCATATCATATAAATGCTTTTTTATATTATATCACTTATTAAATATATGTTAAATGTTATTTTTTGATATTTTTAACTTTATACTCATATGTCTTGTAATCACATCACTATTTGAAAGTGCTGCCGCCTTTAATACAACATTATTCAACATTGGCGTGAATCTGTCTTATATTTGCAAAAAGTATTCAGACTATTTTTTCCCCGCACTCCTTCTCTGAAAAAAGGTCATTAATTATGACATATTTCTGCCGAGTCCAAAAGTACTGTAAAGGGACCGTCATTGAGCAGGGAAACCTTCATATCCGCGCCAAAACTTCCTTCTTCCACTACATCTATCTCTTTACGGCATTCACTGATAATATATTGGTAAAGTTCATTTGCCATCTGCGGCGATCCCGCGCCGGTAAAAGAAGGTCTGTTTCCCTTGCGGCAGTCCGCATAGAGGGTAAACTGAGAAATGATGAGCAGCTGTCCTCCCACTGTTTTCAGATCAAGGTTTGTCTTGCCGTTTTCATCTTCAAAAATACGAAGTCCAATCATTTTTTTCAGCATTTTATCCGCAATTGTTTTGTTGTCATCTGCGCTGACTCCCACCAATACCAAAAAGCCTCTGTCTATTTGCCCAATTATCTTGCCTTCTACGGTAACGCTTGCTTCATTTACTCTCTGTATCAAAAACTTCATATTATTTCTCCAAGTAATATTTTTTCTTTAACAGCTTCTTTTGAAATTCTTTCTTCCATAAAATGTTTCCCTTCATTGAAAATCTTCTTCATTGGAAAGGCTTTCTTTCATGAAAATCTTTTCTTCATTATTAAAAGTCTTTTCTTCATTGGATAACCTATCTTCTCGAAAGCCTTTTTTCATAGGAAAATATTTCTTCCATGAAAATATCTTCTTGATAATACAGTTTCTTTCATAGAAAGGTTTCATAGAAAGACTTGTTCAATAAAGGTATTTCTCCAATGAAAGTCGCCAATTTTTGGTGTGGAATGGATTAATTTTTCTTTGAAGGGTTGTTATCTTCCGAACTGCTTTTCTTCATCAAAACGTCTTTCTTCTCTGAAAATCTTTTCTTCATTGAACTGCTTTTCTTCATTATACAGGAAAGGGGATTTTTACGTTGCTTTTTTTCGGGAAGCTCACAATCATGGAGCCCATCTTCATCAACATAGTCAAGATTTTCATATTTTTCTATCTCATAGGGAAGCTGTTTTTTCTCCAGCCTGCTGTTGATAAAGGATTTAATGCCGGCAAATATAATTGCCCATATGGGCACGCCAACAATCATTCCGAATACGCCCCATAGTCCGCCAAAAAGCGTGATTGCAAATATAACCCAGAAGCCTGCCAGACCGGTTGAATTCCCCAAAATTTTAGGTCCTAAAATATTGCCGTCAAACTGCTGCAGGATTAATATGAAAATTACAAAGTATACGCAATTTAACGGATGCATCGGATCTACTATAAAAATCAATATGGTACAGGGAATTGCTCCGAGAAAAGGCCCAAAAAAGGGTATAACATTAGTAACGCCGATAATAACGCTGACCAGCACCGCATAAGGCAGCTTCATAATGCTTGTGCAGATCAGACAAAGGATTCCGATAATGATAGAGTCAATAATTTTGCCGCCCAGAAAACCGCTGAAGGTCTTGTGCGTAAAGCGGAAATTTTTGATTATGGTATTTGCTGTACCTCTCTCAAACAGCGCATAGGCAATTTTTTTTGCGTACCCGGCAAATTTCTCCTTACTTGCAAGCACGTAGATGGAAATAATAAATCCAATCACAAAATCCCAAAGCACTCCCAGTATATTGAGTACGCTGATGGATACGGTCTTAATCAAGCCCACCGTGTTTGGCACAAGCGCTTCCAGCCATTTTTCCAATTCGTCGGAATAGTTGTTTACCGTTTTGATTACATAGGCGCTGAATTCGGGATTATCCTCTAAGGTCTTATTGATCCATTGGATAAAGTTGTTTGTATAAGAGTCAAAGTTGGAAATAATGCTCTCGACACTGGGAACAATCTCTGAAATCAACATATAAAACAAGCCGTAAATCAATTCTACAAACAAAAAGGCAGTGGCAAGGATGCCGATTCCCCGGACAACAGAATTTCTTTTGGGCGATTCTTTGATTTTTAATTTTTTGCAGACAGGTAAAAGCAGTTTATTTTCCACAAAATTCAGTATGGGGGAAAGCAGGTATGCAATAGCCAGTCCCCATACGATCGGCATCAAAATGTTGATTATCATGCGAAAACTGGCGCGTATATTGGAATTATGAAACATAAAATAGTAAAATATAATTGCCGCCGCAAGCACAAGAAATGCAGTCAGCCCCCATTTGAGATATTTGTTGTTGAATTTAAGCTTCATGAAATTATTTTGCCCCTTCTGTCATCAAAATTTATTCAGCCATGTGAATTTTGCCTATATTTATCATACTATTAAACCGGAAACATAACAAGTGCTATAAACAGAATTTTCTGAAAAATTTTCCGAAAATATAACCATAATAAATTCTAAAGATAAAATAATTTTTTCAAAAGGAAAAATGATATTGTTTTTATCCCGTAAAAATTATAAAATAAGATCAATATTGTTGTTTACCATGATGTACGGTCTATAATTAATGAAAAAGCCCTTCATGGAAGAAATAACCTTTATAGAAGAAATAATTTCAATACAGAGTATGTAAAGGCATCAAAAAAATGAGAAAACCTTTTTTCAATGAAAATCTTTTCTTCATTTTTCACCCTTTGTAGAATAACAAGTTTCACTGCAAAAATATATTAATACTGTAAAAATATATTAATAAAGAAAAACATTTTAACGAAAAATATCATAAACGGAGAATAATTTTCGAGAAAAATGTTTTCATAGAAAGGAAACGGGAAGCCATGAAGCTTCAGCAAGTACTGAGTTATGTAAGAAAAGCGGTTGACGATTACCAAATGATAGACGAGGGAGATAAAATTGCCGTCGGCATCTCCGGAGGCAAGGACAGCCTTACTCTCCTGTATGCCCTGCATTCCCTGCAGCGCTTTTATCCGAAGCATTTTGAGATTCAGGCGGTGACCGTCGATCTTGGCTTTGACAACCTCAATCTGGAAAAAATAAAAGCGCTCTGCAGTGATTTGGGAGTTATGTATAACATTGTCAAAACGGACATTTCGCAGATTATCTTTGAGGAACGAAAAGAAACAAATCCCTGCTCTCTTTGCGCAAAAATGCGTAAGGGCGCATTAAACCAGGCAGTTAGAGAAAACGGTTGTAATAAGGTCGCCTATGCCCATCACAAGGATGATGTAGTGGAAACCATGCTGATGTCCCTTATCTATGAAGGACGTTTTCATACCTTTGCTCCAGTTACCTATTTAGACCGCACGCAGCTGTCCGTAATCAGACCGCTGATGTATATGAATGAAGCAGATATCGTGGGTTTCGTCAATAAATTCAATGTCCCAGTTGTCAAAAGCCCCTGTCCCGCCGACGGGCATACCAAAAGGGAATACATAAAGAATTTATTGAGGCAGCTCAACCTTGAAAATCCGGGCGTAAAAGAAAGAATGTTTACTGCAATTCAAACCGGCGGCTTGAAAGGATGGTCTTAAGCTATGGCAATAATGAATCAAAACAATTATCATGATGAGCAAACCAAACAAAATATATTGAAGATGCGTGCGGTGCTTGAAACTCTCCCTTCCTTCTGCAGGACCTTTTTCAGAGGAATCGAGGAATATACCTCCGCGCGCACAAGACTTGCCTATGCTTATGATTTAAGGCTGTTTTTTGAATATCTCCATGAAAAAAACGCCGTGTGCGCTAAAATGGATATAAAGGATTTTCCGATTACTTTGTTGGAAAAACTCACAAGACAGGACATTGAGGAATATCTGGAGTATATGTCGCTCTATCATAAGGACGGTAAGGATATTTCAAATGCGGAGCGCGGAAAATCAAGGAAGCTGGCTGCGCTGCGCAGCTTTTACAATTATTTTTATCAGTGCGAAATGATAAAGAGCAATCCGGCATCCATGGTGCCGATGCCAAAGCTGCATGAAAAAGAAATTATCCGGCTTGAACCCAATGAAGTGGCAATTCTTCTGGACCAGGTGGAGGACGGTACAAAACTGACCAAAAAAGAACTGGAATATCATAAAAAGACCAAGGTCAGGGACGTGGCGCTTCTGACTTTGCTGCTTGGCACGGGAATTCGTGTATCCGAGTGTGTGGGCCTGGATATCAAGGATGTAAATTTTGAAGTCTGCGGAATTAAAATACGACGTAAGGGCGGATACGAGGCAGTTGTCTATTTTGGGGACGAGGTGGAAACCGCACTGCTCGATTACATGGAGGAAAGAGAACATACTATTCCGTCTGAGGGGCATGAAAACGCATTGTTTTTGTCTCTGCAAAACCGCAGAATAACTGTCCGGGCAGTGGAAAATCTGGTCAAAAAGTATTCCTCCAGAGTTACTACGCTAAAACGAATCACTCCCCATAAGCTGCGCAGTACATACGGCACGAATCTGTACAAGGAATCCGGAGATATTTATCTTGTGGCAGATGTCCTGGGACATAAGGATGTCAATACCACCAGAAAACACTATGCCGCACAACAGGATGAACGCCGCCGCCGCGCTGCCCAATATGTACATTTGCGGGAAGAACCTAAATAACCTACTACACCAAAATGAGGACCTAAATAACCAACTATTCCAAAATGCTTTCCTCAACAATTTTATACAGTAATGGAACCGAAAAAGTATAAAGCTGCGATGGAGAATGGCTTATGTCGGTACTGCTCAGGTGTTTTATATAAAAAAGCGTTTTACCATGTTGGAAATTCTTTCTTCCATGAAAATCTTATCTTCATTAAGAAAAAAGATGCTTCTAATATTAATGAAGGGAAACGTTTCATGGAAGAAAGTCTTTCCAATAATGTAAAAATTGTATGGTGAAAAGCATTACGCTGTTTAATAAATATACTGGCTTGAATAGTATGGCAGAATTATAGTCTGCCCTGCGACAAGGCAACAGTTTTCATCCAGATGATTAATGCGTTGAACCTCTGTAATATAGCTGTTCTTGTTTTTATAATAATTATAATCCACATATTCGTCAGCAATGTCCCACAGCGTCTCACCGTTTTCTACTGTCACGCTGGTATAATATTTAAAGCCGCTGCTGGCGTTTGTCCTGATGGAGCCATAAGATACCGCACATATAAAAATCATACAGGCAGTGGCAAGTACAGCAAGTAAAACGGGTCTTAAAAAGCCTTTTTTTGCTGAAAATCTTTTCTTCAGTGAAAGTCCTTGCATGATTGTGGTAAAAATTCTCATATTTTCAAGCATCATATTTATGCTGTTCTTTCTCTTTGCTCTCATACTCACCTTCCCGCCTTTCTACAAAAACCGCTTTTCTTAATTGGAAAGTCATTCTTCTTTCATTAAAAATCTTTTCTTCATTAAGGTACGCCCTTTTCATCCTCATTTTGTCGCAGCTTCCATGAAAATCTTTTCTTCATTGACAATATCTTCATTGATAATAGCTTCCTTATTGCCACTGAATTTTTGTGTTAGGTTTAAATCATCCAAATTTGCTCTGCCAACTGTTCGTATGTTCATATGTTCGGGAACATTCGTTCTGATGTGTATTATATTATATGAACATCTGTTTGTCAACAGAAAAATCGAACATATTTTTGGAATATATGTTTGCTTTTTGGAATAGTTTGTGATATGATAGATTTACGGTAACGAAAACAGATAAAGGAGATCATATATGAGTTCAGGCAAGATTACGGCGAAACAGCAGGAAATACTTGATTATATTAAAGAAGAAATTTTGAAAAAGGGGTATCCGCCTACCGTGAGGGAGATCTGTGAGACTGTGAAATTAAAGTCCACCTCATCCGTTCATGCTCATCTGGAGACATTGGAAAAAAACGGCTATATACGCAGGGACCCCACCAAACCCAGGGCAATTGAGATCTGTGACGACAGCTTTCAGATGGTTCGCACCGAGATGGTCAGCATTCCCATCTTGGGAAATGTGGCTGCCGGGCTGCCTATTTTGGCCGAGGAAAATATTCAGGACTACTTTCCTGTGCCTGCGGATGTGGTTCCTAACGGCGAAGCCTTTATCTTAAATGTGCGTGGGAATTCCATGGTGAACGCGGGTATCCTGAACGGCGACAGAGTTTTCGTGAATTCCTGTACCACCGCTCATAACGGCGACATTATAGTGGCATTGATTGACGATTCAGCCACGGTTAAGACTTTTTATAAAGAAAACGGGCATATTCGCCTGCAGCCTGAAAACGACGAGATGGAGCCTATTATCGTGGACGACTGTCAGATTCTGGGAAAGGTTTTCGGAGTATTGCGCTTTTTTAAAAATTAATTTTACATCGGAAAGTATTTCTTCCATTCTGAATGAATAATCATGTCATCTTCTGCAAATATTATGATTGCCGGTATTTTACCGTGCAGAAATGAGGTGTGTGATTATGGGAAATAAATTTTTAGACGGTACTGCCCTTACCATTGTTATTATCGGCGCACTTAACTGGGCACTTATAGGCTTGTTCCGCTTTGATCTTGTGTCTTTTATATTTGGTGATATGTCCTGGGTTTCCAGAGTCGTTTACACCTTGGTTGGTCTTTGCGGTATCTACCTGTTTAGCTTTTTCATTCGTCTTGGAAACAGAGAAACGGTCTGAAAAGTGTAAAAAACAAATAAGCCTGAAAACAAAAAAGGAAGCCTGTCAGATATAATAAAAAATCCACAGCGGGCTTCCTTTTTGCTTTGATGGAAAGTCTTTTTCATGAAATGCTTTTTTCGTTAAAATGTTTTTCTTCAATGCAGAAAAGATCTTTATTGAATATATTTTCTTCATTGGAAATATCTTATCTTCTTTATTGGAAAGTCCTTCCTGCATGAAAAACTTTTCTTTATTTTACTATT
Organism: uncultured Acetatifactor sp.; assembly: GCA_910578215.1. GTDB lineage: Bacteria > Bacillota > Clostridia > Lachnospirales > Lachnospiraceae > Acetatifactor. The sequence goes on along the minus strand of CAJTPH010000003.1, from coordinate 29,860 downwards.
TTTATGCTTCTTATCTATCCTTCCAGTTCCTTCAGGTCAACCTGTTTTCCGTCTCTCCAGATACGTTCCAGATCGTATAGCAGCCTGTTTTCCTTGTCAAATATGTGTACGATCACATCCACGAAGTCTATCAGAATCCAGTTTGCGGTATTGTAGCCCTCGGTCTGCTTTTCGGGATAGCCCGCATGACCGAGTTTTTCCACCACATTGTCGCAGAGCGCCTGGATCTGGCTTTTGTTGCCGCCACCTGCTATAATAAAATAATCTGCGATCACAGAGACCTCGCTGATGTCTATAACGCGAATATCTTCCGCTTTCTTATCCTCTAAGGCCGCAATTGCAAGCCTTGCCATTTCCAAAGATTTATTTTTTTCCATAATTAACTCCATTTCTGCGTGCTTTAGCACGTATATTAATCAACATTTGTATGATAGTATTCCCAAGTCTCGCAGGTTCTGGGATCTATCTCGCTGCCGGATTCCTCCAGATATTTCAATGTGTCCTCCAGAATCTTTAATACTGTCCTGTCCAGATCCTCAAAGGCAAGTCTTCTGATATCGGAAAGATTTGCCGCCTCCTTCCGCCCCGGCTCAATATAATCAGCGACAAATACGATTTTTTCCAGAAGGCTCATCTCCGGCCTTCCCGTGGTATGACTGCGGATAGCGTTGAGAATATCCTGGTTTGTTATACCGTATTTGTGTTCGGCAAGACAGGCGCCGGCTTTTGAGTGCAATAAAAAGAGCTGTTTCTTCTCCGCGGCTGTGATGATAAGACCGTGTTTTTCACAGATGGAAAGCAGCTTATCATCCGTCAGACACTTGGCGCAGTCATGAAGCAGACCGGCGGTCAAGGCATCCTCCATGGAGGCGCCATATCGCATGGCAAGCGCCGCGCAGATATATTCCACACCCTTAGTATGTTCAAATCTCTTGGAGGTTTGCACCTCTTTCATTGCTTTTCTCAGCTCTTTTAAATCATACATATTCTGCCGTGTACCTTCGCCATGATTTAAAGCCTCATGAGGATGAAAAGCTTTTTTACTCACGATAAAACCCCTTTTCTTCAATATACTTTAAAACCCTGTGGGGCACCATATACCGGACGCTTTTTCCTTCGCTTATACGCTGCCGGACCTCGGTGGAGGAAACGGACAGGCTGAGAAAGGGAAGTAAAAGAATATGACAGTGAAATTTCCGTTCCAATTCCTTTCGCTTATCTTCCATCTCGTTCCATGGGGACCCATCTCGGACGGCTGCCGCCAATGTGCAGCTTTGAAAAAGCCTCTCCACACATTTCCAGCTTTCTATTGTAAAAAGGCAGTCCGCCCCTACGATAAAATATAATTCGTCTTCGGGATACAGGGCTTTGAGCTGTTCTAAGGTCTCGTAGCTGTATGAGCAGCCCTGCCTCAGAATTTCCAAATCAAGACATTTAAAAATGTGGCTGCCCTCCAGGGCAAGCTCCACCATGTGATAGCGTTCCTTTCCCGGAAGGATATCGGCTTCGGCTTTCATATAGGAATATCCGGTGGGAATGAACCATACTTCATCAAAGTTCAAAGTGTCCCTCGCCCACTCTGCCAAAAGTAAATGTCCCCAATGAATGGGATTAAAGGTTCCTCCCAAAATACCGATTTTTCGCATATTCACGTCTCCTGAAGCCTGTTGAAATCAAGCCTATTTATTTTGCCGAAACCAAGCCTGCCTACGGTAAATAAGTCAGTCAAAAATTTAATCTCTGGGCAGTACGATCCTGGGCTTGTCCCTGTCCGGCTTATAGAGTACAAACTTCTTGCCGATCACCTGCACAAGCTGTGACTTGGTTCTTTCCGCAACCATTTCCGCTATTTCCCGCGGATCGTCGGCACAGTTTTTTAAAACGGCTATTTTAATCAGTTCGTTTCTGTTAAAATATTCTCTGACAGCCTCCGTCAATTCTGGTGTCAGGCTGGATTTTCCAACCTGGAAAACCGGGGTTAAGCTGCTGGCCAGGCTCTTTAAATACGCTCTTTGTTTACTTGTCATCTTCATTTCTCCTATGAGGCGAAGCAGTAAGCTTCGCATTTATTTATAATAATCAAAGGATAACCCATACATTCGTACCGTGTCGCCGTCCTCAATCCCCATTTCCTCCAGCTTCTTCAAAATACCGTTTTCTTTGAGGAAATTCTGGAAAAATTGAAAGCCCTTTTCGCTGCTCAGATTGGTGTAGCCCAGCATTTTTTCGATGCGGGGACCCTCCACAACATATTCTTTATTCTCCTTGTCGTACTCCACGGTAAAGGGTTCGTCGGAGAGCTTTGCGTCGGACAGCTCCGGAAAGTACTCCGGCTGATATACTTTTACGTCCTCTCCCGCCTCCTCCAGCATTGAGTTGACCTTATATAAAAGCTCCCGTACTCCCTCACCGCTGACGGCGGAAATAGGATACACGGTGATGCCTTTGGGTTCAAATTCCTCCCTGATCGCTTTGACAGGGCTGTTTTCCCTGTCATAAATGGCATCTATTTTATTAGCGGCAATCACCTGCGGCCGATTGGCAATCTCCGGATTATAGGCTTCCAGCTCCTTATTTATGGCATAGATATCCGCAACCGGGTCACGCCCCTCCGTACCTGCCGCATCTACAATATGGATGATCACCTTGGTGCGCTCGATGTGGCGCAAAAACTCATGCCCAAGTCCCACGCCTTCGGAAGCCCCTTCGATAAGCCCCGGAATATCCGCAATGACAAAGCCATTTGTACCGTCCAGGTCCACCACCCCAAGATTGGGGTTCAGGGTCGTAAAATGATAATTTGCAATCTTTGGCCTGGCATTTGTGACTCTTGATAAAAAGGTTGACTTTCCTACATTCGGAAACCCGACCAATCCCACGTCCGCAATCATTTTCAGCTCCAGCATAAGCTCCAGCTCCTGCGCCGGCTGGCCGGGCTGTGCATATTTGGGCGCCTGCATGGTGCTGGTGGCATAGTGCTGATTGCCGTTGCCGCCCCTGCCCCCCTTTAAGAGAACCACCTCACGGTTGTCGCCGGACATATCCACAATGACCTTGCCGCTTTGGGCTTCCCTGATAACGGTACCCTGGGGCACCTTTATGACAATATCCTTACCGTCCTTGCCGCGGCAGTTTTTCTGCCCTCCGGGTTCCCCGTCCTCGGCCCTGTATTTTCTTGTGTTGCGAAAGTCTATCAGGGTGTTTAAGCCCTCGTCAACCGCAAATATCACGTCCCCGCCGCGTCCGCCGTCTCCCCCGTCCGGACCGCCTGCCGGAACAAATTTTTCGCGCCGGAAAGAGACATGCCCGTCTCCGCCCTTGCCGCTTCTCACAAAAATTCTGGCTCTGTCTGCAAACATTTTCCGTGAACCTGCCTTCCTGATTCTGCTAATCCTATCATCGATACAGCTATAGCGCTCCGCAAATCTCTCATGAAAATCTTTTTTATCATTTAAAAACATTCCATGAGATACATTTCTTCATTTACAATATTTTCCCTTGAAAAGTTTTTCTTCTTTGAAAATCTTCTTTGAAAAGTCTTTCTTCCATAAAGGTCTTTCTTCATTTGAAATGCTTTACTTAATTGGAAAATATTTGTATATAAAAGTCTTTCTCCATGAAAATCTTTTCTTCATTAGAAAATTTTTCTTCCGTAAAAGTCTTTCTCCATTGAAATGCCTACCTATATTGGAAAATATTACTTCCCTGAAAAGTTTTTCTCCATTGAAATGCCTACCTTCATTGGAAAATCTATCTTCCCTGAAAAGTTTTTCTCCATTGAAATGCTTACCTTCATTGGAAAATCGTCTTTCTTCATTCAAATGCCTATCTTCCCTGAGAAATATTTCTTTCCTAAAAGCATTTCTTCATTGAAAAGCCTTTCTTTCATGAAATGTTTTCTTCCCTAAAAAGCATTCCTTCAGCAATAAATTCATGCCGCGCCACATGGCGTCATGCCCTGGGTTTAAGTGCCGCCTTCCGGCGGCTTAACCGCAAAACGTTTATTTGAATGCAAATTTGCGCTCAATACCAGAAAGGACTTCAAACCCACAAGTTTGAAGTCCTCTGACTCATGAAACATTACTGCTCTTTCGGGTATACGGAAGCCTGCTTCCTGTCTCTGCCCTTTCTCTCAAAACGAAGCACACCGTCCACCAGCGCAAACAGGGTATCGTCTCCGCCCCTGCCCACGTTGACTCCGGGATGGATCTTTGTCCCACGCTGTCTGTACAGAATATTTCCAGCCTTAACAAACTGTCCGTCAGCTCTCTTCGCACCTAATCTTTTGGACTCGGAATCTCTGCCGTTCTTGGTAGAACCGACTCCCTTTTTATGAGCGAAAAATTGAAGGTTCATATTTAACATGGTTTACACCTCCTCGAATTTTACTTGTAAATACCGTCTGCCATATTCCCTGCTCAGGTTTTCCAGTGAAAAAACCATGGAATCCACCAGGAAATAAGACTTCTCCTGCAGAATATCTTCAAAATCACATTTGATAAAGCCCGTCTCTTCATTTGCCGTGACAGACAGACGCTCTCCAGCAAGCTCCTCAAGAGAATTGATCGTGCCGATGGTAAGCGCCGAAATAGCGGCGCACAACACATCAGGCTCTCCGGGCTTTGCATATTCTGCATGTCCCATACAGTAAAAACCCCTGCAGGAACCGCCGCGATCTTTCAAAATAACTACGGTCGTCATAACGGTTACGCGTTGATCTTGTCAATTTTAACCTGCGTGTATGCTTGTCTGTGACCGTTCTTTTTGTGATATCCGGTTTTTCTCTTGTATTTGTATACAATAACCTTCTTACCTCTACCCTGCTCCATTACGGTTGCGGAAACGGTTGCTTTCTCAACATCCGCGCCAACCTTCAGGGCTCCGTCACTTACTGCGATAACCTGGTCAAAAGTTACAGCGTTTCCCGGTTCTGCGTCCAGCTTTTCAACCTTGATAACATCACCCTCAGAAACCTTGTACTGCTTCCCGCCTGTTGCAATAATTGCGTACATATTAGGCACCTCCTATCCATGAATCCAAAGAACTCTCAGGAATCCATAGAATCCTCTTTCATCTTACTCGCTGGCTTTGGTGGTCTTTATATCAAGACACTTATACCGAGCCATGCGGCATACTGTAATATGATAGCATGAGATGCCTAATATTGTCAATATTTTTATCGATAATTTTTGCCGCTTATTTTGCTGCAATCTGTTTTTTGCACTAACTCCTGACATTTGCAGTCCATTTTTGCGGCATGCATCCTCCCGGGCTTCATGCGGGGCTGTCATAAAGGGATAACCCTAATTTGTCTTAGTAGCTCAGCCACATGCCAATTTCCTGATAGACAGGCAGCGCCTGCACAAAGGTCATGAAAAAGGCGCTTCCCGCCGTGATAAACAGCGCAAAAGCCACGCCCGCGTTGACAAGCCATGCCGGAAGCTTTTTTCCGAATAATACGATTTCTGCCAGGCGCTGAATGCCTCGGACCGTATAATACATCAATGGAATCAGTGCCGGAAGCATATACCGTCCCTGATGCTGATAATCCATGGTATAGGCATAACGAATCATGATGACAAGGGGAAGCAGCATACATAAAATCATGTTCAAATGAAAGAACAGCTTTTTTCCGTTACAGGAACAGGTGTTAGCCTCCGGGGAACGGGTTTTACCCGCAGCTGTTCCCCTGCCTTTCGATTTTGTGATAAAGCATCCAAGATTCCACAATCCGCCCAGAATTCCCGCGCCGAAAAACAGCTTGTAGGACAGATATGTCCAGTATACTCCCGTGATGGACAGCGAACCGAACGCCGCAATAAAGCTGTCATAAAGACACTGGAAAAAATGATTGTCCGCCAGCATCCGGTAAATGCTGACGCCCCTTGCCGCATAGGTGTTTAACGGACTGGTGGAATCAAACGCATACAAAAGAGCAAGCTCCTCCTTGGTCCTTAGACCGAGAATGTCGCCGTCCAGCACAAAATAAGCCCGCACATACCACCAGCCTGCACCGATGATGACAAGGAGGCTGATAAGCCCCCCATAGGCGAACATATTCTTCCAATCCAGCCGCCACCCTCCAAGGGAAATCTTTCTTTCAGGAAGGGCCTTTTTTTGATGGAAAGCAGTTTTTCCATCCTCTTTGACAAAATAATAAGCGGCAAAAAGAAAAATACTGCACAGAATATAGCCGTATGCATTGTAATAGGAAAGTGCGCACAGAACGATCCCGACGGCCAGACACACGCAGTTTTTGACGTTAAAGCCTTCCTGATAGCCCCATACAAGCGCATAGAGAATCATCGCCGAAGCAAGTAAACAACAGGAATCCGTGTTGACATACGAATGCACGAAAAGATTTTCAGGCAGATACATGACAGCCACACAGAACAGCCACCGGAAACGGCTGTCCGCAAAAAGCCTTTTCCCCAGCAGGTACACAAAAACCGCCATACAGCATCCAAACACCACATTGACGGAACGCGCCGCGTACAGAAGCGCAAGCTCCGAATCCGTAAATAGACTCACAAAGCGCATTACCCAGCCCTGGATGATATAAGGCAGCGTATTGTACAGCCCATATGAAAAGCCGCATCCGGTAATCCGCACCTCCTCCTCCAGCCCGGTGGGGAGCTTTCCGTGCTCGCATATATATTTGGGAATCAGCATACGGAAATACTCGTCCGGAGGGCTGACGGGCACGTCGGAAATGGTGTCCACATGCGGCTGATAGATCAACAGGGTCACTGCCATCACGAGAAATCCGATCATATACAATGCGAAAAATATTGCTTCCAATGAAATTTTTTTGTTGCTTTTCATCTTTTCATTTTCCTTTTCGGCCAGATTTCCCGTGAGGCAAAGCCTCTGTCAGGCTTCCTTCTTCTCAAAATCCTCCACATATTGGGTGATCAGCTTCACCGTTCCGTCCACGCCCAGAATGCTGCTGTTGACGCACAGGTCATAGCTGTCCGCGCGTCCCCACTTTTTGGAGGAATAATAATTGTAGTAGCTCTGGCGCTGCTTATCCTTCTTGATAATCATGTCCTTTGCCTTTGATTCCGTCAGACTGTAGCGCTCCATAATGCGCTTTACCTTTGTCTTCTCGTCTGCGTAAACGAAAAGCTTCAGCACATTGTCATAATCGGAGAGAGCATAATCCGCGCAGCGCCCAACTATGACGCAGGGACCCTCCTCCGCAATCTTTTTGATGGTGTCAAACTGTGCCAGAAAAACCTTGTGGCTGATAGGCATATCCACAAAGGAGGATGCGTTATAGCCGAAGGAATAGGTATCCATGACCAGATTGTAAAGGAAAGAGTTGGTGGGTCTTTCGTCGTGATTTTGAATCATTTCTTCGCAAAACCCGCTCTCCTTTGCAGCCCTTGTCAAAAGCTCCTTGTCATAACACTTGATGCCGAAATAATCTGCCAGCTTTTCACCGATTTCCCGGCCTGCCGAACCAAACTGTCTGCCAATCGTAATAACTGTATTCATAATCAAACCCCCATTTCTTTAAGCTTTTATGATACCATTTTACTACAAAATCAAAAATTAGACAATAGATTCATAAAATTTCAAGTAATTGTTTAAAATATTCCGGCAACGGGGCTTCCGCCTCCACATACTCCCCGGTGGAAGGATGAAGAAAACCCAAGATTCTGGCATGGAGGGTCTGCCCCTGAAGAAGACTCTCCGGGCAGGCCGATTCCTGGGAAGCGGCTCCTGACAAACCCTGAGAACCCGGCCTCAGCCCGGGCACTGTGGAATACCTTCTCTGCAAAAGCTGCCGGATGCGGGCGCACTGAGCTTTTGCTGCGGGACCGGCATAGACCTCGTCTCCCAAAAGAGGATGCCCGATGGCTGCCATATGGACTCTGATCTGGTGTGTGCGTCCGGTTTCCAAAACACATTCTATATAGGTGAAATCATGAAATCTCTCCAGGACACGGTAGTGCGTGACCGCGCGCTTGCCGTTGCGTTCATTTACCGCCATTTTTTTTCGCTCCGTGGGATGTCTGCCTATGGGCTTGTCCACGGTGCCCTCATCCTCCTTCAAAACGCCGTGGCAGATGGCGGAATAACGTCTTGTGATGGAATGCTCCTTCAGCTGCGCCGCAATGCTGCTGTGTGCCGTATCGTTTTTGCAGGCAATGATGGAGCCTGTGGTATCCCTGTCGATCCGATGTACGATGCCCGGCCGCAGAACGCCGTTGATCCCCGAAAGCTCGCTGCCGCAGTGATACATCAGGGCATTGACCAGTGTGCCGCTGTAATGGCCTGCCGCAGGGTGCACCACCATCCCCTTTGGTTTGTTTACGACAATCACGTCCTTGTCCTCATACAGGATATCAAGGGGGATATTCTCAGGTTCAATGTCGGGCTCCTGCGCCGGAGGAAGCTCAAACGTCACCACATCCTCCGCCTTGACCCTGTAGCTTCCCTTTACGGCTGTACCGTTTACGGCAACGCCGTTCTCCTTTATCATTCTCTGGATATAGGAGCGCGACAAAGAATCGATAAGCGCAGACAGACACTTATCGATTCTCTCGTCTTCCAGTTCTTCAGTTATTTCAAAGCGAAACATATCCATTGGCAATAGTTTCTCCATACATTCTTATTTCTATTTCATCTTTCGATGGAAAGCCTTTCTTCCATGGAAAGCCTTTCTTCCATTTTCTGTGAAAATTATTTCATCTTTCAATTTTCAATAAAAAATTCTTCTTCATTTTCATCCTTCTATTTCATCTCACGGTAATGTTTTTGCTTAAAGCTCAGAAATTCCAGGTCCTTTTCCTTGTAAACAAACATAAACAGGATAAACAGTCCGATGGTGGAAACCACAATATAACAGTCGGCCACATTAAAAATAGGGAAATTTATCAGTACAAACGAAATAAAATCCACCACAAAGTCAAAGCGGAATCTGTCTATCATGTTGCCCAAGCCCCCTGCGATAACCGCAGACAATAATATGTGCACAATTCGGAACTTTTTATCGGACGGCAGCTTTAACAGAAAGAACAGAATCACCGCCATAAAAACAACACCCACAAAGAGGATAAAAAACTTCTGGTTCTGCAGAATGCCAAACGCAGATCCCCTGTTCTCCAGATATTTCAGCTCCAGCACCCCGTCTATCAGCGAAATTGCGGGGCTGTTCTTTAAGTGAACGATTGCAAGATGCTTTGCAAGCTGGTCAAGGGCAAGCAATATAAGCATAATAACCGCATCTGCAATCAGCATAACTCTCTTTTTACGCATTCTCATCATCTTCCCTGTAATAAATCTCGTTAATTGCGGCAAGTATCTCCTCGTCCGTAACGGTCTTGTCCAGTACCGCCCTGCCGATGCTTTTAAGCAGCACAAACTTTATTTTTCCGGACTCCATCTTTTTGTCTGACCTGGTCAGCCTGAGAATTTCCTCCGGATCGATGCCGTCCACGGAGATAGGAAGGTTAAAGGGTACGAACATATCCCGGATTTCATAATATTCCTCCATGGAAAGCAGGTCGCGCTTCCAGGAGATAAAGGCGGCGGCGACCGCACCCAGCGCCACACACTCGCCATGGAACAATTCAAAGTTCTTCGCCTTTTCTATGGCGTGGCCCACGGTATGCCCGAAGTTCAGAAGCGCCCGTTCACCCTGCTCCGTGGGATCTTTTTCAACCACAAGCTTTTTCACGGTACAGCTTTTTACAAGCATTTCCTGCAGTGTATTCAGGTCTCTGTCACAGATTTCATATATATTCCCGATCAGCCATTCATAGAACGCAGCATCCTTTATCAGCCCGTGCTTCATAATCTCGGCAAAGCCCGAAAAATACTGCCTTTCGTCCAGCGTCTGCAGAACGGAAAGATTCATATATACCAGCCGGGGCATTTTAAACGCGCCCACCATGTTTTTATAGCCCTCAAAATCCACGCCTGTCTTTCCGCCTATACTGCTGTCCGCCTGCGCCAGAAGCGTGGTTGGAGCCTGTACAAAATCGATTCCCCGCAGGTAAGTCGCCGCCGCAAAGCCCGTGATATCTCCCACTACGCCGCCGCCCAATGCAAGCAGCATATCTCTGCGGTCAAAGCCCTCCTGAATTAAAAATTTGTAAATATCCCTTACGGTATCTAAATTTTTGTTTTCCTCGCCGCAGGGAAAAACAAACTTTACAGCCTTGGCGCATTTTCCCTGCAGAAGCCCTAAAACCTCCTCCCCATAAAGCTCATTCACCCTGGAGTCGGTTATGATGCAGAGCCTTCTGGATTCGACGCCCAAAGCAGCAAGCTCCTGCAGCAGCTCTCCAAAGGACTTGGAGAATACAATATCGTATTGACACGGGGCCTCCTTGGAATTTTGATTGAATGCTTCAACTAAAACAGGTAATCTATGGGACATTGCCGTTCTCCCTTTCTGTGAAAAAACTTCCCTGCATTTTAAGGGAAGTTTTTATTTTTTATTTCCGGCAGCCGACTACTGTAGGGGCATCTCAAAGGATTCTCCGAAAATATCCTGAAAGTCTCCCGATATGTCAACGCTTGGAGGGGTTATGATAAAAATATAATGTGAAATCTTCTGCAGGTTTCCCGAAATGGCAAAGCAGGAGCCGCTGGTGAAATCGATGATTCTCTGCGCAATATCCACATCCAGCCCTTCAAGGTTCAGCACGACCGTGCGGTTGGCGAGAAGCGTTTCCGTGATCTCCCTGGCGTCCTCCACGGAGGTAGGCTTGATAACGCAGACCTCCATTCCGTTTCCGCCTGGCATCCGCCTGGCCGACGGCTGCTTGATCGGCGTGATCTTGCTCGAAGCAGGAGGCTGCCTTTTTACCGCAGGACGGCTCTCCAGATCCTCGTCCAGCGCCGCCGCTTTTGACTGCTTTGCCGCCGACAGCCTTTTGGGCGCCGGAGCAGGCTCTATCTCCTCCTCATCGTCAAGATAATCGTCATCGTAATATTCATCGTCGTCATCTTCACCGTTCAATTTCATATAATTGAGAAACTTGTCCATTACACTCATATTTATACCATGCCTTTCAAAATAATGCGAAGCTTCCTTCCATAAAATACTTTTCTTTTCGTTGCGTATTTTCTATGGAAAGTATTTCTTCCATGAAAATCTTTTCTTCATTTTTACTCCGCTTTATATTCCCGCCCGCCAAAAATACCGGTTCCAACTCTCACACAGGTGGCGCCTTCCTCCACAGCAACGGAGTAATCGCCAGTCATTCCCATGGATAAGACGTCCATACTAACATTATCAATGTTTCGGCGGGCAATGTCAACAGACAATTGCCGTAATTTTTGAAAATATTCGCGATTGTCTTCGGGATTCTCCGCAAAAGGCGCTATGGTCATGAGCCCTTCGATATGAACCGCAGGAAGCTTTGCTATGCTTTCCGCCAGGGCAGCGGTTTCAGAGACGGCAGCTCCGAATTTGCTGTCCTCTCCGGCAACGTTCACTTCCAGCAGTATCCTGACGGTGACGTTTTTTTTCAGAGCCTCCCTGCTGATCTCCTCCGCAAGCCTTAGAGAATCAACGCTGTGGATCATGTATACCCTGCCCACAATGTATTTTACTTTATTTCTCTGCAGATGACCGATCATATGCCAGCGGATATCGGATGGCATTTCCGGCATCTTTTCCATGAGCTCCTGTACTTTATTTTCCCCGAAATCTCTTGCTCCCGCATCATATGCTTCGCGCAGCATGGAAAGAGGCTTTGTCTTGCTGACCGCAATAAGTGTGACGTCCCCGCGCCTGCGCCCGGATCTGCCGCAGGCGTTTTCTATTGTCTGCTCTACAGCCTGTAAATTCTCGCTCAATAAAGCCTTGTTCTCAGGAAAGTCTTTCTTCATCGAAAAGCTTTTCTTCATTTTTACTTCACACACTTCCCGCACCTCTCACATCTGTTAATTGGTCAGCTGGTTATCTCTCACCGACTCCGCATTCAGGACAATATAATCGTACACGCTCAATCCGTACTTGGTATTTGGTTTAACAATGGCATATTCGTCGTTCTGGTACAGAATATTGATCTGTTTAAAATCCGCATAGCCCTTGTTCATATTGTAAACGCCAACCAGGGTAGCCCGCCTGCTGACGGTGTAGGTCTCCTGGCTGTCCAGCTTATACAGAATGTCTCCCGGATTCAGCATGGAGCTGTCCAGATAATATTCTTTTGTCTCGTTGTCAAAATTGTATACCTCTATCTCCACGATCTCGCTGGAAATAGTCCCGTTTTCCAGATAACACTGCCTCACAATGCTGTCTCCGCCGTTGTTTCCGCCGGGGATTACAAACTCCTCGGGTATCAGAAAAAATTCCTTCTGCACAATAGAGGACAGCGGAATCTTTAAGCCTGTCTCGTCCTCCACGATCAGCTCCACATCCAGGAACCTGTCCGACAGAAAGGTTATCATGGAATTGGTAAAGGAAAGCTGCAGGTATGATTTTCCGTCCCCGTTGACAAGAAGCTTTGCCTGCCCCCATGACTCATACTGGTTCTTAAGAAAGCGGACCTTTATATACCCCTCCTCCTGAAGCTTTGCGCCCCTTTCCGCGTCAATCGGTATGACAATGGACCAGTTTTCGTCGGTGGACAGCTTATAGACGGGGTCTCCCGCTTCCAGAAGCGTATTGCTTATATTTTGTTTTTTCTTATAATCCTTCTTTTCGTTGTCAAATATTTCCATCGTTACATCCTGCGGCTGCAGGTTTTCATAGCCGTCCGTCCAATAGGCTACAAGCCCCGTCTTTGGCGCGTAGGAATAGTTGATGGCATTTATGCCGGAAGCGCTTAAGCTGTCAATGCTTTTCAGCATGTTTTCATTTGCAAGCTTCAGCACCGTGTTTTTCAGTGAATATTTAAAATCATATACGGCGTTATAGTTGGAGCTGTCAAAATCATGGGTAAATGCCACAATCTCGCTGCGAAACTCCGCAAGGCTCTTTTTGGACAGAGTGTTCTCGCCCTGGCTCAGGGCTTCAAGCTCCTGGCTGAGCCGCCCGGTTTCGTCCACCACATAGACCAGGTCGTTTTTCGCAACCCGTTCTCCCTCCCTGGCACAATAGTTTACATAGCCCGTAGAGGAGGTGCGTATGACGGTCTCGTCCCGGAGCACCACGCCCCGGTACAGATTATTAGTGGAAAGAGAGCCCTCCTGCACCTCGTAACGGACAATATGGCTGGTCTGAAAATAAATAATCACACAAACCACCACATATAGGAAAATCACACTGAAAATAATCATGCCGATATTCAGATTTAAAGGCTTTCGGTATTTCTTTATCTTGCTTGTAGTCTTTTTTTTCGCCTTACCCGCCAATTCTCAGCCGCCTTCCAAACAAAAGCCCCGGCAAAGTAGTCCGAGGCTTTCGTAATAAAACTTAGTTTTATATATTTTATACAGCAATCAAAACCTTTTCCTTTAATCCTGCGGGAAGCTCCGCCTCGTCCATGGAAACGCTCAGGACAAAGTCCACTTCAAAACGCTTGCTGAGTTTTTCCAGCTTTTCAATGGCAGCGGATATATCCTCATGCTCTGCGGCTCCGCTGTTTTCAAGGCAGGAAATCTTCAGGAAGCTGTCAAAGTACATCTGCTGCAAATCATGATCCTGAGAAACGATACCACACACAAATCCGATAAATTCGCTGCTGTTCTCAATACAGAACTGGGAGACATCGACCAGACGCACCTTATTGTTCAGCTCATACATATGCTGGTTGCTCTTGTCGAGATAGACAATATTGCCGGAGATCTCCTTGACCTCACTGTTTACTTTATCCAACAACTGCTTGGTCTTACCCTTACCCTTTTTGCCTACAATTAACTGAACCATTGGAAAGCCCTCCTATCGTAATATTTATGTATTGCCTTACACTTATTATAAGTGAAACGGTGCTAAAAAACAACCTCTATTTGTGAATCTCTTTAAGTAAATCCGTCATCCTGTTATAGAGCTCGTCCGACGAGCCTGCGCGCATGACGACAGAGATGTATGGTGAACCGCTTTCGTCCCTGCTCAGCAGTATCAGACAGTGCCCCGCAGCATTGGTGGTTCCCGTCTTTCCGCCAATAACCGTCACATTTTCCGGCGCCTTGCGTTCTCCCTTCAAAAAGAGATTTGTGGTCTGCTTTTTAAATTCCTTGGCTTTTCCGTTTTTGTCGTAAAAGGTTGTCTGATAGCTGGTCATATGAATGATTTCGTTAAAGGTTTCGTTTTTGATCGCCTCCTTGAAAATCAGATACAGGTCATATGCCGTGGTGTAATGATTGATATCGGTAAGCCCGTGGGGATTGGCAAAGTTTGTGTTGGTCGCTCCCAGCTCATGGGCCTTCTGATTCATCATCTCCAGAAAGTGTTCCACGCTTCCGCCGATATTTTCGGCAATCAGCATTGCCGCGTCATTTGCGGAATAGATGAGCAGAATCCGAAGGGCCTGGTCAAGGGTCATGGTATCGCCGCTTTTTAAGCCGCACAGCACGGCTCCCGATTCCGTGATGTTGACCGCGCTTGTGGCCGTCAGGGTGCTCTCCAGATTGCCGTTTTCCAGCGCCACCAGAGCCGTCATCACCTTGGTTATGCTGGCGGGATGCACGCGCTCATGGACGTTATGCGCATAGAGGACCTGACAGGTCCTTAGATCCAAAAGCATCTCCGCACCCGTTCCGACTATCTCGCCCTCTGTCCCCTCGGACACATCCCCGGTTACAACGCAGAGCTCGGACGCAAAGGGCGACGCGGTCCGGGTCTCCTGCCGGCGCACCACATTGAAGCCGCTGACCGCCGCGTCCACGCTGTATGCCATGTCATAGGCCAGACTGCCGCACCCGGAAAAGACGCCGGTGAGCAGCGCCGCCATACACAGCAGAGAAAGTAATTTCGTTTTTTTCATGGAAAATCTGCCTTCCACGGAAAGCTTTTCTTTATGGAAAAATAATCTTTTATTATTTGTACATTTCACGCCACTCTAAATCTCCTCTGTCCAGAGACTTTATCAACAGTTCCGCGCTTGCAAGGTTGGTGGCAAGCGGTATATTGTGCATATCGCACAGCCTTACCACATTATTGACATCCGGCTCATGGCTTTTGGGCGTGAGAGGATCTCTCAGAAAAATGACCAGGTCCATTTGATTATGCTCGATCTGGGCGCCGATCTGCTGCTCTCCGCCCAGGTGCCCCGCAAGAAACTTGTGGATGCTTAAATTGGTGACTTCTTCAATCAGCCGCCCGGTGGTACCGGTGGCGTACAATTCGTTTTTGCTTAATATCCCCCTGTAAGCGATACAGAAATTCTGCATCAGCTTTTTTTTGGAATCATGTGCAATCAATGCAATATTCATTAGCTATACCCCCTGTCTGCAAACATTAACGCACTGTTTGGATCTTATTTTGGCCTTTTAGCCTGAAGCCTCACATTTAACACAAAGCCCATCCCCATAAACAGGCTCCAAAGCGAAGTCAGGCCGTAACTTACAAACGGCAGTGTCAGCCCTGTGTTGGGCAGAATAAAGGTTGCCACACCGATATTGATAAATCCCTGGAACGCTACCAGCCCTCCCATCCCGGCGCATATGATCGTTCCCGCCAGATCCTTCGCCTTTCTGGCTATGGAGATACATTCCAGCGAGACGCCGAATGTGAGCAGAATCACCGCAAGGCTGCCCTTGAAGCCGAACTCCTCTCCTATCACCGAAAATATGAAGTCGGTCTGCGTCTGAGAAATAAAATTGCCGTTTTTTACCGATGTGATCTCGTTGTTTTTATAGCCCTTCCCGTCCAGCATGCCCGAAGCAATCGCCGTGACGGAATTTACCTGCTGGCGCGCCTGATCCGGATATTTATCCGGCGCCTGAAACGCGAATATGCGGCCTCTCTGATAATCGTTTAAAAGGCCGCTGCCCGGCTGCAGCGCCAGGGAGATGATCAGCACCGCGGCAGGTATTGCCAGTGCCAGCACGCCGCCCACAAGCTTGAGGCTGACGCCTCCCGCAAACATAATAACGCAGAAAACGGCGGCAAGCACGATGCTGGTGGAAAGATCCGGCTGCGATACCACCAGACCCAGCGGCACCAGTATAAGCGCCACACAGCTTCCGATTATTCTCACGGTATTTAATTTCTCCCTATGTCTCATAATAAACTGTGCAAAGAATAAAATCAATATAATTTTGGCAATTTCCGAAGGCTGAAAACGGAATCCTCCTATATCCAGCCACCGCTGTGCCCCATGTGAGCTGTGTCCCAGCTTCGGAAGCATAATCATCAGCAAGAGCACAAGGTTAAAGCCATACATCAGCCAGTAAAATTTCAGGACAAAGCTGTAGTTGAACAGAGAGCAGACGATCATCAGGAAAATCCCTGAAATAACGCCTGCCAGCTGCTTATTCTGGAGAGAGCTCTCCGCGCTCCCGATCGCCAAAACACCGATGACCGAAAGCGCAAGCACCATCAGCACCAATTTAAAATCATAATCCCGTAATCTGTATTTTTTAAACATAGTATCCTCATCTGAATGTCTTTCAGGTGTCTGGAAGACATTTTACTGCTTGAGAGCCGGGTCCTGCGCCGCCGAAACATCCACAATAGGGATGTTGGCATACAGCGCAGGCTTGCTTCCCCTTCCGGACTTACTTCCTTTTGTATTGATCTGAATTTCCATGTTTTCAGCGTCTATCTTCATGTATTTGGATATCACCTTTGCGATATCCGTCTTAATCAGCTCCATCAGTTCCGGCGAACAGTTTACCCTGTCGGAGATCAACAGTATTTTCAGTCTGTCCTTCGCAATCTGGCAGGAGCTTTTTCTGCGAAAAAAACGTCTCATGATACACACTAGCCCCCCTTATGCCTTATGAAATATTCCGGAAACCCTGGTCCAAAAAGAAATTCCCTTCTCAAAATTTAAATAAGGTACATCCTTTCCCAAAACTCTCTGCACTACATTGGCGTATGCCTGTCCCGCAGGGCTGGAGCCTCCCACAAGCGGTTCTCCCTGATTGGTGGATATCACCACATTCTCATCATCGGGAATAATGCCTATCAGGGGAATGGCAAGAATATCCACCACGTCCTGAGCGGACATCATATCTCCCCGCTTGACCATATCCATCCGCAGCCGGTTGATGACCAGCTCCATCTGTTTAAAGCCGTTTGCCTCAAGCAGACCGATGATACGGTCCGCATCGCGAATCGCGGAAACCTCCGGCGTGGTTACCACAAGAGCCCTGTCCGCGCCTGCTATGGCGTTCTGAAAGCCCTGCTCGATACCTGCGGGACAGTCCAGAATAATGTAATCAAACTGTTCTTTTAAGTGTTCTATCACCTTTACCATCTGCCCCGGGGATACGGCGGACTTGTCCCTTGTCTGCGCCGACGGCATCAGATACAGCCCCGGATGCCGTTTATCCCGGATCAGGGCCTGCTTTACCCTGCAGTTTCCCTCCACCACATCAACCAGATTATAGACTATACGGTTTTCCAGTCCCATAACCACATCCAGATTGCGCAGCCCGATATCCGTGTCGATCAGACAGACCTTTTTCCCAAGCTTTGCCAGACCCGTACCTACGTTTGCGGATGTAGTGGTCTTACCTACACCGCCTTTACCTGAAGTGACGACAATAACTTCCGAGCGCTTCGGCTCCTTGGAAAATTCGTTTTCCAAATGACGCGAAGCCTCATTACGATGTGAAGCCTCATTGGAATGTCTTTCTTTCATGGAATTTCTTTCTTCCATGGAATGTTTTTCTTCCATTTTTACCTGTCCTCCATAATAATTTGTCGTCCTCCAAGCACCTGTTGTTCCGCCTGCGCAGGCTTCGTTTTTGCGGAAGCCTGCGCTTCATGGGCTAAAAGGTGCTCAGCAAATCTTTGGTGAGAGGTTCCAGTACAATTCTATTGTTCTTCACACATGCAATTTTCGGCTGTACCTTTGGGTGTATTCCCCACTTTGATTTAGTATTTGGTTTATATTTGAAATCGCCGATTTTAATTCTTTCCGGCTCCATTTCAAGCGCTGCAACAAAGGCTCCCTCCATTCCGTTGCCCCCGGCGTAGACCTCGCCGTACAAGCCGCCCAGTATGATAACGTTCCGGGCGCAGATAATGGCGCTGCCCGGATAGACATCTCCCAGTACGATAATACTGTTCTCCGTCTCAATGACTTCTTTATTTTTCAGGCTTCCCTTAAAAAACTGTCCGTCTTCGTTGCTGGCAAGCTTTTTTTCCATATGCACAAGCGCTTTGATAAAATTTTTGTTTGTGCTGTCATCCTTGCCTACGATACAGATGATTTGGAGGTCGCTGTTAGATTTGATTGCATCCAGGACTCTGATCTCATCCGAGGCGGACAAAGCGCGCCCCTCAATGGATAAAGCCATGGATGCCTTTCCAAAAAAATTCCTTGCCTCCGAAAACTTGCTGCCTATCTCCTCAAGAATGTCTTCAAAAGGCTGTTCTTCGTTGAGATGAAGCGAAATTCCGTTCGGAAAGCTCTTTATCATAACCGCATCTTTCATTTTTATCCCCCCTGCGTGCCCGGGCACGCATACCATTCAAAAGCTTACTTTCAAACCCTAATTCAACCCTGGAATGATTTTTACAGCTCGTCGGAAATGCCTCCGTCAGGGGTATCTGCCACTCCGGTAATCAGCTCGTCCTCCCCTGCCAGCCCGCAGTAATATTTGATAATATCCCTGGTCACCTGCGCCGCATAATCCGATGAATACCCGAAGGGAATCCTGGTGGTAACGGAAATCTGGGGCTGCTCATAGGGGGCATAGCACACAAAAAGCGCATGATTGGGACGGGAATTTGTCTGTTCCGCAGTACCGGTCTTGCCGGCGACATTTACCGCCAGCTCTTTAAAGTAGCTCTTGCCCTCCACCATCTGACGCATGCCGGCATGGATGGCGTCCCAGTATTCCTTTGGCATCTCAATAACATTGCGTATATCCGGCTGGTACTCTATCAGCGTATTGCCGTCAGAGTCCGTTATTTTATCTAGCAGCGTCAGGTTGTAGCAGGTGCCGCTGTTTGCCACGGTGGTGATATACCTTGCCAGACCCACGGCGGTGTAGCTGTTGGTGCCCTGCCCGATGGCGGAACGCACGGGGTCTTCCGTGGATACATTGGGAGAAACCTCCGATATCTCGATTCCCGATTTCTCGGTCAGACCGAATTTGTCGGCGTACTCTGCCAGGATATTCAACCCCTCCGCCTGGTTGTATGTGCCTGACCTTGAAGAAAGCTGATAGCCTACGCTGTAAAAATAATAGTTGCAGGAGTCCCTGATTGCCGTCACGAGGGTCTCGTTTCCGTGTCCCCGCCTTTTCCAGCATCTGGGGGCGGAAGCGATCTCGTCAAAGGTTCCGACACAGTTTGTCTTGCTCTTTAAGTTGATGACGCCCTCCAGAAGTCCCGCTGTGGCAACCACCATTTTGAAGGTGGAGCCGGGCGCCAGCGTGGACTGTGTGGCGTAATTCCATTGAGGATTGGATTTATCGGCATTGAGCTGCGCAAAATATTCCGCATCCACCGTATTGGCCATTTTGTTATTGTCGTATCCGGGATAAGACACAAGCGCAAGCACATCCCCGTTATTGACATCCGTGATGACCACGGAGGCATTGCAGGGGTCCAGCGCCAGCTGTGCCGGCGTTATATCCAGGTTGACGATGCGGTTCATCATGAACTGATACGCCGTCATCTTCCCTGTGAAGACGGCCTCCGCGTCCGCTTCCGGAATATCCACCAGCCCCTGCTCGCAGAGCACCTGGCACACCTGTTTTCCGTTTATGACATCCGACAGCAGCATATATTTAAACAGCTTCTTCTGAAATTCCATGTTTTTGTCAACCGTGGAGATAATGTGCTCCAAAAGCTTTTCGTAAATTTCCGTAGAATCGGAGTATTTATCGTCAAGCTGAAGCTTGCTGACATCTATCCAGTTTTTGGTAATACAGTATCTTAAATATTCGTTCAGGCTGATGATCTCTTTGGTGGCCCAGTTAATGTAGGTCTCGTCCGAGGTGTCCACAGACATGATGATACCGCTGCGGTTCAATAGGGTCACGATATTGCTCTGATAGACCTGATATTCCTTGGACAGCCTGTTGTAGGGAGTCTTCTTTTCCGTCAGCTCCTCCTTAAGCCTCTCGTAGACAGCCTCCTTGTAGCCTGCATATGCCGTGTACACCGCTTTTTCCGTCTCTCCCGCATTTTCCGCCGAGAGGTGCTTTATGTCGATAATGGAGTTGTTGAACATGGCGAAATAAACGTCATAAATCGGTATTTTGATATCTCCGCTCTCGGCATCGGGCTCCGCCTTATATTCCCTGGCGTTGATAATCTTGCTGGAAACCAAGCCCGCAAGCTTCTGCTCCAAAATGTTGTACACCGCCTTTGTCAGGTCCCGGTCAATGGTCAGATATACGTCCTGCCCCACCTGTGCTTCTTCCCTTTCGGGGATGAACAGTACCTTTCCCATGGAGTCCACAACGACTCTCTCATAGCCCTTCCTGCCCTGCAGCGTCGTCTCCAGAGACGCCTCAATGCCGCTCTTTCCCACCACGTCGTTGATGGTATACTCATCGCCGCTTCCTCCGTTCTGCAGCATCTCCTCATTCAGCTGGGTCAGCTCGTCGGAGGAAATCTTGCCGGTGTATCCCAGCACATGGGCAAAGTACTTGCTGTCCACGTATCTGCGCACGGTGTCCTCAACGATGGTGACACCGGGAAGCACATCCGAATTTTCCATGAGCACGGCCACGGTTCTTTCATTTATGTTTGTTGCCACCGTGGTTCCGATATACTTTCTGAAGGAGGTCAGGCTCATGGCATAACGAATCGTAACAATCTTCAGCCATTCCTCCTTGCTGTAGCCCTTGCCTGCAAGGAAGTCGCTCTTGGTGTTGCCCGGCTCCGCGTACTCGCCGATGCCAAACTTATTGGTGCGGCTCAAAAATTCCATCACATCGGCAGCCGTGGCCGTGCGTTCCGAATCCTGCAGTAAATCTATGGTCTTTCTCCCGTACACGTCGGCAAGAAAGCGAAGCAGGCTTGTGCCTTCCGCGTTAAAGGCAAATTCCCCGTTCTCGTCCACAATAATGCGAAAGTCCGTATTGCACTTATCGCCGTTTTTTTCAATCATCTGAATCAGGTTGAAGACCACCTCGTTCATCCGGGCATTCTTACCGTTGCCGGACTCAAACACATCCTCTATTTTCACTGAATAGGCAAGCTCGTTATAGGCAAGCAGATTGCCGTTTCTGTCGAAAATGTTTCCTCTGGCGCTGGCAATGTCCCTGGTCTTTTCCGTCTCAAGCACAAACTCGTCCAGGTATTCCTGCCCATGGACGATCTGCAGCTGAAAGCAGCGGTAAACCAGAATCCCGCCGAACAGAATAAACAATATCGCAAAGACAGTCAGCCTGCTGGTCAATATGTTTATCAGCTTATCCTTAAACTCGTCAAACAAATTTCTGCTCTCTCCTTTTTTCCCATGCTTCCAGCTTTCCGTTTATCTTCAAAAGAACCGGGTACAAAAGCATGGTGGCTAAAATAGTATACAGCGCTTCCGGCAGAATGATATGCGTAAAATAATATGTAAACTGAAACCTGCCCCGAAGCATAAAAGACAAAACGTAACATATAATTCCATAGGACAGATCGCTTGTGACGATCAGCGCAATGGGAAGCTTAATGTCCTCCGGATAAAAAATCCTGCTGAACTTACCGTTCAGATAACCGATATACATCAGAACCAAAGCGTAAAAGCCCAAAAAGCTGCCAAAAAAGATATCGGTCAGCAATCCGCAGAAAAAGCCTATGACCAGCCCTTCCTTCTCCCCCCGCATGAAACCGAAGGAGGATGTCAGTATGATCATCAGGTTGGGAATGATCCCCGCAAAGGTAAGACCGCTGAAGACACTGCTCTGCAGGATATAACATATCAATATCAATAATGCCACTGTGAATTTCCTAAGCATCGGTCCTCCTGTTTTGCTCTGCTGCCCTAATGCTGCGCAGCTCCCGTAATGACCTGCTTCATATCCGTTATGATAAGCACCTCTCCCAGCCGCTCAAAATCTACCGCCGGGATAATCAGACCTGATTTTGTCAGATTATTTGCATCCTTTTCGATGGAGCTGATATAGCCTATGAGTATGTTCGGAAGATACTTGTCGCTGATGTTGGAGGTGACTACCTTGTCTCCCACCACGACCCTGTCATGGCTGTCCACCAGCTGGCTGAAGGTTATGCAGCCGTCCGCCATCCGCTTCAGGTCTCCTGTCACCATCAGATTGTCCTCCGTGGCAAGGGTCATGCCGCTGACATTGCTGTTGTCGGAAATAATGGAGGTGACCTTGGACCAGTTGGGGCCCACGGCTGTAATACGGCCCACCAGCCCTCCGCCCGCAATCACATTCATATTGACGGCAAGACCATCGTCCTCTCCTTTGTCAATAGTGAAGGCGGAAAACCAATTTCCGGAATCCCGCCCAATGATCCTGGCGGCAACCTTTTTATACTCACCGTATTGTTCGCTCAGGGAAACCAGCTCCCTCAAGCTGATCAACTCGTATTTGTCCTGCTGAAGCAGGGTATTTTCTTCTGTAAGCGCCGCAATTTCCTCTTTCAGCCTTGCGTTTTCATCCAAAAGGGTACGAATCTGCACCAGCTCCGCAGAACGCCCCGAAAACCAGCCCCCCAGCCGGCTGATTCCCTGTTGAAAAGGGACGATCACATAGCCCACCGCCGTATTTAAAGGTCTGTTCAACAGATCCGTTCCGATGGTGACCGCCATGAGAGCCGTGCACAGAACAGTCATAATACAAAGAAGGTACTTGCTGGGCAGAGGATGCTTCTCACCTTTTCTTTTTATAATCGGACTCATCTGCTCATTCCTTCGATTGCATAGGCTACGGACTTATAATTGTCGTCCTTTATAATCTTCGCAAGTCCCAGGCACACGCTTGTCAGCGGATTCTCGGACACATTGACCCGAAGCCCCGTGCCGGTGGCAAGGCGCTCCGCCAGGTGACTGATCTGGGACGCTCCTCCCGTCAGATAAATGCCGTGGCGGTAAATGTCCGCCGCCAGCTCGGGCGGGGTCCTCTCCAAAATCACCTTTACGTTGTCCACGATGGTATTGAAGTGCTCCTCCAGACATTCCTCCACCAGCCTGGTGGGAATCTCTCTCTCCACAGGCAGCCCTGTGACGATATCCCTGCCGTAGACGACGGCTCCTCTCTCCTCCTTCTCAAGCTCGTTTAAGGAGATCTTTACCATCTCGGAGGTCTTTCCTCCGATGATAAGGCTGAATTCCTTACGGATCGCGGCGCGGATCGCCTCGTCAAACTTCAGTCCGCCCGTCTTGATCAAACGGCTCAGCACAATGCCGCCAAGGGAAAGGATCGAGATTTCAGTGGTCTCATAGCCCACGTTGACTACCAGGACACCCTGGGAATTCTTCACGTCGATTTCCATTCCCAGCCCGTCAGCCACCGCTTTCTCCACCACCATGATCTTTCGTGCCTTTACATTGGAATCCTTTATCAGATCATAAAAGGCTCTTTTCTCCACCTCGGTTACGTCGGTGGGCACTGCGATATAGAAATCGGCGGGCTTACCGTTGCCCTTCTGCAGGTCAAAAATGAAATAACGGACCAGCGTCTCCATATTCTTGATGTCCGCAATGACGCCGCTGGAAAGCGGATAGGTTATATGAATATTGCTGGGCGCCTTCTCATACATTTCAAATGCAGAGTCACCGTAGGCGAACAGAGTATTCTTATTTTCAATGGCAATCATATTCTTTTCCACAAGAATACTGTCGTCACTCCTACTGTAAATTTTAATATTGTTGGTACCGAGATCGATACCGAATGCGTTGTTTGCCAAAACGACAACCCCTTTCTTATGTGATTTCGCCACATTGCGATATATTAACATGTGATAGCTTCACATGTGACAGATTCACATTCTGATGTAATTACACCGGGATGCAAAGCATCCCTATGCGTAAACTATTGTTGTTGCCAGACCGCCTCCCTGAAGCTGACATAGCGCTTATCGCCTATCACAATATGGTCCAGCAGGTTAATGTCCATCTTCTCCCCCAGCTCCCTTACGTTATCCGTGAGCTCCCTGTCGGAAAGACTGGGCGTCGGGTCCCCGCTGGGATGATTGTGTATTAAAATAATATTTACCGCCTTATTTGCCAATGCCGCTATAAATATTTCCCTGGGCGAGATAAGGGACATCCTCACGCTGCCCTCGGAAAGCCTTTTCTCACATAGCAGCCGCCCCCTGACGTCCAGACAGACCAGATATACGCATTCCGTCTCCAGGTGTCTGAGCTTTTCCATAAAATATGCGGCAACCTGGCCTGAGGATTTAAAGTTCATGCCTTTCCTTGCCCGTGACATGTTAATCCTCATGGACAGCTCCGCAAGGCATTTCAGCTTGACGGCCTTCACCTCTCCGATGCCTGATATTTCCTGCAGCTCCTTCACCGTTACGTCATAAAGCCCCAAAAGCCCCTCCTTGGGATACCGGGCAAGCTTTAACACCTGTTCGGCAAGCTGCAGCGCCGATTTTTCTTTTGTCCCTGTGCGGATGATAATAGCCAGCAGCTCCGCCTCTGTCAGGCTCTCCGCTCCAAACCTCAAAAATCTTTCATAGGGGAGCAGCTGAGCCGGGCTTTCTTTTTTGGGACGTTTTACTTTCACGGAAGCTTTTTCTTTTACGAAAGCTCTTTCTATTATAGAAGCTTTTTCTTTTATAAGAGCTTTTTCTCTCGTGAAAGTTTTTTCTTCATTGGAAAGTCCTTCTTCCATGGAAAGTTTTTCTTCCATGGAAAGTTTTTCTTCCATGGAAAGCTTTTCTTCCATGGAAAGTTTTTCTTCCATGGAAAGCTTTTCTTCCATGGAAAGTCCTTCTTTCATGGAAAGCCCTTCTTCTATGGAAAGCGTTCCTTCCACGGAAATCTCATGTTCGTTTTTCACGCGCCTTCTCTTTTCTACTTCTCCGACGCACCTACCTGATAAACTTATAAATCACAAGGGCTATGATTACACCGATGACACTGGCAATCGTAATCTGGATAGTCAGCCCGAAGGTCAGGATAACAAAGCCCAGATCCAGTACAACCGGGGAGCTTAAGCCAAAGGACTGCCCGTAATTCAAAAAAGTACCGTCGAAATAAGTACCGATGAATCTGCCGATGACAAAGCCCACAAGCACCAGAAGCAGCAATACCCAATTTACTCTTTTCAAATGCTTTCCTCATCTTTCTTTTGTAATCAATACGGCAGCTCCTGCCCGTGGAGATGCCTGTACGTCTTTATATAGTACCACAAAATGTAAATGCTGTACACAAAAATCATAGAATTTATTTTTATGTTTTTCTACATTATCCTACAGCCCCGAAATCCGGCGCAAGGCTTCTCTGTCCGCAAGTCCCCTGCCCACGACGGACTGCAGTGAGCTTAAAATACCGAGCTTCGCATGCTGCCATGTAAGCCCGCCCTGAAAATATACCGCATAGGGCGGCTTAATGGGACCGTCCGCTGACAATTCGATGGAAGAACCCGCCACAAAGGCTCCCGCCGCCATGATGACCGGCGCGTCATACCCGGGCATATCCCACGGTTCCGGCGTCACGTGACTGTCCACGGGGGCCGCCGCCTGAATGCCCTGACAGAAGGCAATGACCCCCTCCGGGCTGCCAAAGGTAATCGCCTGGATAATGTCATGCCTGCTCTCCCGCGCGTCCGGCACAACGGCATATCCCAGGGGTTCATACAGATTTGCCGCAAACAGGGCGCCCTTTAACGCCGCCGCCGTCACCGACGGGGCCAGAAACAGTCCCTGATAAAAGTCCTTCAGTACGCCCAGAGACGCGCCCACCTCTTTGCCAAGCCCCGGCGAGGTGAGCCTGTACGCCGCGTTTTCCACACATTCTTTTTTTCCGGCAATATAGCCTCCGATAGGTGCCAGACCGCCCCCCGGATTTTTGATAAGGGAGCCTACCACCATATCCGCGCCCACCTCTCCGGGCTCCTGTATTTCCACAAACTCGCCGTAGCAGTTGTCCACCATACAGATCACATCTGGTTTGACGCTCTTGACAAAGGAGATAAGCTCCCCGATTCTTTCCACGGAAAGGGTGGGCCTGGTCTGATATCCCTTGGAACGCTGTATGGTCACCAGGCGGGTCTTTTCGTTGATTGCGTTCCTGATGCCCTCATAATCAAAGCCGCCGTCGGGAAGCAGTTCCACCTGCCTGTAAGAAATGCCGTATTCTGCCAGAGAACCCCTGGAGGGGCGGATGCCTATGACCTCCTCCAGCGTATCGTAGGGCTTCCCGACAGGGGAAAGCAGCTCGTCCCCGGGGCGCAGGTTGCTCATCAGCGCCAGCGCCAGCGCATGGGTTCCGCAGGTGATCTGAGGACGGACCAGCGCATCCTCCGTGCGGAATACATGGGCGTAAACCTCCTCCAGCCTGTCCCTGCCCAGATCATTGTATCCGTAGCCTGTGGTTCCAAGGAGGCAGGCTTCGCTTACCTGACATTCCTGCATTGCCCCTACCACCTTCAGCTGGTTATACTCGGCAGTCTCGTCGATTTCCTGAAAACGGGGGACAAGCCTTTTCAAAACCGCCTCTCCGTATTCATATATCTCTTTTTCTATGCCCATCCGGGCATAGAGCCTGCGTAATTCGTCCATATCGCTCCTCCATATGCGGGTTAAGCCTTATCAAATTAAATGATATTGTTCTCCCTCAGCCTGTCTATCATAAACTGCAGCATTTTGCCCTCATCGTAACCGAACTCATTCTTGTTGATCCACAGGCAGTCCTTTTCCCTGCGAAACCAGGTGAGCTGGCGCTTGGCAAAATGTCTGGTATCCCGCTTTAAAATTTCCACCGCCTGCTCATAGCCGGTCTCGCCCTCCAGCCATGCAAGGATTTCCTTATAGCCCAGCCCCTGCATGGAGCACATTTCCCGGCTGCAGCCCATGTCCCGCAGACGCCTTACCTCCTCCACAAGCCCCTGGGAAAGCATTTCGTCAACGCGCTGCCCGATTCTTTCATAAAGCCGCTCTCTGATATCATTCAGCACAAAATAACAGGCATTATATGCCGGCGGTTTTCTGCGCTCCGTGTCGTTATGGCAGGAAATCCGCTCCCCGGTCAAATGAAAATATTCAAGGGCGCGGACGGTGCGCCTGATATTATTGGTGTGAATCGCCGCAGCGGCATCGGGGTCCACCGCCGCCAGCATCTCATGCAGCTTCCCCGCGCCCTGGTCCGCCGCCAGCTTTTCCAAAAAGTCCCGATATCCGGCGGCGTCTTCCTTGGAAAGTCCTTCTTCCATGTCCCCGGAACAGGTCTCCTCCGTAAAATCGATGTCCCGCAGCAGCGCCTGGATATAGAACCCGGTGCCCCCGGCGACTATGGGGATATGCCCTCTGGCATAGATACCCGGCAGGCACGCCTCACAGCATTCCTTAAAAACCACTACGTTAAAAGGCTCCCAGGGTTCCAGAATATCAATGAGATGATGAGGAATTCCCTGGGTTTCCTCCGGCCTTATCTTGGCGGAGCCAATGTCCATATGCCGATATACCTGCATGGAATCCGCAGAGATGATTTCTCCGCCCACCGCCTTTGCCAGCTCGATAGAAAGCCTGGTTTTTCCCACCGCGGTAGGGCCTGTCAAAACGATCATGTTCCGCATGTCTTTAACCTACAATTCTCTTAAATTTCCTGTCCATCTCCGCCCTCGTCATCGTCACGATGGTAGGTCTTCCATGAGGACAGTTGTATGGATTTTCCAATGTCAAAAGCTCGTCTATCAGACTTTCCGCCTCCGCGGCGCTCAAGGAGCTGTTGCCCTTCACGGCCGCCTTGCATGACATGGAGGCGATCTTTTCCTCGATGACGCGGATGCCGCCGAAGCTTACGCCGTCCGCAAGCTGGTCCAGCACGGCGAGAAACATCTCCCGCTCATTGCAGCCATACAAATCCGCCGGTACGCTGCGAAGGGCATATTCGCTGCCTCCGAAAGGCTCCACCTCAAAGCCTAGCCTTAAAAAGACCTCTCTATGCTCCCGCAGAACATTTTCCTCCTGACCGGAAAGGCTGACGATCACAGGTGGAAGAAGGCTTTGGGAGACTACGCTTTTCGCATGAAACTGCCTCATCAGCCGTTCATAGTTGACCTTCTCATGCGCCGCGTGCTGGTCGATCATCAGCAGCTTGTCCTCAAACTCAACCAGCCAAAAGGTCCCGAAGACCTGCCCGATAATGCGGAAACGGCTCCGGTTGTCCATGGTGAGAAGCTTTTCCTCAAAGAGATTCATCTGAACAGCGGCTTTTTCACCGGGCGATGCTCCTTCTTCCAAAGGCGGCGCGGCCTCAGTGGACCGTGTGCCCCCGGCAGCTTCGGCAAATTCCGAAGTTTCTGTAAAGAAATCATCCTCGGCTGTATTGGTTTCCTGCTGCGGGGCTTCATCTTGTGCCGTTGTTTTGCCTTGCTGCAAGACTTCAGGTTCATCTTGTGCCGCTGTTTTGCCTTGCTGCAAGACTTCAGGTTCATCTTGTGCCGCTGCTTCGCATTGCTGCGGGACTTCGTTCTGCCGGGGAATTTCGCCGGCACTTGCCTGAACGGCAGGCTTGACCCGATTCCACACCGGCTTCTGGGTAAAGTCCTGTCTCACGGGCTTTTCCGTGTGATATTTTGCCTCCTCCGCCACCTGATACTGCCTGGAGCGCCTCTGCTCAAAGGGCTCCGGTGTGCGGTACTGCTTACGCTGCGAAGCGCCTGCCAATTTCCCGCCCGGCAATGCGGCCGCCTGCAGCGCCTTCTTTTCTGCCTGCTGCTCACGCTGCGTGGAAAGCGACGCCTCCGGTATCATTTCTCGGTTTTTAAGCGTGTCATGCACCGCTTCTATCAGGAAATCGGAAAAGGGCATGACATCGCTGAACCTGACGTCCATCTTAGTGGGATGTACGTTCACGTCCACGCGCTCCGTATCCATAGTTATATGCAGCACACAGAGAGGGAACTTATGCTGCATCAGATATTCCCGGTAGCCCTCCTCGATGGCCCTGGAGACCACGCTGCTGCGGATAAAGCGGCCGTTGATAAAATAGATTTCAAAATTTCGGTTGGAGCGCACCTGCTCGGGCTTTCCCAGATAACCCTCTATCCGGATGCCGTTTCTCTCCGCCTGAATGGGAACCAGCGCATTTGCCACATCCCGACCGTAAATCCGATAGATGACCTCCCGCAGATCCCCGTTGCCGGAGGTGTGGAACCGCATCTGGTTTCCCAATACGAATTTAAAGGAAATGTCGGGCCTGGACAGCGCCAGGTGCTCCATCAGGTCCGCAATGTATCCGCCCTCCGTGGCGGGCTGCTTCAGGAATTTCCGGCGCACGGGGGTGTTAAAGAACAGATTTCTCACAAGAAACGTGGTTCCGTCCGGCGCTCCGACCTCGTCGAAGCCCACCTCCCGCGCTCCCTCCAACAGAATCCGGCTGCCCGTAACGCTGCCGGGGGTCTTGGTGATTACCTCAACCTTTGCCACTGCCGCGATACTGGAAAGCGCCTCTCCCCGAAATCCCAGGCTGCGGATACGCATCAGGTCCGAAGCGTCAACGATTTTGCTGGTGGCATGGCGCCGGAAGGCTGTGCGGAGCTGGTCCTTCTCCATTCCGCAGCCGTTGTCCGTAACGCGTATAAATTCTATGCCTCCGTCCTTTGCCTCCACGGTGACGGCAACCGCGCCCGCGTCGATGGCATTTTCAACAAGCTCCTTCACCACGCTGGAAGGCCGTTCCACCAC
>CAJTPH010000002.1:159894-169594 GCA_910578215.1 uncultured Acetatifactor sp. | reverse complement strand
CGAAATAAGATGAAAAGTGTTTCCATGATGCTGAAGGCCATTCATGCGCAGGAGAGCAAGGAGGCCGCCAGGGAAAAGGCGGCTCAGGTGGCGGAGAAGCTCAAAGAAATGAAGCTGTCTGCAGCGGCAAAGAAACTTCAGGACGGCATAGATGAGACTCTCACTTATATGAACTTTCCTACACAGCACTGGAGCCGGATCAGAACCAACAATACCATCGAGCGACTTAATCGGGAGATCAAACGCCGTACAAAAGCGATCGGAGCCTTTCCCGATGGCCAAAGCGCGCTGATGCTGGTATGTGCCAGACTGCGTCATGTAGCGGGAACGCAATGGGGAACAAAGCGATACATGAACATGGATCATCTCTATCACATGGAATCGGATACAGAACCTGATAACATAGCCGGCTGACTTTCGGATACCAAGCGGCAGAAATTAAATTTGCGAAAAAATCTTGACACTATCAAGAGTTTGGAAATTTAAGGCAGGGTTCAGGTAGAAAATTCAATTTGATTATTCCAAAATGTCAGGAGATATGTTATAATATTAGATTATATCAACCTCTTTTTGTTGGAATACAGCAGAAAGGAGTTGATCTTATGGGTAAAGACTTGAAGGGCAAAGAACTTGGAGTGGAGTGGTATCTGCAAAGAAAGGATGGTTTATACACTGCAATCAATGCGTCTGGAGATGTGGCAGTAACGGCATGGTTGATTTCAGGTCATGCTAATGCAGGCAATACAATGACTCTGTATGTTGATGTGACAGAAGAAAAGTTCAAAGAGGTAGTAAAAATATAGAGAAAGGCAGAAAACATTGAAAATAAAGGTTTTCTGAGTGGTATAACAAGAAATGAAACTGGGGATTGTAGGGCTGCCCAACGTGGGAAAGAGCACGCTGTTTAATTCTTTGACAAAGGCGGGAGCGGAATCGGCAAATTATCCGTTTTGCACGATAGATCCCAACATCGGGATCGTGGCGGTTCCGGACGAGCGGTTAAAGCTTTTGGGGAATATGTATCAGTCAAAAAAGGTAACGTCGGCGGTGATCGAATTTGTGGATATTGCGGGTCTGGTGAAGGGCGCTTCCAAGGGGGAAGGGCTGGGCAATCAGTTTTTGAGCAATATCCGCGAGGTGGATGCCATTGTCCATGTGGTCAGGTGCTTTGAGGACGGAAACGTCATCCATGTGGACGGCAGCGTCAATCCTCTGAGGGATATTGAAACGATTAACCTGGAGCTTATTTTTTCCGATCTGGAGGTTCTTGAGAGAAGGCTGTCAAAGGTTGCCAAGGCGGCGAGGATGGACAAGACCTGTGCAAAGGAGCTGGCGCTTTTGGAGCGTGTAAAGGCGCATCTGGAGAGCGGCAGGATGGCGAAGGAGCTGGAGATCGAGGATGAGGACGAGCTGGCGCTGATGCGGGATTACAACCTGTTGACCTATAAGCCTGTAATTTATGCGGCAAATGTGTCCGAGGATGATCTGGCGGATGACGGAGCGGGTAACGCAGGGGTGGAGGAGGTCAGAAAATTTGCTGCCGGAGAGCGCAGCGAGGTGTTTGTGATCTGTGCCCAGATTGAGCAGGAGATATCCGAGCTGGACGATGACGAGAAGGCGATGTTTTTGGAGGATCTGGGATTAAAGGAGTCCGGTCTGGAGAAACTGATCAGGGCCAGCTATTCGCTGTTGGGGCTGATGAGCTTTCTGACCGCGGGCGAGGACGAGACAAGGGCGTGGACCATCAGGATCGGCACCAAGGCGCCCCAGGCGGCGGGAAGGATACACTCCGATTTCGAGAGAGGCTTTATCAAGGCGGAGGTAGTCAATTATAAGGATCTGTTGGAGCAGGGCTCCCTGGCGGCCGCGCGGGAAAAGGGGCTGGTGGGCATTGAGGGCAAGGATTATGTAGTCAGAGACGGCGATGTGATTCTTTTCAGGTTTAATGTCTAACAGAAGGAAAATCGAAGCGATTTATTGGTATTTTGAGCGGGTGCCAAATGTCAAAGAGGGGCGCTTACACACCGTCCTGTGAGGCGGGCAGGGAGGCATTATGAACGCAGGTGATATTGCATTTCCCAATCTGGGAATTTATCTTGAAAATGTGCCGAGATATTTCTCGGTTTTCGGTTTTGAAATCTACTTTTACGGCGTGTTGATCGTAATCGGCATGATAGCGGGTTTCTTTCTGGCGCTGCGTCTGGCGAAGATCACGGGGCAGAACCCGGACACCTACTGGGATTTTGCGCTGATCGTCATTTTTGTCTCTGTGCTGGGGGCGAGAATCTACTATGTGATATTTGAATGGGACAGCTTTAAGGATGACCTGCTGAGTATTTTTAATATCCGCAACGGAGGGCTTGCCATATATGGCGGCGTGATTGCGGCGTTTATCACATTGTTTATTTTCTGCGGAATAAAGAAGCTGAACGCCCTTTTGGTGGGAGATACCTGTGTGCCGGGGCTGATTTTGGGGCAGGCCATCGGGCGATGGGGCAATTTTATGAACAGGGAGGTATTCGGCGGGTACAGCGGCGGGCTGTTTTCCATGCAGCTGCCTGTTGCGGCGGTGCGGGACCAGTCGGACATAACGGAGGAAATCCTTGCCCATATTCCTGAGGGGGCAAATTACATCAATGTCCATCCCACATTTTTGTATGAGAGCGTGTGGAACCTGTTTATTCTGGGTCTGCTGCTGGTATACCGCAGGCATAAAAGGTTTGACGGGGAGCTTTGCCTGCTCTATTTGGGCGGCTACGGGCTGGGAAGATTCTTTATCGAGGGAATACGCACGGATACCCTGCTTATTCCGGGAACCGCCCTTCCCGTGTCTCAGGTGCTGGCAATGGTGATGTTTGTTTTTGCCGTGGCGGCGGATATCGCGGTTCGTGTCAGGCTTATGAGAAAACGCGCCTGAGCGCAGGCATGGGCGTGGGCTGTAAGCCTTGGGGATGCCCGGGCGGAGGCAGAGGGGCGCTTCAGGCTTTGCAGAGAGCTTATATTGCCATAGTTATAAAATCAAATATATTTTTAAAGGAAGGTTCATTTTCTTTGCCCATATCAGTGGTATAAGAGGATGAACCTTTCCACTATATCTGGGGTAAATAAAACAGGTGTTCCGCATAAATCAGGCGGAATGCCTGTTTTTGTCGAATTTGTACGGAAACTTTCTTCTTGTAAAATGTCAGGGAATGGGGTAAAATCATTTTTGAAGTGGGATGAATATGGCGTCAAATACCATAAAGTGGGATGAAAAACCACAAAACGGCGCTTTTGACGTGTGTATTCTATGGCAGACTCACTTTGATTGGCGGTGATTGCGATGTTTATGGGCAGATACAATCATACAATTGACCCCAAAGGCAGGTTGAGCATACCTTCAAAGTACCGTGAAATTCTGGGAGATGAATTTGTGGTGTCAAAGGGGATGGACGGCTGCTTGTTTGGGTACGCAAATGACGATTGGAAGGTTTTTGAAGGAAAGCTCGCATCGCTGCCACTTATCAACGAGGAAGCAAGACAGTTCGCAAGATTTTTCTTATCCGGTGCACAGTATGTGACTGTGGACAAGCAGGGTCGGATTCTGATGCCTCAGGATCTGAGGGAATTTGCGGGTCTGGAAAAGGACGTGGTGCTTGCCGGCATGGGCGGGCGCATTGAGATATGGAGCCTTGAAAAGTGGGATGCAAACAGCAGCCAGGTGGATATCAATAAGATATCCCAGGGCATGATCAACCTGGGGCTGACAATATAGGGGCGGCTGAATAAGCATGAAAGCGAAAGAGAGCGAGGACAAAAGGAAACCGGATGGAATTTAATCATTACTCAGTTCTTCTTGCGGAAACCATTGAACAGCTTTGCGTAAAGCCTGACGGCATCTATGTGGATGGGACGCTGGGCGGGGGCGGACATGCCTTTGAGGTGTGCAGGCGCCTGGACGGGGGCAGGTTTTATGGGATCGATCAGGACGACGCGGCCATTGCGGCAGCCGGGGAAAGGCTGGCAGTATTCGGGGACAGGGTGAAAATTCTGCGCAGCAATTACTGCAATATGCGGGCGGTTCTGGCGGCAGAGGGCGTGGAAAGGGTAGATGGAATCGTCCTTGACCTGGGTGTGTCCTCTTATCAGCTGGACAGGTCGGAAAGGGGATTTTCCTATCGTTTTGACGCTCCGCTGGACATGCGTATGGACAGGAGGCAGACCCTGACCGCAAGAGATATCGTCAACGGCTATTCCGAGAGCGAGCTGTACCGCATCATCAGGGATTACGGAGAGGACAGGTTCGCTAAAAATATCGCGAAGCACATTGTGAATAACAGGGCAAAAAAGCCTGTTGAAAGTACGTTTGAATTAAATGAGATTATAAAGGCGGCAATCCCGGCAAAAATGCGCAGGGACGGCCATCCGTCCAAACAGACCTTCCAGGCCATCCGCATTGAGTGCAACAGGGAGCTGGAGGCCTTGAGGGAGTCTCTGGACGGCTTTATCGAAATGCTGAACCCGGGAGGAAGGCTGTGCGTCATTACGTTTCATTCCCTTGAGGACAGGATCGTAAAGACCATATTCAGAAATAACGAAAACCCCTGTACCTGCCCGCCGGAATTTCCGGTGTGCGTATGCGGAAGGGTTTCCAAAGGAAGGGTTGTAACCAGAAAGCCCATTATACCCGGAGAGAAGGAGCTTGCGGAAAATATGCGTTCAAAGAGCGCGAAGCTGAGAGCTTTCTGCAGGGACTGAGAGAAAAAATAAGCGTAAAATATAGAAAGCAGGATGCATTATGAGCAAAAAAAGGCGCAGCTACGGGAATGCTGCACATACGGGCAATAGGAGCGGGAGCGCGCGCGGAAACGACAGATTCTATGTATATGGAAACACTGCGGCGCAGCTGCAGAGGCAGCTAGAGGAGGAACCGGCAAAAAAGCCCAGTGCGGAGGTTAAAAAGAACAGGGCTAAGGCCCATTATATGAGCGCGGGTTATCTTTTATTCTTGGGAGCGGCTCTTGTGGCATCGGCATATATCCTGATGAATTATCTTCAGATGCAGGCGGAGCTGACCAACCTTACCAAGAGCGTGGCTGCTAAGACAAGCACACTGATCAATCTGAAGACAGACAACGAGGAGGAGTATAATCGAATTGTCAGCAGCATCGACCTGGAGGAGATCAAGAGGGTGGCGATGGGCGTGCTGGGCATGATTTATGCGCAGGAAGGGCAGATCGTTGTCTATGAGGGCGAGCAATATGACTATATGCGTCAGGTGACGGAAAGCGGTCGCTAGTGTGCCGTGCGTTTGGTTTACAGAAATGTAAGCGGGACGGCATACTGGATGTGGATAGAGGTGTAGAGTGGCGGAAAAGCAGAAGCAGGATGCAAATAACAGCAGATTTTCCATAAAAATGCAGAAAAAGCTGGTGGTACTTTATGTGGCGGTGCTGCTTGCCTTTGTTTTACTTTGTGTAAGGCTGGTCTGGATTACCAGAGAGAAGGGAACCCAGTATGAAAAGCAGGTGCTTTCCCAGCAAAAATACGATTCTACCGTCATTCCCTACAGGAGGGGAGACATTGTGGACTCCAAGGGAACGATTCTCGCGACCAGTGAAAAGGTTTACAATCTGGTTATCGACGCGAAGGTTATGAACTATGCCTATCGTGATAAGCTTCCGTACCTGGAGCCTACGTTGGAGGCGCTGGGAAATTATTTTGATCTGGACATGGCCAAGATCAGGGAGTATGTGACTGCCAATAAAAACTCCTCTTATTATGTGCCGTTGAAAAGGCTGACCTATGAGCAGATCAGGGGCTTTAAGGAGGCGCAGGCGGCGAAGGACTCCAACATTAACGGGGTCTGGTTTGAGGAGGAGTACAAAAGAGTGTATCCTTACGGGAGCCTTGCCTCTGATTTGATCGGCTTTACCAACGCGGGCAATGTGGGAAATTACGGTCTGGAGGAGCAGTATAACAATACTCTGAACGGCATAAACGGCAGAGAGTACGGTTATTTAAATGAGGATCTGAACCTGGAGCGCACGGTGAAGGCGGCTGTGGACGGAAACAGCCTCCACACTACCATTGACGCCAATGTTCAGATGACCGTTGAGAAGAATTTAAGGCTGTTTAACGAAGAAAATAAGGATGCATACACTCCGGGCAACGGCGCGGAAAACGTAGGCTGTGTCATGATGTGGGTGGATACGGGAGAAATTCTTGCAATGGCCAGCTATCCCTCATTTGACCTGAACGATGTGCGCAGCACGGATAAGCTGATTGGCAGCAGACTGATAGAGCAGTTTACAAATCCCAACGGATATTTTGAAAACAGAAAGACCGATACGATAATTACGGAGAGTGTTCTGGAGGGCCTGGACAGCAGTCAGATCTATTTAAATCTGAATAACCTCTGGAAAAATTTCTGTATTACCAACACCTATGAGCCCGGCTCCACCGCCAAGCCCTTTACGGTGGCCATGGGGCTGGAGCTGGGAACCATCACTCCGGACCAGACCTTTGTCTGTGACAGATTTCTGGAGGTGGGAGGACATAAGATAAAATGTCAGAATCATCCCGCAGGCACGCTGACGCTGCAGGAGGCGGTGGCAAAGTCCTGCAATGTATCCATGATGAGAATTGCGCAGACCATCGGTAATGACGAGTTCTGCAGATATCAGAATACGTTTAATTTCGGGCTGAAGACAAACATCGATCTCGCCGGAGAGGCCCGGACGGCCAGCCTGATCTATACGGCGGACGACATGGGACCTACGGATCTGGCGACCAACAGCTTCGGACAGAACTTTAACGTCACCATGATACAGCTTATCACGGGCTTTTGTTCCCTTATCAACGGGGGCTATTATTACGAGCCCCATGTGGTGGACAAAATCACCAATGCAAGCGGCGCTACGGTGGCGAATATTGAGCCCAGAATGCTGAAGCAGACCGTTTCCGAATCTACCTCGGCGATGATAAGGGATTACTGCCGGGCGGCAGTGGACATCGGATCGGGCAAAACGGCCAGACCGGCAGGCTACAGGATAGGAGGCAAGACGGGAACCGCTGAGACCATAGACCCCAATACCCATATCCGCTCGGAGACGGAGTTTGTGACCTCCTTTATAGGCTATGCGCCGGCGGACGACCCGAAGGTTGCCATTTATGTGGTGGTGGACAGACCCAATGCCGAAAAGCAGGCCAGCGCAAAGTACGCCACCAAGCTTGTGCGTGACATTCTGACGGAGGTACTGCCTTATCTTAATATTTTCATGACAGAGGAGCCCACGGAGGCGGAGAAGCAGGAGCTGGCAGCCCTGCAGCTGGCCATTACCACTCAGTATACCCAGACGCCGGAGGGAGATGCCTTGAACGACCTGCAGGGAAATACGCAGCCGGCGGCAGACCCTGAAAACCAGCCGTGGATGAATTTTCCCATCGACCCGGAGACGGGCTATCGAAAGGACCCGGAGACGGGTGATCTGTACGATCCGGGCACGGGTATCACGGTGGGCGGCGAGTCGGTGCCGGATGTGAACATACCGGTCAATCCAAACATACAGTAAACTTATCATAACCTCGTAAAAATGGGAATAAAGTATATCAACACCCTTTTTATGAGGTTTTATATGCTGGCGGACAGCAATAAGGTTTTTCACAGAAAGAAAATACTTGTGGTTTTTTGCGTCTGTACCTGCATTTTTGTACTTTTGTTCGGACGGCTGATCTATCTTATGGTGTGGCGTGCGGAGCATTATTCCCAGCTTGCGACGGACCTGCACGAAAGAGAACGAAGCATCAAGGCGGCAAGGGGCAGGATACTGGACAGAAACGGCGTAGTGCTTGCGGACAATAAGACGGTCTGTACGGTGTCCGTCATTTATAACCAGATCGAGGATTCGGAAGCAGTGATAAACATGCTCGTGAAGGAGCTTGAGCTGTCGGAGGAATATGTGCGGAAGCGCGTGGAAAAATATACCTCCATAGAGCGTATCAAGAGTAATGTGGATAAGGCGGTGGGAGACAGGATCAGGGAATATGACATGGCGGGCGTCAAGGTCGACGAGGACTACAAGCGCTATTATCCCTACGGAGATCTGGCGAGCAAGGTACTTGGATTTACCGGAGGCGACAACCAGGGCATTATCGGGCTGGAGGTCGTTTATGATACATATCTGGAGGGGAAGGCGGGAACCATCCTTACGGTTACGGACGCCAAGGGCATCGAGGTGGAGACTGCGGGAGAGCGCAGGATAGAGCCTGTCAGCGGCCTTGATCTGTGTATAAGCATGGATATGAATATACAGTCCTATGCCACCCAGCTGGCGGAGCAGGCGTGTGCCGCTAAGGAGGCCGACAGGGTTTCCATTCTGGTGATGAATCCCCAGAACGGGGAGATCTATGCCATGGTAAACGTGCCGGAATTTGACCTCAACGATCCCTATAAGCTGCCGGAGGGTACGGACGAAAATCTGTCGGCAGAGGAAAAACAGAATATCTTAAACGGTATCTGGCGGAATGCGTGCATAAACGACACCTATGAGCCTGGTTCCACCTTTAAGATCATAACCGCCGCCGCAGGGCTGGAGACGGGGTCGGTGACAAAGGAGAGCACCTTTAACTGCCCGGGCTACATAGTGGTGGACGACAGAAAGATCCGCTGCGCCAGAGTGGGAGGGCACGGCTCCCAGGACTTTGTACACGCGACCATGAATTCCTGCAATCCCGCGTTTATCACGCTGGGGCTGCGCATCGGCTTGGACAATTACTACAAATATTTTGAGCAGTTTGGGCTGAAAAAGAAGACGGGAATCGACCTGCCCGGCGAGGCGGGCACGATCATGCACAAAAAGGATAATATGGGGAATGTGGAGCTTGCCACGGTATCCTTCGGGCAGTCCTTTCAGATCACTCCCATACAGCTTCTGACCACGGTATCCTCCATTATCAACGGAGGAAACCGCATCACGCCTCACTTTGGCATACAGACCGTTGACGGAGAGGGCAATGTGAAGGACAGCTTTACCTATCCTGTGACAACGGATATCGTGTCGGAGGAGACCAGCGCTATTATGAGGGAGATACTGGAGATGGTGGTGGCGGAGGGCGGCGGCTCCAACGGCAAGGTAGCGGGCTTCCGCGTGGGAGGCAAGACTGCCACAAGCCAGACCCTTCCCAGAGGAAGCGGCAAGTATATATCTTCCTTTATCGGCTTTGCGCCGGCGGACGATCCGCAGGTGATTGCCATTGCCATCATAAATAATCCCAAGGGGACCTATTACGGCGGCTTGATAGCGGCGCCCATCGTGCGGCAGCTTTTTGAAAATATTCTTCCGTATTTGGGTATAATGGGTTATAATCAATGAAAGGAAAGAGTTTATGGGCAAAGTGTATGTAGTGGCAGTGATGCTTTCCTTTTTCATAAGCGCGCTTTTGGGTCCGCTTGTGATTCCCTTCCTGCGCTGGCTGAAATGCGGCCAGACAGTGCGGGATGACGGGCCCCAGACGCACCTGAAAAAGTCGGGTACACCCACAATGGGCGGGCTTTTGATTTTGTCCAGTGTGGTTGTGACGACGCTGATTTTTGTGGAAGATTATCCAAAGGCGGCGCCGGTGCTTTTTCTGACGGTGGGCTTTGGAATGATAGGGCTTTTAGATGATTACATAAAGGTGGTGTGCAGGCGCTCCATGGGCTTAAGCCCATGGCAGAAGC
>CAJTPH010000002.1:159649-159884 GCA_910578215.1 uncultured Acetatifactor sp. | reverse complement strand
TGCCGTCACCGGTATTTTTGCGTGGTTTTTGACTCAGTATACGGATGTGGGGCTTGCCATGAAGCTGCCCTTCGTCGCAGGCAGGTATTTGGATTTCGGCGTCTGGAATGTGCCGATTCTGTTTTTTATCGTTCTGGGAACGGCAAACGGAACAAACTTCACAGACGGGCTGGATGGGCTGGCGGGAAGCGTAACGCTGATGATAGCGGTGTTCTTTTCCGTGGTGGCCATCGGC
>CAJTPH010000002.1:121515-159633 GCA_910578215.1 uncultured Acetatifactor sp. | reverse complement strand
GAGCCCGTGACCTGTGCGGCGGCAGGGGCGCTGGCGGGATTTCTTTTGTTTAACGTATATCCGGCGGAGGTCTTTATGGGAGACACCGGTTCCCTGGCCCTGGGAGGCTTTGTGGCGGGCTGCAGCTATATGCTGCAGATGCCCCTGTTTATTGCCATCATCGGAGTTATATATTTTGCGGAGGTAATATCCGTCATTCTGCAGGTGGCT
This sequence comes from uncultured Acetatifactor sp., assembly GCA_910578215.1. Taxonomy (GTDB): domain Bacteria; phylum Bacillota; class Clostridia; order Lachnospirales; family Lachnospiraceae; genus Acetatifactor. The sequence continues at coordinate 159,423 of CAJTPH010000002.1, read as the reverse complement.
TATTTTAAGATAACCGGCGGAAAGAGGCTGTTTAAGATGGCTCCGCTGCATCACCATTTTGAGCTGTGCGGTTTCTCCGAAACCAGGATCACGGCGCTCTTTACAATTATCACGGCTCTGATGTGCCTGCTTGCGCTCCAGGCGCTGTAGACGGGGGCACAGGAGTGCAGAGACGGAACTGGAATAAAACTCAAAAAATGCGATAGCATTTAGAAAGGAATTGAGAAGATGAGGACGGGAGAAAAGTGTCTGGTTATCGGTTCCGGTGTCAGCGGAATCGGTTCCACAGGTCTTTTGGAGCATATGGGGGCAGAGGTGGTTCTGTATGACAGCGACGACAGGCTGGACGTGAATGCGCTCAGGGCGAAGCTCCCTGCGGGCAGCAGGGCGCGCTGTGTGACGGGCGCTTTGCCTGAGGAGATCATAAAAAATACGGAGACGGTGGTGCTGAGCCCCGGCGTGCCCACGGATATCCCTCTTGTGAATGAGCTGCGTGAGCGGGGCGCAAAAATCATAGGAGAAATAGAGCTTGGATTTCAGGAGGAAAAAGGGCGCGTGGCGGCGATAACGGGCACCAACGGCAAGACTACCACCACAACGCTGGTAGGAGAGATCATGCGCGCGCATTTTGGGGAAGAAAAGGTATTTGTGGTGGGTAATATCGGTAATCCCTACACATCAGAGTGCCTTAAAACCGCTTCGGATACGGTGACGGTAGGGGAAATCAGCTCGTTCCAGCTGGAGACCGTGATGGATTTTCATCCCCGAGTTTCCGCAATTTTGAATATTACGCCGGATCATCTGAACCGCCATCACACCATGGAGGCATATGCTGCCGCCAAGGAAAACGTCGCCCTGAACCAGTCGGGGGACGATATCTGCGTACTGAATTACGACAATGCCTATACCAGGGATTTCGGCGGCAGATGCCCTGCCAGAACCGTGTTTTTTTCTTCGGCGGCAGAGCTTGAAAACGGCTATTATCTTAGAGGAGATAAAATCGTAAAGAGCGAGAACGGAAAAGCACGGGAGCTTATGGATATTCACAGGGACATGAAGCTGGTGGGGATGTGTAATGTGGAAAATGTGATGGCGGCAATTGCCATCGCGGAGGGCATGGGTGTGCCTATCGAGACCGTTTTAAGGGTTATCAGGGGCTTTCATGCCGTTGAGCACCGCATTGAATTTGTGGCAAGCAAGGGCGGGGTGGACTATTATAACGATTCCAAGGGGACGAATCCCGACGCGGCGATCCAGGGGATCAAGGCGATGGATAGACCTACCGTGCTGATCGGAGGCGGCTATGACAAGGGCAGCGAGTTTGACGAATGGATAGACAGCTTTGACGGCAAGGTGCAATATCTTGTTCTCATAGGGCAGACCAGGGAGAAGATTGCGGAGTGCGCAAAAAGGCATGGCTTTGACGAAAGCAGGATCTATTTCGCGGATACCTACGAGGAATGCCTGAAACGCTGCAGCGAGCTGGCCCGGAGCGGCGACGCGGTGCTTTTGTCCCCGGCGTGCGCAAGCTGGGGCATGTTTCCCAACTATGAGGTGCGGGGAGAACTGTTCAAAAGCTATGTCCGCGGGCTGTAAGCCGGCAGGGAGGCTCAAGTGGCTCAGGAATTAACAGCGGAACTGGAATAAAAACAGTCTCGGAACGGAGGCGCCGTGAGGGGCGCGGAAGTGCAGAGACGGAACTGGAATAGGAGTATCTATGGCAAAACAGAGGGCGGCAAAACGAAAGAAAAAAGAACAGGCAGAATATTTCTTTGATTACAGCCTTTTGTTTATTGTGCTGTTTCTTCTGGGGTTTGGCCTGGTTATGATCTATTCTGCCAGCTCCTATACGGCGGCGCAGACCTTTGGGAATGCGGCGCATTATCTGGAAAGGCAGCTGACGGCCGTTATAATCGGGCTGGTGGTGATGATTGTAGTGGCGAATATCCCGTATCATTTTTGGGAACGGTTCGCACTGCTTGCCTATATTGTGGCGGCAGGCATGATCCCGCTGGTCAAGACGCCCCTGGGCGTAAAGTCCCACGGGGCCACGCGGTGGATAGGGATACCGGGAACCGGCTTCAACATCCAGCCGGCGGAGGTGGCAAAGCTCTGTATGATCCTGTTTCTCGGGGTGCTGGTGTGCAAGATGGGAAAGGGAGTCCGCACGACAAAGGGTTTTTTTCTCATGGTGCTGATACCCATGCCCATCGTGGCGGAGGTCTATCTGCTCACAAAGAATCTGAGCTCGGCAATCATAATTCTCGGAATTTCGGTACTGATGGTGTTCGTGGCCAGTCCCGACTATAAAAAGTTTGTGGTTATGGGGCTGCTGGTACTGGCGCTGGCTGCGCTGATGGTCTATCTGGTGGTATCGGGGAGCGAAATTCTTGCCTTCCGCGGCAGCCGGATCATGGCTTGGCTTGACCCGGAAAGCGATCCCACGGACAAAGGGTTCCAGACCCTCCAGGGGCTTTATGCCATAGGCAGCGGAGGCATATGGGGCAAGGGGCTGGGGCAGAGCATGCAGAAGCTGAACTTCCTGCCGGAGGCGCAGAACGACATGATTTTCTCCATTATCTGCGAGGAGCTTGGACTGTTCGGAGCGGTGGCGATCATAGTGATGTTCATTATGCTTCTGTGGCGGATGATGGTAATAGCCAATAACGCTCCGGATCTTTTCGGCGCAATGCTGGTGGTGGGCGTCATGGGGCACATAGCCATCCAGGCCATTTTAAATATTGCGGTGGTGACCAATTCCATACCCAACACGGGTATTTCGCTGCCGTTTATCAGCTATGGAGGCTCGTCCGTGATATTTCTGCTGATTGAGATAGGGCTGGTTTTGAGCGTTGCGCGGCGTATTCAGCTGAAGGAGCTGTAGGGCGCCGTTTTGGTACAAGGTACATATGCCCTTTTCCCGCATAGGATAGAATAGGTCTTTAGTCTGAAACCGGATGGTGTGCAATGGATTCTATTCGTATTCAGGGCAGGGTTGCCCTGCAGGGAAAAGTTCGTATACAAGGCTCTAAAAATGCCGCGCTGCCTGTTCTGGCGGCGACGCTTTTGGTGGGGGAGTGCTCTTTTATTGAAAACTGTCCAAGGATCTCCGATGTCCATGCCATGATAAGTCTGCTTAGAAGCATGGGCTGTACGGTGCATTGGCATGAAAAGGGAGTCTCGGTGGACTCTACACAGGTAAGAAGGGGAGAAATGCCTCAGGAGGCGGTGACGGGAATGCGGTCGTCCCTGTGTCTTCTCGGGGCGCTTATCGGAAGGTGCAGCGAGGTGGTGATGGAGTATCCGGGAGGCTGCGTCATCGGAGCGCGTCCCATAGACCTGCATTTGTCGGCGCTTGAGAAAATGGGCGTGGAATTTACCGAAAAAGGGGGCAAGCTGAAGGCCCAGGCACAGAACCTTCACGGCGCGCAGATTCAGCTTCCCATTCCCAGCGTGGGCGCCACGGAAAATGTGATACTTGCAGGCGTCATGGCGGAGGGGGATACCGTCCTTACGGGAGCGGCGCTTGAGCCGGAGATAACGGCGCTTTGCCGTTACCTCCAGGACTGCGGCGCGGATATTGAGGGTGTCGGAACCGGGCGGCTTCTGATCCGCGGAGGCAGGACGCTGTACGGGACGGCTTTCAGAGTGCCCTCCGACCGGATTGTTGCCGGAACCTACCTGTTTGGCTGCCTGGGCGCCGGAGGGAGCGTGCTTTTGGAGCGCGCCCCGGGGGAGGAGCTCGGGGCGGTGCTGGATGCCGCCGGAGAGATGGGAGCGAAGGTGTGTACGGCAAGAGAGGGCGTCTATGTGCAGGCTCCAGACAGGGTAGGGCGCGTACACATCAGGACGGAGCCTTATCCGGGCTTTCCCACCGATCTGCAGTCTGCCGCCCTGGCCGCTTCCGTCTGCTGCGAGGGAGTCAGCGTCATAGAGGAAACCATATTTGAAAACCGTTTCCGCATTGTTGACGAGCTTAACGGTATGGGGGCGGATATCAGGGTACAGAGTCCCCGGATAGTGGAGATCCGCGGGGTGGAAAGGCTTGCGGGCAGGCATATGGAGGCTAAGGAGCTGCGCGGCGGCGCCGCGCTGGTGATAGCGGGGCTGATGGCGGAGGGAGAGAGCTTTGTCAGCGGATGTCCTTATATATACCGCGGGTATGAAAATATCTGCAGAGATTTCAGAGAGTTAGGAGCGCGGGTGGTAAGTGTCTAAAGGCAGAAAGATAGGATTCGTGATAGGAATTATCATCGTGATAATGGTGTTTTGCGGGGCAGCCTGCATTTATATCAAGAATAAATATACCATAAAGACCGTCTATGTCCAGGGCAATATCCATTACACCGAGGAGGAGATCAAGGACATTGTCATGGACGGCAGGTTTGGGGATAATTCCCTTTATCTCTCCCTGAAATACCGGGACAGGGGAGTAAAGGGAATTCCCTTTGTCGAGGTTTTGGACGTGGATATCCTTGCACCCGACACCATCAAAATCGTGGTGTATGAGAAGGCGCTGACGGGCTATGTGAGATATCTGGACTCCTTTTTGTACTTTGACAAGGACGGGGCGGTGGTGGAGAGCTCCGGCGTCAGGACGCTGGGCGTGCCCCAGATCACGGGGCTGGAGTTTGACCATGTGATCGTGGGGGAAAAGCTTCCTGTGGAAAACCCGGAGATATTCGACAGCATTTTAAAGGTCACAATGCTCCTTAAGAAATACGGTCTCACGGCGGATAAAATACATTTTGGCAAGCCCGGAAGCGTTACTCTGTATTTCGGGGACGTAAAGGTGTCCCTGGGGAATGATCCCGCCACGCTGGAGGACAAGCTGGTGCTTTTGCCCGGATTTCTTGAAACGCTTGAGGGAAAGGCGGGAACCTTGCGGATGGAAACCTATGACGGGGAGAGCGGAAAGTATGTCTTTAAGCCCGAATAAATAAATTTTCAGAAAAGCGAACAAGAGCTTGTAATTTTGCGAAGATGGATTTATACTGTATATTAAGACAGACGAATAAGGCTGAAAACTCTGGAAAATACCTGAAATATGCGCTGTTTGCACGGCTTCGGCAGGGCCTTGCGAAAGCGCAGACGGGGAAAAAAGAAAAACTTTCCTGCAATCATTCACAAACAGGATAACAGAGGGGTAAGCAAAAACCGTACAATGAGTAAAATAGGGAATAGAAGAGGATTTTACTCATGAGTATGGATTATGCCGCTGTTTTAGAAAGACTAAAGGAAGAAAGGATCAAACATGGATTGTCTCAGGCGGAGCTTGGCAGTCTGCTCAGAATTACCCAGAGACATTACAGCAAGGGAGAACACGCAGTTAAGCGTTTTACTTTTTACGAGGTAAAATCTCTTGCGGAAACGGAGCTGGATCTGTATTATATTTATACAGGCATTCGTATGAGCGGAAAGTACAACAGCCTTTTTGAACGCTGCAGCTACAGGGAGCTGATATGCTACCTTAATATGACGGCGTCTTTATTTACCTGTATGTACGAGGAAGACAGGCTTCAGCTGGCTCACGAGCTGTACAGACAGCTCAATTGTGTTAAATTCATCACGGGCGCGGAGGACGGGCAGAACGGGACGGTTTTCACCATCATAAGGAGGCTGGAGAAAATGACGCAGTGCACCATTGCGGAGCAGCTTGGGATGGACGTGAAAAAATACCGTGAGCTGGAGCGGGGCAGCATTCTGCCTGACAGCGAGCTGATATGGAAGCTGTATGCGTTGTACCGGGTGCCGCCGGCGCTTGTTTTGAAGGATATGAAGGGTGTCGTCAGCCAGATAGAATTTTTTCTGGAGAGGTCGCAGTCCGGCAGGAAGGATATCATTTACAGATATTTTCATCTTTTGGAGGACTATTACACGTCGAAAGAGTGAAACTGCCTGTCCCGGAATCCGGGCAGGTCCGGTCTTCTACGTTGTGACCTTTTGTGAATAACCATTGACGGGATTATTTTATCGTAGTAAGATAGAATTGTTTGAAGGAGGAAACATGGATTACATTTTACTAATGACAGGTGCTGGAAGTCTGTTGTATGCAGGGCTGTTACTGGCGGGGAAAGCGATGGGAAAGCATATGAGTAATACCTGCAGGTTCAGGGTGCTGAGTGTGGCGCTGTTCGCCTTTATTGTGCCGTGGGGCTGGTTCGGAGCCATTTATGCCCTCATAAGGTCTGCGTTTGTGAAGGACGGCGTTACAGCCGTAGGCGGTAAGCTTATTCTGGGTGAGGTGGTGTATCATACTTCGGACGGGCTTGTGGCGACACAGACATACGGCACTGCGATGATTATAATGGGCATTTGGTTTGCTGGCGCGGTGCTTGTAATGATCATGAAATGCGGAAAGTATTTTAAGAACAAGAGCAGGCTAATGAAGCGTGCGGAGTTTTATGAAACCAACATTCCAAAGGACATGGTTCAGCGCCTGAAGCGGGAGCTGCGTATAAAGGGCAGAGTGAAAATCGGCACTATACCGTCCGAGAAGCACAGCCTTACCCTGGGAGTCATAAGACCTGTGGTGTTTGTACAGGAAGACTGCACGGAATATGAGCTTGAGCAGATTCTGCGCCATGAATTAACCCATATTGCCCGAGGGGACCTGCTGATTAAATTGCTGATGGAGCTGGTGTGCTGTCTGCATTGGTTCAATCCCCTCGTTTATAAGCTGAACAAAAGGCTTGACAGAGTGTGTGAACAGGCATGCGACGAAAGAGTGGTAAAGGGCATGTCGGAGGATGAAAAGGAGATATATGCTCATCTGGTCATTCGGAGCATGGTAGATACCAAGAAGGCGCCTAAAAAGAAAGTGTTATTCGGTAATTTCCTGACTTCAGACGAAGAATATGCAGAAGAAAGGATTAGAGACATTATGCTTAAGAGAAAAGGGGAATTCTGGGAAAAGATAGTTGTGGCAGGCGTATTTGCGGTGATGGTGTTTACAAATTCGCTTACCGCGCTGGCTTATCCGCAGGTGTGTCATGTGGAGAACGCGTCGGATGATCTGGCGCAGGCCGCTGGCAAGGAAGTGATGTCAACGCTGCTGCTGGGCGAGGACGCCGAAGCGCCGGCAGAGGTGTTACTCTATGACGAGCAGATTGTTACGGCGGACGGGCAGGTGTATCCTGCGCAGCAGTTGGAGCCACAGGTCATCTGCTTCTTCCACAACTGGCAGGACGCAAAGTATCAGGCTCACATTAAGAACGAAGATAACACCTGTGAGGTGCAGACCTATGCTTGCCAATACTGTACAAAGTGCACCAGGGTAAAGCTTGGCGAGCTGTTATCAACTGCTACATATAACCCATGTCCCCACGAGAAGACGGAGTAGTAAGGCCCGGTAGAACTGTCGGGAAAGAAATGTAAAATTGCTCCGCGCAGCCACAAATAATCGGCCGGCCGCAATTTTTGATTGACAGCGCCGCCTTCTCTGGCGTATATTGAGTATGTATGGATAGGTTCATAATATGTCAAGATGAGGAGAAAAATATGAAAGAGAGTTATAAGATTGCAGATGCGGAACGCGATGTCATGGAGATACTCTGGGCGCGCTCGGAGGCTGTTTCTACCAAAGAACTGCTGGACATCATGAACAAAAACGGCAAAAACTGGAAGCGCCAGACGCTCAACACACTGTTGTTCCGGCTTGAGGATAAGAAAATAGTCTTCCGCAAGCGCGGATTTGTTGAGCCGGCTCTCACAGAGGTGGAGCTGCTTCAGAAGCAGACGGAGGAATTTCTGGACAACTTCTACGGCGGCAAGCTGAGCAATTTCTGTGCGGCTTTGACGGGAAATGCCACGATCTCCGAGGAGGAGGCGAACAGGCTGGAAGCCCTGGTTGGGGAACTGCGTAGTAAGTCTTAGGATTATGAAACAAGTGATAGGGTTGTGACTGAGTTTTCTGATCGATTTTTTTTAGAAAACTGTTGCTAAAATCCAAAAATGATTATATGATAGTAAATATGGATGAAAATAAGGAGGACAAACCCTTGCTTGAAATTAAGACAAACGACGCTGAATCTGCGGCTAAGATAATTGTGGTTGGTGTTGGCGGTGCAGGTAATAATGCTGTAAATAGAATGATTGACGAACAGATTGACGGTGTGGATTTTATTGGTGTAAATACGGATAAACAGGCGCTTCAGCTCTGTAAGGCCCCCAAGCTTCTTCAAATAGGCGAGAAGCTGACCAAGGGTCTTGGCGCCGGGGCAAAGCCTGAGGTGGGCGAGAAGGCGGCTGAGGAGAGCGCTGAAGAGCTTTCCGCAGCGCTTAAGGGCTCGGACATGGTGTTTGTGACCTGCGGCATGGGCGGCGGTACCGGTACCGGCGCTGCTCCTGTGGTTGCAAGGCTTGCAAAGGAGATGGGAATACTGACGGTTGGCGTGGTGACGAAGCCTTTCCGCTTTGAGGCCAAGGCGCGCATGGTGAATGCGCTGAACGGCATCGAACGCATTAAGGAGTTTGTGGACACTCTGATCGTTATTCCCAACGATAAGCTGCTTGAGATCGTGGACAGGCGTACTACTATGCCTGAGGCGCTCAAGAAGGCGGACGAGGTTCTCCAGCAGGCGGTTCAGGGCATCACGGACCTGATCAATCTGCCCGCAATTATCAATCTGGATTTTGCCGATGTTCAGACTGTCATGAAGGACAAGGGTATTGCCCACATTGGCATCGGTCAGGCGAAGGGGGATGACAAGGCGCTTGAGGCTGTTAAAATGGCAGTGGAAAGCCCTCTGCTGGAAACGAATATCAGCGGTGCGACTCATGTTATCATCAACATTTCCGGGGATATTACGCTTGCGGACGCAAGCGATGCCGCCGGCTATGTGCAGAATCTTGCCGGGGATGATGTAAATATCATCTTTGGTGCGATGTATGATGCGGCTAAATCTGACAGCTGCAATATTACGGTGATAGCTACGGGTCTGGAGGATATAAACAACAATCAGGTCCAGAACAGGATGGGAGCGGGCGTGGCCTATAAGCCTCCGACTGCCCATATTACACCCAGTTCCTTGAAGGGCTTGAATCTGCAGGGTGTTCCGGCGGCTCAGACAGGTACGAACGTACAGCCTGCCGTGAGACCTATGCCGAGTATCCAGAAGCCGGTGGATATCCGCAGCTCCGTAGAGGAGAAAACCTTGAAAATTCCCGACTTTTTACAAAAAAAATAGCGAAACAAAAAGAAGCAAAAAAGAATTATTAAAAATGAATATGAAATAAATTTCCAATTAAGGAATACTACACAAAGAGGTTTTATTGAATTAAGAAATACTACACAAAAAGTATTATTGAATTAAGAAATACTACACACAAAAAGTATTATACACAAAAAGTGCTACACACACGAAATGCTACACACATGGAAGGCCGGGCAGGCAGCTGCCCGGTCTTTTTTGCGTATATTATCTTATGTCGAAAAAATTCAAAGGGATTGACCCCTCATTTGACAAATTCTTAGAGACATTCCCTTTATAATCATTATGAAAAGGATGATGCCAATGCACTATGAGCTTTATGTAGACAGTTTGTTTTTGATTAACCTATGTATGAACCTGTATCTGCTGATGCTGGTGGATCACAGTCTGCCCGGTACTGCCATGCCGTGGAGACTGCTGGCCGGAGCAGCGGTGGGAGCCGTGTGCTTTTTACTGCCTTTTTTCGGCAGCGCGCCGGCGTGGGCAAGGCTTGTATTTGGGGGCCTGACGGGAACGGTCGGAATGCTGTGTATCACATTTCCTGTCAGGAGCTTAAGAATGTTTCTGAAGCTTTTGGAGCGGCTGCTCCTGTATTCCTTCGGAATAGGAGGGGGAATGCTGTTTTTGACGGCCAGAGTACCCTTCTTAAGGGAATATCTAACGGGTGTCAGCGGTGCGTTATGTGTGGGAGGTGTGCTTTTTCTATTCTTCAGAAGATTTTGTTACGGAATAAAGACGAAACACTGCCTGTGTCATGCCACCCTGGTTCGGGGAGAACGGCGCATGACTGCGGCGGCGCTGATAGATTCAGGGAACGGACTGACAGAGCCTATCAGCGGGAAGCCCGTCTGTGTGGTGGATGAGAAATTGTATGACGGTCTCTGGGGGGATGAGGAATCGGGCTACAGAGTGATTCCCTACCACAGCATCGGGAAGAAACATGGGATCATGCAGGGATACCTGCTTCCCGGGCTTACACTCGATGTGGACGGCCTGAGACTGGATTTTAAGGATGTATATGTGGCAGTCAGCAAAGAGCGGATCTCCGGCGCGGAGGCTGGCGGCGGGGAAGCCATAGAAATAATAATTAATCCAAGGCTCCTTGAAAAGACGGGGAGCGGAAGGCTGCGCAGGCGGCCTGAAAAAAGTAAGGACCGGGATAAACAAGCGGGAAGGGAAGAAGTTAATATGCGTGCCAAAGCGCGCAAGGAGGTATAAAAATGATATTTAAGGTGGCAATGCCAGGGAAAATACAATTTAAAATGATACATAAGGACAATGTGCTGCTGCACAAAAAAAACGAGATCTTTTACATAGGGGGCGCGGAGGTTCTCCCGCCGCCGCTGGAGCTGGAGAGAGAAAGCCAGGTCATCAGCGATCTGGGAACTGACAGCGACGACGAGGCCAGGGCCATTCTCATTGAACATAATCTGCGGCTGGTGGTATACATTGCAAAGAAATTCGACAACACGGGGGTGGGGGTGGAGGACCTGATTTCCATTGGAACAATAGGGTTGATAAAGTCTATCAACACCTTTAACCCGGAGAAGAATATAAAGCTTGCCACCTATGCCTCCAGGTGCATTGAGAATGAGATTCTCATGTACCTCCGCAGAAATAACAGGCATAAGCTTGAGGTTTCCATCGACGAGCCCCTGAATGTGGATTGGGACGGAAACGAGCTGCTGCTGTCGGATATCCTGGGAACGGATGAGGATATCATATACAGGGACCTTGAAAACGAGGTGGAGAGAAAGCTTTTGCTGCGCGCGGTGAGCAAGCTTTCCGACAGGGAGAGAATGATCATCAACCTGCGCTTCGGGCTGGGGACGAGAGACGGGCAGGAAATGACGCAGAAGGAAGTTGCGACGCTGCTGGGGATTTCCCAATCATACATATCCAGACTGGAAAAAAAGATCATGCGGCAGCTCAAAAAGGAAATGAGCAACGAGCTTTGAGCATTTAGGGCTTGGCAAAATATCTCAGAATGGTATATACTGTTATTGTGAGGTAAATACTATGATTCAGCGTGACGATATTTTGTCGATGGAATATTTAAAGAAAACAGAGTTTACAGGATGCCATCAGGGGATGCGCTACCGGCTTGAGGGAGTTGACGGCGGGGACGGGGAGAAGCGGCTGCGCTGTACGGTCTGGCCGGAGCCCTTTTGCTTCTTTAAGACGCCTGATGAGGAGAAGGAGAGCGCCGAATTTTATTTCGGCGAGGACGGCGTGGTGGACGCCGTGGCGTGGATGAACAACAGATTATTTGATGAGAAAGACAGATGGGAGCGTTCGGGAGAAAACTGGGAATCCTACCGGTAGTCTCCCGTGCTTTTGCGGGGCGGTTTATGATAAAGTATATATACAAGGATATGCTGTCGGTGATGAGGTTCCTTCCGTGGGCGCTGGTAATCGGGATTCCGGCGTCCGCTTTGGTTCTTTGGGTGCAGAAGAAGCGCAGCGGTGAGCAAAAGCCGGTCCGGATAATGCCCGTTGCCGCGTTTTGCATTTATTTTGCGGTGATCCTGCTGATTACTCTTTTGTCCAGAGAGAGCGGGGGCAGCAAGGTGATAGACCTGGAGCTGTTTTCCTCCTGGGGCATCAATAGCCGCAACAATGCCTTTGTGATAGAGAACGTGCTGCTTTTTATCCCCTATGGTTTTGTAAGCAGCCTGGCTTTTCGCGGCATGAGGAATATATTCAGCTGCACCGCCTTTGGGGCAGCCACCAGCGTGGGTGTGGAGTGCCTGCAGCTGGTCACCGGGCGGGGCTTCTTTCAATTAGATGATATTTTGACGAACATGATAGGAGCCATGCTGGGTTGCATGGTCTATTTGCTTTTGTTCTGGAAAAAAAGAAAGGATTAACGGCATATCAGCTCTCCCAGCCGGCCTGCGGCTATGGGCAGCGGCAGATTTGCAGGCTTTTCGCAGGGGTAAATTGCCCTTGCTATATTTTAATTTTTTTGATATAATTTCCAGAGGCTGTGGGGGGCATATAACCGCGATATTTCACAGGGAAAAATGCCGGAGGCCTGGAACTGAGTTGAAATAGTGAATAAGTGAAATGGATGCCTGCTTCAGCGGGCAGGAGCATAGAGACGTATGAGAGAATTGGATTATCCGTTTGACGCGGAGTGGATACTCAAGAAGAAAAAGTCCATAAAAAGAGAGCTTCTGCAAAGGGACGACATTTCGTTCGTGGAGAAGAAAATTGCCATTCTGGGCGGGAGCACAACAAACGACATAAGGAATGTGCTGGAGCTTTTTTTGCTGAACTACGGAATTAAGCCGTCCTTTTACGAATCGGAATATAACCGGTTTTATGAGGACGGGATGTTTCCGAACCCGCAGCTGGAGGAATTTGCTCCCGATATTGTCTATATTCACACATCTAACAGAAATATCAACGAGTTTCCTGCTTTGACGGATTCAAAGGATATGGCTGCCGACAAGCTGAACGGGGTGTTTCACAGGTTTCAGGGGTTGTGGGAGCATATTTTCGACGCTTACCACTGCACCATTATCCAAAATAATTTTGAGCTTCCGTTTTACAGGCTGATGGGTAACAAGGATGCGGCAGATTACAGGGGGAGGGTGAACTTTATATCCCGGTTGAATCTGCTTTTTTCTGATTTTGCAGAGTCCCACGCTAATTTCTTTATTCATGACATCCATTACGAGGCTTCCTATTACGGGCTGGAAAAATGGTCGGACCCTTTTTACTGGCATATGTATAAATATGCCATGTGCGTGCCGGCTATTCCTTATGTGGCTTTCCAGCTGGCAAACATTATAAAATCCATTTTTGGAAAGAATAAGAAGGCGCTTAACCTGGACCTGGATAATACTCTGTGGGGCGGCGTGATCGGCGACGACGGGATGGAAAATATCGAGATCGGCCAGGAAACCTCCCTGGGACAGGTATATGCGGAGTTTCAGGAGTACGTTAGACAGCACAGGCAGCTGGGAGTGCTTCTCACCGTAAATTCCAAAAATGACGAGGCGGCGGCATCCACGGGATTTGAGAGACGGGACTCGGTTCTGAAAAAGGATGATTTCGTGGTATTTAAGGCAAACTGGGAAACCAAGGCAAGGAACCTTCAGGAGACGGCGGAGGAATTAAAGCTTTTGCCGGAGAGCTTTGTTTTTGTGGACGATAATCCGGCTGAGCGTGAAATCATCAGGCAGACTGCTCCTCAGGCGGCGGTGCCGGAGCTTGACTGCGCGGAGCACTATATAAAAATTCTTGACAGAAGCGGCTTTTTTGAAGTTACCAGCCTTTCGGAGGATGATTTAAAGCGCAGCGACATGTACCGGGAAAATGCCATGCGCAGGCAGCAGCAGGCGTCCTATACAGATTACGGCGCATATTTGTCCAGCCTTGAAATGAAAGGCACAATCAGGGAATTTCAGCCGGAATATATGTCTCGTATCTCCCAATTGACCAATAAGAGCAATCAGTTTAATCTGACCACCAGGCGGTACAGTCAGGCGGAAATAGAAGCTGCGGCGGCTGACCCGCTTCAGCTCACGCTGTATGGGAGGCTGGAGGATAAATTCGGGGATAACGGCGTAGTGAGCGTCGTCATAGGAAAGAGGGAGGGCGATATCCTTCACATCGATCTTTGGCTGATGAGCTGCCGTGTCTTAAAGAGAGACATGGAATTTGCCATGATGGACGAGCTGGTAAAAAAATGTCAGGAATCGGGGATCGCAAAAATCAGGGGATATTTTTATCCTACCGTTAAAAACGGCATGGTTAAGGATTTTTATGCCGGACAGGGCTTTGAGAAGATATCGGAGGATGAGGACGGCGCGACCGTGTGGGAATACTCCGTTTCGGGTGATTATGCGGTCAAGAACAGGGTGATTGAGGTAAATGGAGAAGGTACAACTTAGAAACGGCGTCCTTATTCCTTCCGTGGGTCTGGGGACGTGGAGGATCACGGACAGGGAGCAGCTGCTTGAGACGGTGGACAGCGCTTATCAGTGCGGGTACAGGCTGTTTGACACCGCTATGGCATACACGAACGAGATGGCTTTTGGAAGGGCGGTCCGGGAACTGAAGCTGCCCAGGGAGGAGCTGTTTATACAGGACAAGCTTTGGCGGACCTGCTATGGATACGCAGAAGCCCAGGAAGCGTGTAAGCGCTCCTTAAAAAAGCTGAAAACGGATTATCTGGACGCCTATTTAATCCATTGGCCCGTCCCTGCAAAGCAGTGCGGCAATTACAGAGAGCTCAACGCCGAGACCTGGAGAGGGCTGGAGCAGCTTTACAGGGAAGGCTGTGTGCGTGCCATCGGAGTGTGCAATTTCAAGCAGCATCATTTGGAGGAGCTAAGTGAGACGGCTTCCGTTTTGCCCTTTATGAATCAGGTGGAGTGCCATCCGGGCATGTGGAACCCGGAGCTGACAGCATACTGTAAGGAGCGGGGAATACAGCTGGAGGCCGGAAGCCCCCTGGGTAACGGGCAGCTTTTGTCAGATGAAAGGCTTTGTCTGATGGCGGAAAAAAAGGGTGTAACCGCCGCGCAGCTTTGTCTGAAATGGGCTCTGCAGCATGGATATGTGGTGCTTCCAAAGACTACAAATAAAGAACGGATGAGGGAAAACATAGAGACTAAGCATTTTGAGCTGAGCCGGGACGAGATGTTGATTCTTGACGGGCTGCCGTTTCTTGGCGGATTGGGGTTAGATTCGGACGAGGTGAATAATTTTGAGGGATTCTGATGTAAACGTATGCAGGGAACTGAGAAAGCAGATTTATTTGACAGCTGAAAGAGGCGGGCTGGGACATCTCGCTTCCTGCTATTCCTGCCTGGAAATTTTGTATGCTCTGTACGTGAAGGGGATTTTGAACTGCACAAGGGACAACCTTAAAAGCCCGGACAGGGACAGGCTTATCTTGAGCAAGGGGCATGCGGGGCTGGCGCTTTACTGGGTGATGTGCGAGGCTGGGCTTTTGGATGCGGAGGAAATAAAAACCTTTCTGCAGCGGGGCTCTCATGTGGGCGGAGAGCCTTGTATGAGGGATCTGCCGGGCATAGAGGCTTCAACGGGCTCTCTGGGCCACGGCTTATCCATGGGCGTGGGAATGGCCATAGCGCAGAAAATGGACGGGACGGACGCAAGAACCTTTGTCATTATCGGGGACGGGGAGTGCGAGGAGGGCACCATATGGGAGGCGGCGCTTTCCGCCCCCGCCTTCAGGCTGAACAATCTTGTGGTTATTCTGGACTGCAACGAAATTCAGAAGATGACCTCCGTGGCAGAGACCATAGCCCATACCAACTGGGCTGAAAAATGGCAGTCCTTCGGGTGGCTGGTAAAGGAAGCGGACGGCCATGACCCGGAGGCGCTGGAAGCGCTGTTCAGGGAAAGGAACGACACGGACAGGCCGCTTCTTATCATTGCCCATACAATAAAGGGCAAGGGGGTGTCCATCATGGAAAACAATCCCATATGGCACTTTAAGCTGCCCAACAGAAAAGAGAAGAAGATATTCCAGGCAGAGCTTGGCATTTCGGACGAGGAGATGATATAGGCGATGCAGAGAGCGTATATAAGTAAATTGATGGAGCTGGCGGAGGCGGACGAAAGGGTGCTTCATCTGGTGGCGGACAGCGGTACGGGCTTTGACGAGATGTTTCGGCGCAATTTCCCCGGCCGGATGCTGAATTTCGGAATTGCGGAGGAGCATATGACCGCCGTGGCTGCGGGGCTTGCAACGGCGGGGAAGGTTCCCTTTGTCTATACGGCCGGCGCCTTTCTGGCATACAGGTCCCTTGAGTTTATCAGGGACGACATATGCTTTCAGAACCTGAACGTAAAGATAGTGGGCATGGGAAGCGGGCTGGCATGGAGCTCTCTGGGACCCTCCCACCATACGACGGAGGATATCGCCGTGCTGCGGGCGCTGCCGAACCTGAGGATCCTTTCACCCGCAACGCCTTTACAGGTGGCAGCCTGCGTGGAGGAAGCCCATAGCTGTACCGGTCCCGTATATATCCGTATCGGCATGAATAATGAAAAGGAATTCTTTGAGGATGGGTATCGCCTGCCTGATTCGGGGCAGGATGCCCTGCGGGGGGACAAAGGCGCCGCCTCCGGTAAAAGAGTCGTGGTCTTCTGCACGGGAAGCATCCTGGAGGATGTGATGGGAGCGGCGGATATCCTGGAGGAAGCGGGCATTGCGGCGACGGTGGTGAACGTGGCGCGCATAAAGCCCTTTGACGGGGACAATCTGCTGCGGTATGCGGAAAACGCGGACATGCTTGTGACTGTGGAGGAGCATAATATATATGGGGGGCTTGGCGGCATTGCGGCGGAGGTTCTCGCCGGGCACGGAGCCGGAAAAAGGCTGTTCAGAATCGGCTTAAACGATGTCTTTGCGGAGGGCTACGGAAAATCCCAGGAAACCGTCAGAGAGGCGAATCATCTGGATGCGTTAAGCATTGCGCGTGCCGTGGAGAGGGAGTGCTTATGAACGAGTATCGGTTCTGTGATCTGATGATCGGACAGGCGGAGAGCTTTGAGGTTCAGGTCACAAAGGATATGGAGGACCGCTTCAGAGAGCTGACAGGGGACATCAATCCGCTGCACAGGGACGATTCCTTTGCAAGTGACGTGGGAGACGGAAAATTCAGCGGGCATGTGGCCTTCGGCATGCTGACGGCATCCTTTTACTCCACCCTTGCAGGCGTATATCTGCCGGGGAAATACAGCCTGATACACAGCCTGGACATTAAGTTTCAGAAGCCGGTCTATGCGGGCGACAGGCTCGCCGTCCGCGGGGAAGTGGTTGACAAGCAGGAGAGTCTGAAGCTGATCCGGGTGAAGGCGGTTATAAAAAATGACAGAGACGAGAGCGTTTCCAGGGCCGAGATGAAAATATTGGTTCTGAGGTAGCAGAGACGGAACTCAAAAACAAAAAACAGTCTCGAAACGAAGACGCCCGGAAGGAATTTACAGCTGTGAGAAACACAGATGGAAATTGCTTCCCCTAATGGGGGCGTCGCAGAGCAGAGACGGAACTTAAAATAGGAGGAACATAAAATGACAAGGGAAGAAGTGTACGAGAGGCTTACAGGTGTTTTCAGGGATGTTTTTGACGATGAGAGCATCGAAATAACTGACGGAACCACGGCGGACGATATTGAGGACTGGGATTCCTTTGAACATATTAACCTGGTGGTGGCGGTGGAGGAGGAGTTTTCCTTTAAGATACCGATGGGCAAGGTCGTCACAATGAAAAACGTGGGAGAAATGGTGGACATTATCCTGGATATGGGCAAGTAGGCGGGAATCAAAGAATACGGAATATAGGATGAAAGTGAAATGTCGATTACTTCGTTTGGTTTTTTGTTAATGATCTGTGCAGGTGTTTCGCTGTATTATATACTGCCCAAATCCTGGCAATGGGTGGAGCTTCTGGTATTAAGCCTGATTTTTTACTGTATGTCGGCGGCGCCCTACACCTTTGTATATATACTGATATCCACGGCTGCCGCATATATAAGCACCCGCTTTGCGCGTGGAAAAGGGGCGGAGACGGACAGGGGAAGGAAGCTTGCGGCCTGCCTTGGAGTCGGCGCGGTCCTTATCAATGTGGGCTTGTGGTTTGTCTTTAAGGGAAAGGGCCTGTGGATGCCCTTTTTTGGGGAAGCTGCCGTCATGCCATATCTTGCCGCCCTGGGAATGGGATATTATACGCTGCAGGTCATCGGCTATATTCTGGACTGCTATTGGGGAAGTATTGAGCCGCAGAAAAATCCTCTGAAGCTGCTTTTGTTTGTGTGTTTTTTCCCCCAGATGATAACCGGACCCATCAGCCGGTACAGTCAGCTGGAAGCCTTATATGAGAAGCATCCGCTATCATATGAGAATATTACTTTCGGGGCGCAGAGGATTCTATGGGGCTTTTTTAAGAAGCTGGTACTGGCGGAGCGTGTGGGAGCGGTGGTAAATGCAATCTGGGAAATGCAGACCCAGGAGGCGGTTTTTTTGTGGATCGCCTTATTGCTCTATCCGATTCAGATGTACGCTGATTTTTCCGGGTGTATGGATATTGTGATCGGCGCGGCGGAGTGCTTTGGAATTAAGCTGCCGGAAAATTTTAATAATCCGTTTTTTGCGCGCTCCATACAGGAATTCTGGCAGAGATGGCACATTACACTGGGAACGTGGGCGAAGGATTATGTGCTTTACCCCCTTTTGAAATCAGAACGGATGGTCCGTCTGGGAAGCTCTGCAAAGAAAAAATTCGGAAAGAGATACGGAAAATTTATTTCCACCGCCCTGGGAATGCTTGTGCTCTGGCTGGTGATGGGCATATGGCACGGAGGCGTAAAGTATATTCTGGGAGTCAGCCTGTGGTATTGGGCGCTATTGATGCTGGGGGATCTGTGTGCGCCGGGATTAAAGAAGGTCACACGGCTTTTAAAGGTCCATGAGGACAGCTTCAGCTGGCGTCTCCTTCAGTCCATTCGGACTTACCTAATTTATGCCGTGGGAGCCGTATTTTTCCGGGCGGAAACCGTCGGAGGGGCGCTTGCCTTTTTTAAAAATATGCTTGTTATGACCGTCAATGGCAATCTGCACCTGGAAAATCTGTTTAATAAAAGCCTGCTGCAGCTTGGGCTGAACATATCTGACTGGATCGTTATTTTAATTTCGGTGCTGCTTTTGGTCACGGCGGCGGTATTGCGGGAAAAAGACGGGTATGCTCGGGCTTGGGTGGCGCGGCAGATCCTTCCGTTTCGGTGGTTTGTATGGCTGGGCTTTCTGGTTGCGGTCGTGATCTGCGGAAAGTATGGCGAGCAGTATAATGCGGTAAACTTTATATACCAGATATTTTGACGGGAGATGCATAATGAGTAAGCGGCAATTTTTAAAGGGTGTTTTTTTTCTGCTTTTAGCGGCGGCGGCTCTGTATGGCTGTTCCGTAATTGCATTTCGGAATCTGCGCGTGCTGAATAACCATGAAACCTTTTATGACTGGGAGCCGGATACGATCGATGTGATTTTTATCGGGGGGAGCATGTCATATACCGCCTTTTCACCGATAGAATTGTATGAGAAGCACGGAATAAGCAGCTATAATCTAGGCACCTCCAACCAATCCATGCTGGCAGGCTATATATGGGCTTTGGAGGCTGCAGAACACCATAGCTATAAGGCCATCGTGGCGGAAGCCATGGCGGTTCCCATGTCTCACGGGGATATTGCCACGGATATCCGGTCGCTTTACAGTATGGGAATCAATCATAATTATTTAAGGCTTGCGGGCGTTTATAAGAGAAATTTTTATAAGGTGGTGTTTCCGGTCTTTGTTTTGCATGACGGATGGGAAATAAACGAGCTTACGTTCAAGTCTGAAATCGATGAAAACCGCCGGTATCTGCGGGGCTTCGTGCCCCTGGCAAGCGAGGCGGGCGAGAAATATCAAAATCCGCTCGTGACAGGAGACGAGACGGCGACGGCTTATCTGAAGTTCCCTTATCTTGACAAGCTCAGAGAATACTGCGATGAAAAGGGGATTAAACTGATTCTGGTGAAATCGCTGATGGCAAGCAACGAGCTGAACCGCTGGGACGACGGGTATCATAACAGGCTCCAGGAATATGCGGACCAGTATAATATACCGTTTATTGATTTCAACACCAGGGAATATATCGAGGCGGCAGGCTTAAATATTTCCACCGACGTGGCGGCGGACTTAAGGCACATGAATCTAAGCGGCGCGGAGAAGGCGACGGACTTTATCGGAAAATATCTTCTGCAGATGGATAATATCGGCATAAGGCAGTATGAGAATTCCGGCATTGGAAGCGATGTGATAGAGAGATATCACAGGATTATAGAGGAGACTTTGAATTCGGCGGAATAAGTAGGAGAAGCGGCCTTAAGAAATGACAGGACAATCAAAAGGGTATCGGCTCCGGTTTCTTCGTAAACGAATGGGGCAGCTGGTTCTATTGCGGGCGTGAAGACCCGAAAAGAGAGAAGAACCAACTGCCCCGTTTACGGCTTAAGCAGCAGGAAGGATGATTCCCTGTACAGGACATCTTTTACGCGGACAGGTAATTGCGCATGGTCTTGAGAGCGTTTTTCTCCAGGCGCGATACCTGTGCCTGAGAGATGCCGATGGACTCCGCCACCTCCATCTGCGTTCTGCCCTCAAAGAAGCGAAGGGAGATGATCTCATGCTCCCTTGGGGACAGGCGTTTCATTGCCTCGCTGAGGGAGAGGTGCTCTACCCAGGTTTCTTCCTTATTCTTTTTGTCGCTGATCTGATCCATCACGTAGAGCGTGTCTCCTCCGTCCGTAAAAACCGGCTCGTAAAGGCTCATGGGATTTTGAATGGCATCCAGAGCGTAGGCGATATCTTCCTTGGGAATGGATATTTCGCCTGCGATTTCTTCCAGGGAGGGCTCTTTCAGGTTGCGCCTTGTCAGGGCTTCCCTGGCGTAGATCGCCTTGTAGGCGGTGTCCTTTAAGGAGCGTGAGACCCGGAGACTGCTGTTGTCCCGCAGGAACCGGCGTATTTCTCCGATGATCATGGGGACGGCATAGGTAGAAAACTTTACATTCAGGGACGAGTCGAAATTGTCTATTGCCTTTATTAGCCCGATGCATCCGATCTGGAACAGGTCGTCCACGTTTTCGTTGCTGGAAGCAAAGCGTTTGATAACGCTTAGCACCAGACGCAGATTTCCCTCAATGTAGGTCTCTCGGGCTTTTGAGTCGCCTGCTTCGATTTGCTGAAAGAGAGCCTCCTTTTCCTCGGCTCCCAGCAATGGGAGTTTGGAGGTGTTCACACCACAGATTTCAACTTTTCCCTGTGTCATTTCCATCCTCATTTCTGCGCTTCTGCGCGTTTTAATTTCCTCGTGCAGGAAGCCGGGAAATGCGCAGGGAGCCCTTGGTCCCGGCACGTGCACGCTTTTCTAGTGGTAGTATGTACTCATGGGGCAAAAATATTCTCCCGGCGTTTAAAAAGCATTCTCATTTTTCAGGCATTCACATATATTGAGGTAAAACGGTAGAATATTGGCAAGGATGTGAAAAGATGCTTTTTTCCGAGTTAAAGTGTAAGGATGTCATTAACGTGAAGAACTGTAAAAAGCTGGGAAGGGTCTGCGATCTGGAATTTGATCAGTGCAGCGGATGTATTTGTAAAATTATGGTTCCCGGTAACAACAAGGTACTGAGCTTTTTGAACTGTGAGCCGAATATTGTCATTCCCTTCAAGGATATCTGCCAGATCGGACCGGATATCATCCTCGTTGACATCCGGTGCTGACTTTGGTATAATAATGCCTGTATTATAATCGGTAATTAAATACCTCGCTTGCGGGAAAAAAGGAGAAATGGCAGAATGAAATGTCCCTTTTGCAGCCACGAAAATACCAGGGTAATCGATTCCAGACCGGCAGAGGATAACAATTCCATACGCCGCCGCCGTGTGTGCGACGAGTGCGGGAAACGATTTACCACCTATGAGAAAATTGAGACCATTCCGCTTATTATTATCAAGAAGGATAATAACAGGGAGGCGTATGACCGCTCCAAGATAGAGGGAGGCATACTGCGCGCCTGCCATAAGCGTCCGGTCAGCGCACAGCAGATCACTTCCCTTGTGGACGAGGTGGAGAACGAGATCTTCAATATGGAGGACAAGGAAATCCCCAGCGAGGTTATCGGCGAGCTTCTTATGAACAAGCTGAAAAACCTGGATGCGGTTGCCTATGTGCGTTTTGCTTCGGTCTACAGGGAATTTAAGGATGTGAACACCTTTATGGACGAATTAAAGAAGATGCTGCAGTAGCTTTGAATCTGCAGAATGCGGGGACTGCCGGGAGGCAGCCCCTTTCTTATTTTAGTGAGCGGTCATGCATATGGACGCTTGCGGGCAGCCCGATACCGTCAGCGGTGCCTGGTCAGAAAACGGTTCAGACAGCCCAGGTACAGCAGGCCCAGCGTGAGCTGGCTGGCCAGCAGCCCCCAGAGATAGCCCGTGATGCCGAATTGAGGAATCGCATAAAAGACGAAGCCCAGTCGGATTAAAAGGCAGACCACGTTCATCACAAAGATATGCCCTGCCAGCCCCAGGCCCTGCAGGATGCTGGAAAGTGTGGTGTCAAGGTACAGGAAAGGGCAGATAAAGCCCAGTGTGGTGATAAAGTAGCCGGCCAGAGGGCTGTCAAAGAGCGTGGTGCCGGCCCACCGCCCGAACAGCACGAAGCAGGCCATACAACAGCCGCCCATGAGGACGCAGTATTTGACGGTGCGGACGGCGGAGCTTCTCACCGCCGCCATGTCGCCCAGCGCATAGCTTTCGGAGATCATGGGCAGGAGCATTACGGCTACGGAGCTTGTCAGGGCATTTGGAAAGAAGATAAAGGGCATTGCCATGCCGGTGAGCACGCCGTAAACGCTCAGGGAGGTTACGGTATCATAACCGTAAAGCCGCAGCCTTGCGGGGATGGATACGGATTCCACACTCTGCAGCAGGTTCAGCACGATGCGGTTTGCAGTCAGGGGAAGCGCCATGGAGAGGAGGCTGCCGTAGGTGATTCTCTGTATGCCCCGGGAGAAGGCGCCTGCCGTCAGGGCAGGGGGCGTCTTTTTGATACAGTAGGGCAGTATTGCCAGCAATGCCATTATCATGGAAAAGAATTCCCCTATGCTTAAGCCCAGTACGGCGACGCTGACGGAGGGGGCAACCCCACGTTCCATATACCAGGCCGACACTATGTAGACGCACCCCACGCGGACAAGCTGTTCCAGGAGCTGGGAGCCGGCGGGGATGCCTGCTCTCTTGATGCCGTAGAAATATCCGTTGACACAGGAGTGTACGGCGCTTAAGGGCACGGAAAAGGACAGGATGCGCAGCATATCGGCGGTGCGGGGCTCCTGCAGCAGCGAGGCGGCTATCGTATCCGCAAAGGTAAAAAGAATTCCGTTGCAGAGCAGGGACAGGGGCAGAGACACGCTCATGCCAAGAACCAGCGGGCGCAGGGACGGATGCTTTTCCCTTGCCGATTGCTCCGCAACCAGCTTTGAAATGGCGGTCTGATAGCCGGCTGCAGTCAGGGAAAAGGACAGGGAGAGCACGGGGGACAGCAGTTGGTAAATGCCCATGCCCTCCTCGCCAAAGAGGCGCGAAAGATAAATACGGTAAAAAAAACCAATCAGGCGGCTGACCATTCCGGTTGCCGTGAGAATAAATGTTCCTACAATTAAGGGGTGGCGTTGTTTTGCCTTCATAGAGATATCAACTTCTTTTACTCAATGTTTTTTCCAATATATTCCGGCGGAGGGCTTGACAGAACAAAACAATGGTGCTATATTTTGGATTGATTTCCCAGCAATACACTAGGAAATACGGGCGAAACGGAATTCGGGAGACGCAGTACCATAAAAGCGGATATTATCGGGTGCGTGGGGCGGGACCGGCGCGGGAATGACAGGCAAACACAAAAGCGAGGCTTAGGTAAGGGATGATTTATTTGGACAACGCGGCGACCACGAGAACGGCGCCGGAGGTGGTGGAGGCAATGCTGCCGTATTTTACGGAAAATTACGGAAATCCCGGCGGGATATATTCTCTTGGCTCCGCGGGCAGAAAGGCGGTCAACGAGGCAAGGCGCATTCTTGCGGGAGCGCTGGGCGCGAGGCAGGAGGAAATATATTTTACCTCGGGCGGCACCGAGGCGGATAATTGGGCGGTGAAGGCGGCAGCGGAGAGCCGCCCTGGCAGGGGAAGGCATATCGTGACTACGAAGATAGAGCACAATGCCGTCCTGAATGCCTGCAGGTATCTGGAGAAACAGGGCTTCGAGGTGACTTATCTGGATGTGGACGAAAACGGGATGGTGGACCCGGGCAGGCTGAAAGCAGCGCTTCGTCCTGACACCATACTTATCAGCGTCATGGCGGCAAACAATGAGATCGGCAGTATCCAGCCCATAGGGCAGATAGGCGCCATTGCGCGGGAGAGGGATATCCTGTTTCATACCGACGCCGTGCAGGCGTTCGGGCAGATACCTCTGGATGTGGAGGCGCTTAAGATAGACCTGCTCAGCGCCAGCGCCCATAAGCTGAACGGCCCCAAGGGCGTCGGCATGCTCTATATCCGCTCAGGCATAGAGCTGCCGGCTTTTGTGCACGGAGGCGCGCAGGAGAGAAGCAGGCGTGCGGGCACGGAGAACGTGCCGGGGATCGTGGGCTTTGGCGCCGCCGTCAAAAGAGCGTTGGGCAGCATGGAGGAAAGGGCGGAGAGGGAGACACAGCTCAGGGATCATCTGATTCGCCGCATAGAGTCCGAGATACCCTGCTGCAGGCTAAACGGCCACAGATCAAAGCGTCTGCCCGGCAACGTCAGCTTTTCTTTTTCATATGTGGAGGGAGAATCCGTTCTCATTATGCTGGATATGGCGGGCATTTGTGCGTCCAGCGGGTCGGCATGTACCTCCGGTTCGCCGGACCCGTCCCATGTGCTGCTTGCAATCGGCTTAAAGCATGAGGAGGCGCGGGGCTCTCTGCGGCTGACTCTGTCCGGGGAGAACACCAGGGAGGAGCTGGACACGGCTGTGGACAGCCTGAAGGAGATCATACAAAGGCTCAGGGATATGTCGCCCCTGTATCAGGAGGCTATAAGGACAAGGTGCTGAATCGAGGCCGTCTGTGCCAAACTAAGTGACATTGAGTGCCGGACTGTTACAATTGATAAGTCTTTTTTACAATTTTAGTGGATTTCGTCTGTCAAATGATTTATAATAAATGTGTGTGTTGTCTTTTGACAGGAGAAGAAACGATGGTAAGAAGAAAGTATGTCAGCACAAGGGCTCTGCAGAGCGGCATGGTGATAGACCAGGCAATAGTTGATAGGACCGGACGTATTCTCATCGCAAGAAAAACGCCTCTTGACGATTTCCTGATAGAAGCGCTGAGAAAGATCGGCGTGACGGGAATCTATATCCGCGAGGGGGAGGAAGACCCGGAGGAGGAAATAGAGGTTTCTCCGGTGACGTTGGAGACAATAGAGAAGCTTAAGGTTGCCGACCGGAAGAAGGTTACGCTGTCTGAGAGCGTAAAGAGCCGGGTCAATCAGGGGGTGCAGTATCTTTTCAGTGAGACCAGCTCCCAGAATTTCACGGATACGGCTGAAAACGTCACCACAAGCCTTATGGACGCGATCATGGAAAACGATGCGGTGGCGCTGAACATAGACGCTCTGAAGGTCAGCGACGAGTATACCTTTAAGCACAGCGTGGATGTGGCCACTATGGCCATGGTCATTGCCAGGAAGGCAAATATGTCCGAGGTCGACATACATAGAATAGGCGTGTCCGGGCTGCTGCACGACATAGGTAAGTCCCAGATTCCGGGGGAGATTCTGAACAAGGCGGGCAAACTGACGGAAGAAGAATTCACAGTCATGAAAAACCATTCCCTGTTTGGATATAATATGCTGAAGGAAAAAGACGAGCTTCCGCAGGAGGTGCTGATGGGTGTGCTGCAGCACCACGAGAAGATCAACGGAAAGGGCTATCCGCTGCGGTTGAAAGACAAACAGATATTTTCCTATGCGAAAATCCTGTCCATAGCGGATATCTATGATGCGCTGGTAACGGAGCGTCCCTATAAAAAGGCTTTTTCCCAGCAGGACGCACTGGAAATGATTATGGCGATGACTGGGGAGCTGGATATCGGATATATGAGGGACTTTTTGGACAGCATCATTCTCTATCCTGTGGACAGCGTGGTGAAGCTAAGCAACGGTGAAAGGGCGAGGGTGGTAAAGAATACGCCCCATTACCCCATGCGCCCCAAGGTGGTAGGGCTCAAGAGCGGAAGGGTGTATGACCTGCTGGAGGACCTCAGCTGTGCAAATCTGCTTATCGAGTAATTTTAGTCAGGGTTAAAGGGGTTATATTATGGTCGGAATCTTAGAGGACGTAAAATATTTCTGGAAAAAAAGGTGCTTTGCCGTGGGGATTCCGCTGATGATGCTGCTCAGTTATCTGACGTTGATTATTAACCCCACTGTCAGCGAGGATGACACCGCCTTCAGGCTTTACTATGTTGAGGGAGTATCGCCGGCCATGGGGCGCTGGTGTCTGTATCTGGTGAACAAGCTGTTTCCGCTGGACTATAACCCTCATTTTGTGGAAGCCTGCGGTCTGATGGTCTTCTGTCTTTCCATCACGCTCTGGTGCGTGGTTTTCCGGCGGATGTTCGGTGAAAAGATTTCCCTGACGGGCTATACGATTTTCGGTGCGGTCATGTTATCCAGCCCCATTTTGAGCGAAGTGGTGGTCTGGTATCTGCAGGACGGCATTTATATGGGCTATGGCTTTACGGCGCTGGCCGTTCTTTTTGGCATGGAGGCATTCCGGCAGAATCAAACGGGGGGGGCGAATAAACGGCGTGTGTATCTGCAGCTGATTTCATCGGCGGCTTTCCTGACGGCGGCGCTGGGCTTTTACGAGGCGTTTATGATCGTGTACCTGATGGCTCTGGCGATGAACTTTCTGCTTGTCCGCAGCCTGGACAGGGACGGCTACAGCGCAAGACCGTCCGAATGGCTGGTGAAAACGGGAATTATCTGCGTGCTTTCCATGGTGTTCCGGGAATTGGCGATAGGAGGGATCGTCTCCCTGTTCCGGCTGGAGGAGCAGAGGGAGGTATTGGCAACCAGAGGCATTCTGGATATTCTCAAGGGTTTTGGAAACGGGCAGGGGGAGCTGTGGCTGGTCCTGAAGGAATTTTTCGTAAAATATTATATTCATGGAATCGTCTATGTGCCGGTGCTTATTCTGGTATTGGCAGTGGGAATCCTGGGGATCTGGGCGCTTTCGTCGGCGCTCCGTAAGAGGGACGGCTGGATTTTTGCGGCTGCGGCAGGAATTGTCCTGCTGCCCTGGCTGATGGTTTTTTTGGAGGGAACGGCAACGTACTACCGCGCCAGTGAGTATGTGCCGCTGCTGACGGGCTTTGCGGTGCTGCTTATGGCCTACGAGGTGAAGAAGCTGAACAAAAAGCCTGTGCGTACCGCCGCCCTGTTTCTTGCCCTGGTGCTTTTGTACCGCCAGGGGTATGAGATGAACAAATGGCTGTATATCGACGCGATGAAATATGAGGATGACAGGCGCACGGCAAGCGCGGTGGCATTGGAGATCATAAAAAACTGCGACGAGAGCAAGCCTGTCTGCGTGGTGGGAAGCTACCTGACTCCGCCGTCGCTGCTGGACAAGCTGTACACGCCCTCCTGGTCGAAGAAATATATGCTGACAGAGTGGCTGGTCAAGGGAGTGGACGAGGATATTTTTGATAAATATAATACGCCCTATGGATATGCGGCGGCGGAAACACCGCAGCTTTCCCTTATCGATTGGGCGTCCTATGCTTTTATTGGCACGGACAGGGAGATGATAAAGTTTTGGAGAATGAACGGCTTCACGTTTCAGGAGGATGGCAATGTGGAGCATTACCTGTATGCCAGAGAGCTGATGCGGGAGGCGCCCGCGTGGCCCAAGGAGGGCTCCATTGTTGAGATGGACGATTATATCATTGTGAATTTCGGAAATATCGACTGAGAAAACGGGGAGTGCCGGGCAATAAAAAAGCCCAGAAAAAAACAGGATAAATAAGACAGGATAAATAAGACTGGATAAATAAGATAGGATAAATAAGACAGGATGAAGAAAAAAGTAGTGGTCGGTATGTCAGGGGGCGTGGATTCCTCCGTAGCGGCATATCTTTTGAAGGAGCAGGGCTATGACGTTCTCGGCGTCACCATGCAGCTATGGAAGGAGGACGGTCCTGCGGGGGAAGCGGAGAGCGCATGCTGCGGCGGAGACGCCGCGGAGGATGCCGCAAGGGTGGCGGAGTGTCTAGGCATTCCACATTATTGTATAAGCTTCAAGCGTGAGTTCAGGCAGAGCGTAATAGATTATTTTGTGGAGGAATATCTCAGGGGGCGCACGCCCAACCCATGTACCGCCTGTAACCGTTATGTGAAATGGGAGGCGCTGCTGGAGAAAAGCCTTGCCATGGGGGCCGATTATATTGCCACCGGGCATTATGCCAGAGTGGGGCGGCTTCCAAACGGAAGGTATGCGGTGGGGCAGTCCGCCGCATCCGCCAAGGATCAGACCTATGCGTTGTATAACCTGACCCAGGAGCAGCTTTCCCGTACATTGATGCCGGTGGGAGAGTATACAAAGGATGAGATACGGGCCATAGCGCAGAGGCTGGGGCTGCCGGTGGCAGGCAAGCCTGACAGTCAGGAGATCTGTTTTGTGCCGGACAATGATTATGCCGCCTTTATTGACAGGCAGGCGGGGGGCAGGACGCCGGGGCCTGGCAATTTTGTCACGGCAGACGGCAGAATTTTAGGGCGGCACAGGGGAATTACCCATTACACCGTTGGGCAGCGCAGAGGCTTGGAGCTCCCCATGGGGGAGAGGGTGTTTGTGACGGAGATACGTCCGGAGACGGACGAGGTGGTCATCGGCGGGAACGGGGATATTCTTTCCACCCGTGCAGTCTGCGACAGGGTAAACTTTATGGCCATAGAGAGGCTGGAGCGGCCCATGCGTGTGCTTGCAAAGATCCGGTACAATCACAAAGGCGAGTACTGTACGATAGAGAGGCAGCCGGGAGGACATGTGGTTGCCACCTTTGAACAGCCTGTCCGCGCCGTCACGCCGGGACAGGCAATGGTCTTTTATGAAGGGGGGTATGTGGCGGGCGGCGGAACGATCATTAAGGAATGAAGGAACCGCTGGAACAGTTTCAAAAAAGGTTGCATATATTTGGTATGAAGATTGACTCCGGCGGGGGATATCCCTGTTCGGGAAGGTAAAAGGAAAGGGAGTAGTCATGGATTATATTGTGAATGGAAGAAGGCCGGTCTCAAGGAACCGATTCGGTTCCGTGACGGGCACAATTGTGGATATGATTCCCACCAGACAGGGAAACGGGCGCACGAACGGCTGCGTTACTTTTGTGGAAATGGAGGATATGGACGGAAACACAGTTCATTTTGTTCTGACGCCTGCGGTCTATGTGGTGGATTTTGAGACTCTGTCCGTGGGAATGAACTGCACCTTTTGGTATGAGGCCGACGCGCCGATGCCTCTGGTGTATCCGCCCCGGTACAACGCTGTTGTGGCGGCGCAGGTGAAAAACGGGCGTATGGTAAACGTTGGGTTCTATAACATGGCGCTGGTGAATGAGGACAACACGCTGCAGCTGAACCTGGACGGGACGGTTGAAGTGCGTACCACCAACAATCAGTATTTCCAGGGCAGCCCCGCAAATCATAATCTGGCGGTGATCTATGGGAATTCCACCAGAAGCATTCCGGCGCAGACCACACCCATGAAGGTAGTGGTACTCTGCGAGTGATGTGTAAAAATATCATAAAGTACACAGAGAGGTATAATAATGTTTTTCAGATGTAAAAACTGTGGCGGCAATGTGGTTTACAGCCCGGAACGGCACGGCATGTTCTGCCCTTTTTGCGAGAGCGAGCACAGCGGTGAGAGGGCAGAGGGTGACAGGAACGGAGAGCTCACCATCTGCCCCAACTGCGGGGGAGAGGTGAAGGTGGAGGCGCATACCTCCGCCACTCAGTGCGCCTATTGCGACAGCTATCTGATTTTTAACGAGAGAGTGGAGGGGCAGTATAAGCCCAAAATGATCATACCCTTTCAGTTGGGTAAGGAGACCTGTAAGAAATCCATCCGCGAGAAATTTAAAAACTGCCTGTTTGCACCGGTAGACTTTCTCTCCGAGGTGCGGCTGAACAGCATGGAGGGAATCTATGTGCCCTATTGGTTTTTTGGATATGACGTTCATTGCGTCTTTCAGGGCGAGGGCACGAGGCTTCAGGTCTGGAGAAGCGGGGACATTGAATATACGGAGACGTCCTTTTATGCCATAAACCGGGATATGAATATTTGTTTCAAGGATATTCCGGTGGACGCGTCCGAAGCCATGCCGGATGATGTTATGGAGCTGGTGGCGCCCTTTAACTACAATCAATTTGAGATTTTTCAGCCGGAGTACATGTCGGGCTTCTATTCCGAAAAGTACAACATGATGCCGAATGTGGTGGAGGGCCGGGCAAAAAAGCTGATAGAGGAGGACGTGGGCAAGCTGATGAGGGAGAGCTATGCCGGGTATGGCACCGTTCGCACCGTTTATCAGGATATCCAGGCGCGGAACCGGGAAACTACCTATGGGCTGCTGCCTGTCTGGAAATACATATATCACTACAAGGATAAGGAATATCCCTTTTATGTCAACGGGCAGACAGGGAAGATCGTGGGGACGGCGCCCATATCGACAAAGAAGGTATGGCTGTATACGGGAACACTGTGGGCGTGCCTTACGGCAGTCTTAATGATGCTGGTGCTGATGGCGTCGCTGGTGTAGTTAAGGCGCGCAATTAAAATTAGGAGCGGGTTAAGGATGGAATACAATTTTAAGAGGGAAGCGAGAAGACAATATTTCCGTTACTTCCGCATATGGTTTATTATAGTGACTGTTCTTGCGGTTATCTGCACGGTTTTGGGAGTGAGAAAATACCTGGAGAGCAGGAGGGACAGGACAAATTTTGACGCGCCTGCGGAGAGGGTATACGATTACGCGGATGTTTTGACGGACGCAGAGGAGGAGCGGCTTCGGGGATATATTGCGGAAAAGGAGAAGGAGCTGCACATTGATATTGTGCTCTTGACCATCGATCAGTCCGTGGAGGGGGCGGAGGCAAAGGCCCGGTATGGCTATCGCTCGGTAGTGTGGGAAGACAACATGCAGGACATTGCGGACGACTTCTGGGATGACAACAGGTACGGCTATAACAAGGGATTTGAAGGGGACGGAGTATTGCTTCTTCACAATTGGTATGAGGGGCAGAACGGGGAGCATATTTCCACCAGCGGCAGTGTGGAAAAGGCGTTCAGCCTCAGCGACCTGCACACTGTGCTTTACGAGGTGGACAAATATTACGAAACCGACCCCTGCAGGGCGTATCTCGCCTACATAGACACTGTGGAAAGGCTTATGAAACGGGATGCACAGCCCTTTCGGGGCATGGGATACGCATTGATAGTCCCTATGGTAGTGGCGTCGATCTATGCGCTGTCGCACCTGATGCAGAAGGCGGCGCAGAATACTACGGCAGTGAATGCGTATGTGCAGGGCGGAAAACCGGAGATGAACAGGAAAAGCGATGATTTTATCAGAAAGTCCGTTACGACCAGACGGATTCAGACCAGCAGCGGCTCGGACAGCAGAGGAGGCGGAGGCGGGTACAGCAGCGGCGGAGGAGGCCACCATGTGAGCAGCGGGGGCGCCAGCCACAGGCATTAGGGGCAGACGCTGCCCCCCAAAAATTAAGGCAAAAAAACGGATGCCCACATTTTCGCATGGGCATCCGTCTATGTTTTGTCCGATTTTAAAAAATTTAAGCCATATGGTTTACGGCCTTGCTGATAACGGAAACCTTGCGGGCAACGTTGTTCTTGTGGTAAACACCCTTGCTTCCTGCCATCTCGATGGTCTTGATCGCAGCGTTCAGCTCGGTGTTTGCAGCCGCCTTGTCGCCTTTTTCAATAGCAGCATATACCTTCTTGATAGCGGTCTTGACACCGGAACGGATCGCTTTATTTCTATCTGCATTTGTGCGGTTTACAAGGATTCTTTTCTTTGCGGATTTAATGTTAGCCAAGTTCGTACACCTCCAATTTGTATACAAAATAATATTTTTTCCCTGGTTTGCCTTAGCCAGACACGGGGGGCTAAAGTAAACATACGATAGTAGTTTAGTAAATAATAGAAAATTTGTCAAGAGACATCAGAAAAAAAGTGAAATAAATTTTAAGGAAAAGGTAAACACTAAAGCCATGCATTGTTTGTTTTGTCTGCGCCGAAATGGCGGAAAGTGTGGGGTATATGGGGAATTTTCAAGTGAGGACAGATCTGGCGCTCGAGGCAAGGGAGAGCATCGGCGATGCCGACAGCAGCCTGAGAGGCGTCCGTGTGGAGGAATACTATAAGGAGGAAGAGGATATTCGCGTCACGAAGGTGATGATCGATACCAAGAATGCCGCCAAGGCCATGGGAAAGCCGGTGGGAATCTACGTCACCGTGGAGGCTCCGGCGCTGGTGGAGCCGGACGAGGATTACCATCGCGAGATTTCCGACTGTCTGGCGGAGGAGCTTTTGGGGGTTCTGCCGGATAACGACAGAGAGCAGTCCATTCTGGTGGTAGGGCTCGGAAACAGGGAGGTAACGGCGGATGCTCTGGGACCGCAGGTGGTGGACAACCTTCTGATAACCAGGCATATTGTAAAGGAGTACGGCAAGGCGGCCTACAACTGTGACAAGATGAATCAGGTCAGCGCCCTGGAGCCGGGGGTTATGGCAAAGACGGGCATGGAGACTGCGGAGATCGTCAAGGGAGTGGTGGCGGAGACAAAGCCGGATGTGCTTATTGTCATCGACGCCCTTGCCGCGCGCAGCACAAAGCGCCTGAACCGTACCATCCAGATTACCAACACGGGTATCCAGCCGGGTTCGGGGGTGGGGAACCACAGGAATGCCCTGACGGAGGAGAGCCTGGGAGTGCCTGTCATCGCCATCGGTATTCCCACGGTGGTGGATGCGGCAACCATCGTGAACGACGCGATGGAAAAGCTTCTGGAGGAGGAGAAGGATATCGACTGCGTGAGGTATGTGAGCAGGCAGAGCCTGCAGATATCGGAGCTCAACAACATGTATATGACGGGAAAGGATATCGACGCGGTCATTAAGAGGGTCAGCTTTACGGTGTCCGAGGGAATCAACATTGCCATGGAGATGCGTATGGAATAAAATGTAGCGGAGTAAAAACGCGTTTAAAGAAAATTGCGCATGGATGAGAGGCTAGGGGAATATATTTAAGAGAAAAATGCGAGAAGGGGAGTGCCGGACGTAAATAAAAGGACCTTCAAAAGCAAATGGACAAAGTATATTTTGGAATTTGCAGCTCTGGTGATCGGTCTGCAGATACTGCTCAGAGGATGTACGCCGGCGGAGGAGCCCGTGGAGAGACAGCATGTGATTCTGCAGGGGATGCTGTCAGAGGCGTGGGGGGAGTTTGACGTGGCGCTGGCGGATGAATATATGCCTGTGGTTTCTCTGTACATGGAGAGCGAGCATGAAACCTATTGGCTGCTGCAGAGACAGCTTGACAGTATTTTCCCGGTTTACGGATATCTTGCGGCAGGTCTGCGGGAGGATGCGGGTATGGAGCGGGAAACCTTCTCTTTGGCAGAGATAGAGGATGAACATGAGTCTGTCCTACTAGAGGATGCGTTGAATCAAAATGAAACCTGGTATCAGCGGGAGGAGCAGCTTTGGAATGAAGCGGGCGAAAACAGTCTTGGCGAGCTTTTAAGGGCGGAAAACGACGCCGCCCAGAATATGATGGAGCAGCTGGGCGGTCCGGCGTTTACGGCCCATGAGCGGCAGGTACAGGTGGATCTGGAGCCGCTGTCCCGCTATGAGACGCTGGTGCAGCAGTTTTACACGATTGACGCCAATACCATGGCGGGCAGGGAACAGCTGAATGTGGATAAATTTCTGGCCCAGGATATGACCATCGACAAGGAGGGTGAGGGATATCAGATACTGATCTATCATACCCATTCCCAGGAGGCCTTTGCGGATTCCGTGGAGGGAGAGCGCGCCCACACGATCATGGGGGTGGGGGATTATCTGACGCAGATATTGACGGATACGTACGGATATAAGGTGCTGCACCATGACGGGCAGTACGATGTGAAGACAAGAGACGGCGCCTATTCGGCTGCGCTGCCTGATTTGGAGAAGATTCTCAAGGAAAATCCCTCCATCAAGGTGGTCATCGATCTACATAGGGATGCGATGCCTGAGGGAACAAGGCTGGTGACGGAGGTGGACGGCAGACCTACCGCCAGGTTTATGTTTTTTAACGGGCTGTCCCGCACCAAGAAAACAGGCAATATATCCTACCTTTACAATGAAAATCAGGATGCAAACCTTGCTTTTTCCTTTCAAATGCAGCTGAAGGCAATGGAATATTATCCGGGGCTGACAAGAAGGATCTATTTAAAGGGCTACCGCTATAATATGCATCTGTGCCCCAAGTCTCTTTTGATTGAGCTGGGTGCGCAGAATAATACTGTGGAGGAGGCGATGAACGCCTGTGAGCCGCTGGCACATATTCTTGACCTGGTACTGTCTGGACAATAGAGGAAATTTTTGATAAAATAGTGTGGTGAAAAGCTTTCCGGGCCATTCGATATATTGTCGGGGTTGGAAAAGGAACACTATAAAGGTAAAAAAGAGGAAAAGGGAATGACATCCATAGACCAGAGCAAAATCAGGAATTTTTGTATTGTGGCGCATATAGATCACGGTAAGTCTACGCTGGCGGACCGTATTATCGAGAAGACGGGACTGCTCACCAGCCGGGAGATGCAGGATCAGGTGCTGGACAACATGGAGCTTGAGAGGGAGCGCGGGATCACCATCAAGGCCCAGGCCGTCCGCACGGTATACAGGGCCCAGGACGGGGAGGAGTATATTCTGAATTTAATCGATACGCCCGGTCATGTGGACTTTAACTATGAGGTCAGCCGTTCCCTTGCCGCCTGCGACGGCGCCATTCTGGTGGTAGACGCCGCCCAGGGTATCGAGGCGCAGACCCTTGCGAACGTGTATCTGGCGCTGGATCATGACCTGGACGTATTTCCGGTGATCAATAAAATCGACCTTCCCAGCGCGGAGCCGCAGCGGGTCATTGAGGAAATAGAGGACGTCATCGGCCTGGAGGCCCAGGATGCGCCTCTGATCTCCGCAAAGAACGGCATCGGCATCGAGGAGGTGCTGGAGCAGGTGGTCAAAAAAATTCCCGCGCCCAAGGGAAATCCGGGAAATCCCCTTCAGGCGCTTATTTTTGACTGTATATACGATCCTTATAAGGGAGTGATCATATTCTGCCGCATTGTGGAGGGCACAGTGAAGAAGGGGACGGTCATACGCATGATGGCCACCGGCGCCAGAGAAGAGGTGGTGGAGGTGGGGTATTTCGGCGCAGGGCAGTTCATTCCCTGCGAGGAGCTTTCCGCGGGCATGGTGGGCTATATTACCGCCTCTATCAAAAATGTAAAGGATACTGCGGTGGGCGATACGGTGACGGACGATAACGCCCCCTGCGCGCAGCCCCTTCCCGGCTATAAAAAGGTGCAGTCCATGGTGTACTGCGGCATGTATCCTGCGGACGGCGCAAAATATCCCGACCTGCGGGACGCGTTGGAGAAGCTTAAGCTAAACGACGCTTCCCTGAATTATGAGCCGGAGACCTCCGTTGCGCTGGGCTTTGGCTTCCGCTGCGGCTTCCTGGGACTTTTGCACCTGGAGATCATTCAGGAGCGCCTGGAGAGGGAGTACAATCTGGACCTTGTGACCACGGCGCCCGGCGTCGTGTACAAGGTGTACAGGACAAACGGCGAGGTGACGGAGCTTACCAATCCCTCCAACCTTCCGGATCCCTCGGAGATCGAGCACATGGAGGAGCCCATCGTCAGCGCGGAGATCATGGTGACGTCCGAGTTTATCGGCTCCATTATGGAGCTGTGTCAGGAGAGGCGCGGGCGTTATCTGGGAATGGAATACATCGAGGGAACCAGGGCGCTGCTTAAGTATGAGCTGCCCTTAAACGAGATTATTTACGATTTCTTCGACGCGCTGAAGTCCCGCTCCAGAGGCTATGCCTCCTTCGATTATGATATCAAGGGGTATGAGCCCTCAAGGCTTGTAAAGCTGGATATCCTCATCAACAGGGAGGAGGTGGACGCCCTGTCCTTTATTGTCCATGCGGATTCCGCCTATGAGAGAGGACGGAAGATGTGCGAGAAATTAAAGGATGAGATACCCAGGCATTTATTCGAGATTCCCATTCAGGCGGCGGTGGGGGGCAAGATCATCGCAAGGGAGACCGTAAAGGCAATGCGCAAGGACGTGCTGGCAAAGTGCTACGGCGGCGATATCACCCGAAAGAAAAAGCTTCTGGAAAAGCAGAAGGAGGGCAAGAAGCGCATGCGCCAGATAGGAAACGTGGAAATTCCTCAAAAGGCCTTTATGAGCGTCCTGAAGCTGGATGACAGGTGATGGGGGCGGAGAATAAGGCAGATTTGCTTGAACTGTATATCCATATTCCCTTCTGCGTCAAAAAATGCTTATATTGCGATTTTTTGTCCGCGCCCGCAGGGGAGGAGGTCAGGGAGCGCTATGTGGAGGCGCTGCTTACGGAAATCCGGGGCAGAGGCAGGGAGTATGCCGGCCGCCCTGTGTCCAGCGTTTTCTTCGGCGGGGGAACCCCCTCGCTGCTCACCGGGACGCAGATGAAAAGGCTCCTTGGGACGGTGTCAGGCAGCTTTTTGCTGGCGGCGGACGCGGAGATTACAGCGGAGGCCAATCCGGGAACCGTGGACCTGGAGAAGCTGACCGCTTATGCGCAGGCAGGAATCAACCGTCTGAGCATAGGTTTACAGTCTGCGGACAACGTGGAGCTGGCGGCTATCGGCAGAATCCATACATGGGAGCAGTTTCTGGAGACATACCGCCAGGCAAGGCAGGCGGGATTTGTCAATGTAAATGTGGACCTTATGAGCGCCCTGCCGGGACAGACCGCAGAGAGCTATGAAAATACGCTGAGAAGGGTGCTTGCCCTGGCTCCCCAGCCGGAGCATATATCGGCGTACAGCCTGATTCTGGAGGAAGGCACGCCGCTTTATGACAGCTGTCAGGCGGGGCTTACAGACATTCCCGGCGAGGACACGGACCGGCGGATGTATCAGGATACGAAGCGCATTTTGGAGGAGGCGGGGTATCGGCGTTATGAGATCTCCAATTACGCAAAAGAGGGCTTCGCATGCCGTCATAACTGCGGTTACTGGCAGAGAAGGGATTATCTGGGGCTGGGACTGGGAGCGGCATCCCTTGAGGGCAACGTGCGTTTTAAAAACGGAGAGGATTTGGAGCGCTATTTAAGGGAGCCTCTTTTGTGCAGGGAGGAGGAGCAGAGTCTTACCGCCGGGGAGCAGATGGAGGAATACATGTTTCTGGGGCTTCGCCTGACGGAGGGACTGGAGGCAGCAGGCTTTCATGCCGCCTTTGGATGCTCTCTTGAGGAACGGTACGGCGACGTTATCAAAAAAAACCAAAAAGACGGGCTTTTGGAGTATCGGGACGGAGGAAGGCGGCTTACATTGACTGAGAAAGGGCTGGACCTTGCCAATTATGTGATGGCGCAGTTTTTGCTTGACCCAGATGAAAAGTGACCAAACTGACAGGCACCATGGATTAAATTCTCACATAGACTATTGTTAAGAGTATTTATTCCATGGGGGTTTTCTTTGAAAACATTTCAAAAACCGTTGACCCAGGGAGAGGAAGCCGATTGTATTCGTTTGCTGCGCGAGGGCTCGCAGGAGGAGGCCAGGCGCGCAAAGGGGGTATTGATCGAGCGAAACCTGCGTCTGGTAGCCCACATCGCAAAAAAGTACCAGAATGCGGGCGAGGACATGGAGGATTTGATTTCCATCGGCTGTATTGGCTTGATTAAAGCGATAGATACCTTTGA
>CAJTPH010000002.1:40786-121498 GCA_910578215.1 uncultured Acetatifactor sp. | reverse complement strand
ACCTACGCCTGCCGTTGTATTGACAATGAGCTTTTGATGCTGCTTCGGGGCAAGAAAAAGATTTCCAGGGAGGTTTCTCTTTTTGAACCTATCGGGCAGGACAAGGAGGGCAACGAGATCCATCTGGTGGACGTGATAGAACAGCAGCAGCCGGATATTGTGGAAAACATGGAGCGGATGGGAAATATCAGGAAGCTCTTTGATTTAATGGACGATACCCTGACAGAGAGGGAAAGAGAAATCCTGATCTTGCGCTACGGCTTATACGGAACCAGAGAGGCGACCCAGAGCGAGATAGGCAGGGCCCTTGGAATTTCCAGAAGCTACGTGAGCCGGATCGAGAAGAAGGCCCTGGGGAAGCTTCGGGAGAGGTTTGAGCAGGGGTAGGCGGCGGAAAAATGAAAAAGAGTAAGAAAAATGGGGCAGAGTCAGTTAAACTACGGGCGGTTATACTGGCTTTGCCCCATTTTTATTGATGTTACGCCGCTTTTCTGCTATAATGGGAAAAAGTTCTTAATTTAAATCAGGATAGGATAAGTGACAAAAAGGAAGATGCTAATAAATTGAAAAATAAAATTGTTTACGTTGATCAGGCAGAAGCCGGAAAAATCCTGTATTGTTTAACCGATGATCCGAATACGTTCTGTGTAGAAATAGATGGGAAGATCTGTAGGGCCTCATCCGACTTTCTGCCCCAGGTTTATGCCAAATTTCAGTTTCCGATTCCTGAAATCAGGTATCTTTATGACGGGTATTTGGATTGGATCACGGATCTTACATGGATAAAAGAGGAAAATATAGCGTTTATTATCAAAAATTATGACGATTTTCTCTGTGATGACCCTTCCGATAAAGAATGGGTTATGAGAATGTTCACCGAATATATATTTCCGTGGTGGGAATTTGAGGTTTGCGGGCATGTGGTGGAGGGCAGACCCAGATTGTTCAGGGTATATATTGTTGAGTAATGTCCAAGAATATTGCTTCGTATGCGTGTCCAGGCACGCTGGCTTGGACAGACATGGGAAGGAATGGTAAAGGAAAGCCTATAGTTGGAAAGCCCGTATTTGAAGGATATTGTATCGTGTAAAAGGCAGAATAAGAGGTCCATATGGAGAAATTATCCGGTAATTATATTGACAGTTATGAAAAAAAGATGTCGGTTCAACAGATATATCAGATGTATCTGGAGAGAAAGCTGGTTTTTCCGTCGGTTCCTTCGATGAGAAGGTCCAAGAAGATAGAACGTATCTCAGGGATAGTGGAAATAATTCTGTTTGGAATTGCCTTGCCGATTATTTATGTTTCGGAGCGGCAGGACGGGAGTCTGCTTGTCCTGGAAGCGGATGACCGCCTGCGTTGTCTTATTGAGTTTTTGGAAGGCTATTATGCTGTCGGGGGACTTGAGTTTTATCCGGAATTGGAGGGATGCGGGATAGAACAGCTGGAGCGGCAGTTTCCCAGAAGGGCATCCTGGTTATATGACTATAAATTTTCCTTTGAAGTTATTGAATATACCACCCCCCGGTATATGCATATGCAGATGGGTAACTATATTGAGAGATGGAATTTTACAAGGGAACAGGGGATCAGGAACGAATTGTATGGGCAGGAGCTGGAACAGCGTCTGAGCCATTTGGAGCGAAGCCTGGGGGAGCCGGCTCATTTTTTTAGTAAATGGATTTTAAACCGTCAGTACATGGTATTGCGCATTTTGATGTATCGTTTTATACTTACAGGCGATATCCGGGCAGACCGGGGGGAAAATATGAGTTCCCAGCAATTGTTAGACCTGACTGCAGCGCTTATAATGCAGAGGGACAGACAATGGATGAATAGAACGGCGGATGCTCTCAGGGAGGCAACAGAGGAGCTTTTGGACTGGGACAGGAGAACGCATTTTGGCCTGGAGAGAGAAAAGGGGAAAGAGTGGCAGGCGAAGGTACTCGGTTATTTATATAATGTGGTGTGGATATGTGGGAAAAAGGAAGGTGAGGTACAGCAGGGATTGGAGAGGGTTGTCTCTGAAGGCAGGCTTTGGAGGAATATAGAAAATGAAAAGGTAAATATAACCAAAATCCAAATACATTTTGATATGATAGAAAATTTAATAGATAGAATGAATCATTTAAAGGATTAATAATTTCACAAGATAGAAATTTAATAAAATCAGAATGAACCAGATAAATTATAGTGAAATAAAATTTAATATAATGGGTGATTTAACGTATTTATAAGGATTTGATATAAGAGAGGGTGCGATAAATGCTGAACTGTATTAAAATACAGGGATTTAAGTGTTTTCAGGAAACGGAAATAAGATTTTCCAATTTTACATTACTTGCCGGAAAAAATTCTACAGGGAAATCTACGGTTATTCAGGCAGTCCTTGCATTGTACCAGAATAGTGCCAGCTCGCTGGCGGGAAAGTACATGAATATAGGAACCGTCAATGATGTAAAGAACTGGGTTGCAGGTAGCAAGGAAATCGTTCTGGAGGCAGAGTATGAGTATCAGGGAGGGAAATGCTCGTATAGAAAGACCTTTGGAGACGAGGTTGAGAAAAGAGACGGGAACAGATTTCCGGATGAAATCAATATCCGCTATTTAACGGCGGACAGAATCGGCGTGGAGGATACGTACCAAAAATCGTTGGAGGGGAAGGACCAAATCGGTGTTCGCTGCGAATATGCGTTCTTTTATCTGGCAGGGCATAAGGATCAGGGGATACAAGAGACGGAATTTATTTTTGACAGCACAACCAAAATGACGCTGGGCGGTCAGGTGGACTATTGGCTGGAGAGGATTTTGGGCTACCGGATCACTGCGGAAGAAATACCCGGGACGGAGTTGATTCGGGTGGCGTACAGAAACCGTGAGCTTGGAAGAGATATCAGGCCTAAGAACGTGGGAACCGGTGTCAGCTATATTGCGGAGATTATTATTGCGGCGTTCTCTTGTAGAAAGGGCGATGTTTTGATAATCGAAAACCCTGAGATTCATCTTCATCCGTCAGGTCAGTGTGAATTGATGGAATTTTTAATATTTTTGGCTCAAAAAGGGCTGCAGGTGGTGATGGAAACTCATAGCGACCATGTTTTTAATGGGCTGCGGAGATGCGTCAGCAGCGACAGGATCAGCAACGATAAAGTACGGATTTATTTTTTCCGGCAGAACGAAGACAAGATAAGCCTGCCGGTGGAGATACTTCTGGATGACGACGGGCATGTGAAGAATCAGCAGGATGGGCTGTTTGACCAGATTGAGAAGGATCTGGATGTGATTTTGGGGTGGTGAGAATTGAATTTTATTTTAAATGAAAAATCACTGCATGGGCAGTTTGAAAGCACAGATGATTTTCTGAAAAGCCTGGACGCAAATTTAAAGTGTTTTAACCTGGTGAGAAGTCAGGAAGACGGAGAAATCAGAAAGATTGCAGATTTTTATAAATGTAAAATTACTAAAAAAATCAGTCTGGGGGATCTGAAACAGTATCCGAGATCAGATGAACTGAGCCGTTTAAGAATTGCGTTGGATAAGGAGATACGGACAGAGCCCTACTGGGATTTTGCGCCGGAGCATAATTATGGCATGACCTACTGGATGGGTGAGGAAGACATGGCGGCTACTGCGGTAGCGGAGGCGGCAGCGCGGCAGGAACCCCTTTTGTCCTTTGATTCGGATGTTTATTCGGATCGCAGGCTTTGTATAAAATGTGCAGGGGAGGAGTACTCTGTTGTTTCCGTATATCATCCGGCGTATCTGGTAGAGCATTTTGGCGGGCAGATGGGGCTGGAGCGGGATATGTGTCTGAAGGCGCGCTATGCCGGAACACGTATGGATTGTTCGCTTCTGGAAAAAGAATATGGGGCTGAGCATTTAGAGCAAGACGAGTATG
Organism: uncultured Acetatifactor sp.; assembly: GCA_910578215.1. Classification (GTDB taxonomy): domain Bacteria; phylum Bacillota; class Clostridia; order Lachnospirales; family Lachnospiraceae; genus Acetatifactor. The sequence continues at coordinate 117,600 of CAJTPH010000002.1, read as the reverse complement.
CCCTTCTTATAGGTACTCTGGATAAGTTTGTGAAGCATGAATCTTGGGAAAGCATCGGTTTGGATGACGGATTGGAATATAAAAAGTATACGCCGTCATCGGCTGAGGAGGATTGGTTTCGTAATTCGGCGTATAGAGATATGACTATTATGAAATTTCGTTTCAGCAGCAGAATGAGATGCTTCGGATATCGTAAGGGAGACCGTTTTCGCTTATTGCGGATTGAACGGGATCATAAGAGGAGCAATAAGGGATAGTAAGCTTACAGTAAGCATGAAAAGGAATCCACCGTAATAACGGTAAGGGTTCCTTTTTGCGTATGCTGAAAACAATTCTCACGACCTTTTCAAGGGGAAGGCTTGTGGGCCCTGCCGTCCCAGATATGAAGACCGGAAGGCGGGTTGACCGGTATGGATAGGGGCAGGCGCGCAAGGCGCTTGACAAAAAATGGGGGGGGGGGGGTAAAATATAGGAGGTTAAGCAAATAAGTGCTCTTAATAGCTAATTTTAGGGTCATGGGGATATGGAGTATAAGGATGCATATGAGAAAGGGATATTTACTGATTATTTTTGCGGCAGCTTTTGTTCTGCTCTGGGGCTGCTGGGGCAACGCCGGACACAGACGGACTGCCGGCGGGGCGGCGGAACGGTCTGGGGAAAAACAGAAGGCGTCATTCAGGGCTGCAGCCTTGGAGGAGCCCCGGTCAGAGTATGGCTTTAATGTTGAAAAGGATGCGGTGCTCACCTATGAATATGACAAAAGGGGAAAGGTGACTAAGGTTTATATGCCCGAGTCCTTTGGCTCCGAGAAAATTTTGGAGTATCCCGTGAAAAAAAGGATATATGATCAAAACGGAAAGCTGCTTTCACTGGAGGCAGAGGGCTGCTTGAAGAAGTGGGTATTATATGAAACGCATGTGCTCAAAGCGGAGTACGATGGGGACAGCCGGATTGTCAGCTTAACAGATACCAGGCTGCATGCAGATTCCAGGGCAGTAACGGAATACGAGATCTGCTACGGGAAGGACGGGGGCATCGAGGTATATAGGTGTTCGGCGGGCAGCGATAAGCCGGACGGGATAATAGGGTATAACGCTGATTTGAGCAGGGCGTACTTTGAGGAGTATTTTATAAAGAGAAATGGATGTGAACGTCGGTATCGGGAATACGTTGACGGCGTGGAGACCCATTATTGGCGCTATTGTGCCGAAGGCTGGCTGAAGGAGGAAATAACATATTACGAAAACGGGTGTGCCAAGGAGTATTTTGAATATGATAAAAGCGGAAACGTGGTAAAGCACAGGCAGTACGGGAGAAACGGCAGTACGGGAGAAACGGCAGGGCGGTGAATCGCAGCGGCAGGAAGCAGCATGTGCAGGCTTTGGGTTATTGCATATTTTTTCCAAATGTTTTTAGAAAGTCTTTATTTTTATTTAAAGAAACTATTTAGGAGTGTGGTCTATAGTAGAGATTACCATTTGTAATTGAATTGCAGGGGGTATTGTGGTACAATACACTCAAGAATCCAGCCGCTGCGCGTCTGCCGCGCTGTGCGCTTAAAATCTGCTTTGCAGATTGGATTCTTTCGTTACCATATCAGGTGAAATCAAATGCTCACTTCGTTCACGCTTGATTTCCTGCTGATATGGTACAATGTTGACACAAAAGGTCATTGTGTCAACTACTGATTTCATGTGCGCTGAAGCGCACGACAAGAATCCAGCCGACTGGCTATTTTATTGAAGCACTCAATAAATACAAATTCAATGTGAAACATCTGGATTTATTTTGCGTCTGTACATATGAAAACAGAGTTCAGGGGGTAACGACTCAAGTGAAAAGATGGATAGGATTAGTTTTGTCAATGGTTTTTCCGCTGGTATTGGCAGCACCAATCTGAAAAGGGAAAATAATTTACATGAAAATGTAAGGGAGAATGGGGTTTAAGATGATGGATGAATTCAGAAGCCGGAAATTCTGGGGAAAGCTTGGAAGGCGCCTTGCCGTGGCGGCGCTTCTGCTGCTGTGTCTGGGCGGCGGAAAAACGACTGCGAGTGCCTCGGGGAATGATTTTTCAATAAAGGCGGACTTGCTGCAGGGTGGAGACGGCAGCACCTACGATATAAAGGTGACGGTGCAGAACAGCGGAGCCGACTGGGAGGGAACCGTGCGGCTTACGATAGAGGACAGGTATTATCTGCCATGTGCCTATGATACGGAGCTGTCTCTGCCGGCAGGCAGTAAAAAGCAGTTTACGATAAAAATTCCTGTGAACAGTCTGGAGGACACACGCGGCATGACGCATATCGTGCTGTTGGATAAGAACGGTAAAGAGACTGTCTCCAAGAATTTTAAGGGCTTGCTGTCGGGTAAGAAGGACGCCCTGCTTATGGGTATTTTGAGCGATGATTTTTCCGGGCTTACGTATTTGGATATGGGAGGGCAGGAGCTGTATTTCTTTAGCGATTTTTATCCGGTAAAGCTGGTGGAGCTGAATCAGGACAATTTGGCGGAGCATCTGGATTCGCTTATCTATCTGGTCATCGATCATTACAGCACGGAGGTTTTGACGGATGAGCAGATGGAGAGTCTCTGGAGCTGGAATGAGAACGGAGGGATACTGATCGTTGGAACGGGCGCTTATGCAGAGGATACTCTTGGAGGCTTTGACAGCGATATCCTTGGCGTAGAGAGCCTTGGTGTGTATCCGCCGGGAGAGCACAGACCGCCTAATGTGATAGGTGGAAACGTAAATAATTCGATGTATTACGGTGTGGAGAACAGGGTGAATGTGAATCAGCTTACCCTGGCGGATTTAAAGACAACGCTGCAGGATTATCAGACAGTTTTCTACATCGGAGGCTATGTGCGTTCTGCGGGAGACGGGGCCGTGAGTGTGCTGCCTTATTCGCTTTCGGAGCTGGGGACCCTGAATACAGATGCTTATGTCGGTATGAAAAGGGCTGATTATTTATCCTACATGCTGGACGAAATCAGTATTTATTCACAGCTTCGTAATGCCGGGATGTCAAGGTATTATGATGTGGAATATCAGAGAAAACGCCTTTTCGGCATGCTTGGCAATAACAGTACGGATCTGAATTTTGGCATATTGAGAGTCATAGTGGTTCTCTATGTTATTTTTGTGGGTCCCGTGCTGTATCTGATATTGAGGCTTCTGAAAAAGAGAGAGCTTTACTGGGCGGCGGTGCCCGTTTCGGCGCTTCTTGGAATCGTGCTTGTCTATATGGCGGGCAGAGGGTTCGAGGTGAAGGATACGAGGGTTCTTTCCGTGACACTGGAGCCGCTTGCAGGCGCCGGAGGCAAGCAGACTTATATGCAGTGCTTTGACGCAGGGCATGACGAGTGGCAGCTCAGGCTGTCGGGAGATTACGAGTATGTGGGCCCCTTGAACGCATCTTATTATTATGGCAATGACGGATATTATAACCATATAAGAAGGGTAGGAAACGATCTTTATTTTGGCATAAATCCCACATCCCCTTTTGAGAACTGTGTATTTTATGCAGGGGCCATGGAAGGGCCGCAGCGGCAGGGCAGTGTGGGTCTTCAGGACATAAAGGGGCATAAATACGGAATCAGCCAGTATGAGCTGACGGGAACGGTAGTCAATAATTCCGGAACGGATTTTAAATGTTTTGCGCTGGTGGTGGACAATGTTATGTATGTCTACGGCAGTCTTCCTGCGGGGCAGAGCAGGGAAATGGCAGACCAGCCCCTGATCTACGTGGGCGCGCCCAATTATGAAGACTATGGAGATTATGTCAATGAATTGAGACGTTTTAATGAGGCGGACAGATATAAGGAGGAGATGGATGCCTTGGCAGCGCTGGGAATAGGTATCTGCGGCGCGGCAGAGAAGGCGGTAAAGGCGGATGTCTTTTTCATGGGAGTGACAGAGAATTATGAACGGGCGGTGGACGATGTCTGCAGCGAGACATCCTTTGGATGCCTCTATATCGTTCAGTAAGGGGGGCGGCATGCTTTATATTGAGGATTTGACAAAAAATTATGGCGCTTTTACGGCGGTCAATCATCTGTCGCTGCATATTCCGGAGGGCGATCTGTTCGGGTTTGTGGGACCCAACGGGGCGGGTAAGACCACGACCATCCGCATTGTCTGCGGGCTTCTCAAGGCCAGCGCCGGGAAGGTGCAGATCGGGGATACGGCGGTGGAGGCAGGCCGTCGGAATATGAAACGCCTGATCGGTTATGTGCCCGATTTCTTCGGGGTATATGACAATCTGAAGGTACGTGAATATATGGATTTCTACGGCTCCATGTACGGAATGGGAAGGCGGGATATCGCAAAGCTGACGGACGATCTTCTGGAGCTGGTAAATCTTTCGGATAAGAAGGAGTTTTATGTGGATACGCTCTCCAGGGGAATGAAGCAGCGGCTTTGCGTGGCAAGGGCGCTTCTGCACAATCCCAGGCTATTAATTCTGGATGAGCCAAGCTCCGGTCTGGACCCCGGGGCGAGGATTGAGATGAAGGAGCTTCTGAAAAATCTGCACTCCATGGGAAAAACCATTGTCATCAGCTCGCATATTCTCTCGGAGCTTTCGGAGATGTGTACTAGTATCGGCATTATGAACAGAGGGCAGCTTGTTGCGGCAGGGCGGATCGAGGATATTATGCGGCAGCTTTCCGGCGGAAAGCGCATCCATATCCGAATCAGCTCCGATATGGAGCCTGCGGTGCGTTTCCTGAAGGAGCAGGCGAATGTCACGGTGGATTCCGTCAGGGAGAATGAGGTGCTGATTTCATATGAGAGAACGGACGAGGAGGTCTGCGGATTGATTGGCAGGATGATCCAGGGAGGGATTATACTCACGGATTTCCACAGGGAGGAAGGCAGCCTGGAATCTCTGTTTATGCAGTTGACGGGAGGTGGCGAATAATGAGGCTGAAATTAAATCCCATAGTGAAGAAGGATCTGCAGGTGGCGGTGCGCAGCATGCGCATAAGCTGGGGGCTGTTTGCCTATGAGGCAGTGCTGGCATTGGCTTTCATGTTTGCGCTTCTGTTTATTCAGCAGGAGTCTGCCTATGTCTTTAGCAATAATATTTACAGCTATCTGGTTTATCTGTTTCCGGTGCTGGCGGTGACTCAGGTGTGTATTGTGGCGTTGATTGTGCCTATTATGACCGCGTCATCCATCTCCGGCGAGAAGGAGAGACAGACCTTTGACATTATGCTCACCACCTGTATGTCCCCGTTTTCCATTGTGCTGGGTAAGCTGGCTTCGGCAATGATAAGGATTCTTTTCTTTGTAGCTGCCGGCATGCCTGTCATGTCGCTGGCGTTCGTGGTGGGAGGCTTAAGCTGGAGCACACTGTTTTATTTTCTGCTGACCATAGTTCTGTTGTCAATGTTTGCGGGGAGCGTTGGGATTTTCTGCTCCGCGTTCTGCAAAAGGTCCATAACCTCGGTGATTATGTCGTTTGTGATTTATTTTATCATCTTTGTTTTAACTCTCATTCCGTTATTTTTTAAGCTTATTTCCAACGAGGGATATTTGGGAGAAGTATTGCTTTTCCTGCTCTTTAATCCTATTGTCTTTTTTGTGGATTTTTTTGTGCATGTCATGACGGGAAAACCGTTCATGGAGGGAGCCTCCCGGAGCGATGTGGGCTTTTTGACTTATCATCTGGCCCAGGGAAAGGTGTGGATGTTTACATCCGCTTCGTGCATAGTGCTTCTTTCATTTATTTTTTTGATGCTTGCGGCATGGAAGGTGAATCCCCTGCATGCCTCCGCAGGTCGTAAACGCAGGAAAAAAGGGGCGGAGTGAAAAAGTCAGAAATTTTAGAACCTGGAGGGCGGAATGGAGAAGGAAGAAAAAAGGGAATTTATTGAGACGATTCATTTCTTTCGCCGGAGAATCAATCTTGCGGGCTTTTTGTCAAAATTGGTTTCAGCCCTTTTTGTGGGCGCAGGCGTGGGAATCTTATTTCAGGCGGCCGCATTTGCGCTGCCCTTTTACCATGCAGGTCTCTATACGGCCCTTGCCATTCTGCTTGCGGCGGCGACTGCTCTTGCGGCTGCTGCTTTGCGGCGCTGCTCCGTGAAGGAAGCCGCCCTTGTGATGGACGGTTTCGGATTTAAAGAGCGTATTGTTACTGCCTATGAGCATTTGGACGAGGAGGGTGACCTGGTGGTGCTCCAGCGCAGGGATGCCATGCAGCAGCTGCAGGCTCACAGGGGACGGATACGTATCCGGGTACTTCCGGCGGCAGGAAAACTGGCGGTGCTTGGGGTAATGCTTTTGACTTTGCCGGTGCTTGCGCTTATTCCCTCGGAGGTGAAGGACCGCGCCGAGGAGCTTTGGCTTCTTAAGAAGGAGGCAAAGGAGAAGGTAGAGGAGATAAAAGAGGTGCTTGAAGGTCTGGAGGATCTTGAGGAGCAGGCAGGGCAGGAGTTGACGGAGGAGCAGCTGGCTGCTATGCGTGAGATGATGGAGAGCCTGCGGTCCTCCATATCGGAGTATCAGCAGGCGGCTTCTTTGGAGGCTATGGCGGCAGCGGGGGCGAAGCTGGATTTCAAATATGGGGATATGGCAGAGCAGATGTCTAGGCTGGCGGCAGGCCTGCAGGGAAATCCGGCGGTTTCCCTGCCCTCGGCACAGGCTGTGGGGGAGATGGCCAGGAGACTGCAGTCTATGAGCGGAATACCCGAGCCGGGGAACGGAGGTCTGGTGGCTGACGGGGGAAACGGCTCCGGAAGCGGAGACGGCACGGGAGACGGAAGCGGAGGCGGAGACGGCTCCGGGGATGGTACAGGAGGCGGAAACGGAGGCGGCTCCGGGGATGGAAACGGGGACGGCTCCGGGGATGGTACGGGAGACGGAAGCGGAGGCGGCTCCGGGGACGGAAACGGAGGCGGAAACGGGAATGGCTCCGGGGATGGCACGGGAGACGGAAGCGGGAACGGCTCCGGAGGCGGAAACGGAGACGGCTCCGGGAACGGCAGCGGTACAGGAGACGGGAGTGGGGACGGAAGCGGAAACGGCTCCGGCGGCGGTACAGGCGGCAGAGGAGAGGGCAGCGGTTCCGCACCGTATGATTATGTCAGTGTTCCAAACGCAGTGGCAGACAGCGGCAATCTCACCGGCAGCGCAGTGGACCATGAAAACTCCGACTATTTCAGGGCGCAGAACGGCTTGAGCTGGGAGGGGGAGCATGTATCCCACGATGCCGTCATCGGAAGCTATGAGAAGAAGGCGTATGAGGGAATTTCTTCGGGACGTTACCCCGAGGGGATGGAAGAAGTGATCAAAGGGTATTTTTCAGGTTTTTGAAATTTGAGGTAAATGACTATGAGCGAGTTGGATAAGAGCAGACTGCGGGATGCGGCTTACATGGCGGAGCGGATCGCCGCATGCGAGAAAGAGATCCAGAAGGGAATTATCGGGCAGAGGGAGATTATAAGGCAGGTCATGCTGGCGCTGCTCACAGGGGGCAATGTGCTGCTGGAGGGCATGCCGGGGCTGGGAAAGACCAGGCTTGTCAGCACCATCAGTAAGGTCTTTGAGCTGCCCTTTAAGCGGATACAGTTTACCCCGGATCTGATGCCCGGCGATGTGACGGGAACCAACGTTATTGTAAAAAATGAGACGGGAAGCGGGTTTTCCTTTCAGAGGGGACCGATTTTTGCAAGCCTGATATTGGCGGACGAAATCAACCGTGCCACGCCGAAGACGCAGTCGGCGCTGCTGGAGGCAATGCAGGAGCATACGGTGACGGTGGGAAATGACAGCCATTTGCTGGAGGAGCCCTTTTTTGTGCTGGCGACTCAGAATCCCATAGAAAACGAGGGGACATATCCTCTGCCGGAGGCCCAGCTAGACCGTTTTATGTTTAAAATTCTGGTGCGCTTTCCCGACAAGGAGGAGCTTAAGGGAATCGTTACCTTGACGGAAAAGGCTCAGGAGGCGGTGATAGAGAAGTGCATGGACGGCCAGGGGCTGCTTGCCGCAAGAAGTCTGGTCAACGAGATTCCCATTGCCGACGCGGTGATGGATTATCTGCTGGATATCGTCATGGAGACCCATGCCGGAAACCCTTATATCAGGGAGGGGGCAAGCCCCAGGGCGGCGCAGGCAATGATTCGTGCCTCCAGGGCGAAGGCATTTCTGGAGGGGCGCTTTAACGTGGCCTTTCAGGATGTGGAGGAGGTGGCCTATCCTGTGCTGCGCCACCGTATTATTCCCAGCTTTGACGCCGTCAGCGAGGGGGTGGGCGAGGAGGAGATTATCCGCCGGATACTGGAGACGGTAAAGCCGAAAATTTAAGCGGCAAGTCCGTGTGGGGCACACCGGAGATTTAAGCCGCAAGCGGCACAGGTAAAAGCAGCCGCCTGTATCGAACGGAGGAAGCGACAGGCTGCATGAAAGGAAGAAATTCATGCTGGATGCGAAATTTTATGATTCCCTGAGAGGGCTTCGGCTGGCTGTGGGGCATAGGTCGTCCATGAATCTGTCAGGGAACCGCAAGTCCGTGCAGAAGGGCGCCTCCGCCGAGTTTTCCGATTTCAGGGAATATCTGCCCGGGGACGATATCCGGCGCATCGACTGGAATGCGTTCGGGCGGCTGGACCGGTTATATATCAAGGAATATATGGAGGAGAAGGAGGCGCTGATCTCTATTTTGCTGGACACCAGCTCGTCCATGAATTATGGTTCCAGGAAAAAGAGCCTGCTGGCGTGTGAGCTGGCGGCGGTTGTTGCTTACTTAAGCCTGAATAATATGGACCAGGTGGCGGTCTATGATATGCAGAGAATGCGCCAGCCTTTTGTGATACGGGGAGGAAAAAGGGCGTTTCCCGGGCTGGTGAGATGGCTGGAGGAATGTACCTTTGACGGTCAGGTGGATGTCGGCGAGGCGGTCAGGCAGCTTCCCGGAAAGGGTCAGGGAGCAGCCGTTATCATCAGTGATTTCCTTCAGGAAAGCTTTCTGCCGGATTTCCTGAAAGGGCAGCGGGGCCAGGCGGCTCAGGGGAAGCAGACAAAAGGGGGGCAGGGGAAGCAGAGAAGCGCCTTGCAGAGGCGTCAGACGGATATTCCGCAGGAGCGCCGGGACGGTGTTTCAGGTCTGCTGCACATGGAGGATAAGAGCACCCTGCGGCTTACGTTGGATGCGGCAGGTCTGCGCGCCTATGAAAATGCGTTAAACGCCTTCACCGTGCAGCTTGGGAAGGAATGTGCCGGGGCAGGCGCTTTCTATGCGGTCTGCAGCACGGCGCAGGATTTACGTCAACTGATTTTTAAGGATTTAAGGTTGCTGTATGATATTTGAGAGTCTATGGCCGCTTCTTTTTCTGGCAGCGGTTCCTGTTATTATAATTTTATATCTGCTCAAGCCCAGGGGGAAGGACCGGCTGGTTTCATCCAATCTGCTCTGGCAGAGGCTGCTGAAAAACGAGCAGTCCCGTACCTTTTTTGAAAAATTTGTGCACAACATACTCATGTATCTTCAGATTTTGATTGTGATTCTTCTGGCGACGGCGCTTATGGCACCTTTTTTCATGGTGAAGGGTCAGGGCGGTGGTCGTGAGATTCTGCTTCTGGACACCAGCGGCAGCATGCAGCACATGGGCAGCTCCGGCAAGACCCGTCTGGAGGAGGCGGTGGAGCAGGCTTGCGGTTATGTAAGGAATGCGGAAGGCACGCGCTTTTGCCTTGTGACAGTGGACGCGGCGGGGGCAGAGCTTCTTGCCGTGGATATTGCGGACCCGGAGAGCCTGGTGAGGCTGTTAAGGAGCGTGGAATGCAGCGACGGCGGAGGAACCCTCGCTTCGGCACAGGGGCTTCTGGATACTCTTGCAGGCGGTGAGGCGGGAGAGCCCTCCCGGCTTATCGTATATACTGACGGCGCCGGAGCAGCCGGCTTTGAAGCGCTGCAGGGCGCCGGGGAAAAGAGCCTTGTTGTGGCAGGGGAGGCTGGGTCAAATGTGGCAAACGAGTACACCGTGTACGCTCAGCTGGAGAACGGTCTGTATGACGTGATGGTGGGCGCGGTCAATTACGGCACAGAAACCGTGTCCTTTGATGTCAGCCTGTATGATGAGGACGAAACGCTTCTGGGTATAAAGCAGTTGAAGCTTGCTCCCTCGGAAAGCTCCATCTGCCTGTTTCAGGGGGTGGAGTGGAAGGGGGAGACGCTGAAGTCCCGGATTGACGGCTTTACTTATTTGAAGGATCAGAACGAAGGAACCGGCTCGGGGAGCAGCTTGGACCGGGGCGGGGTCCGGGACAGTCTTGCGGCGGATAATGTCTCCTGGGCGGTAAAGGAAAAGGACGATGTGATTCGCGGTCTGCTGGTGGGAAAGGGCAATATTTTTATAGAAAAGGCATATCAGGCGGCCACGGGGGAGAGCATCCCGCGGGTCGGAGACGACCTGGCTGCGGCGGGAGGCGGTTATAATGTGGTGATCTACGACGCGGGGCAGAAGCCGGGGGAGGCGGTATGCAGCAGACTCCGCTTTGGCGACGCCTTCGGAGAGGCACAGGAGACTCTGGAAAATGTGGTGCTCACCGTGAAGGCATGCGATGTGACCGCAGGGCTGCCGGAATTTACAATAGGGGTCAATACGGCCTATTGCTTTGCGCTTCCACAGGGGGCGGAGAGCTTTATAGAGTACGGCGGAAAATGCGTGGGCTATTACAGGGAGCTGGACGGCGGGAGAGAGGTTGTGGTGGGCTTTGACATCAGGGAGTCGGAGTTCCCGCTTCTGGCGGAATTTCCTGTTTTTTTAACGGGAGCCATGAATTATCTCTCGGATACCTCATGGCTGGTCTCCCATGTCTGCTATGCCGGGGAGGAGGTTGCCCTGCAGCCCTGGGCGGAGGTGGACAGAAGCCGATTCGACAGCCGTCCCGAAAGGTCCGGCGTATACCGGGTGGAAAACGAGGGCTATCAGGAGAGCTATGTGGTGCGCTTTCAGACAGCCACGGAGTCTGACGGACGGGAGGAAGCGCTGTCCGTGGCCGGCGGAGGAGAGAACCTGCAGCAAAGGGTAAAGCAGAGCGTCAGGGCGTTGTTTCTGCTGCTTGCGCTCCTTCTGCTTGGGGCGGAATGGCTGGTCTATGTGCGTCAGATGCGCTATCGGGGCTGGTTTTATGCGGCAGTGCACGGGGCGGTGCTTTTGTGCGTTCTGCTGGCGCTGCTGGACGTGCGGATTCATGTGAAAAGCAATCGGACGGCTACCGTTTTTATGGTGGATCTCTCTGACAGCAACGGGAAAAACCGGGAGGCAATGTCCGAGTATTTAAGCAGGGTGATTGCGGAAATGCCGGGCGGCAACTCCTATGGCATCGTCACCTTCGGCAGGGATACGCTGGTGGAACAGTTTCTGACCGCCGAGAAGCGCTTTGGGGGCATTATGACCCTTCCGGAGAGGAGGGCTACCAATTTTGAGCAGGCGGTTTCGGGAGCTCTTGCCATGCTTCCGCCGGACAGCGGCGGCAGGCTTGTGCTTCTCACGGACGGGAAGCAGACCGGGGGAAATGTCCAGAATATGGCGCGGGCGCTGGCGGCCGGGGGAACGGAATTTTTGACCGTGCTCTATGAGTCCGAGGCGGGCCGTGACGCCTATATCGAAAATGTGGAGGTTCCGGCTTACCTGCATCCCGGCGACGAGTATCTGGTTACGGTGCTGGTGGAGAGCAATTATGACACGGACGCGGAGCTTCTGCTTTACAGCGGCAGCACCAGGACTTTGTCTACGGCGGTGCACCTGAACGTGGGGAGCAACCGTTTTGTGTTCAGGCAGCAGGCGGGGGCGGATTCCCCGGTGGAGAACCTGCGGGTTATGGTCCGGGCCCAGGGAGATACCTGTGAGGAAAACGATTCCTACAGCGCATATTCCGTTGTGGAGGCATTGCCCAAAACGCTGGTGATTTCCGGCATGGGTTCGGATGCCTTCGAGCTTGTCTCCGTGCTTGGGGCCGGGGGTTGCGACGTAAATATGGTGTCTGCCCTGAATGCCCCTGCGGATATCGACGCCATGCTGAACTATAAATGTATCATTCTGGCCAATACGTACATTGGCGAGCTGCCGGAGGGCTTTCTCGCAAATCTTGAGACCTATGTGAGGGATTACGGCTGCGGCTTTGTCTGCTGTGGCGGCGAGGACAGCTTCGCGCTGGGCGGCTACAGGGATACCGTTCTGGAGACCGTGCTTCCGGTGGACATGGAGCTGAGAGGTGTGGACGAGATGCCTTCCATGGCCATGGTCATGGTGATCGATCATTCCGGCAGCATGCTTGACAGGGCGGGTATGTCAGGGATGAGCAACCTGGATATTGCCGTAAGGGCGGCGGAGGCAGCGGTAGACAATCTGCGAAGCTCGGACTTTGTGGGTGTGCTGACCTTTGACCATCAGTACAGCTGGAAGGTGGAGCTTACTCAGGTCAACGAACGGGATGCCATTAAGAATTCCATAAGGACGATTCAGGCGGGCGGAGGCACTACCATAAAGCCGGCGCTTCAGGAGGCTTACAGGGTACTTTCCGCAAGCGATGCGTCCGTCAGGCATGTGGTGCTGCTGACGGACGGCATGGGGGAGACGGTGGATTATAAGGATGTGACAGACGCATACCGTGCGGAAGGAATCACCCTGTCCACCGTGGCTGTGGGTGACGGTTCCGATACCGGGCTTCTGGAGCGGCTGGCAGACAGCTGCGGCGGGCGGTATTATTATTCCGATATTTACTCAGATATCCCGAAAATATTTGCCCAGGAGGTGTTTCTGGGCGGGGACAGCTATATCCAAAACGGTGATTTCCCGCTTGCCGTAAGCTCCTCCCATGAGCTGACGGCAGGGCTCTTTCAGGAGGGGTGGCCCAATGTGTACGGCTATGTGTCATCCACTCCAAAGACCGCGTCACGCTCGGTCATCGTCTCGGCGGAGAAGGAAGACCCCATTCTCACAGTCTGGCAGTACGGTCTGGGGCGGACTGCCGCCTGGAACAGCGATGTGACGGGGGAATGGACCGGCAGCTTTTCCGGGCAGGAGGATTACGTCAGGCTGTGGAAAAGGATCGTGGATTATGCCGCAGGCAACGCCGGTATGGGAGAGGATAGAGTCAATGTGGCCACTGCGGGTGAGACTGTGAAAATCAGTTATCAAACGGGAAATTATGACGGCGGCACGGAGGTTTATGCCACGGTCATCGGTCCCGACGGAGAGGCCGGCGAGGTCAGGCTTCATGCCGTGGCGCCGGGAAGCTATGAGGCGGAGCTGCCGGCGGACCGTGCGGGGCTGTACCATTTCAATATCCGGCGCGAGGACGGCGGGGAGATCAGCAGCTACATGACCACCGCCGCGGCAGTGCAGTTTTCGGAGGAGTACAAATTCGACGTGAGTACGGATGCCCTTCTGGATTTCACCCGGAAATACGGGCGTCTTGTCACTCCGGAAGAAAAAATCTGGAAGCCTGTAGCCTCGGCTGCCGGGGAAAGGCGCTCTCTGGCGAATCTGTTCCTTGGGCTTGCCGTTTTGCTCTTTTTGGCGGATGTGGCAATGCGGCGTTTTCAGTATGCGCCCAGGTGGGCGGAAGCGGGGCTTGCGCCGTTTAGGGGACTCCAGGAAAGGAAAGGCAGAACACAGAAAACAGGACAGCCTGGGACTGAGAAACAGGAGCCGGGGCAGACTGAGGCAGGGAGGAAGGATATCAGGGAGCAGGAGGCTGAGGCTATTAAGCCGGCAGAACCAGGCGCGGCGAAGGGGAAAAAGAAACAGAAGGCGGTTTCGGAGAGAAGCGGGAAAAAGGCGGAGCAGACGCTGGATACCTCTCAGCTGTTAAAGAAGAAGGACGACAGAAATATCTGACGGATACGCCTTTGTGCCCATGCTGGCGCCTGCTTAGAGCTTTAGCTTACATTAAGTTTACATTTTACGAGCGATTATGAATATAAAAAAATTGTTTGAATTTTTGGGGATATATGTTTATAATAGGGGTAAGGGTTTTATCATGGTAATAGAGGGGTATTGGGGGGGAGTATATGAATTTCGTGGAAGCGGAGAACCTGAAAACAGGGATGCGCCTGGCGCGCCCTATTTACAATAAAAAAGGAGTCCTGCTGTTTGAAAGGGATTCCCGGCTGACCAGACAGGCCATAGAAAGCGTGAAAAATTTCGGGCTGTTGGGCGTTTATGTTCTGGAGCCTGCGGAGCCGCTTCCGCCTATGTCCGAGGAGGAGATAGAGTCGGAGCGGTTTCAGGTCATGATGGTTTCTTCCATTCAGGATGAACTGGAAAAGATTATCGAGACTAAGAAGGCGTACAGGCTGCAGACGCTTGTAAGTACAATTATCAAAAACTATGGGCATCTGGAGGAGAAGGTTCATTTTTACCAGAATCTGCGGAGCAAGGATGACTTTGTGTGCAGGCATGCGCTGAACACGGCTATACTGTGCGCCATGCTGGCTCATTTCATGAATATTAATGCTGAGGAGAGGCAGCAGACGATCACTGCGGCGCTGCTTCACGATATCGGCAAAATGCAGGTGCCGCCGGAATTCCTGTTTGGCCGCAATACCATCCAGGATAATACGGATATGATTTATCAGATGCAGCAACAGGGGTTTGAGCTGGTGGAGAACGTAGAGGGAGCGCAGGTAAGAAGGATTTGTATGCAGGTAGTCCGGGCGCAGCATGATTTTTCCGGCAGCGGAAAGCCGGACGAGAACATGAAGCTGTCGCTTCCGGCGAGGATTCTTCTGGTGGCGAATCGCTACGATGAGCTGACGGCCATGGATCTGCAGGGAAATACCAAATCGGAGGTCAAGGCGCTCCAGGAATTTCTTGACTATCCGGCTCTGTATGACCAGAAGGTGGTGAACGCGCTGGTCAACTGCATCAAAATATTGTTTGAGGGCGTCAGCGTTGAGCTGAATACCGGCGAGACGGGGCTGGTGTTGGCGGAAAACCCTGCCGATATACTGCGTCCCACCCTGCTTATCTTCAAGGACAACAGTATTTTGGACTTGTCCCTGAGGGCCAACTCGGACCTTTATATTGTGGATATAATGAAGACGCTGGATAACCGTTATGTGATGGACATGGAGACCGTAAGGAATATGGGATGCTTTGGCGGCGCTTCCAAGGACGCCGGGATGGAGGATGTCCCTGCGGTTACATAGAATTATGAAAGGGTGTATGTTTTTATCCGTTACTGCCTCCGGCATTTACTTTTCTGCTTGGCCGGAGACCGCAGCTGCGGATAAAAACCTGGACGCCATGGCACCGGAACTTTAAATACTAATTAAATTAAAATGACAATAGCCTCGCCTGCGGAACAGCTGCCCGGGTTTGCCCTCCGTAAGGAGAATTTTACCGCTGGGCATGACGAGGACGAGTGCCAGAACATTTCCCTTCATTATTGGTCCGTGGAATAAAAGCCCGGGACCTGCAACAAGCAGCTTAACAGGTATTTTGTATTTTCACAGTTTTTAGCTTCTATATTTTCTGACTCATATGAATGAAAAAGGTATTATCTGTCTTTGCAATATTCTCATTTTCCAATGGTTCTACAATTCAAAAAAAGAGTAAATTCCGGTTTTTATAATCTTTTAGATTCCCGCTATTTTAAGCTTCTATAATAATTCAAATAATTTCAGGAGGTGTTTTTATGTATAGTGCAATTTATTCGGGCGCTCTGTGCGGGGTGTCCGCGTATTTGGTGTCCGTGGAGGTGGACATCGCCCGGGGGCTGCCCGGGTTCAGTATGGTGGGCTCTCTGGGAAGCGAGGTGAGGGAGTCCAGGGAGCGCGTGATGGTGGCGTTGAAAAACGTGGGGATAGAGCTGCCGCCCTGTCATATCACCGTGAATTTATCGCCGGCGGACGTGAGGAAGGAGGGCACGGCTTTCGATCTTCCCATAGCCGTAGGCGTATTGGAGGCAATGGGGGTACTGCCGTCCGGAGCTGCCGCGGGAATGCTGTTTCTGGGAGAGCTGGGGTTGGACGGGGAGCTTAAGAAGGCCAGGGGAGTGCTGCCCATTGTCCGGGCGGCGGGAGCGGGCGGCGTCAGGCAGTGCATTGTGCCCGGGGCAAACGCCAAGGAAGGAGCGGTGATACCGGATGCCGCGGTGCGTGGGGCGGATAATATCTGTGAGGTCATTGCTTTTTTGAAGGCGGGCGGCGGGGAGGCGGCAGACGCCCTGCTGCCGGCAGAAAAGGTGGATGTAGGAGAGCTTTTTCAAAGGAAGGACGGCGTGGACAGCCCCGATTTCCGGGATGTAAACGGACAGACAGAGGCCAGGCGGGCGGCGGAAATCGCTGCTGCGGGCTTTCACAATCTGCTGATGACGGGGCCTCCCGGAGCGGGCAAGTCCATGATTGCCGGGCGTATTCCCGGAATTCTTCCGGACCTGACCCTGGAGGAAAGTCTGGAGGTTACAGCTGTGGTCAGCGTGGCAGGGCTGATGAAGGAGGGGGATGCGCTGGTGACGCAGCGTCCCTTTAAAAGCCCTCACCACACCGTCTCTCAGGCGGCGCTTTTGGGCGGCAGCGCTTATCCCAGGCCGGGTATTATTTCTCTGGCGCACAGAGGCGTGCTTTTTCTGGACGAGCTTCCGGAATTTCAGCGCACGGTGCTGGATGCGCTGCGCCAGCCCATTGAGGAACACAGGGTAAATATCTCCAGGGTAAGCGGAAACGTGACTTATCCCAGCGATTTCATGCTGGTCTGCGCCATGAATCCCTGTCCCTGCGGCTATTATCCCGACAGAAACCGCTGCCGCTGCACGGAATCGCAGATCAGGCGTTATATGGGGAAGATTTCGGGGCCGATTCTGGACAGGGTGGATCTGTGCGTGGAGCTGCAGCCGGTGGGTATTGCCAGTCTGAAGACGGGGGCGGGCGCGGAGGGCAGCGCGGATATCAGAGGGCGGGTCATGAGGGCGAGAGAGCGGCAGAAGCTCCGGTTTGAGGGCAGCGGGTATAGATTTAACGGGGATATTGAGGCATCCTGTATTGACAGGTACTGTGGGCTTGGCAGGGAGGAGCAGGGCTGCATGGAGCAGCTTTATCATTCCCTGAGGCTCAGCGCCAGGGCTTACCACAGGATTTTGAAGGTGGCGCGCACCATAGCGGACCTGGATGGGAAGGACAGAATCGACACGGAGCATTTGCTGGAGGCGGCAAGCTACAGACCTTCCACGGAGTATTGGGAGTAAGGGCTTCGCCAAGGCGCAGGGTGGAAATTACAGCTGAGGAGGAAAAGGGTTGGATCAGATGAAGCATTATAAAGCCGGGGATGCGGAATATCCCCAGCGGTTGAAAAATATTTCCGGCAGGCCCAGGAATCTGTATGTGCTGGGAAGGCTGCCGGAGGAGAACAGACTGTCCGTGGCCATTATAGGGGCAAGGGACTGTTCGGAGTACGGGAAATATGTGGCAAGGGAGCTTGGAACGGTGCTTGGAGGCAGCGGCATTGCGGTGATCAGCGGCATGGCCCGGGGAATCGACGGCATCAGCCAGGAGGCGGCGCTGAATGCCGGAGGCAGCTCCTTCGGCGTTTTAGGGTGCGGAGTGGACGTCTGTTATCCGAAGGAAAACAGGCAGCTTTACGAAAGGCTGAAATTAAGCGGCGGCATACTTTCGGAATATCCGCCGGGCTCCCCGGCACTCGCCTGCCATTTTCCGCCCAGAAACCGCATTGTCAGCGGCCTTGCGGATGTGGTTGTGGTCATTGAGGCCAGGGTAAAGAGCGGTACTCTGATTACGGTGGACATGGCGCTGGAACAGGGCAGGGAGGTCTATGTGGTGCCGGGTCGCGTGACGGACAGGTTAAGCGACGGCTGTAACCGTCTGATAAAGCAGGGCGCCGGAATCCTGCTTTCTCCGGAGGAGTTTTTGAGGGAGCTTTTGGAGGGAGAGATCGGGAGGGTGGCGGCACGGAACCTGTCGGGGAGGAGGGAGGCAGGGAAAGCGCCCGTGAGGGAACAGCGGAGAGATAAAGCAGAGGCGGAGAGGGGGGAGCTTGCCGCAGTCCTTGGGGTGCTTGACTTTACGCCCCAGACCCCGGAACAGATCAGGGCGGGGCTGCCGGGGGAGTATCAGGATATGAAAATTGTCACCTGCCTGATGCGGCTTTGCATGGACGGGCGGGCATTGCAGGTCAGCCCGGGACGGTTTTGCCGGGCGGGGGGCTGACGGTACGTGGCAGCCCGGCAATTTTGGTGATTTTCATCCTTGCGCATCGCGTGATTTTATCTTATATTTAATATGCTGGATTTGCAGCGGAAAGGCGGAATTATTATGCACAGGGACAGCACAAGAGAAGTAAGAATCAAAGACAGGGTAATCGGTGGGGGAAATCCCGTTTTGATACAGTCCATGACAAATACCAGGACGGAGGATGTGGAGGCGACGGTGGCGCAGATTCTGGAGCTGGAGCGCGCAGGCTGCGAGATCATCCGCTGCACCGTTCCTACCATGGAAGCGGCGCAGGCGTTTGGGCAGATAAAGAGGCGGATTCATATTCCGCTGGTGGCAGATATTCATTTTGACTATAAGCTGGCGATTGCGGCAATTGAGAACGGAGCCGACAAAATCCGTATCAATCCGGGGAATATCGGCGGTGCGGACAGGGTGAAGGCGGTGGTGGACGCGGCCAGAGAGAGGGAGATTCCCATTCGTATAGGCGTCAACAGCGGTTCGCTGGAAAGGCACCTTGTTGAAAAGCACGGCGGCGTTACGGCGGAGGGTATTGTGGAGAGCGCTCTGGACAAGGTCCGCATGGTGGAGGAGCTGGGATATGACAATCTGGTTATCAGTATCAAATCCTCGGATGTAATGATGTGCGTAAAGGCTCACGAGCTGCTGGCGGGCAGGACAGATCACCCTATTCATGTGGGCATTACCGAGTCGGGGACGGTACAGAGCGGCAACATCAAGTCTGCGGTGGGTCTGGGCATTATTCTGAATCAGGGCATCGGGGATACCATACGTGTTTCTCTCACCGGAAATCCTGTGGAGGAGGTAAAATCCGCCAGGCTGATTCTGCGGACGCTGGGGCTGAGAAAGGGCGGCATTGAGGTGGTTTCCTGCCCTACCTGCGGCAGGACTCAGATCGATTTGATAGGGCTGGCCGGCAGGGTGGAGAAGCTGGCGGAGGAATATCCCTTAGACATTAAGGTGGCGGTCATGGGCTGCGCGGTGAACGGTCCCGGGGAGGCAAAGGAGGCGGACCTTGGCATTGCAGGCGGCATAGGCGAGGGGCTTTTGTTCAGAAGGGGTGAAATCATCCGCAAGGTGCCGGAGGAACAGCTTCTGGACGCCTTGAGGGAAGAACTGGACGGATGGCAGAAGGACGCATAAGCAGTAAAGGCCAGGGTGCATGCCCAAGGATGCATAAGCGGTAAGGAGCGGGGTGCGTGCCAAAGGATGAATAAGCAGTAAAGGCCGGCGTGGGCGCCGACGCAGGAAAAAGGGGTAGAAAATGACAAAACCGTTTTTTGAGGTGTTTCCCACTCTGGATATCAAGGGAGCCCTGCACGATAAGCTGGAGCAGGCGGGAGTGGAGAGGGTCTCCGCCTCGAAGCAGAGGGACAGGCTGAATATATACCTGTACAGCACCAGGCTGATTTTAAAGGAGGACATATGGGCGGCGGAAGCAGAGATCAAGAATCAGCTGTTTGCGGATGCCGCCATTGTCGTGCATATTTTTGAGAGGTATGAGCTGTCCTCGCAGTATACGCCGGAGAATCTTATGGGCATATACAGGGAGAGCATTCTGGAGGAGCTGAAAAGATACAGTCATATCGAATATAATGCCTTCCGCACGGCGGAGCTCTCTTATCCGGAGCCGGAACGGCTCCTGCTCACGGTGGATGATACTGTGCTGAACAGGGGCAAGGAGCCTGAGCTCACAAGAATACTGGAGAAGATCATGGTGGAGCGGTGTGGGCTGAGGTGCGGCATTTCGGTTGCTTACAGGGAGGCTGAGACGGGAAAATATGCGGCGGACGACGAGTTGAAGATTCAGATGCGTGTAAACGAGATTTACAGGCGTGCAAGGAAGGACGGCAGACCGGAGCAGGAGGATTCTCACGGGGAAGGCTACAAGGCAGTTGATGGCAAGGGCAGCGGAACCGGTGACGGAGCCCTTCAGGCGTCCGGGAAGGCCCAGGAGGGAGCCGTGTCTCAAAACGCTGCCAATGCGCAGGCAGGGAAGGAAAAAGCGGCGGGCTACCGGGCGGGCGGCGCTGGCAAAACGGCCGCTTCCGGCAGCACCGGGGCGTTTCAGGGTAAGGGTGAATTCAGGAGAAGCGAGTTTCACAAGGGTGAATTCCGCAGAAATGAGTTCCGAAAGGGCGATTATACCCGTACCCTGAAGCAGTCGGAGAATCCCGACGTCATCTACGGCAGGGACTTTGAGGACGAGACCATGCCCATTGAGGATATAGTCGGAGAGATCGGGGAGGTGACAATCAGGGGCAGGGTTTTAAAGTTTGACTCCAGAGAGCTAAGAAACGGAGAGAAAAGCCTGATTTCCGTTGACGTGACGGATTTTTCCGACACTATCACCATCAAGCTGTTTGCAAGAAACGAATTTGTGGACGAGCTTAAGGGCAGGCTTAAGGCCGGAAGCTTTGTAAAGCTTAAGGGCGTTGTCAACATGGATAAATTCGATCATGAGCTGACCGTAAGCTCCCTGGTGGGAATCAAGAGCATTTCGGATTTTACGGAGCCGCGTATGGACTTTGCGCCTCACAAGCGTGTGGAGCTGCACTGTCACACCAAGATGAGCGATATGGACGGCGTTTCGGAGGCGAAGGATATTGTAAAGCGCGCCTATAAATGGGGACACCGCGCCATTGCCATCACGGACCACGGCGTCGTGCAGAGCTTTACCGATGCCAATCATCTGTGGGATGACCTGTGGTTCCAGGAGCAGGCAAGGAGAAAGAAGGAGGGGGAGGAAAAGCCGGATAAGCAGGACTTTTTCAAGGTGCTTTACGGTGTGGAGGCATATCTGGTGGACGATCTGAAGGAGATCGTAACCCGGGACGGCGGGCAGAGCCTGGATGAGGATTATGTGGTATTTGATATTGAGACCACGGGCTTTTCTCCGGTAAATAACCGCATCATCGAGATCGGGGCGGTGAAGGTCACGGGCGGGGCGGTGACGGACCGCTTTTCTACGTTTGTCAATCCCCAGGTGCCTGTGCCCTTTGAGATCGAGAAGCTGACGGGTATCCGGGACGATATGGTTCAGGACGCGCCGCTTATCCAGGAGGTGCTTCCGAGGTTTCTGGAATTCTGCGAGGACTGCGTGCTGGTGGCGCACAATGCGGGCTTTGACATGAGCTTCATCGGCGAGGCGGCAAGAAGGCAGGGACTGCCTGCGGAGCATACCGTGGTGGACACGGTGGGCATTGCCAGAGTACTTCTGCCAAACCAGTCAAAGCATACCCTTGACGCGGTGGCGAAGACTCTGAACATCTCTCTGGAAAACCATCACCGTGCGGTGGACGACGCGGAGTGTACCGCACAGATTTTTGTGAAATTTATCAGAATGCTGAAGGAGCGGGGCATGGAGACGCTGGCGCAGGTCAACGCCCTGGGCGCTGACAGCCCGGACGTGGTGAAAAAGCTGCCTTCGTATCATGCCATCATTCTGGCCAAGAATGATTTGGGCCGCATAAATCTGTACAGGCTGGTTTCCGCGTCTCACCTGACCTATTTCGCCAGGCATCCCAGGATTCCCAAAAGCCTTGTGATGAAATACAGGGAAGGTCTCATAGTGGGCAGCGCCTGCGAGGCGGGGGAGCTGTACCGCGCTTTGCTGGACGGACAGAGCGATGTGCAGATCGCAAGAATCGTTAATTTTTACGATTATCTGGAGATTCAGCCCACGGGAAACAATAAGTTTATGATCGCCTCGGAAAAGATCAGAAATATCAACTCCCTGGAGGATATCCGGAATATCAACCGCAGAATCGTGAAGCTGGGGGAACAGTTCCACAAGCCTGTGGCGGCCACCTGCGATGTGCATTTCCTGGACCCTCAGGACGAGGTTTACCGGCGCATTATCATGACGGGCAAGGGCTTTGACGACGCGGACGATCAGGCGCCTCTGTTTCTGCATACCACGGAGGAGATGCTGGAGGAATTCTCTTATCTCGGAAGCGACAAGGCATATGAGGTGGTGGTAAAAAATACCAACATGATTGCGGACATGATAGAGACCATCGCGCCCGTGCGCCCGGACAAGTGCCCGCCTGTCATTGCGGACAGCGACAAGACCCTGACGAAGATATGCTATGACCGCGCCCATGAGATTTACGGTCCCAAGCTGCCCGAAATCGTGGAGGCAAGGCTGGAGAAGGAGCTGAATTCCATCATTAAAAACGGTTTTGCGGTAATGTATATCATTGCCCAGAAGCTGGTATGGAAGTCTGTGGAGGACGGCTATCTGGTGGGGTCCAGAGGCTCCGTCGGAAGCTCCTTTGTGGCTACCATGGCGGGTATTACGGAGATCAATCCCTTAAGCCCTCATTATTATTGCAGCAAATGCAACTATGTGGATTTTGACAGCGATCAGGTGAGGGCTTATGCAGGGACGGCGGGAATCGATATGCCGGACAGGGCGTGTCCCGTCTGCGGGGAGCCTCTGCACAAGGAGGGCTTCGATATTCCCTTCGAGACGTTTCTTGGCTTTAAGGGGGATAAGGAGCCGGATATCGATCTGAATTTTTCCGGGGAATATCAGTCCAAGGCCCATAAGTACACGGAGGTCATATTTGGCGCGGGGCAGACCTTCCGGGCGGGAACCATCGCGACTCTGGCGGACAAGACGGCATTTGGCTATGTCAAGAGATATTATGAGGAGAAGGGGCAGCATAAGCGTAATTGTGAGATAGAACGTATCGTTGTCGGCTGCACGGGCGTGCGCAGAAGCACGGGTCAGCATCCGGGCGGTATTATTGTGCTGCCCATCGGACAGGACATCAATTCCTTTACCCCGGTGCAGCATCCTGCCAACGATATGACTACGGACACCGTTACCACTCATTTTGATTATCACTCCATCGATCACAACCTGTTGAAGCTGGATATTCTGGGACACGATGATCCCACCATGATCCGTATGCTGCAGGACCTGACGGGGGTGGACCCTCTGACCATTCCTCTGGACGGGCAGGACGTCATGAGCCTTTTCCAGAATACGGAGGCTCTGGGGATTACGCCGTCGCAGATCGGCGGCACCAGGCTGGGCTGTCTGGGCATTCCGGAGTTTGGCACGGACTTTGCCATGAACATGGTTATTGAGGCGGCTCCCCGAAGCTTTTCGGACCTGGTCAGGATTTCCGGTCTGTCCCACGGCACCAACGTGTGGGTGGGAAACGCACAGGATCTGATCCGGGAGGGAACGGCGACTATTTCCACCTGCGTGTGTACCCGTGACGATATCATGACTTATCTGATTAATAAAGGGGTTGAGCCGGAGAAGTCCTTCAAGATTATGGAGGCGGTGAGAAAGGGGCAGGTGGCAAAGAAGAAGGTCAATCCTGATCTTTGGAAGGAGTGGAAGGAGGATATGCTGGCGCATGACGTGCCCCAGTGGTATATTGACTCCTGCCAGAAGATCGAGTATATGTTTCCCAAGGCCCACGCGGCGGCCTATGTCATGATGGCATGGCGCATCGCGTACTGTAAGATACACTATCCCCTTGCGTATTACGGCGCTTTTTTCAGCATCCGTGCAAAGGCTTTTTCCTATGAGCAGATGTGCCAGGGGCAGGGGCACCTGGAGGCGGTCATGGCAGAGTACAGACGCCGGATGGATGCCGTCGCAGCCAAGGAGGCGGGGGCGGTGCCGCTCTCCAACAAGGAGGAGCTTGCCTTCGGCGACATGAGAATCGTGCAGGAAATGTATGCAAGAGGGTTTGAATTTATGCCCATCGATATATTCAGCGCCCATTCGCGCTCCTTCCGGATCGTGGAAGGAAAGCTGATGCCCTCCCTGAGCAGTATCGAGGGTGTGGGGGAGGCGGCAGCCGACGCCATTATGGAGGCGGCGAAGGACGGTCCCTTCCTGTCCAGGGATGATTTCAGGGAGCGCACCAAGGTGTCCAAGACGGTGGTGGACCTGATGGCAGGTTTAGGCATACTGGGGAATCTGCCCGAGTCAAACCAGCTGAGCCTGTTTGATCTGTGACAGCGTCGACGGGGATGTTCCGCGCCATCCAGGAGCTGGTGTATTACCTTTACCGGGAGAAGAAACAGTTCCTGGAGCTTGCAGGAGGCAGCCGCAGCATTCTGCAAGGAAGTGCACTGAGCGCAGTCTATGGTTACAGCGAAGGGAATGCGGGAAAAATCGATAACCTGATGACGGATGCGCTGACGATAGGCGCCCAGCAGCAGAAGCCCTGCATCAGTGCAGAAATGATCATGGCGGGAAAAATAAAATAATGTGGTGATGGGGGCGAAGTCGGCATTGATGGAAAATTTCTGTCAGTGCTGATTGTATTAGGCAGCAAAAAATGTTATACTAAATACATGTAAGAAAAAATTTGGCATTATGAAGGCAGGAGGTAATGTTGATGACAGCTTTACGGCAAAACGCAATAAAAGAGTTGGAGAAGTTGCCAGAAGATAAAATAAGTCTTGTTTTACAGATTTTGCAAGGTGTTAATGGGTTATATAATGATGACCCTACGGAAAGGAAAGAGGCGTTTTTGAGATTGGAGCAGCTGCATAAAAAGGGAAATGTTACTGATTACGATGCGGAGCTGGCTTCTTATAGGGAAGAAAAATATGATAAATAGGATTCTGATTGATACTAATGTTCTGTTGGATTATCTTCTTATCAGAGAGCCTTTTTATAAAGATGCAAAAGAGGTAATTCTTGCCTGTGCAGATGGAAAAACCAGGGGATGTATTGCAGCCCATTCCATTTGTAATATTTTTTTCATTTTACGGAAAGATTTTTCGGCAGAGGATAGACGCGAGATATTAATAAATTTATGCACTATTTTTGATGTTGAGGGAATTGATAAAACCAAGTTATTGTCAGGGCTTCATAATGCATATTTTTCAGATTTTGAGGATTGCTTACAGATGGAGTGTGCAAGGGCATACAATGCGGAATATATTGTGACGAGAAATATAGATGACTACAGAGAATCCGAGATAAGGGCAATTTTGCCGGAAGATTATTTGAAGTTATGAGATGGATTGTATGATGGCAATATGAGAAAGCACCGACGGATTGAAGGAAAAGCATCTGGAGGTGCTTTTTTGTGCCTTGATTATAGGGTGGATCAATATTTGTATTCCTTATGTGAAGAAGCTGGCATTGGAATAAAAAAGAGCAGCCACAAAATAAGCAAAACATTCATACCGTCTTTGTTTGCCACCGGACTTAATGTGGATAAAATAAGAGAGATCGCGGGGCATGAAGATGAAAGGACAAGTTTAAATAACTATTGCTTTGAAACAAAAACAGATAAAGAGTCTGAAAGGATATTGGACGGAGGGGGCTTTAAGTTAAATATTGCGGATATTATATGATCATGGGGTGACAGGGAAAGTGTAATCAAGTGTAATCAAGTGTAATCAAGTGTAATCAAGTGTAATCAAAAAATCACCTGGCAAAAAAAATATGCCTAACTACCAGAAAATCCGGTAATTAAGCACTTTTTTGGGTTGGGCTGTTCAAAAAACAGTCGCAGCTAATAGGGGAATCGAACCCCTGTTTCCGCCGTGAGAGGGCGGCGTCTTGACCGCTTGACCAATTAGCCATTTACATGTCCGCTTTTGAAACCCTTGATTTATGTTTCATCTGCAGTACTTGTTTATCATACAACATTTATTTTAAAAATGCAAGTACTTTTTTTAAAAAATTTAAAATTTTTTATTTGCTGAAATCGTGCTGAAATATTTATAAAAAACTTGCGCCTCTGAATATTTTAGTGTATAGTGATTCACGATTAGTCTGTGGGAAGTATTTTATTTATGCGGGCAATGAGCCAGGCGGATGCGTCAGCATCCATTCGGCGAATGCTGCGGGGTATTTAATTCTTAATATTAAGCTGCATATATATGATTGCGGGAGCCTTCGGCTGGGAACGTGCCGCAGGTATCACAGTGGGCAGCATATATATTTGTAAATAAGAAATCATATATACTTGTAATAAGAAGTAAAGAGGGATGAACATGGCAAAGTATCTGGTAATTGTAGAGTCTCCGTCAAAAATCAAAACCATCAAGAAGTTTCTGGGAGCCCAGTATGAGGTTGCAGCCAGCAACGGGCATGTGAGGGACCTGCCCAAGAGCAGTCTGGGAATAGACGTGGAGCATGATTATGAACCGAAGTATATAACGATCAGAGGAAAGGGCGATATTCTTGCAAGTCTGCGCAGGGAAGTGAAAAAAGCTGAAAAGATCTATCTTGCCACCGACCCTGACAGAGAGGGAGAGGCGATTTCCTGGCACCTGATGACGGCACTGAAGCTGGAAAATATTGAAAATAAAAAGGTTTACCGCATTACCTTCAACGAGATTACCAAGAAGGCGGTGAAGGATTCGTTTAAAAATGCCAGGGAGATCGACATGAATCTTGTGAATGCCCAGCAGGCGCGGCGTGTGCTGGACAGGATGGTGGGATACCGCATATCGCCGCTGCTCTGGCAGAAGATTAAGAGGGGGTTAAGCGCCGGGCGCGTACAGTCGGTGGCGCTTCGCCTCATATGCGACAGAGAGGACGAGATCAACGCTTTTGTGCCGGAGGAATACTGGACGCTGGATGCCATTCTGAATGTGAAGGGGGAGAAAAAGCCCGTATGCGCCAAGTATTACGGGACGGCGTCGGAAAAAAAGCCCATCGGGAATCAGGCGCAGGCACAGGAGATCATGGATTCCCTGAAGGGAGAGGAGTTTTCCGTGAAGGAGGTTAAAAGGGGGGAGCGAGTCAAGAAAGCGCCTCAGCCCTTTACCACCTCGACCCTGCAGCAGGAGGCCAGCAAGGTGCTGAATTTCTCCACCCAGAAAACCATGCGCCTGGCGCAGCAGCTCTATGAGGGCGTGGATATCAAGGGAGAGGGGACCGTGGCGCTTATCACCTATCTGCGTACCGATTCCACCCGTGTCTCCGAGGAGGCGGCAAAGGCGGCGGCGGATTTTATCGGCGAAAATTACGGAGCGGAATATCAGATGTCAACCGCAAATGAGAAAAAAAGCGGGCAGAGGATACAGGATGCCCATGAGGCGATCCGCCCTACGGAGCTGGAAAGAATTCCCGTATCCCTGAAGGATGAGCTGCCAAGGGATCTGTTCCGCCTGTATCAGCTGATCTGGAAGCGCTTTGTGGCAAGCCGTATGAGCGAGGCGAAATATGAGACCACCTCCGTGAAGATCAAGGCAGGGGAGCATATTTTTACGGTATCCGCATCCGCGCTGAAATTTGACGGATTTTTAAGCGTTTACAGCTCGGAGGACGACAAGGAGGAGGGGAATACCCTGACGGGAAAACTGAGCGCGGAAAGCGTTCTGACCTTTGTATCCTTTGACCCTAAGCAGCATTTTACGCAGCCGCCCGCGCATTACACGGAGGCGGCCATGGTGAAAGAGCTGGAGGAGCTTGGAATCGGGCGTCCCAGCACCTATGTCGCCACGATCACCACGATCCTTGCCAGGCGCTATGTGGTAAAGGAAAATAAAAACCTCTATGTGACGGAGCTTGGAGAGGTAGTCAACAATATGATGAAGGAGGCGTTCCCAAGCATCGTGGACGTGAATTTCACGGCGAACATGGAAGCGCTGCTGGACGGAGTGGAGGAAGGCAGCGTAAAATGGAAAACGGTTGTGGAAAACTTCTATCCAGATCTGGACGAGGCGGTGAAGATGGCGGAGCAGGAGCTGTCCCATATAACGATTGCCGACGAGGTCAGCGACGAGGTCTGCGAGGTCTGCGGCAGGCAGATGGTAATCAAGTACGGTCCTCACGGAAGATTCCTTGCCTGTCCCGGATTTCCGGAATGCCGCAACACCAAGCCTTACTTTGAAAAGATCGGCGTGGCCTGCCCTAAGTGCGGCAAGGACATTGTGCTGAAAAAGACAAAGAAGGGGCGCAAATATTATGGCTGCATTGACAATCCCAACTGTGATTTCATGGTCTGGCAGAAGCCCTCGGGACAAAGCTGCCCCAAGTGCGGGGAGCCTCTCTTGATAAAGGGCAGCAAGCTTGTGTGTGCCAACGGGCAGTGCGGATATTCCTGCACTTCTGAATTGTCTCAAAAATTGTAAAAAAAAGACATAATTTCACAAATTATACATTGTCATCGGTTTTTTTATGTGTTACAATATACGTGCTGACGGCAGTTTGGTCCGCAGCATCGCAATACTTGTGTCAATGTTGCAGGCGTTTTGGGGAGCATAGGCGGAGGGGCGTGTATGAGTAGTGTGCAGCTTTTGGATAAAACCAGAAAAATCGGGAAGCTTCTGCATAATAATAATTCCAGCAAGGTAGTGTTCAACGATATCTGCAAGGTCATGCGGGAGATTCTGAATTCCAATGTTCTGGTTATCAGCCGTAAGGGCAAGGTCCTGGGGGTGGGGAAGGCGGATGGAATCGCCTCTATCTGCGAGCTGATAGACGAAACGGTAGGCGGATTTATAGACCCTATGCTGAATGAAAGATTACTGGGAGTTCTCTCCACCAAGGAAAATGTCAATCTGGAGACGCTTGGCTTTGAAAACTCCGATATCAAGAGATTTCAGGCGATTATCACTCCCATAGAAATTGCCGGCGAACGGCTGGGGACGCTGTTTATATACAAGTGCAACGTCCAGTACGATATTGACGACATCATACTCTGCGAGTATGGCTCTACCGTGGTTGGGCTTGAAATGCTCCGTGCGGTAAATGAGGAAAATGCGGAGGAGAGCCGCAAGGTGGCGGTGGTAAAATCCGCAATCAACACGCTGTCCTTCTCGGAGATGGAGGCCATTATCCATATCTTTGACGAGCTGAACGGTATGGAGGGGATTCTTGTGGCGAGCAAGATTGCGGACAGGGTCGGTATCACGCGTTCCGTCATTGTCAATGCGCTTCGGAAGTTTGAGAGCGCGGGCGTGATCGAATCCAGATCCTCCGGCATGAAGGGAACCTATATCAAGGTTTTAAATGATGTGGTTTTCGACGAGATTGAGGAATTAAAGCGCCGGAATCAGCATAAATAATAATTTTATAGTGATGAATGCAAACGGAATTGCGTTTATCTGAAGACCGGGTTCGGTTTCGGAGGATAAGTTTTAAGGGATTATTGATACTACAATAATTCCCTTTGTTTTTTTAAGTATACTATTATTTTGTCTTGCGGTAATTTCTTCCTTAATAATTTTTTTTGGAGAAAAGCAGAGATTTTCTATTGTTTTTTTGCCAGAATCAACTATAATAGAAAAGAATGGGTTAAATGTCCGTTTTGTTTTTGCGTGCCGAAAGGGGAAAGTGTGAATAAAAATTCACACGGAGGCTGTTTTTGAGGCATGCCGGGAAGCGTAAATGGATGCCCGCCGAAGCGGGCAGGGAGGTATAAATATGTTTCAATCGAATGTGTTCGACTATATCAATGTTCTGGATAAGGCGGCGGATGCCAGCTGGCTCCGCAATCAGGCGATTACCAACAATATTTCCAATGTAGACACTCCCGGTTATAAAAGACAGGATGTGGCTTTTGAGGAGGTGCTTGCAAAGGCATTGGGAAGAAACCGCTATGAGTCCATGGATTCCAAGGTGAATTCCATTCAGTACAGCCGGCTGCACAGGCTTTCGCCGGTGGTATACAGGGATTACGAGGGCTTTTCCTACCGCCTGGACAAAAACAATGTGGATATCGAGAATGAAAACGTGATGCTTGCGGAAAACCAGCTGAAGTATCAGGGTCTGATAACCAGCATCAATCAGGACTTTACCAATCTTAAGACGGTTATGAAGTAGGATCATACATAAAACCGGCACGGAAACCATAAGCGCCGAGAGGGCGTTTAGGTACAGGAAATGAACTTATATTCAGGAGGATGATTACGATGAGTATGTTTTCGGCTTTTAATATCAGCGCTACCGGTATGACGGCGCAGAGATACCGCATGGATATTATTTCACAGAATGTGGCGAATGCCAGCACGACCCGGACGGAGAACGGCACTCCTTACCGCAGGCAGGTGGTGACCTTTGCCGAGAAGCCCGGGCAGACCTCCTTCAGCCATGTGCTGGGGAAGGCGGCTTACAGCCATGGCTATTCCGGCAACGGCGTCAAGGTTTCCGGTGTGTTTGAGGATCATGAGACGGAGATGAATATGGTTTATGATCCTTCCCATCCCGATGCGGACGAGAACGGTTATGTGTCCTATCCCAATGTAAACATAATCACGGAGATGACAAATATGATAGATGCCAGCCGCGCCTATGAGGCTAATTCCACTGCCTTTAACGCAAGCAAGTCCATCGCCTTGAAGGGCCTGCAGATCGGGCAGCAGTAAAGGGACTGAAATTATAAATTGCAGAGGGTAAGCGTGCCGGGGGGCATGCGAGGGGAGCAGTAAATAAAGGAGAATGACAAATTATGGATCTATCAGCGATTACGGGTATTACAGGGATTTCCGCGGCAGAGAAGCCGTCTTCTCTCACGGGGGCGCTGGCGCCAAAGGGCGAAAAGACGGACGGAACCCTGTTCGATTCCTTTTTAAACACGGCGATTGACAATATTAAAACCACAAACGGCTATCTCTCTGCCTGGGAAAATGAGGAGATCAAATTTGCCCTGGGAGAATCCGAGAATACACACGAGCTGACCATTGCCATGCAGAAGGCTTCCACAGCGCTGCAGTACACGGTGGCGGTTCGCGACAGGCTTCTTGACGCTTACAAAGAGCTCATGCAGATGCAGATTTAAATTATTGAGTTAGGGGAGAAGTACCATGGCTGAGAAGCTAAAAGAAGTATTAGGAAAAATACTGGATTGGTGGAATAAATTTACCAGCAAACAAAAAACGATCATCGTTGCCATTGCGGCAGTGGTGATCCTGACCCTGGCGATTATTATCTACGCCTTTTCCAGACCGCAGTATGAGAGACTGGGCACTTATGAGACCAGCAAAGAGGGAGCGGAAGTAATCTCCATATTGGATGAGAATAAGATTGCCCATCAGGAATCCGACGACTTAAGGGTTGTTATGGTGGAAAAGGGCAAGCTTTCCGCTGCTATCTATGCGCTTGCGGAAGGTGGATATAAGGCCGGCGCCCTGGAGTACAAGGACGTGGTGGATACCGGAATGTCCATTACCTCCGCCGACAGGGCGAATATGGAAGCGCTCTGGTACGCGCGGCGGATCGAGGAGATCCTGGGAGAGCTGGAGTCGGTCAAGGGTGTCAAGGCAATGGTTACCCGCCCCAGGGATTTCGGTACGCTTTATGCCCAGCAGGAGGAGACCTCGGTGTCCGTGACATTGACCCTGAAGGAGCCTCTCACCTCCGCACAGGCGGCGGCGATGGCAAGGAATGTTGCGGTGATGGTGGGCAACAAGACCACGGCAAATATCGCCATATGGGATCAGGACGCAAATCTTCTGTTTGCGGGAGGGGACGATTATTCCGAGTCGGGTATTGCTCACTCCATGCAGGAGCTTCAGGAGCAGATGCAGTCCATGATGACAAATGAGGTGAAGAAGGTGCTGCTGGGTACACAGCAGTTTGACATCATCTCGGTGGCAAGCCATCTGAACATTGATTTTTCATCCTATGAGAGAGCCACGCAGGAGTTTTACGGAAATCAGGACAACGCCGGCATGGTGGAGAGACAGGATACCTTCAGCAGCTCGAGCACGGGCGGCGTTGGCGGAGTTCCCGGAACGGATTCCAACGGCGGAGACCTGACGGGATATGAATATCCCGATTACGGCGGCAGCGAATCCGAGCAGCAGGAGACATCTACGGACTATGCGCTCAATCACTTTGAGGAATACATAAAACGTGCGGCAGGCACGTCGGTGGATTACAACAGTTCTTCTCTTGCGATCTCCATGATAACCGTCAGGGAGTATTACGAGGAGAATGTAAAGAGACAGGGGCTGCTCGACGGCACCAGCTGGGAGCAGTTCAAGGAGGACAACCGCGCGGATGTAAGGCGCGAGGTTGACGAGGCGTTTTATCAGATGGCGGCGCACGCTACAGGCATCAGCAGGGAAAACATAACCATCATTGCCTATGAGCATCCTGTCTTTTGGGATAAAGAGGGAATGAACATCAGCGCGACGGATGTGCTGAGTATTGTTATGATCGTGCTGATTCTGGCGCTGCTTGGCTTTGTTGTACTGCGCAGCATGGCAGGCAGGAAGGAAGCTGTCGAGGAGGAAGAACTTTCGGTGGAGGATATGCTTCAGTCCAATCCTGAGACGACTATTGAGGATATCGATGTGGAGGCTAAGTCCGAGGTACGCAAGCTGATAGAGAAGTTTGTGGACGAGAATCCGGAGGCGGCGGCAAATCTGCTGAGGAACTGGCTGACCGAGGACTGGAATTAGCCCGGCAGGGCTGCCGGGACAGTATTTCCGGGCGGCATGAGCTGCGGGGTCATACAAGGGTATACGGGTTTGCGTGGTTTGGGGAGTATTTAGATTGAGGGAAACGAGGTAGAGCATAATGCCTAAGGGTTCACAGAAGGAAGACGGAATCAGAGGAATACAAAAGGCGGCAATTCTGCTTATTTCGCTGGGACCGGAGCGTGCGGCCGGCATATTTAAACACTTGAAGGAAGAAGAAATAGAGGAGCTGACGTTGGAGATTGCCAACACCAGAAGCGTGACGCCCCAGGTAAAGGAGGATGTCATCAACGAGTTTTACGAGGTGTGTCTGGCGCAGCAGTATATTGCGGAGGGTGGTATCGGCTATGCCAAGGACCTGCTGGAGAAGGCCATCGGAAACGAGAAGGCGATGGAGGTTATCGGCAAGCTGACGGCTTCCCTGCAGGTAAAGCCCTTCGAGTTTGTGCGAAAGACGGACCCCACCCAGCTTATCAACTTTATTCAGGACGAACATCCTCAGACCATCGCGCTGATTTTGTCCTATCTTGCGCCGGCGCAGGCCGCGCTAATCGTCTCTGCGCTGCCTCCCGACAGGCAGGCGGACGTGGCAAGGCGTATCGCTGTAATGGACAGGACCAGCCCCGATGTTATCAAGGAGGTGGAGAAGGTGCTGGAATCCAAGCTGACGAGTCTGGTAAACCAGGATTATACGATTGTCGGCGGTGTGGACGCAGTGGTAGAGATCTTGAATACGGTGGACAGAGGTACGGAGCGTCATATCATGGAAACCCTGGAGATCGAGGAGCCGGAGCTTGCCGACGAGATCAGAAAGAAAATGTTTGTGTTCGAGGATATCCTTCTTCTGGACGACAGGGCGATTCAGCGTGTGCTGCGTGACGTTGACAACAATGACCTTGCCATTGCGCTTAAGAGCGCAAACGAGCAGGTGCAGAACGCGGTGTTCAACAACCTGTCCAAGCGTCTTGCGGTTATGATCAAGGAAGATATGGAATTTATGGGTCCTGTGCGTATGAAGGATGTGGAAGAAGCGCAGCAGAAGATCGTAAATATCATCAGGAAACTGGAAGATACCGGCGATATTGTAATTTCCAGAGGCGGAGGTGACGAGATCGTTGTCTAGGAATCTGGTAAAACAAAAGATTATGTTAGTGCCCAGGTCGGTGGAAAAGAGAGTCATTGACAGCAACGGGCAGATAGAAAAGCGCCTTGGGGACGTATTGAAGGTCAACCGTCCGGGAGAGCAGGGCTTTGTGGCAGGAATTGCCGCAGAGGTACTGGATATGGAGGGTGAGGAAGGTGCTTCCGGAAACGTTATCAAGGCATACGAGGAGGACCCTCAGGCTGTCATGGAGCAGGCAAGGGGCGATGCCCAGGCGATTCTTGAGCAGGCCCAGGCGGATGCGGAGAGGATTCGCAGCGAAGCCAGAGCACAGGCTGAAAGCGAAAGGGAGCAGGTGCTGCAGCAGGCAAGAGAGCAGGGTTATCGTGAGGGGCAGGCAAGGGCCCAGGAGGAAGCCGATGTGCTGAGGCAGGAGCTGAGCGCAAGGGAGAGGGAGCTGGAGGACAATTACCAGCAGCTGATCGACGTCCTGGAGCCTCAGTTTGTAGATACGATAACGGGAATTTATGAGCATATTTTTGGCGTGGAGCTGGGCTCCCACAGGGAGGTTCTGGCATATTTGATCGCCTCTACCCTCCGGGGGCAGGAGGGCGGCCACGAGTTTATCATTCATGTCTCAAGGGAGGATTATCCCTTCGTCAGCGTACAGAAAAGGCAGATCCTTGCGGGGGCGGTGTCCTCGAACAGCAATGTGGATGTGGTAGAGGATCTGACCCTTGGCAAAAATGAGTGTATGATCGAGACGGAAAGCGGCATTTTTGACTGCGGGCTGGGCACGCAGCTTGCTGAATTAAAAAACAGGCTGATGCTGCTTGCATGGTCCAAGGAGGAGTGAACACTTGGAAGCGCTTGCTGTGAATTTCAAAAAATACAATAAAATATCGGATCAGACCTTTTACAGAAAGCTGGGAAAGGTTGTCAATGTGGTAGGACTGACAATCGAATCCTTAGGCCCCGACGCGAAGCTGGGAGATCTGTGCCGGATTATTCCGGGAGGCGAGGGCGAACAGCCTATCAGCGCAGAGGTGGTGGGCTTTAAGGATAAGAAGACACTGCTCATGCCCTATGATTCCACGGACGGAATCGGGCTGGGCTGTATTGTGGAGAACACGGGCTCGCCGCTGCGCGTGGAGGTGAGCGACGACCTGCTTGGAAAGACCCTGGACGGTCTGGGAAGGCCTGTGGACGGTCAGATGATAAGGGGAGTGCCTTATCCGGTGGAGGCGGCGCCTCCCGATCCTCTGAGCAGGGAGATCATCGATGAGGTGCTCACCCTGGGCGTCAAGGCGGTGGACGGCATGATGACGGTAGGCAAAGGGCAGCGTATAGGCATCTTTGCGGGCTCCGGGGTGGGAAAATCCACCCTGATGGGTATGTTTGCGAGAAATACCAAGGCGGACATCAATGTCATCGCTCTGATCGGAGAGCGGGGCAGGGAGGTCCGGGAATTTATAGAGAGAGATCTGGGTGAGGAGGGCATGCGGCGCTCCGTGGTGGTGGTTGCCACCTCGGACAGACCGGCTTTGGAGCGTAACAAGGCGGCCAAGGCGGCGACTGCCATTGCGGAGTATTTCAGGGATCAGGGCAAGGATGTGCTGCTGATGATGGATTCCCTGACACGTTTTTCCATGGCGCAGAGGGAGATCGGCCTTGCCAGCGGCGAGCCCCCCGTCAGCCGTGGCTATCCGCCCAGCGTGTATTCCGAGATGCCAAAGCTTCTGGAAAGGGCGGGCCGTGCCGCCAGGGGCTCCATCACGGGGCTGTACACGGTGCTGGTGGATGGCGATGACTTTAACGAGCCCATTACCGATACGGCCAGGAGTATCCTGGACGGTCATATTATGCTGGACAGAAAGCTGGGACACAAGAATCATTATCCCGCGATTGATATTCTCCAGAGCATTTCCAGATGCATGAGCCAGATTGCAAAGAGGGAACACAAGCAGGCGGCCAGCAGGCTCAAGACGGTCCTTGCCACCTACAACGAGGCGGAGGATCTGATCAATATAGGCGCCTACAAGAGCGGGAGCAATCCCTCCATCGACTATGCGATCACCAAGATCGACGCGGTGAACAAATATCTGTGTCAGGATGTGGATGAAAAGTTTGATTTTGAAGACAGTGTGGATATGCTTGAGAAGCTGTTTGCAGAGTAGCTGTTAAAATTGTTTGGGAAGCGACGGACGATGGCAAGATTTCGATATTCAATGCAGAGTATTCTGGACATCAAGCTAAAGCTGGAGAGCCAGGCGAAGC
Organism: uncultured Acetatifactor sp.; assembly: GCA_910578215.1. Lineage (GTDB taxonomy): Bacteria > Bacillota > Clostridia > Lachnospirales > Lachnospiraceae > Acetatifactor. The sequence continues at coordinate 81,642 of CAJTPH010000002.1, read as the reverse complement.
AGGAATTTTCCACAGCCAATGCCGTGCTGGACACGGAAAGGGCGAAGCTGGGAGCTTTGTTTGACAGGAAAGCCGGCTATGAGAGCCAGGGCAGGGAGCTGCGCCAGGGCTCCCTGAAGCTCAGGGACATACAGGAAAACAAGCTGGCGGTCCTCTGTATGGAGGGCTATATTGCGGAACAGCAGCTTTGTGTGAGGCATGCCGAGGAGGACCTTGAGAGGGCGAGGCAGAAGCTGACGGAGGTTATGATGGAGCGCAAGACCCATGAAAAGCTGAAGGAAAAATCCTTTGAACAGTTTTTGATGGATGAGAAGAAGCAGGAGAGCAAGGAAGTGGATGAACTGACAAGCTATACATATGGGCAGCGCAGAAGCAGAGAGGCAAAGAGCGGCGCAGTCGTCGTTTAGCGGATAAGAGCTTGAAAAGAGGCGCTTTCAGACACTTTTTCAAATATTCATTAGTATACGTGCCAAGGCACGCGAAGGGGTATAAGTATGGCAAAGGTTTTAAGCCCGGAGGCTGTCGCTGAAGAAGCGGAAAAGAAGCGGTTAAAGGAAGAAAGGGATAAGCTTAAGAAGGAGAGGAAGGAGCAGAAAAAGGAGGCCAAGCGCAGGGCCAGCGAGATAGCCAGGGAGGAAGAGGCCTTCGACGAAGGCGGCAACGGGCTGGTGACGGTGGGCGCTACCATCCTTATCATATTTTTGTGGCTGGCGGTTATCTGCGTTATTGTCAAGCTGGATATCGGAGGCTTTGGCAGCACGGTGCTCTCGCCGATTCTGAAGGATGTGCCTGTGATAAACAAAATTCTGCCCGGTTCCTCCGTGACGGAGACCACCGATCCCGATGGCTACGGCGGTTATTCAAGCCTGCAGGAGGCGGTGGAATATATCAAGCAGCTGGAACAGGAGCTGGAGCGCGCGCAGAACGCCTCCAATACCAAGGATACGGATCTGGCTGCGCTGAAGGCGGAAAACGAGCGTCTGCGGGAATTTGAGAGCAAGCAGCTGGAGTTTATGCGCATTAAGAATGAGTTTTATGAGGAGGTCGTTTACTCTGACAAGGGGCCCGGCATGGAGGCTTATAAGGAGTGGTATGAGACCATGGACCCGTCCACCGCAGATTTCCTTTATAAGCAGGTGGTTCAGCAGCTGGAGGAAAGCGCGGAAATTCAGGAATTTGCCCGTACCTATTCGGCGATGAAGCCCAAGGAGGCTGCGAAGATCTTTGAGGCAATGCAGGATGATCTGAACCGTGTGGCAAAGATTCTGAATGCCATGAACTCAAAAGACAGGGGGGCTATCCTGGGGGTAATGGATGCCCAGGTGGCCGCAAGACTGACGAAAATAATGGACCCGGACAGTTAAGGTTTTACCGGTTTATGCCGATAAAATATATATTTTAGAAGAAAGGAGGATAAGTATGACAGGTACAGCTGTTAAAAATGCGGCGGCAGTTTTCCAAAACCCGGTTTCCAGCGCGGGAAAGAGCGCGAAGGGTACGGCATCGTCGGGCGATTTTGATTTTCAGTCCGTCTGGAACAATCAGATGGGAAAGAGCCCGCAGAATGCCGCCGGTACTCAAAAGCCTGCCCAGAAGCCGGCATCCGGTCCCGAGAAACAGGAACAGCCTGTGGAAAAGCAGGACAATGTGAAGCCGGAAGAACCGAGGGAGACAGACGATAGGGTTGAGTCGCCCAAAGACGGGTCACAGCCCGTAAAGACCGACAAGGTATCTTCGGAAGGCCCCGGACAGTCAGCGGAGCCAGGTCCCGAGGAGCTGGAGGCGGCGATGGAGGTTCTTGGAGCGGCGGCCATGGAGCTGATGCAGAAAATCGCGGATGCCTTTGGCATTTCCATGGAGGAGCTTCAGGGAGCCCTGAAGGAGCTTGGGATGGAGCCGCTGGAGCTGCTGCAGCCGGCGGGACTGGCTGAAATGGTCTTAAGGCTTGGGGGTGCGCAGGATTCCCTTGCGCTGCTTACCGACGAGACGCTTTGCGACAACTATAAGGCGCTCATGGGGCAAATGACAGAGGTTCTGGACGAGGCGGCAAAGGAGCTGAATACCGATCCTAAGCAGCTTGAGGCGCTCTTAGGCGAGCGGCTGGCAGAGGAACAGACCGGGGAGAAGCCCCTTGCGGATGCGGTTGTTCAGGAAATATCCGGAGAGAAAGTCCCTGAGGAGACAGTTTCCGGGGAAAGAGCTTCCGACAGGCCCAGGGAGACCGGGCTTCAGGCAGACGGCGGGGCAAAGGCGCCGGATTCCTTAACGGAAGACGGGCTGCGGACCGAGGTAAATAAGTCCGACGGCGCCGGGGAAAAGGGCGGCGAAAGACAGCCGCAGAAGGAAGACGACGGCGGACAGCCGGGAAATCTTTTTGCACAGGAGCTTAAGCCCCTGCAGCCGGAGACAGGCGTGCAGCAGGCGCAGGGCGTCTCACAGAGTACCGTATGGAATGCGGACACTCAGGATATCATGCGTCAGATCATGGATTACATGAAGCTGCAGCTGAATGCGGATACCACAAATCTGGAGATGCATCTTCATCCCGCAAGCCTGGGAACGCTTCATATCCAGGTGGAGGCGAAGGCAGGCGTTATCACTGCAAGCTTTATCGCGCAGAACGAGGCGGTGAAGGCAGCGCTTGAGAGCCAGATAGTCCAGCTCAGGGAAAGCTTCGAGGAGCAGGGTGTCAAGGTGGAGGCCATCGAGGTTATGGTTCAGTCTCATGCCTTTGAGAGAAATCTTGAACAGGGCAGGGAACAGAGCCAGGGAGGCAACGAGCCGTCAAAGAAAGCGCGGGTCAGAAGAATTAACCTGAATGATCTGTCCGATATGGACGACATGGAGGAAGAAGATGCGCTGGCAGCCGACATGCTTGCGGCAGGCGGCAGTACGGTGGATTATACCGCATGACGAAAAAGGTTTAAAAGCAGGGCTATTGCAGTAAAAAATAATAACGAAAGGAAAATGAATTATGGCGTCTTTATTTGCACCCGTAGAGGACGGGAAAATTGTGGAGACGATGTCGCAGACCTCGCTGAAAAAGGCAAACAGCGCAAATAACGGCATGGATAAGGAAGCGTTTCTGCAGCTTCTGGTGGCGCAGATGCAGTACCAGGACCCGCTGCAGCCCACGACCAACACCGAGTATGTCGCGCAGTATGCACAGTTCTCGCAGGTTGAGCAGATCCAGAATATGGCGGCAAGCACCGATCTGGCAAGGGCGAGCGCGCTGGTGGGAGAGACCGTATTTGTTAAGGTCACTTCATCTTCGGGAGCGCCGGGCGTTAAGGAGGGCAAGGTCGATTATGTTGTGTTTGAGAACAACAAGGCATATCTTTCCATCGAGGAGTCGCTTTATTCCATTGATGATCTGGATACAATCGTTGACCTTGAATACAAGCAGGCGTTTGATAAGGCATACAGCTTTACCCTGTCGCTGAATATGCTGCCCAGAGTCAGTGCTATTGATTTGTCCTACAAGGACAAGATCGAGAAGCTGAAAGAGATCTATGAAGGCATGAACGATTATGAAAAGAGTTTCCTTGCAGAGGATACCGTAAAGAGATATAAGGAATACGTCGAAAGGCTTAAGCTCGTGCAGGATGCAGCGGATAAGCTGGAGCAGGAAGGAAACGGGTCGACGGGCGGAGGCACGGAGGGAAGCGGCTCGACAGACGGAACTACAGACGGCGGCACGGAGGGAAGCGGCTCCACAGGCGGAACAACGGGCGGAGGCACAGAGGGAAGCGGAACAACGGGCGGCGGAGCTACGGGCGGAGGCACGGAGGGAAGCGGTTCCACAGGCGGCGGAACTGCCGGGGCGTAGGGCTTTGGAAACGCCGGACCGCAGTGAATGAACGGATATAAAAGGAGCATAGAAGGATGAATATAAAAAATAATAACTATCTTTCTATTGCACAGCTTACTGACCAGTATCTGGGCAAGGCACAGAGGTCAGATACACGGGAGACCACGGAGGGGCTTTCGTTTCAGGATATATTACAGCAGAAGGCGCTGCAGGGCGCCGGGGGTCTGAAGTTTTCCAAGCATTGCATGGGAAGGCTTGCCGACCGTAATATTGAACTGACAGGCAGCCAGCTGGAGAGACTGGAGAACGGGACGAAGAAGGCGCAGCAGAAGGGCATCAGGGATTCTCTGGTGATCGTGGATCAGCTTGCGTTTATCGTAAATGTTCCCAATCAAACGGTTGTCACCGCAATGGATAGCACAGAGACAGACGACAATATTTTTACAAACATCAACGGAGCGGTCATTATATAACCGGACCTTAACGGAGGTTATGGGTTCCCGACTGACAGAGGGGACTGCCGTTTCCGAATGGATTTATTAACAGGAGGAACAAAGCCTTATGATGAGATCACTTTTTTCTGGTGTTGCCGGCCTTAAAACGCACCAGACCAAGATGGACGTTATTGGTAACAATATCGCAAACGTAAATACGGTAGCTTACAAGACCAGCAGCATCGTCTTCGCCGATCTGATGAGCCAGACCACCCAGAGGGCAAGCGGACCCAATGCAACCACCGGCACCGGCGGTATCAACGCAAGACAGATCGGTCTGGGCGTAAAGTCGGGCGCTATCAATATCAATATTACCGGCCAGGGCTCCGCGCAGTCCACGGGAAATCCCTTTGACGTCATGATAGAGGGCGACAATTTCTTTGTGGTAAACAACGGCACGCAGAACCTGTTCACCCGCGACGGCTCCTTTTATGTGGATGCTGCGGGCAACCTTGCCATGACCAGCACCGGCTACAATGTCATGGGCTGGCAGTTTGACGAGGAGACCAACGCCGTCAGAAAGGACACCGTTTCCGCGCTGCGTATTATGAGCGCCGCGAATATGACCTATCCCCCCGAGGCTACCACCCAGGGCAACATGTCGGGCATTATCGACAAGCTGGACCCGGATGTGGCAAGCATCAACGGCAGAAGCGTAAACATGCAGTTCTATGATTCCCAGGGCTACAGCTATACGGCTAAATTCGTGTTCAAGCAGTCTGACGATGTGAATGAGTACAGCGTCGAGCTTGTAAAGATCGAAAATGCCGCAGGGGAGGAGGTGGATCTTTCTCCCAATCCCAACAAGGTTGCGGATGTAAACAATTTCTCTCTGTTCGGAAGCAGCACCACCCAGGATAAGGCGGGCAAGATAAGCTTTAACTCCAAGGACTATCATTGGGACGCTACGGGCAAGATCCTTTACAAGAAGGGAGCAGCCGGCGACACGGAGGTGGCAAACCTTGCGAATATTGTGGACGGCAACGCGCTGAAGGGTTCAAACGAATGGATCGATCAGGCCGACCACTCCAAGGGAACGGTGCAGGACCAGCTGGATGCCATTGCCAAGGCTTACGGCTACGAGGGCTCCACGGAGGATTTCCTGAATCTGATCTGTACCGTTTCGGACAATGATCCCACGGCCGCCACGCCCAATCCTACGGAGACGAAGGTTTCCATAAGAGAGATGATCGTCAATGCCAACACGACTATGAACACTTATCCCGCGGAGCCTACGACAGGCTTTACCTCCCTGCCTACCTTCGTTACGCCTGCGGGCGGAACGGCGCCGGAGGATACCAGCTTCGAGACCTCCGGGCGCAACTTTACCGGTGTCAGGGTGAATTATGATCCGGGCAAGGGCCACTTTGTGGGAGTCAACGGTCAGTCCACCCAGAGCACGGTTACATTGAATCTGGGAAGCATCGGCGAGGGCAATTTTGAGAATATTGTAATCGATTTCTCCGAGACCTCCGTACTGGACAACAAGGGCACATGTACCATAGGCGCAACCAGCGGCGATTATGACGGGCATGGAATGGGACGGCGTCTGGGAAAGATGATCGGTGTTGCCATTGAGACCAACGGCAGGATCATTGCAAGCTATGACAGCGGCGTGACTAAATGTCTGGGTCAGATTGCCACTGCAAGTTTTGCCAATGCGTCCGGTCTTGAAAAGATGGGTGACAACATGTACGCGGCTACACTGAACTCGGGAGAATTTGACGGTATCGGCGTGGATATCACGGCAGGCGGCGGAAAGATGTCCACCGGACAGCTGGAGATGAGTAACGTGGATCTGTCCTCCGAGTTTACGGAGATGATCACCACACAGCGTGGTTTCCAGGCAAACAGCCGTATTATAACGGTTTCCGACTCTCTGCTGGAAGAATTGACCAATTTAAAAAGATAATTTTTTTCTGGCATTATAGAGATAAATGTGATATACTAAGGGGACGGAAGGTATTCCGTCCCTTTGGAATGTGTGATAGGGGACCTGGGGAGACGGCTTCAGCCGAAATTTGCCCGGTATTACACTGCAGAGGGGTAAATTTATTATATTGAGGGAATGGGAATGATAGAGGTGACTAAGTTGAATGGTGTGAAAATTCTTGTGAATCCGCATTTGCTCGAAATTGTGGAGGAAACGCCCGATACAGTGATCACATTGACCACTGGGAAAAAAATAATTGTAAAAGAAAGTAGACAAGAGATAAAAAATCTTGTAAAATCATATAGAAAGGATATTTTTGCGGAATAATGCAAAAGTACTAGGTGATTTTCGTGGATATAGCGTCTTTACTCGGTCTTATTTTAGGTTTCGTAATGCTCATCTTCGGTATCTTCAGCTCCATTTCGAAGAGCGGCGGCAGCTTTATGGAGTACATAGATGTACCTTCTTTTATCATAACCTTGGGCGGTGCGTTCACAGCGACTCTCACCTCGCACAGTCTCCAGGGTTACATCGGAGGCCTCAAGAGTTTTACATTGATATTTAAGGCGTCAAAGCTGAATACGGGAGAGATGATTCAAAAAATTATTGATCTCTCGAATGTGGCGCGTAAGGAAGGTCTGCTGTCGCTTGAGGAAGCGGCTACGGACATGGACGAGCCGTTTTTGAAAAAGGGTATTCTGCTTGTGGTGGACGGTACCGACCCCGACCTGGTCCGCGCGATTATGGAGACGGAGCTGGTGAGCGTCGAGGGCAGACATAAGGACCGCATCGGCTTTTGGGATACGCTTGCTTCCATGGGTCCTGCCTGGGGTATGATCGGTACCCTGGTAGGTCTGGTGGATATGTTATACCATATGGAGGACCCCGCAGCGATCGGCCCCGCTATGGCGGTTGCGCTGATCACAACCCTGTACGGTTCCCTGCTGGCAAACTGGATATGTATTCCTGTATCCAGCAAGCTGAAAGCAGACAACGCTGAGGAGATGATGTTAAAGGAAGTTATGATCGAGGGGCTTTTGTCTATCCAGGCGGGCGAGAATCCCCGCGTAATTGAGGAAAAGCTGAAATCCTTCCTTGCACCTAAGGACAGACAGATCGCCGTTGACGAAAATGCGGGGGGTGAAGAATAATGGCAAAGCGCAAGGAAGATGCGCCGCCAGCGGGTGCGCCGGCGTGGATGGCGACCTTCTCGGATTTGATGAACCTGCTGCTCTGCTTTTTCGTTATGCTGTTTTCCATGTCAACCATACAGGAAGACAAATTAGCCGCGTTTGTGGCGTCCATCAACAGCACGGTCAGTTTTTTTGACGGGGGTTCTACTGCCATCGGCGACGGCATACTTATCAGCAACGGAGTGAGCCAGCTGAACGAGCTTGACCAGTATATCAACAGTACGGGCAAAACTGCGGACAGCGAGAATGAAGGTGATGATTATAACGAGTATGACAGTTCTCCGGAGGCGCTGGAGGAAAAGCTTGCCGAGGGAAAGCTGCAGCAGAACGAGGAGATCGCCGAAAAGATAGAGGAGTCTCTGGTGGAAAACGAGATCGGAGACGAGGTCGAGGTAAGCTTTACGGCACAGTATATCCAGCTGAGCATGAGCGGCGCGCTGCTTTTTGATTCCGGAAGCGCCGATGTAAAGACAGGATCGATGGAAATACTCGACAAGGTCGGGCTGATTCTGGAGCGGTACAGCAACGGGTCCATTGAGATAGAGGGTCATACCGACAATGTTCCCCAGTCCGGCGGAAGATACAGGAACAACGAGGAGCTGAGCGATGCCAGAGCCAGGGAGGTATTTTACTATCTGGTTGAAAATACTTCCTTAAATCCCACGAATATGAAGCACTCGGGGATGGGAGAGAGAGTGCCGGTGGCCGACAACTCCACGGAGGAGGGCAGGAGCCGGAACCGAAGGGTGGAAATCAGGATTTTAAATCCGTCTCATAATTAAAAATATATGGCAAAAGAGGGGACTATGAGCTATGAAGAAAAATCTTTTAAGCGTATTGATCTTAGTGCTGCTGGTTGTAAATATCATATTGTCCGTAGTTATGATGGTAAGTGTCGTCGGCACGAACAAAAAGACGGGAGAGCTTATCACCAGCATCGCTTCGGTGCTGAAGATAGAGCTGTATAATCCCGGCGGCGTTGCGGTGACGGATGTGCCCATGTCGGACACGGAGGTATACAACATGCTGCAGCTGATGGTATCGGTCGTCAAGGAGGACGGCAAGCAGGGGTATATTATAATGGATCTTGGACTGCAGCAGAACAAGAAGCATAAGGATTATAAGAAGCTGGGCGGCGAGGAGAAGATAGCTGCCTATGACAGTGTGATTAAGGATACGATCAACTCCGTCATATCAAGGCATACGCAGGAGGAATTCCAACAGGATACGGAAGGTGTCAGGGAGGAGCTTCTCAAGGAAATACAGGAGCTGTTTGGTTCGGATTTTATCTACAGAATATCCATAAGCAATATAAAGTACCAATAAAGCCACACAGGTAAGAAAGTAAAAGCCCTGTGTTAGGAGGTGAACTTGTGTGGGCGAGGTTCTTTCCCAAAATGAAATAGATAACCTGCTTGCGGCATTGTCCGCAGGTGAATTAGACGTAGACAAGATGCAGGACAGCGAAGAAAAGAAGGTTAAAAACTATGACTTCAGCCGCCCTACAAAGTTTTCAAAAGAACATTTAAGAACGCTGGAAATTATATTTGAACATTACAGCCGATTGATTTCCACCAATCTTCCGGTATATCTCCGTAAGAACGTACAGGTGACGGTGGCAAGCTCCGAGACAAATACCTTCAGCGAGTTTACAAATGCGCTGTCCAGCCCGGTAATACTGGGAATTATTAATTTCGCACCGCTGAACGGAACCATTATTATGGATCTGGCGACGAATCTGGGCTATGCCATGCTGGACCGTATGCTTGGAGGAAGCGGTCTCCCGCTGGAAAAGAGCAGGGAGTTTTCGGAGATAGAGCACACCATAATTGAAAAGATATTGGTAATGTTTACCCAGCTCCTCAGGGACCCGTGGAAAAACGTTATTGATATATCGCCGCTGCTGCAGCGTGTGGAGACAAATCCGCAGTTTGCGCAGGTGATTGCCCCCAACGACATGGTAGCGATTGTAACGCTGAACATGAAGATCGGGGATGTTGAAGGCTTTATGAACATCTGCCTTCCGTTCTTTACGCTGGAAGACATCATGGATAAGCTGAATACAAAATATTGGTTCTCCACTATGCAGGAGAATCATGATGAAAATTACGAATCGTATATTGAATCATTGATCCGCAAGGTAGATATACCTATCAGGGCGGTACTTGGCAAGAGTGTAATCTCAGTCAATGATTTTGTGAATCTTCAGGTCGGAGACTGTATCCGCCTTGATTCAAAAGTGGATGATGACATGAATGTGTATGTGGGTAACATTAGAAAGTTTACCGCATTACCCGGCGCCGAAAAAGACTCTTATGCTGTCCGGATTACATCGGTTATCAGAGAGGAGGAGTAAGTAATGGACGGAATGCTGTCTCAGGACGAGATAAATGCCTTACTGAACGGCATGGACCTGTCAGAGGACGGGGCATCAGAGGATGGCGGCAGTGGGGAAGCCGCCGCAGCACCAAGCAGCGAACCACCTAAGGTTCAAAATGCCGAGGATTATGCAGATCTTCTTTCCGATGTGGAGAAGGATGCCATCGGGGAGGTGGCAAATATCAGCATGGGGTCCTCAGCGACTACGCTGTATTCCCTTGTAAACAGAAAGGTAAATATTACGACTCCCAAGGTAGAGATCGCAACTTGGAGCACGCTGCTGGGCGATTATGAAAGACCCTGTGTTTTTATTCAGATAAAGTATACAGTTGGTTTGGACGGCACAAATATGCTGGTGCTGAAAGAGCACGATGTAAAGGTTATCACCGATCTGATGATGGGCGGTGACGGAACCAATACGGACGGGGAGCTCGGAGAGCTGCACCTGAGCGCGATTTCAGAGGCGATGAACCAGATGATGGGTTCTGCGGCGACATCGCTTTCCACCATGCTTAAGACGACGATTGATATCAGTCCGCCGGATTCTTCCCTGCTTGATTTGACCCAGGTTAAGGATGGCGCGGACATATCGCCTTTTTTGGGCGGTGCATTTGTCAAGATATCCTTTAGAATGCAGATTGCCGATTTGGTGGACAGTACTATCATGCAGCTGTATCCTGTGGATTTTGCGAAAAAGGTGGTGGATACCTTTATCGGATCGCAGCTCTCAGGCGCTGCACCGGAACCGGCTCCCCAGACAGGCGCTTCGGCAGGCCAGGCGGCGGGTGCGGATTCGGCGCAGATGGGAATGCCTGCACAGGGCGGCATGAATTCTCAGATGATGCAGGGAATGCCCATGCAGCCGGGTATGGATGCTCAGATGAACATGGGCGGCATGCAGATGGGAATGCCCGCACAGGGCGCTATGAATCCTCAGATGATGCAGATGGGAATGCCCATGCAGCCGGGTATGAATCCTCAGATGATGCAGATGGGAATGCCTATGCAGCCGGGTATGAATCCTCAGATGATGCAGATGGGAATGCCCATGCAGGCAGGTATGTATCCTATGGGGATGGCTCCTCAGGCGCTGCAGAGCGTAAATGTCCAGCCTGCACAGTTCCAGAATTTTTCAAACGATGCCCAGGGTCTTGCCGGGCAGGAAAATATTGGGCTGATCATGGATGTGCCCCTGGAGGTCACAGTGGAGCTTGGCCGAACAACCAAGTCGATTTCCGAAATCCTCAACTTTACACCGGGTACGATTATCGAGTTAGATAAAATTGCCGGTGAGCCGATAGATGTATTGGTAAATGGAAAGTTCGTTGCCAAGGGAGAAGTGGTAGTAATTGAAGAAAGCTTCGGAATAAGAGTAACAGAGATTATCAAGTAGGAGGAAGGTTAAATGGCAAAGAATATTCTGGTATGTGATGACGCGGCATTCATGAGGATGATGATTAAGGATATCCTGACAAAAAACGGATATACTGTCGCAGGTGAGGCAGAGAATGGTCTTAAGGCGGTGGAGAAGTATAAGGAGTGTACTCCCGATCTTGTGCTGATGGACATCACCATGCCTGAAATGGACGGTATTCAGGCGCTGAAGGAGATTAAGAAGAACGATCCTGCGGCAAAGATCATTATGTGTTCGGCAATGGGTCAGCAGGCTATGGTTATCGAATCCATTCAGGCGGGAGCGAAGGACTTTATCGTAAAACCCTTCCAGGCCGAACGTGTGCTTGAGGCAGTAAAGAAGGTTGTCGGTTAATGGATCTGCTTTTGACCGGAGGAAAAGCTGACGGTTACGCACAGTTTATCACCGTGCTTCTGTTGTTTGTCATTGTGCTTGCCGTGACGGCGCTGACCACGAAATGGATTGCAAACTATCAGAAACAGCAGGGTGTTAATGGGAATGTGCAGGTAATAGAGACTGCGCGTATATCAGGAAACAAATATATTCAGATTGTGCGGATAGGTGATAAATACGTGGTGCTTGCTGTCTGTAAGGACACGGTTACCATGTTGGGGGAGATACCAGAGGAGCAGCTGAAGGCCGCAGGCACCGCACAGGGCTTCAGCTTCAAACAGTTTCTTGACAAGGCTGTAAATAAATCCGGAGGAACCCCGGAAGAACCAAAGGAAAACCAGTTACATGATGAAGAATAAGCTAAAAATAAAGCGAATAGCAGCGATAATATGCCTACTGGTCACGGTGGGCATATTGTGTATTCAAAATTCCATGACCGCGCATGCCGCGGCAGAGGGCGGATACTTGCCCGGCAGGGCGGCTGTTTCCACCATGATTAATTCCCCAGGCGCTCTCGACGCGGAAGGAATCAGTACGTCAGATACCAAGCCAAATGGCTGGAGCATTACGTACAGCGAGGGTAACGGGGAGCTTAACGGTACTTTGAGGATATTGCTGATCCTGACACTGATCTCCGTCGCGCCGGCGCTTATTATTATGATGACCTCCTTTACCCGGATCATCATTGTGCTGCATTTTACCCGTACCGCGCTGAATACCCAGACGGCTCCGCCCAATCAGGTACTGATAGGGCTGGCTCTGATACTGACCTTCTTTATCATGGAGCCGACAATCACCCAGATCAACGAGCAGGCGGTCAAGCCTTATCAGGCGGGGGAGATAAGTCAGGACGAGGCGCTGGAAAAAGCTATCGTACCCCTGAGAGAATTTATGTATCCTCAAACTCAGGTGAAGGACGTGCAGATGTTCATGAATATTGCAGGCAAGACCTGGAGCGGGGAAAATGACGATATTCCCCTGTCTGTGCTGCTCCCAAGCTTTATGCTGAGCGAGCTCAGGATCGCTTTCTGGATAGGGTTTATGATCTATATTCCCTTTATTGTGATAGATATGGTGGTGGCGTCCACGCTGATGAGCATGGGTATGATGATGCTGCCGCCCACTACGATTTCCATGCCCTTTAAAATTTTGCTGTTTGTTCTCGCGGACGGCTGGAGCCTGATTATTGACAACCTGGTCAGAACATTTTTCCTGCGCTGACGAAGCATTTTGGCTTTTGTGCAGTGGGACCGGGCGGGAGAGTACTTACGGAAAGGATGGTGTGAGAGATGACAACAGAGGTTGTGACGGATATTACAAGGCAGACATTGTATTTGATCATCAGAACGGCGATGCCGATGCTGCTGGTTTCTCTGTGTGTGGGTCTGGCGGTCAGTATTTTTCAGACTGTAACCTCCATTCAGGAGCAGACGCTTACCTTTGTGCCCAAGATTATATGCGTGTTTATTTCGATTATTTTTTTCGGCAACTGGATTATGACGTCTATTGTAGAATTTATGACGGAGCTTTGGTCCAGCTTTAACCTTTATATTCACAGCTGACGGGAGCCGGGCGGATGGAAAATCTTTCTTTTTCGATCTACGATTTGGAATATTTTCTCTTGATATTAACAAGAATGTCCTGCTTTGTCTTTGTGGCTCCTTTTTTCAGCATGAAGAATACGCCCGCGATGGTGAGAATAGGAATCAGTTTTTTTACCTCCATGCTTTTGTATCAGGCGCTGACTCCCGCGGAGGCGGTTGCGTATGACACGCTCATAGAGTATTCCATCATTGTGATGAAGGAGGCGGTAGTAGGGCTGCTGATCGGTTTTGCGGCAAATATCTGTACCTCCATTGTGAATTTTGCGGGGCATATTGCGGATATGGAGGTGGGTCTGACCATGGTGACGCTCATGGACCCTACCACACAGCAGAATTCCAGCATAACGGGAATCCTGTATCAGTATGTGGTGATGCTTTTAATGATAGCCACGGGAATGTACCGTTATCTATTTGGGGCGATGGCGGATACCTATAAGCTGATACCCATTAACAAGGCGGTATTTTCCACGGAGTCCCTCCTGAATTCCATGCTGACCTTTCTGAGCGACTATGTCATAATAGGCTTTCGCATGATACTGCCGGTTTTTTGTACGATATTGCTGTTAAATGCGGTTTTGGGTATTCTGGCAAAGGTGGCGCCTCAGCTGAATATGTTTTCGGTAGGTATTCAGTTTAAGGTTTTGACAGGGCTGTCCGTTTTGTTTTTTACCGCGGGCATGCTGCCCGGAGTCGCCGATTTTGTTTTTCGGGAGATGAAGAAGATGATTATTTCCTTTGTGGAAGGCATGACATGATTCGTTATAACCTGCAGTTTTTTGCAAAAGAGGGAATGGGCGGCGAAAGAACAGAGCCCGCCACTCAAAAAAAATTAACTGACGCCCGCAAGGAAGGCCAGGTGGCTAAGAGCCGCGAGATACCCAACGGGCTGGGGCTTCTGGCGCTGTTTTTGCTATTGAAGCTCTGGGTGGGCCATATGGGGACGCAGATGCTGGAGCTCTTTTCCGGAATCTACAATATGGTGCCCGAGATGGTTACGTTCTGGCACGGGGAGCTGCCCCAGGCGGAGAGCGGCATCGTGTTCCGCATGATGCTGTTTCAGGTGCTTCGCATAGTTGCGCCTATTCTACTGATCGGTTTGGTGGTGGCTTTTGTGAGCAACCTTGTCCAGGTAAAGTGGAAGCCTACCTTTAAGCCCATGAAGCCCAAATTCAGCAAGCTCAATCCTTTGAAAGGGTTTAAAAAGCTTTTTTCCGTCCAGTCCCTGGTGGAGCTTGTCAAGTCAGTTATAAAGATCCTTATGATCGTATATATCTGTTACGGCCTGCTAAAAGATAAATGGGCGGTTTTGCTGAATCTGTACGATGTGTCGCTGATGCAGGCGCTGCAGATCACAGCGGAGACCGTCACGGACCTGGGGATCAGGATCTCGGCTTTTTATATGATCATTGCCGCCGCCGATTTCACCTATCAGAAGGTGAAATTCAAAAACGACATGAAAATGTCAAAGCAGGAGGTCAAGGAGGAATATAAGCAGCAGGAAGGAGATCCGGCGGTTAAGAGTAAGATCAAGCAGAAGATGATGGAGGTATCCCGCAGGCGTATGATGCAGAGTCTGCCTCAGGCGGATGTGGTCATCACCAACCCTACCCATTATGCGGTGGCGGTGAAGTATGATCCGAAGGTTGCGGACGCGCCTGTAGTTATTGCGAAGGGTGAGGATTATCTGGCTGCGAAGATCAAGGAAGTCGCAAAGGAAAATAAAATCGAGATTGTAGAGAATAAGCCCCTTGCGCGTATGCTCTATGCAAATGTGGACGTGGGGCAGATGGTTCCGCCGGAATTGTATCAGGCGGTTGCGGAGGTGCTTGCGTTTGTGTATCACCTGCAGGGCAAAATATGATAGATTATAATATTGGTAAGGCGCATGCCGGGCCTCAATCGGCATGGGATGCCGGCTGAATTTTTCCGGGGGCTTCCCGGAACGTACAGGTTTCATTATAAATTAAGAGAATTATCTCTGACAGGGGTTAAAAATAAAAATAAGGGTTTGATTAGAATTCAGAAAGGAGGGGACAGCATGAATTTTTCAAGATTACAGAAGACGGATGCCATGGTGGCGATTTATATTCTGGTGGCTTTTATAATGCTGATCGTACCCTTTCCCGCGGTGCTTTTGGATGTATTTATGGCATTGAACATGGCGCTTGCGTTTACGATTCTCTTTGTGTGCATGTTTTCCAAGGAAGTGCTGGACTTGTCCTTCTTCCCTACGATTTTGCTGTTTACCACCATTTTCAGGCTTGCCATGAACGTTTCCTCAACCAGGCTGATTCTGAGGACCGGCACGGCGGGAAACGTGGTCATGACCTTCGGACAGTTCGTGGGAGGCGGCGACCTGATCATAGGCGCCATAGTCTTTGTTATTCTGATTTTGATTCAGTTCATGGTTATCAATAAGGGCTCCGAGCGTGTGGCTGAGGTAACCGCAAGATTTACCCTGGATGCCATGCCCGGTAAGCAGATGGCAATCGACGCCGATTTGAATACGGGCGTCATCGACGACAAGGAAGCGCAGGCAAGGCGTGACAAGATCCAGCAGGAGTCCAGCTTCTTCGGCTCCATGGACGGTGCCGTAAAATATGTAAAGGGAGACGCAACCGCCGGCCTTCTGCTGACGGCGATCAACCTCATAGGCGGTATTGCCATGGGCATGCTGCGAAGCAACATGGATGTCATGTCCGCCCTTGACAACTACGGTATTCTTACCATCGGTGACGGTCTGGTAAGTCAGATTCCTTCCCTGCTGATTTCTCTGTCAACCGGTATTCTGGTGACAAAGGGCGGCAAGGAGGCGGAGTTTGGTCCTACGATTGTAAAGCAGCTGTTCGGCGTGCCGAAGGTCATGTACCTGGTGGGGGCGACGCTTGCGTTTTTGGGAATCGCAACCGACCTGAATACAATCCTGTTCCTGGGAATGGGGCTGGTATTTGTGGTTGGCGGCAGGGTCATTGCCGGCAATCTGGAGACGGCGCAGATAGAAAGCGAGGTAGACTCGGAGGAGGCGGCTGCGGACGAGATCAGGCAGCCTGAAAACGTCAACAGCCTGCTGCAGGTGGACCCTATCGAGCTGGAGTTCGGTTACGGTATCATTCCCCTTGCGGATGTCAATCAGGGAGGAGACCTGCTGGATCGTGTGGTTATGATACGACGGCAGATCGCCCTGGAGCTGGGAACCGTTGTCCCCATTATTCGTTTGAGGGACAATATCCAGCTGAACCCGAACCAGTATATTATTAAAATAAAGGGTATTCAGATCAGTGAGGGAGAAATTCTTTTCGACCATTACATGGCGATGAATCCCGGCTATGTTGAGGAGGAGATCACGGGTATTCCTACCTTCGAGCCTTCCTTCCACCTGCCTGCGATCTGGATCACGGAGGGGCAGAGGGAGAGAGCGGAGAGCCTGGGCTATACCGTGGTGGACCCGCCCTCCATTATCGCCACACATCTGACCGAGACCATCAGGCAGTATATATCTGAGCTTTTGACAAGACAGGATGTACAGAATCTTGTCAACAATCTCAAGGAGACCAATCCTTCGCTTGTGGATGAGCTGATGCCCAAGCTGCTGGGGCTGGGCGAGATCCAGAAGGTGCTTCAGAATCTCCTGAAGGAGGGTATTTCCATCAGGGATCTTTTGACGATTATGGAGACTCTGGCGGACTATGCACCCACTACCAGAGACCCGGATATTTTGACGGAGTATGTGAGGCAGGCCCTGAAGCGTGCTATCTCTACGAAATATTTCCCTGCCCATGAGACTACTCAGGTGGTGACGCTTGACCCTAAGATCGAACAGGAGATCATGGGAGGCGTGAAGCAGACGGAAAACGGAGCTTTTCTCAATCTGGACCCCAACCGGTCGAGGGCGATTATCGACTGTGTGGGCAAAGAGGCAAAAAAGCTGGAAAACCTGGGAAAAAATCCCATTATTATAACGTCGCCTATTGTGCGTATATATTTTAAGCGTTTGATAGAAGACTATTATAAGGACCTGGTGGTCGTGTCTTACAATGAAGTGGAATCTAACGTAGAACTACAGTCAGTTGGGATGGTGACGGCATAATGATTATTAAAAAGTATGTGGGAAAGACAGAGAGCGACGCGGTGGAGGCTGCGAAAAAGGAGCTGGGAAGCGGCGTCGTAATCATGAATGTCAGGGATGTGAAAAAGAAAGGCATAGCGGGCCTCTTTGCGGCAAAGCAGGTGGAGATCACCGTTGCGCTGGAGGAGGAAAGGGATATCCAGCGGCCTGCGCCGTCAAAGGATACCTCCAAGCTGGAAACGCAGGTACGCGCCACACAGACAGCGGTGAATGTGGTGACCGAGAGCTCGCAGAATATAGAGAAGAAGCTGGACAGCCTGCAGGCGCTGCTTGTGACTCGTTTTCAACAGAGCGAGATGGAAAAAGGCGAGAGTGAAGGCTCGGACGAGTCTGCCTCATCCGAGAAGGAGGATGCGGCAGAGAGTAAGGAGGATACGGAACAGGATAGATTTATCCGTCTTTTGTATAACACCATGCTTGACAGCGAGGTTGACGAAAAATATGCGAATCAGATTGTGGACGATGTGGACAAGACCAGAAAGCCCAATCTGCCGTTTGACTATATTCTTGCGAATGTATATCAGAAAATGATTTTGATGTTCAGCAAGGCGGAGGGCATCACTCCGGCGGAATCCGGACCCAAGATCGTGCTCTTTATGGGACCCACCGGCGTAGGAAAGACCACCACCATAGCGAAAATTGCCAGCGGCTTTTCCATGGAGCAGAAAAAGAAGGTGGCGCTTTTGACCGCGGACACCTACAGGATCGCTGCGGCTGAGCAGCTCAGAACCTATGCAAACATTCTTGAGGTTCCCTTTCGCGTGATCTATTCCGAGGATGACGCCAGAAAAGCGGTTCGGGATTTCAGGGACTATGACTACATATTTGTAGATACCATGGGCCATTCCCATCAGAATGAGGAGCGTCTTGACAGTATGAAAAGTCTGCTGAAGGCGATGAACGAGTCAGGGGAGTGCCAGACCTTTCTGGTGCTGTCCGCCACTACGAAATACCGCGACCTGATAAAAATTGCGGCGAGCTATAAACCGGTTGCGGACTATCAGCTGATTTTTACGAAGCTGGACGAGACGGCGATGATGGGAAATCTGATGAATATCAAGCTTTTTACCGATAAACCCATTGCCTACGTGACATACGGGCAGAATGTTCCCAGCGATATTGAAGCGTTTGACCCGCAGAAAACGGTGAAACAGCTTTTGAGTACTAAAAACGAAAAGGTGTAGGCTCTCATGGGGGCTGAAGATAAGAGAGCGGAACAGGCTGCCGCCTGCGGCAGCTGGAAATAGGAGGTAGGATATGGACCAGGCGGAGCAGTTACGAATCATAAAAGCGGGACAACAGCAGATAAGACCCTTGGCTCGTGTCATTACTGTTACAAGCGGAAAAGGCGGAGTTGGAAAGTCCAACACATCCATTAATCTGGCGATACAGTTTCGTAAAATGGGTAAAAAGGTCATTATTCTGGATGCGGATTTTGGCCTTGCAAATATTGAAATTATGTTTGGCACCGTGCCGAAGCACAATCTTTGTGATCTGATCTATCAGGGGAAAAGCATAACGGATATTATCACTTGGGGCCCCATGGATGTTGGGTTTATCTCCGGGGGAAGCGGTATTGCGGGTATGTCGAACCTGAGTCAGGATTATCTGAATTATATTATTCAGAATCTGGTGCAGCTGGATGCCATGGCGGATATCATAATAGTGGATACGGGGGCGGGAATTGCCGACGCTGTGCTGGAATTTCTTGTGGCAAGCGGGGAAATACTGCTTGTAACCACGCCGGAGCCCACGTCCATCACGGATTCCTATTCGCTGCTGAAGGCGCTGTATCGCCATCCCCGGTATGACCAGGAAGCGACCAAGGTGAAGATGCTTGTAAACAGGGTGTCAAAGGGACCGGAAGGACAGATACTGTTTGACAAGTTAAATGCGGTAGTAGAGCGTTATTTGAAGATTCCCATGACCTATCTGGGTTTTGTTCCGGAGGACAGCCAGCTGTCGGGAGCCGTCATGCGGCAGGTTCCGGTTTCTTTGCAGAACCCGGGGGCGCGGTCAACGCAGGCATATCAGCGGATTGCGGAGAGACTGCTGGGCAGGACGGAGGCTGAGAGACAGCCTAAAAGAGGCATGGCGGCATTTTTTTCACATATAATTAATGGTAAAAAATAAGGGGGCAGAGCTGCAGGATGAGGGAGCTGCGGTTTTGTAAATTAAAATAAAACATTATTAAGACAGGACAGGAGGCAGCTGCAGATATGCTTTCAAATTTTATTACAAGGTTTAACAAAATCGAGCTTCACAATGTTGAGAAGGACGGCGAGAAACAGGGGGATGAGAAGGGAAAAACCTATATCAGCTCGGTATATGATGTTTTGTCCGAGGATACCCTGGAGATCACAATGCCCATGGAAAAAACCAAGCTGATTCTTCTGCCGGTTGACAGTGAGTACGACATTGTTTTTTATGGGAAAGACAGCTTGTATCAATGCTTTGCAAGAATTATTGACAGGTATAAGAGCGACAATGTCTACCTGCTTGTGGTGGAGCTGACCAGCAATTTAAGAAAATTCCAGAGACGGGAGTATTATCGATTCAGCTGCGCGCTGGAAATGTATTCACGCAATCTGGAGGAGACCGAGCTGCAGACGATAGAGCAGAAGATGCCCTATTCCCTGACTCCGGGACTGCCCCTCAAACAGAGCGTGATTGTGGATATCAGCGGGGGAGGGCTGCGCTTTCTTTCCTCCCAGTACTATGAGCCCGGCAGCCTGCTTTATTGCAGCTACCATCTTTTCAAGGGCGGAGACAGAAAGAAATACGAGGTAGTCGGAAAGGTTTTGAGCGCGAAGGAGCTGGAAAACCGTTCCGGCGTTTATGAGCATCGTGTGCAGTATTATGACATGGATACGGAGACCCGTGAGGAAATCATCAGGTATATCTTTGAGGAGGAAAGAAAAAGCCGTAAGAAGGGGTAGTGATGAATATGCCGAAAAAAATTTTGGTTGTGGATGACTCTGCACTCATGAGAAGGGTACTTTGTGATATAATTGATGCTGATGAAAGGTTTCAGGTTGTGGAAAGAGCGACAAATGGCGTGGAAGCCTTTGACCTGTTAAGCAGAAATCAGTATGATGCGGTTGTCATGGATGTAAACATGCCCAGAATGAACGGGCTGCAGCTTTTGGAGGAGCTCCGCAGATTCAAGATTTCAGCAAGGGTTATGGTGGCGAGCACAGATACGAAGGAGGGGGCGCAGACCACTCTCGATGCTTTGGAGCTTGGAGCCCTTGATTTCATACATAAGCCTGACAGCGCCATGGACTGCCGTGTTGAGTCCTTTAAGACAGAGCTGCTGGAGACCCTGGATGTGGTGGCAAACAGCAGGCTGCCCGTCTTTGATTCCCAGAAGAAGCTCCAGGAGAGCAAGGAGACCATTACGAAAATGGTGGATATTGCCAAGAAATTCTCCGCAAAGCTCACCCAGGGGACGAAGGTCGTGGCGATTGCCAGCTCCACGGGCGGTCCCAAGGCACTGCAGGCTGTCATTCCCCAGCTCCCGGCGGATCTGGACGCGCCGGTGCTGATCGTGCAGCATATGCCAAAGGGATTTACCGCTTCGTTTGCGGAGCGCATGAATTCGCTCAGTGCAGTCACGGTGAAGGAGGCGGCGGAGGGCGACGAGCTGAGGGAAGGTACAGTGTATATCGCAATGGGCGGCAGGCACTTGAATGTTGTCACGTCAGCGGCGGGAAGGCATGTTATTCATTATACCGACGAGCCTGCGAGAGAGGGTGTAAAGCCCTGTGCCAACTATATGTATGAATCGCTTGCGGACAGCCGGTTTGACCAGGTCATATGTGTGGTAATGACAGGTATGGGGGCCGACGGCACAGCGGGAATCAGGAATCTTGAAGCCACAAAAAAAGTTCATGTTATCACGCAGGATCAGGCGACGAGCATCGTGTACGGTATGCCGAAAAGCGTAGCGGCCGCAGGCTTGGCCGATCAGATTGTTCCGCTTGAACAGATCGCGCAGGAGATCATCCTGAATGTGGGTGTGAAGTGAGCTGTATTAACAAGAGAAAGGAATGGGCACAGGTATGGATGTAAGTCAGTATTTGGAGATTTTTCTTGACGAGGCCAGGGAGCATTTACAAAATCTTAACACAAGGATTATGGAATTGGAATCAGACCCCGAAAGCATGGACACTATAAATGAAATTTTCCGCGCGGCGCATTCCCTGAAGGGAATGGCAGGCACAATGGGTTATTCGAGGATGCAGACTCTGACCCATGACATGGAGAATGTCTTCTCCGAGGTGCGCAACGGAAATCTGAAGGTTGTGCCCGAGATGGTAGATTTGCTCTTTAAATGCCTGGATGCGCTGGAGGAGTATACGGATAATATTCAGAATTCCGCGGACGAGGGAACCAACGACAACGAGCCCCTGATAAGACAGCTGAACGATTTCCTGTCCGGCAGGGACGGGGGTGTAAAGCAGGGGAATACGGCGCACGCTCCCGCGGCGGAGTCTGCGGCGCCGGTCGACGGCGCAGGAAACAAGTGGGATGAGATTTCGCTGGAGGATTCTCAGATCAGGGTAATTAAGGAAGCCAGGAATCAGGGCAAAAATATATATGGTTTAAACGTGCGTATTCATGAGGCCTGTATCCTGAAGGCGGCAAGAGCTTTTCTGGTATTCAAGGCGGTGGAGGGTCTGGGTGAGATCATTATTTCCGACCCCAGTGCCCAGGATGTGGAGGACGAGAAGTTTGACAGGGATTTCACGCTGATTATTTTGTCGGACGCGGAGCTGGACCAGGTGATTGCCGCGGCGTCGGCGGTGTCCGAGATCGAAAGGGTGGTCGGCGCGCCTATCGAGCTTGAGAATAATAAAAATTACAGCGCTGCGGACGAGGCGGAGGAAAGTCCTGCGCCGGAGGAGGTGAAGCAGGTGCCTGCACAGCCCTCCGAATCTGCGGCAGAGCCCGCTGCGGCCGCATCGGCGCCTGCGGCTGCTCCGGCGGCAGCGCCTAAGAATGATGTAAAGAAACCGGCGTCAAACAAGCCGGTGGTAAACTGTACCGTGCGGGTGGATATTGAAAAGCTGGATTCCCTGATGAATCTGGTGAGCGAGCTGATCATTGCAAAGAATTCGCTGGTGGCAGCCTCCAGTCAGGAAGAAACGGCTGTCAACAGCGCCTTCAACGAGCAGATCGAGTATCTGGAAAGCGTCACAACCAACCTGCATGAATCCGTTATGAAGGTGAGGATGGTGCCTATCGAAAGCGTCGTGACGAAGTTCCCCCGCATGATCAGGGACCTGTCCAAGAAGTTGGACAAGAAGATGGAGCTGTATATGTCCGGTGAGGAGACGGAGCTTGACCGTACCGTTGTAGATGAGATCGGAGATCCTCTGATGCATTTGCTGAGAAACTCCGCGGACCACGGACTGGAGTCGGCGGAGGTGCGTGCAATGAGAGGCAAGCCCGCGGTAGGTTCCATTTTCCTTGACGCATATCAGGAGGGAAACAATGTCATTATAGAGGTGAGAGACGACGGCAACGGCATCGATGTGGAGGCGGTGAAGGCGAAGGCTATCGAGAGAGGCGCCATCACGCCGGAGCAGGCGGCTAACATGACGGATAAGGAAATTATCAGCCTTTTGTTCCTGCCCAGCTTCTCCACTGCAAAGCAGGTTACCGATGTATCCGGCAGAGGCGTGGGGCTGGATGTTGTCAAGTCCAAGATAGAATCCCTGAGCGGCGAGGTGGAGGTGAAATCCCAGCTGGGCGTGGGGAGCACATGGACGGTCAGGCTTCCCCTGACCCTGGCGATTATCCAGGCGCTGATGGTCGTTGTCGGCGACGAAAAGTACGCCATATCCCTGGGCTCCATCCAAACCCTGGAGGACATTCCCGCAAGCGATGTGAAGCTGGTGCAGAATAAGGAGGTCATCCATCTGCGCGGCTCCGTCATTCCGCTGATTCGTCTGAATCAGGTGCTGGATGTGGAGAGCTCCAATAAGGACGAGGCGAACCTTATAGTGGTAATTGTCAAGAAAGGGGATCAGCTTGCCGGCCTGGTCATCGACGAGCTGATAGGACAGCAGGAGATAGTTATCAAATCCCTTGGAAAATATATCAGGCAGTGCAAGTTTATCAGCGGCGCAACCATCCTGGGAGACGGTGAAATTGCTCTTATTCTTGATGCCAATGCATTGATTTAGAAAGGGGTGTATATAAATTATGGATTTGAGTTTAGCAAATAATTACGTTGTCGAGGAAGAACAAAGTATTATAGAGACGGTTCAGTTTATCGTGATACGCTTCGGCGAGGAGCAGTACGGCATCGACATCCGTTATATCGATAATATCGTAAGAATGCAGCATATTACCAGAGTGCCCAAGATGCCCGCCTATCTGAAGGGCGTTATCAATCTCCGGGGAGAGGTGATTCCGGTCATCAGTATGCGTCTGAAGATGGGGCTTGCGGCGGATGAAATCACAAAGGCATCCCGGATTATTGTTGTCAAGCTTGAGCAGGAAGGCAACGTGGGCTTTATCGTAGACGAGGTGAAGGAGGTTGTGCAGCTCACCGCCGATGAGATAGAAAAAATCACTTACAATGCGAAGGATGAAAAGGCAAACTTAATCAACGCTGTGGGAAAGCATAACGGAGAGCTTATTTCGCTGTTTGATTTAAGTGCGGTCAGCCTTGAGGGCAACTAAAACTTACAGGCAAAGGAGCAATGACTTATGGGCGACATGAGCTTAGACCAGGTAACTGAAAATTATTATGACGTTCTCAAAGAAATCGGCAATATCGGTGCGGGAAATGCCATGACGGCTCTGTCGCAGATGCTGCAGTGCAAGGTAGATATGAAGGTTCCGCAGGTAAGGCTTCTTGAATTTGCAGAGGTCGGCGAAATGATGGGCGGAGAGGAACAGATCATGGTCGGCGTCTTTTTGGGCGTTGAAGGGGATATTACCGGAAGCATGATGTTTATGGTGGAGGAAGAAAGCGCCAGGCATCTGATTCAAAAAATTACCATGGGAATGCTTCCCGCGGGTGCGGAATTTGAGGAGATGGGTCTTTCTGCGATGAAGGAGGTGGGCAATATTATCACGGGAGCCTACCTGAATTCCCTGTCCACCCTTACCAGCCTGAAGATATTTCCCACGCCTCCCGCGCTGACTGTGGATATGGCAGGCGCTATCTTAAGTGTGCCCGCGATCCAGTTTGGCATATTCGGCGATAAGATTTTATTGATTCAGTCCCAGTTTTATGACGAAATACAATTAGACGGTTATTTTATCCTGATTCCTGACCTGGAATCCTATGCGAAGATTTTGACTGCGCTGGGGTTGCCGGTGGTTTGATGTATGCTGACAGTTGACAATGTGAAGGATGAGGGAAGTGGAATGAATCATGAGTGAAATGATTAAAGTTGGAATGGCAGATTTGAAGACCTGCGTGAGCCCGAACAGCGTGATAACTCTGGGGCTTGGGTCCTGTGTAGGAATTGCTATCAGAGATCCGCTGACTAAAATAGGAGGTCTGGCGCATATTATGCTGCCGGACAGTACGGCTATGCTGAACGGATGCCAGAATATTGCAAAGTTTGCGGATACGGGCATTGTGGAGCTGGTAAGACAGATGGAGAAGCTCGGAGCCTCCAGATTCCGGATGGTGGCAAAGATTGCAGGAGGCGCTACCATGTTTGCCTTTGAGGGAAATAAAAGCTCGGTTGGGCAGGTCGGCAGCCGCAATGTAGAGGCTTCCAAGGCAAAGCTTATGGAACTGAAGATTCCGATTCTGGCACAGGATACCGGGGCAAATTATGGCAGGACAGTTATTTTTTATCCTGAAACGGGAGAATTTCATATCCGCGCCGTAGGTAAGAGCGAATCGATTATCTGAAGAGGGTGGGGTATGAACAGGAAAAATTTACCGCTGCTTATGATGCTGATAGCCGGCGCTATTATGTGCATTATATCATATGTGCAAAATTATACGATTCTCGCAAAGCTGGTTTCGCTTTTTGTGGTTCTTCTGGTGTTTTACTTGTTGGGAGGCGTGCTGGTCTGGACCTTGAATTACTTTGACAGGCAGAACGAGGAAAGGCTCAAGGAAGAGGGAGAGGTCATTGAAAAGGAAGGCGAGTCCACGGAAGAAGAAAACCAGAGCGAAGGGGAGCGCGGCGAGAAGGAGTAACATTCAAAGCAGCATAAAAGAGACAGTTTGAATCAGGCAGCATGGAAAGCTGTACTAAAAGAGGAGGAGCGAAGGATCGATGGATGAGGTCTGCAGAAAAAAGCTTTTAGAAGAATATGCAAAGACAAAATCGCCGGAAGCCAGAGAAAAGATTATTCTGGAATTCGCTCCTCTTGTAAAGGTAGTCGCAGGACGTCTCAGCATGTATCTGGGCTACAATGTGGAATATGAGGATCTGGTAAGCTACGGTATTTTCGGGCTGATAGACGCGATAGACAAATTTGACTGTTTTAAGGAGGTCAAGTTTGAGACCTATGCGAGCCTCAGAATCAGGGGAGCAATTTTGGATCAGATCCGCAAAATGGATTGGATTCCGAGAACGATCAGACAGAAACAGAAAAAAATTGAAAGTGTAATCAAGGAAATCGAACAAAATACAGGACGTGCGGCATCCGACGAGGAGATTGCCAGGGGATTGGGCATTTCGGATGACGAATATCTGGATTGGCAGTCTCAGATGAAGGTCACGGGGCTCGTTTCATTAAACGAATATATGGAGCAGGGCAACGATGTATCTCAGGAATACGGCAGGGCGGCAAGCTCTCGCTTTGAGGCGCCTGAAGAAAGGGTGGAAAAGGAAGAACTGGCAAGGATATTGGGGGAAGCGCTGGAACTGCTCACGGAGAAGGAGAGAAAGGTGATTACCCTTTATTATTATGAGGAGCTGACTTTGAAGGAAATCAGCAATATTCTGGAGGTAACAGAGTCACGGATATCACAGCTCCACACAAAGGCTCTGCAAAAGATGAAAGTCAAAATGGGAAATTATATGGGAATTCTGACAGACAGATAGTAATGAAGCTCCGCTTCATATAGTAATATCACTGTAATATTACATGGAGAAAAACTATGCAGAATGGTTATTTTCGGTTAGTAAATGATTCCGATGGTTTTGGAGTCGCATTGTATCAGCCCAAGGATGGCGGAGAAGAAATCCAGATAGATGAGCTGACCTCCTATCTGGACGGCTTAAAGATATCTTATGACAGAAGAAAACTGGAGCTGCTGCTTTTGGCCGAGGTGGACAGCATATGCCGTCTTGGGCGGGGACCCTGCCCTGCGATCTCGGAAACCTATACGCTCAATATCAGCGCGGACGGTATGGCTGTGATTGTGCGTTTTATTGCGCCTACCCAGGGTGGGAAAAGGCTTACATATGATGAGTTCCTGCACGAGCTCAGAGGCCGCAATATTAAATATGGCATTCAGGAGCAGGCCCTGCGGGAGCATTTTGTGTCGGATGACAGTTATTGTACGGATATTCTTGCCGCAAGGGGATTAGAGGCTGTTCAGGGAACGGATGCCAGCATAGAATACTGTTTTAATACGGATACACACAGGAAGCCTACCCAGCGGGAGGACGGAACCGTAGATTATTTCAATCTGACGATCATCAACCATTGTAAAAAGGGCGATGTGCTTGCAAGAATTATTCCGGAGACTCCCGGAATACCGGGGTCGGATGTGTACGGCAATGTCATTGCCCCTCGGGAGACAAAACGTGAGGTATTAAAATTCGGAAGAAACATACAGCTGTCCGAGGATAAAAATTCCATTGTATCTCTGGTAGACGGGCATGTGTCCCTGGTGGATGAAAAGGTATTTGTTGCCGATGTCTATCAGGTAAAGAATGTGGACGTATCCACCGGAAATATCGATTATGACGGCAGCGTGGAGGTTACGGGATATATCGCCGCAAATTTTGAAGTGAAGGCAGGCGGAAATATCATCGTCAACGGATTGGTGGAAGGCGCCAAGCTCTTTGCAGGCGGAAATATTATCATTGCCAAGGGCATGAACGGTATGGGCAAGGGCTATCTGAAGGCCGGCGGCGATATCGTGGTTAAATTTTTGGAGAATACCAGGGTGGCCACCGGCGGCAGTGTGGAAGCGGAGGCGATTCTTCACAGCAAGGTTTCGGCGGGCACGGAAGTCAGGGTGGACGGGCGCAAGGGAATCATCGTGGGGGGATATGTGCAGGCTGCCAACAGGGTGACCGCAAAGGTTGTCGGAGCAGGCATGGGCGCTTCCACAATTCTTGAGGTGGGCGTGAATCCTCTGATAAAAACCCAATATAACCGCATGCAGAAAGCAATTGCTGACGATACTAAGACTGTAAAGAACGCAGAGGTTATTCTTGAGAATTTTAAGGAAAAACTGAAAAAGGGCGTTCAGTACAACGAGAGCCAGCTGAAATATTTGAAAACCGTTACAACGCTGGTGGAGGAAAAAAACAGACAGATAGAGCAGATGAATACCCGTCTGGAGAGATTCCGCGCCTTGATGGAGACGCAGAAGAACGCCGAGGTCATCGTAAACGACCAGATTTATCCGGGTACTACCATAATTATCAGCGATGCAACCAAGACGATCCAAAACAATTACCACTACTGCAAATTTGTCAGGGAGCAGGGTGAGGTGACAATGAAGCCGTTGTAATAGGGAGAGCCTGTAATTTTTCCTGCGCGCAATGAGCTGAGAGGTTTGAAGTTTTTGTTAAGATAATTGAGAAAGGTGGGCGGCTATGGCATTTGGGGCTATTGAATTTACAACGATATCCAGAGCACAGGACTATTCTACAATAAAGCATAACGAGGATAACAAGGGCATGATAGACCAGGGGCATATTGTCGACCATGTCCAGAAAACCACGGAGCAGCGCACAAAAGAGGTTCAGGGCAGCGACGATACCCGGTGGCAGGAGCGCAAACCGGATGCAAGGGAAAAGGGCAGCAATGAGTACAGCGGCGACGGCGGCAGGAGAAGGAATAAGGACGGAAAGTCCAAGGAACGGATGGTTGTAAAGAATACGGGCGGTTTTGACATGAAAATATAGGATTAGGGATGGGCACATAAGAAATGGAAATGATGGAGATCGTGCTGTTGATTGCGGGAGGAATCATTTTTATATTGAGTTTTTTCATTCCCGACAAAAAAAATGTTTCCGGTAAACAGGATGGCGGCGCGGGGAGCGTGGTTTTGGCGGAAGGGGAGCTGAAGGGTCTTATCAGTCAGGAGATTGACGCTATCAGGACACATGTGGACGAAGTGGTGGAGGAGGCGGTGACCTATGCCATGGAGAAAACAGAGCGTTCCCTGGAAAGGCTTTCCAATGAAAAAATAATGGCGGTGAGCGAATATTCCGACACGGTGCTGGGAGAGATTCACAAAAATCATGAGGAGGCAATGTTTCTATATGATATGCTTAACAATAAGCATGTCAGCCTGAAGAATACGGTTGCCGAAGTGAACCGCACCGTAAAGGAAGCGGAGGCGGCTGTGGTGAGTTTCCAGAAGCTTGCACCGGAGACGCTTTCCGCTTCGGAGGGAAGAATTTTGAACCGGGAGGCGGAGACGGCAGCCAGACGTGAGCCGGGAGGAGGCATGCAGGGGAATCCCAGTACGGGACTGTACGGAGTGAACGGAGCCTCACGAACCGGAATCGAAAGAGCTGGGAACGAGAGGGCTGGAAACGACAGAACCGGAATAGAAAGAACCGGAAACGAAAGAACTGGAATAGAAAGAATTGGAAATGACAGGGCTGGAAACGACAGGGCTGCAATCGAAAGAACCGGAAACGAAAGAACTGGAATAGAAAGAGCCGGAATAGAAAGAGCCGCAACTGAAAGGGCTGGAATCGAAAGAAGCGGAATAGACAGAACCGGAAATGAAAGAACTGGAATAGAAAGAACTGGAATAGAAAGAGCCGCAACTGAAAGGGCTGGAATCGAAAGAAGCGGAATAGAAAGTATCGGAATAGAAAGTATCGGAATAGAAAGAACCGGAATAGAAAGAACCGGAATAGAAAGAACCGGAACCGAAAGAACTGCAATAGAACGGACCGTAAGCCAAGGCTACGAATCGGAAAATTCCGTAATGGAAAGGCTTGGAGCGGAACGACCCGGAGCGGAAGGCTTTGAAATGCAAGGCTTGGGAGTAAAACAATTCGAGACGGATAGAGCCTTCACTGATAATTCCGGAACGGAAAAGTCAGGGCTGGAAAGGCTTGGCGCGTTCTCGGGTCCGGGGAGAGGCGATGTTTCGCAGGATGCGGGTGAGCATGGGCGCAACAACAACGAACGGATTCTGGAGCTTTTTCAACAGGACTACTCTATGGTAGATATTGCCAGAGAGCTCGGCCTGGGTGTAGGAGAAGTAAAGCTGGTCATTGATTTGTTTAAAAGGCAGTAGGTATAGTTTGGCGGGAGTCCGTTTTGTGCTGCCGCCGGATTTATTCGCTTTGTATAGAATGAGACAGGAACGAGGAAGCAAGTGAGACTGAGATATCAAATGAGAGGGCTGGGAATCGGAATTCTTGTTACAGCCCTTTTGATGGGAGTTGCAAAAAAGGAAGGGCGTCCTTTGACAGACGCGGAAATCAGGGCAAAGGCGTATGAGCTTGGAATGGTGGATCAGGATTCGGTAAGGCTGACGGATTTTAAGGGCAATACGCCCGGCCCGCAGGGTACGCCGCCGCAGAAAACGACAGAACCGACAGAACCGTCGGTTACGGCAGAGCCTGAAAACCCGCTGCCGCCGCAGCAAACGCAGCCTCCGCAGGAAACAACACCTCCGGGGGAGACAATGCCTCCGGAATCGGCGCCGCCTGCAGGGACTCTTACACCGGAGCCGGCATCCGAAAACGCCGGGGAAGCGGTTACTGTTATTATTACACGGGGAACCGATTCCTACAGCGTAAGCGTTCAGCTGGCGGAGGCAGGGCTGATAGATAGTGCCCCGGCGTTCGATTCCTATCTGTGTAAAAACGGTTACGCAAGTAAGATCCGTGCCGACATCTATCAGATCGTACCCGGGACCAGCGAGGAACAGATTGCAAAGATCATTACCGGAACCAGATAAAGCCATTCATATGGCGGGCTACATTAAAACTAAATCCCATAATAATCCAAACAACCCCCTTGTCATAAAGGGGTTGTTGTGTTATAATCTAAATGTTGTGATAAAAAACACGCATGTCGATTCGGTAACGGTGCTTTTGTATTGGCTGCGGCTGCAGAGGTATTTGCCGGAGCGGACCGGTGTCTTAACGCTGATTCCGGTTTATAAGGCATAGCGGAAGAATTCAACCAAACGGAGGTAAAATCATGAGCGTTATTTCTATGAAACAGTTACTTGAAGCGGGTGTTCATTTCGGACATCAGACCAGAAGATGGAATCCTAAAATGGCTCCCTATATTTTTACGGAGAGAAACGGAATCCACATCATTGACCTTCAGAAGTCTGTGGGCAAGGTTGATGAAGCGTACAGAGCGGTTTCCGAGATTGCGGCACAGGGCGGCACCATTCTTTTTGTCGGCACCAAGAAGCAGGCGCAGGATGCAGTAAAGACTGAGGCAGAGCGCTGCGGAATGTACTATGTAAACGAGAGATGGCTGGGCGGTATGCTGACCAACTTCAAGACTATCCAGTCCCGTATCGTAAGACTGCATGCGATTGAGAAGATGTCTGAGGACGGAACCTTTGACGTGCTTCCCAAGAAAGAGGTTATTGAGCTTAAGAAGGAGTGGGATAAGCTGGAGAAGAATCTTGGCGGTATCAAGAATATGACCAGAATTCCCGACGCTATTTTTGTCGTAGATCCCAAGAAGGAAAGAATTTGCGTGCAGGAAGCGCATGCGCTGGGTATTACCCTGATCGGCATCGGCGATACCAACTGCGACCCTGAGGAACTGGATTATATCATCCCCGGAAATGACGATGCTATCAGAGCAGTAAAGCTGATCGTAGCTAAGATGGCAGACGCCGTGATCGAGGCTAATCAGGGCGAAGCTGTCTACACCGCGGAGGAGGTTGCGGCTGGCGAGGGCGCATCCGATATCGAGGAAGTGGCTGAGGCGGAATAAGGCTTTTGCTATCGAGACAGTGGCTCAGGTATAATGATATTAAGACGATATGGAAACGGAGGAAATAGATATGGCAGAAATTACTACTGCTATGGTGAAGGAGCTGCGTGAGCAGACCGGCGCCGGCATGACCGATTGTAAGAAGGCTCTGAATGAGACCAATGGAAATATGGAAGAAGCCGTTGAGATTCTGAGAAAGAACGGACAGGCTAAGGCTGTAAAGAAGGAGAACAGGATTGCGGCAGAGGGTATCTGCTGCGTGGCAGTCGATGGGGACAGCGCAGCGGCGGTTGTAGAGGTGAACTCCGAGACCGACTTTGTGGCAAAGAACGATACCTTCCGTCAGTTTGTGGAAGCTGTGGCACGGCAGGCATTGAAATCCGGCGCGTCCGATATGGATGCGTTCATGGAGGAGAAGTGGAACGAGGATGAATCCAAGACCGTCAAGGAAGCTCTGGTTGACAGGATTGCGGTGATCGGGGAGAAGCTCAGCATCAGAAGATTTGAAAAGCTGGAGACATCCGAGGGCTGTGTTGTTTCCTATGTACACGGCGGCGGACGCATCGGCGTTATTCTTCAGGCTAAAGCAAATGTAGTGAACGATGCGGTGAAGGAAGCCTTCACCAATCTTGCAATGCAGATTGCGGCTCTTAATCCCAAGTATGTTGTCACAGGCGATGTGCCCGAGGACTACAAAGAGCATGAGAAGGAGATTATTGCAGCGCAGGTTGCGCAGGACCCCAAGATGGCAGGCAAGCCTGACCAGATTGTCCAGGGCGCAGTCATGGGACGTCTGAATAAGCAGCTGAAGGAGATATGTCTGCTTGAGCAGGTATATGTCAAGGACCCGGAAGGAAAGCAGACCGTAGCGCAGTATATCGCGCAGGTGGCAAAGGAGACCGGTGCAGATCTGAGCGTGGTTAAGTTCGTCCGCTTTGAGACCGGCGAGGGTCTGGAGAAGAAGCATGAGGACTTTGCTGCAGAGGTTGCGGCGCAGATGAATGTATAAGGAGAAGTTTGCCTGGTAATTTTGAATGAAGCCCCCCGTGAATGGCGTGGAATGCCATTTGCAGGGGGTTTTTAATTGTGGTACCATGTAAAAAGTTGTGATGGATATTGTTCATAAAACATGATAAAATAAATAACAAAGAATATGGGAGTTGATTTTATGCTGGTCAGTACAGATAAAAAATGGGATTATGCATTAGGTATGATTAAAGTAGATGGCTTAGAGCCATCTCCAGAATTTAAAAAATTAATTGAAAAAGAAAGTCGTGGAGAAATGACCACGGAGGATATGCGTAAAGTTTTAGACAAAAAATATAAGATGAAAGAATAAGACAATATTATGAAAGATCCATATTTATATCCACATACAGATATTCTGAAGAATCTTGCTGATATACGGGACAGGGAGATGTTATCGTGTATGGAAGCAGAATATACGAGTATACGGCTTGCGGAACTTGTGACAGGAGAATCCGTCATCCGTTTTGATTTTGCAGCGCTTTGTGATATGCATCATTATATTTTTCAGGATATTTATGAATGGGCAGGAAAAATCAGAATTATAAATATTGAAAAATCAGAGCCAGTGTTAGGAGGCATTTCAATCGAGTATTCTGATTGTTTTGACATTATAAAGGATGCTACATATGTCTTAGATAAAATGAAACACTACACTTGGGAAAAGGCATCTCTTGATGAAGTGGCAGAAATATTTTCAAAATATTTAGCTGAGCTTTGGAAAGTACATCCATATCGGGAGGGCAACACGCGCACGGTAATTACATTTTGCAGCCAATTTATAGAGAGCAAAGGATTTTATATAGATAGTGATTTATTCAAAGATCATGCACAATATATGAGGACTGCCTTGGTTGCGGCAAGCGCATTGTTTTCAGATTTAGGAGATAAACGAAAACAGGAGTATTTAGAAAAGATAGTATTGGATGCTTTGGAAAGAGGTCAGGAAATGAAACAAAGGGTTTCGGATATTATAAAAGAAGCGGGAGTTAGAGTGACAGAAAGAAGAATTCGTAAGATTGTATATTGGAATCGTTTAGAGGGGTATGAGCATGGAGAGTGGGATGTTAGATTATATTTATTACAAAATGAGGAAAGCGAATAAATGACTTATATAAAAAATCAGATATTACAGAATAATGCGCTTGAGGCATGGGCAATGTCAATTAGATATTGTGACTGTATTTTAGAGGGAAAGGAAAGACGCTGAGTGATTTTACATATAAGAACGCTGTGAGAAAAACAAAATTTGTCAGGAATCTCAAAGAACAATTAGAAAGTGAAATTTTTTCTGCGAGTATAGGAGGATCAGTATTTAATATTGCCGATAGCATTGCCTGTGTTCTTAATGAGTATCAGGGAAATAGATTTGAAGATTTATGGATTTATATTGAAATGATGTTTGGGTATAAAATATTGACCTACCATGATGAGGCAGAGGTATATGAAATAGAAGGTCACTATGGAATAGAAAAAGGATGTAACGTATATCGACAATATTATATAGATATTTGATTTCGGAAGGGAAAGTTAAAATGCCAGAATTATATATTATTGGAAAGGGGTTTGACAAAGGACATGGGTTAAAAACTTCTTATAGGAATTTTAGAGAATATCTTGAAAAGTATGAGGAAGTTCTTTTAGTTCACATGGAAAGGAAAGCAGTGGCAAAAATGGAGGGATGACGCATTATATCAGTATTTATGGCAATCCGTGACCGGCACACCGTCTGCAGGGCGAATCCTGGAGGCAACAGTGCGGTAAGGCTTCTGTACGGTCATGGAACAGAAGGTTCAGCAGCTCCGTAAGGGGGCAGAGAATGGAGGATACATATGGAAAATTATTTTGAAGGCTTTGATTTTACGGATTTCTGGGACGACAGCGATTATGCGAAAAAGGAGTACATCGAAGAGGCTCCCAGCGACGAAATGATTGCCGGTGTGGAGCGGGAGCTGGGCTACAAGCTGCCCGCCTCCTATATCTGGCTGATGAAACGGCATAACGGAGGTATTCCGGTGAAGACCTGTTTTCCCACGGACGAACCTACCAGCTGGGCGGAGGACCATGTAGCCATCACTGGCATCATGGGTATCGGCAGGGATAAGAGATATTCCTTGTGCGGTTTGTTTGGCAGCCGGTTCAGGATTGACGAGTGGGAGTATCCTGCCATCGGCGTGGCCATCTGCAACTGCCCCAGCGCAGGGCATGACATGATTTTTCTGGACTACCGGGAATGCGGTCCCCAGGGGGAGCCGAAGGTGGTTCATATCGATCAGGAATATGACTATGAGATAACTCCGCTGGCAGATACCTTCGAGGACTTTATCAGGGGTCTTGTGAATGAGGAGGTTTACGAGCCGGACCCGGAGGAGGAGAAGGCTGAGGCTCTGGAATTGGTGCGGAACGCGCCCTTTTCTCCGCTGCTGGAGCAGCTGTGTCAGAAAAGCGGCGCCCCAGAGGCAGCGGAGCGGCTGATTCGGGAGCTGGCGGTTCGGATTGTGGAAGACAAGGGATATTTTGCGCTTCACGCAGAGGAGAACTCGTACCGGCTTTATGACCTCCAGTTCTGGCTTTACGTGAATGTATACCCCGGTGTGGAAGAACAGACATACCTGAAAGAGTATCCGAATATGCTTACTTTTGGCGGAGGCTTTTCCACCGGAGGTTATGCCCCGGGCTTTGTGGAGGACTGGCTGAAAAACCGGAAGAAGTCAGGGGATATCTTCAAACGTGACGGCGGATTATGGATGTCAGAAACGGCAGAGGAAGCCCTGCGCAGACAGCTGGGATGATGCCGTAAAGCTGCAAAAAAATGGGGCTGTCGCACTAAGAAAAACATACACAAGATTTAGCGGGATTTAAACCCAAAACAATACAATATCTTGTATACTCAATCCTTATTGCGACAGCCCCGTCTCGGGACAGCTTTTGGGTATCAGAAATATTTCACTGAATTTAGCGTGCTGTCAGCACCCAGCTTTTGAACCAGCGCAGGTAATGGTCTACATAGGATGCCTCCACAGGCTGTCCCGACAGAACCGGGTAGAACATTAAAAACAGGATAATAACGACTGCGCCATAGGCTGCGGCGGCTGCCGCCAGCTTTTTGCCGGGAAGCTTATCCTTCCACTGCATAAGGCTGTAGGCGGTCATCATCACCGCAAATACCACGCTGGGGAAATAGTGGTAGATGAAGGTGACGCGGGTCACAAAGAACCAGGGCAGGTACTGGGCAAGATACCCGGTCAGGAGAAAGGCGGCGGTGCCGTCTTTTTTTCTTGCCCATAAATAAACCATATAGAGCGCGGCGGGGATGCCGATCCACCATACGGCGGGATTTCCAAAGGAGCTGATGCCCTCCCGCAGCCCGCCCAGACCGGACTGTCCGGTGACAATCCGGGAATAGTACCAGATGGGGCGTTTGATAATCGGCCACTCATACCAGGTGGAGGAATAGGAGTGGGTTGCGTCCAGGGTACTGTGGTAGCTGAACATGGTCTCCTGATTGTGCAGCATGCGGCTTAACAGTCCTCTGCCCTCCGTGTAATCCACAAAGGGAAGATAGGACAGCAGGTAAATGACGCAGGGAACCGCTACAAAGAAAACCATACAGAAAAGAATGGTTTTTCTGGTATTCGGAACAAAGCTCTGAATAATGGCTTTGTGGGAGATGCCGTCCGTGATTCGGGAGGGCGCTTTTTTTGCGTGGCAATATTCCCGGTATCTTCTAAAAAGCGTCCCAAAGAAAATCAGCGCAAGTCCGGCTCCGGCATAAACGCCTGTCCATTTGCAGGCAATGCCCAGCCCCATACTGACGCCGCAGGCGCCCAGGGGAAGCAGGGTCTTCCACAGAGGAGTGTCATAAAAGCTCAATTTACTGTATTGGTACATAAAATAGTACATCAGTATCACAAAAAAGGTGATATAGACGTCAATGGTGGCGATCCTTGTCTGGGAGAAGTGCATGAAGTCAAAGGCAAACATCACACAGGCAAGGGCGGAGACGGGAGTGCTCTCGGAAATCCGCCTTGCAAAGAGATAGACAAGCGGCACCATGGCGATGCCAAACAGGGTGCCCATGATACGCCAGCCAAAGGGATTCATGCCAAAGATCAGTATTCCCAGGGAGATAAATATTTTGCCCAGGGGCGGGTGGGTGTTCTCATAGGAGGTCAGACCGTGCAGAAATTCGTAAGCGGTGCGACCGTGATAGATTTCGTCAAAATACATGCTGTTGCGGAAGCTGCTTACCCCGGGGTGCAGCTCCGCCTCGTCGAACAGCTGGGCATACCGGTCTGCATTGACAGGCGTTACCACGTTCCCGTCCGCGTCAGTGAAGGTCATTTCCAGAATGGATGCCTGCGAGTCCCTGAGGGTCAGGCGCAGAATGGGAACTCCTGCCTGAATGCTTACATCCTGCCAGGTAAAGACGTTGCCCAGCTTGATTTCGCCCAGGGCGATCCATTCGTCCCCGGCATTTCTTTTTCCCTCCAGCCCGAAGGTCCTGTCGTGCCAGGGGGCGGTATAGTAGGAGAGGGTGCGGGGAATCGAGGCGCCGAAATCCAATTCGATGGTCTGACCATAGGTCATGTCATAGGCGGTGGCGGGAGCCTTTCCATCACCCAGGT
Source organism: uncultured Acetatifactor sp. (assembly GCA_910578215.1). Classification (GTDB taxonomy): domain Bacteria; phylum Bacillota; class Clostridia; order Lachnospirales; family Lachnospiraceae; genus Acetatifactor. The sequence goes on along the minus strand of CAJTPH010000002.1, from coordinate 44,535 downwards.
CATACAGCGCAAAGCAGCTGTAGGCAAGAGTAATGGCCAGCATGAAGAAAAGGTCTGCGCGCTTTAAGGGTTGCCCCTTTTGGGAGACCTGAACGGTCTTCCTGCCCGTTTTGTTCGGGGAGAACATGCCGGACAGAGGGGCGGGGGCTTTCACTTCCTGCCATCCCGGCTGTGTGGAATTTTTTCTTCCATAGGACAGCCATGTGACATAAAAAAGGAAACCGGCACAGAGCAGCATACCCGCGGAGGTCAAAAGAATTGCGGGCGCTTTTCTGTCGTAATTTGAAGGGTCATAGAAAAACAGCACGTTCGCCGTGTTGTAAAAATGCATGACGGAAAAGCCTCCGTAACACAAATAGGTGTATTTGGAGGGGTGGTAAATGTAGGCGAACAGCAGGAGCAGCAGCCCGGGATACATATATCTTTCATGCATTCTCACCGAAAATACAAAGATCGTCAAAATCAAAAGGGCGGCAAGAAAGGGGTATTTCTCCGTATCCTTTTTGCTGCGTATGCTCAAAAACAGTACAAGCACGATAATTGCCACAATGACCGCCGTGCCCATGAGCCGGTAGGGGATGCCCAAAAAGGTATTGTCCTGGCTGACCCAGTTCAGGCCGAAAAATCCCCACATATTGCAGGCGTTCACGGCCGCGTAGGGGTAGGAGCCCACGGTGCTGAAATACTGCGACCAGACATTTGAGAAGCCGAAGGGCAGGCAGAGCAGCACCATACCGCAGATGACGGAAACGCCCTGGATAAGGTTGACAAAAAACCTTCTGGGGGAAAAATCCTTCAGAAATACCCAGTCGATTATGCCCGCAAGCAGGATCGGGGCAAAAATCAGAGTCTGGGGCTTTATCAGCACACCGATTCCAAAGGCGATATAAGAGGGCAGCATTTTCCCGTGTACAAGGCACAGGCACATACAGATGACCGCAAGGGTAAAGACAGAGTCAACCTGCCCCCACACGGAGGAATTCAGAATGACAGCCGGGTTGAACAGGTAGGCGAGACACAGAAAAAAGCTCTGGAAATCGGAGCATTTTTTTCTGCTTTCCCGCAATATCAGCAGACCGCAGGCAATATCGCAGCCAATGGCAGGAAGCTTCAGCAAAATGAGATGTGCCGCGGAAGCGTACCCCAGGGAGAAAAGGCGGCGTACCGCGCCAAGAACCCAGAGCACATACATGTATCCGGGGGGATAATCGGTAAAGACCTCGGAGGAATAAAAGCCTCCCGGTCCCAGGGAGAACATTCTGTCCGCCCAGGCGGCAAAGCAGGCGGTGTCCGAACCGAAGCCCTTGGACAGCGCCGCAGCGATAAGCCTCAGGACAAGCGCCCCTGCAAAAAGAAATAAAAAAAGCTGCTTCGGCAGCCGGCTGTTTGCGCTGCGTGTCCCCAGGAAGCAGAGATATGTGAGCAAAATTCCCGAAATGGCAAAAAAATGTATGAAAAGCATTCGTAACCTCCATGTATGTAAATGATTTTTATGGTTATTTTATACTTATATTATAGCAAAAAGCTTGGTACATGAAAAGGATTTGTGTTATACTATTTCAAAAAGTGTTTTGAAGCTCAAAAAATGTCTGTATTTCAATAAGTATTATTGTATTTTTTTGTGAAAATAAAAGGGATTTTGAAGCTGAAGGGTATTTGGTGAGTCAAAGGATATTTTGAAGGGACGGATAAAATGGGAGCTTTTGTTCTTTTTGAGAATGTGAAAAAGGTTTATAAGACCGGCGAGGTGGAGATCACCGCGCTTCATGATGTGAATTTTGAGGTCGGCGAGGGGGAGTTCTGCGTGATCGTGGGAGCCTCCGGAGCCGGTAAAACCACAATTTTGAACATACTGGGCGGCATGGACACACTTACATCGGGACGGGTCGTGCTGGACGGGCAGGAGGTGTCGGCTTTTAACAGAAAGCAGCTGACGGCCTACAGGCGTTATGACGTGGGCTTCGTTTTCCAGTTTTATAATCTGGTGCAGAATCTGACGGCTCTGGAAAACGTGGAGCTTGCGGCACAGATCTGTAAGGACCCCATGGATGAGAGGGAGGTGCTCGCCCAGGTGGGCCTTGGGGAGCGCGCGGGCAATTTCCCGGCGCAGCTTTCGGGAGGAGAGCAGCAGAGGGTGGCGATTGCCAGGGCGCTGGCGAAAAACCCCAAGATACTGCTTTGCGACGAGCCCACGGGCGCATTGGATTACAACACGGGCAAGGCGGTGCTGAAGCTTTTACAGGATACCTGCCGCAAGCTGGGCAAGACCGTCATAGTCATCACCCACAATCAGGCGCTGACGGCGATGGCGGACCGCATTATCACGGTTAAAAGCGGCACGGTGGTCAGTATGACGGAAAATAAAAATATTGTGGACGTTTCGGAGATAGAGTGGTAACGGAAAAGGCGCAGGGAAACAGAGCGGGAATTGATAAAAATGAAGGAAATCGTAAATCAGAAAAAATCGGATAAGCATGAAATACAAAATGCCAATGAGAATATAAATGTAAATAAGCAAAAAAGCGTTGGCAGAAATAATAATAAGAGCGGGAACGGGATGCTTAAAACCACCTTCAGGGAAATCAGGTCCAGCTTCGGGCGTTTTTTTGCCATTTTTGCGATTATTGCGCTGGGGGTAGGCTTTTTTGCGGGCTTGAAGGTCACCAAGGGCGCCATGATGGACACTGTGGAAAATTACCTGGACAACCACGGCTTTTTTGACCTGCAGCTGCTTTCAACCCTGGGCTTTGAGCAGGAGGATGTGGACTTATTCAGGGCAAAGGAGGATGTGGAGGCGGCGGAGGGCGGCCTTTCCTTTGATGTCATCTACCGCACGGAGGACGGAAACCAGGGTGTGGTGAGAGCCTACAGCCTGACGGAAGGGGTGAACACGGTCAAGCTTGTGGCGGGGAGAATGCCGTCCGGGCCGGACGAGTGCCTGGCGGACAGCGCCAAGTTCGGGGAGGCGGCGCTTGGAAGCACGCTGTACATTTCGGAGGATAACGAGGATGAGGACAGGGGGCGCTTTGTACATAGTGCCTACAAAATCGTGGGGCTGGTACAGTCGCCGCTTTATCTGCAGTATGAGAGGGGCAATACTTCCCTTGGAAACGGAAGGATAGACGGCTTCGTATATCTTATGCGGGAAGGCTTTGACGCGGATTTTTACACGGAAGTTTATGTGAGGTTTCAACAGGATCACAGTCTCTACAGCGACGAGTATGATGAGCTGATCAAGGAAAAGACAGGCATATGGGAAAAGCTTGTCCGCAGTACGGCGGACAGGCGGTATCAGGATATCCTTGCGGACGCGCAGGAAGAACTGGCGCAGGCCCGGCAGGAGCTTGACGAAAAGCGCGCCGAGGGCGAGGGAGAGCTTGCGGATGCGGCGGGGGAGCTTGCGGACGCAAGGGACAAAATTGCCCGGGGTGAGCGGGAGCTTGCGGATGCAGGGAAGGAGATAGCGGATAATGAGGCGCTTCTGAAAGATAATGAGGCGGAGCTTGCGGATGCGGAAGCGCAGATTGCGGACAACGAGGCGGAGCTTGCGGATGCGGAAGCCCTGCTGGACGCCAAAGAGACAGAGCTTGCAGGCGGCGAGGCACAGCTTGCGGAAGCCGAAGGAAAGTGGCGGGAGGGCAGCGCCGAGCTGGAGAATGCCCGCAGGGAAGCGGATGAGGGCAGAAAACAGCTTGATGCTGGCAGGCAGCAGATTGCCGGGGAAAGGAACAGTCTTCAGTCTATGGCGG
>CAJTPH010000002.1:21068-40776 GCA_910578215.1 uncultured Acetatifactor sp. | reverse complement strand
AGCCATTACCGCAGAGCAGCTGCAGGAGGGGCTGTCCGTCCTGGAAGCCAGAGATAAGGAGCTTGACGCCGCTCAGGCCCGGCTGGACGAGGCGGATGAAACAATCTCCCGGAGTACCGTAGAGCTTTCGGAGTCGTGGAAGGAGATAGAGAGGACGGCGGCAGAGCTGAAAGAGGGCCGTGCGGCGCTTGCGTCCGCACAGCAGGAGCTTTTGGAGGGCCGTGCGGCGCTGGCAGACGCGAAGGCAGAGCTCGCGGAGGGCCGGAAGGCGCTTGAGGAGGGCCGGCAGAAACTGAATGACGCAAAGGCAGACCTTCTCCGGGGGGAGGAGGAGCTTGTGTCCGCAAGGCAGGAGCTTGCGGACGGCGAGAAGAAATATGAGGATGCGCAGCGGGAATTCCGGGAAAAGACAGGCGACGCGGAGGCGGAGCTTGCGGATGCGCAGGAGAGGCTGGAGGAGCTGGAAAATCCCGACGTCTATGTGCTGGGCAGGAATACCAACATCGGATATGTATGCTTTGAGAGCGATTCCAATATTGTGGAGGGAATTTCCAATATTTTTCCCATATTCTTTTTCCTGGTGGCGGCGCTTGTGTGCATTACCACCATGAACCGTATGGTGGAGGAGCAGCGGACTCAGATCGGCGTGCTGAAGGCGCTGGGTTACGGGGAAGCTGCCATTATGTCTAAATTTATGATATACTCGGGGCTGGCGGCGCTTGCCGGCTGTGTCTTCGGTTTCCTTTTGGGAACCTGGGGCTTTCCCAAGGTCATATGGTTCGCTTACGGCATTATGTATCATGCGGACCCCATCGTCTATGTGTTTAACTGGTGGCTGGCGGCGGTGTCCCTGGCGGTGTCCCTGCTGTGCTCCATCGGAACCACATGGCTTTCCTGCCGGGCGGAGCTGAAGGAGGCCGCGGCCACGCTGATGCGTCCCAAGGCGCCAAAGGCGGGAAAAAGGATCTTTCTGGAGTATATTCCCTTTCTCTGGAACAGGCTCGGCTTTTTGAGGAAGGTTTCCCTGAGAAACATTTTCCGCTATAAGAAGCGGCTGTTTATGATGGTTGTGGGAATCAGCGGCTGTACGGCGCTTCTGGTGACGGGCTTTGGCATAGAGGATTCCATTGGAGACGTGGCGGACAGACAGTTTAAAGAGATACAGATTTATGATATCGGCGTGTCGTTAAAGGAAGGTGCCGACCAGCGGTTTATGGCCAGGCTGGAGGAGATTGCACCCAGATACGGCATTGAGGCTTATGCTCCCGTCATGGAGAAGACCTTTGATCTTGTGGCGGCGGGAGGCATAAAGTCTGTTTACCTTGTGGCGGGAACAGAGGAGAGTATGCCGGATTTCCTGAACATGCATACCGTGGACGGCAGGGACATCCCGTATCCTCAGGCGGGGGAGGCGGTCATTTCCAACAAGCTTGCGGATACGTACCGTATCCGCCCGGGAGATACCGTTACGCTGCGGGACGATGAAATGAAAACGCTGACGCTCACCGTGTCTGCGGTCTATGAAAACTATATTTCCAATTACGTTCATATTTCCGAGGAAACCTGGCGGCAGCTCTGGGGCTCGGAGCCGGAGCGGAACACGGTGTATGTCAATATTGCGGAGGACGCGGACGCCCACGGGCTGTCGGCGGCGCTGATGGGATTTAGCCAGGTGGCCAGCGTTACGGTAAACGCCGACACCATGGAGCGTGTGGGCAATATGATGGCGAGCCTTGACCTGATCGTGGTCGTGGTGGTCCTGTGTGCCGCAGGACTGGCATTTATCGTGCTTTACAACCTGACAAACATCAATATCACCGAGAGGATACGGGAGATTGCAACGATCAAGGTGCTGGGCTTTTACAAAAAAGAGACGGCGTCCTATGTCTTCCGGGAAAACATCCTGCTCACGGTGCTGGGGGCCCTGCTGGGCGCTTTGCTGGGGGTGTTCCTGCATCGGTTTGTCATGAGCCAGATACAGGTGGATCTGATGTCGTTTGACGTCTATATTAAGCCGGTGAGCTACGGATACAGCATACTGCTCACCCTGGTGTTCACTTTACTTGTCAACTGGGGCATGAGCGGAAAGCTTGAGAAGATCAGTATGACGGAGTCGTTAAAGAGTGTGGACTGATATAAACGGACGAGAACGGATGAATTTTTCTCCCCTCAAAGGGAGCGTGCAGAGTCGGAACTAATTTAAGGAGAACATGAGAAATGAAATTTGATATGCATTGTCATACCAAGGAGGGCTCGCTGGACGGAAAGGTGCCCATCGAGGAGTTTATCGCCGCTTTGAGGAGCAAGGGCTACGACGGTATGCTGATCAGCGACCATGACACCTACAACGGCTACAGAGAGTGGCTGAGAGAGCTGAAGGGGAGAAAATTCCAGGATTTTGTGGTACTCAAGGGAATCGAGTATGACACCATCGACGCGGGGCATATTCTGATTATCATGCCGGAGACGGTAAAGCTCAAGATTCTGGAGCTGAGAGGGCTGCCGGTGCACTTTTTGATAGATATAGTTCACAGGAACGGCGGGATTCTGGGGCCGGCGCATCCCTGCGGGGAAAAGTATCTCAGCATCACCAACACCAGGAAGCACCGTCATCAGCTGGCGGTGATGGACAGATTTGATTTTATCGAGGGCTTCAATTCCTGTGAGGAGCAGGAGGGCAACGCCCGCGCCATGGAGATTGCAGTGCAGTTTGAAAAGCCCGCATTCGGCGGGAGCGACGCGCATAAGCCGGACTGTGTGGGGCTTGGGTGGACGGATTTTTCGGAGCCTGTGACCTGCGAGTCCGATTTGATAAGGCTGGTGAAGGAAAAGGGAAGGGACGCCTGCGTCTGCGGGGGAGAATATTATGAAGGTACCACCAAAAAGAGAATCGGCAGGGCAAACAACCTTCTGGTCAGCTCTTTCTGGTTTTACAATCATCTTGCAAGCCTCTGCCGTCATCGGAAGCGGAAGCTTGAACTGAAGAAAATGTACATCAGGCTCAGATAGGCTCAGACAGAATCAAAACAGGATCAGACAGGTTTAAAATAGGATCAGGCAGGTTCAAGACAGGCTGAAAGCAGGCTCGGAGCAGGGACAGATCCGGGTCTGCCTGGCTGAAGGTGTCCCGAATATTACGAAATTATTGCAATTTTAGCCATTCTTTTGCTGTAATTCATAAAATCTTAAGGTTTATTTTCAGCAGAGTATGCTATACTACAATAGATGACGATAGAATAGAATCTGTATGGAGGGTATGAAAACGGATGTCAGCCTTACAGATTTGGGGTTTATTGTCTGCATGAATTAAAATTGTAACAGGAGGTTTTAGCAGAATGAATTACAGCGCAGCAAAGCATAAATTAAAAAAAGGCATCCTGGCGTTTGCGCTTGCAGGGTGTATGAGTCTGGCGGCATGCGGAGACAGCGGGAGAGTGGACCCCGTAAAGGAATGGGTGTATGTGCCGGAGTTTGTTGATTTAGAGGTTGAAAACATGTCCTATCGCAACATGCAGTTTAACGGGGATTCGCTGTACTACACCTCTGAAGAATGGCTTGAGGATTCGGGCGGATTTAAGGAGAGCCTGTACAAATATTCCCTGACTGACAGAAACCTTACCCAGACAGAGCTGGATTGGGGAGAGCAGCAGCCGGAGAATTCCAATTTGGATGAAATGGCGTTTGCCGCCGACGGCAGTTTATGCGCTAATGTGAGCAGCTATGCTTATGACGAGACAACTCAGACAGGAGTATCCAAACAGGGGCTGGTAAAGTTCGGCGCGGACGGAAAGCTGGTATTTTATCAGGATGTGACGGAGAAGCTTAAGGGTGACAGTCAAAGCGATTACATATTTATAGAAGGAATCGCGCTGGACGACAAGGGACGGATTTATCTGGCAGGAGAATCCAGCGTACATCTCTTTGAAAGCGACGGAACCTACAGGGGCGCCGCCTCCATAGGAAGCGGGATGGAAACCAACATAGCGTGGATAGGCGCGGACAGGGACGGAAAGGTATATGTGTGTACCTACAATTACGACGGCAACGGCGTAACCTGTGTGCTGACGGAAGTTGATTTTGACAACCGGGGTACAGGGGCTTCCTATGCGAATTTTCCCCGCGGCAACGGCGGGATTACGCCGGGCGTGGAGCAGGGAACCTTTATCATGAACGACGGAAGCGCGGTGTATGAATACAGCCTTGCCACCCAGACCAGCACAAAGCTCTTTGACTGGCTGGACAGCGATATCAACGGTTCCAACGTTGAAAATATCGGAGTCATGGAGGATGGCAGGATACTGGCGGTCCTCATGGACTGGGAGCAGAGAGAGAACAGCGGCATCGCGTTTTTGACAAAGACCAAGGGTACCGAGGTCGCACAGAAGGAAACCATACTGATCGGAACCATGGGAAACTCCAGCGAGCTGCAGGCGGCGGCAGTGCTCTTTAACCGAAGCAGCGACAAATACCATGTGACCATTAAGTCCTATTTGGATACCGGTGCTTCCTATCAGGATGTATATGAGGATGCGCTTACAAACCTGAACAACGATCTTACATCCAGGAAAAACTGTCCGGATATCATAGACCTGTCCGGGCTGAATATCAGACAGCTGGTATCCAAGGGGCTGCTGGAGGACCTGGGGCAGTATCTTGACAAGAGCAGCTCCGTAAAGAGGGAGGATTTTGTAGAAAATATTTTAAATGCTTATACATATGACGGTGTGCTCACCTGCATTCCCAAGAACTTTCAGCTTTCCACCATCGTGGGAAAAACCTCCGACGTGGGTGAAAAGCAGGGCTGGACGCTGGAGGAGATGATAGCCTTTGCGGAGAAGCATCCCGGCGCGGAGCTTTTTAACCGCGTGGGAAAGAGCGAGATCATGTATTATCTTCTGGCATATAACGAGGAAGCCTTCATAGACTGGTCCACGGGAAAGTGCAGCTTTGATTCCGACGAGTTCAAGAACCTTCTCATTTTTGCAAACAGCTTCCCCAGCGAGTTCTCCGACGAGGACCGCCGGGTGTCTGCGGCTACAAGGATCCAGAGAGGAGAAGTGCTTTTGGAAACGGTTTCTCTGTATAATTTTGATGAGATTCAAATGTATTATGAGATTTTCGGCGGCGATTTCACCTGTAAGGGTCTGCCTACCTCGGACGGCAGTATCGGCACCGCGCTTTCCGGCACCGGGCTGTACGGGATCACCTCCAAGGCGACCCGCAAGGAGGGGGCATGGGCATTCCTTGAGAGCTATTATCAGCGGGACAGCGAGAGATATTCCTTCGGCTTTCCCACCAAAAAAACCAAGCTTGACGAGATGGCCAAGGAGGCGGTTACCGTCGAGTACTGGACGGACGAAAACGGCAATCCTGTCCTGGACGAGAACGGGGACCCCATTGAGATCGGTATTGGCGGCATGGTCGGCTTTGAGGACGGATGGAGCTATACCTACCGCAGGGCAACTCAGGAGGAGGTAGACCTGATATTACAGCTTATCGATCAGGCTAAGCCCGTCAACCTTGGCATTACCCAGGTGCTGGAAATAATCGACGAGGAGGCGGCGGGCTATTTTGAGGGGCAGAAGACGGTGGATGAGGTGGCAAAGGTTATCCAGAACCGTGTCCAGCTCTATGTGGATGTCAATAATTAAGAATTTGGGTATAAATACCTTGGAAATAAGAAGCAGATAAGGGCCTTCAGATTGAATTTAATGTTTTGAAATGAGGATTTAAGGTGAGTAAGAAACAAGAAAACGAATTGGATACAGCCTTCGGGCTGTCAGAGAAGCGAAATAAGCCGGCAGGGAAGCGCGTCAGGCAGGCCGGTCTGCGGGATGAGCGGGTCAGAAGGCGCCTCAAGACCGGGAAGCAAAGTAAGCCCACAGGGAAGCGCATGAAGGCGGATAAGAGGACACGGAAGATAAAGTTCAAATCGGGGGCGTTTATTGCCCCCAGCTTTCTGGGGGTTTTGGCGTTTTTCCTCGCGCCCTTCTGCGTCGTCATCTTTTATTCGCTGATAGACAGCCCTGTGAACACGGAGTTTGTGTTTTTGGAAAATTTCGTCGACGTAATTAAAAACGCGGCTTTTCAGAAGGCGGTGCGCAACACAATTACATTCTCCGCAGTGGCAGTTCCCCTTGCGGTGGTTCTGTCGCTGCTGCTGGCGATTGTGCTGGAGACAAAGCTTCCCTTCAGAAGCCAGTTCAGGACCTTCTTCCTGAGCCCCATGATGGTGCCGGTGGCCTCCATCGTGCTGATCTGGCAGGTGCTGTTCCATTATAACGGCGCTGTCAACGATGTGCTTGGGGTGTTCGGCATAGGAAAGATCGACTGGATGAAGTCTGAGTACGGGATGATAGTTGTGGTCATATTATTTCTGTGGAAGAATCTTGGCTACAACATGATCCTTTTCATGGCGGCGCTGGCGAATATACCAAAGGATATTTTGGAGGTGGCGAAGCTGGAGAGCGCAACGCCCCTGCAGACCTTCTTTTACATAAAGATACGGTATCTTTCCTCATCGCTCCTGTTTGTGACGATCATGTCCCTGATCAGCTCCTTCAAGATATTCAGGGAGGTTTACCTGCTGACGAGGGATTATCCCTATGACTCCATCTACACGCTGCAGCATTATATGAACAATATGTTCAAGCGGCTGGATTATCAGATGCTGTCTGCGGCGGCGATTCTGATGGCGATTGTCATGGTGGTAATCATCGGTATATTGTTTATTGCGGAGAACCATTTCGGAAAGGATGTGGAGGGATGAAGAAAAAGAAAATCTTCAACGGGGCGAAGATCGCGCTTGCCACTATGGTCGCGGCGGCTTTTGCGTTTTTGTTCTTGACGCCCATTGTGCTGACCATTACCAACTCCTTTATGTCGGCTTCGGAGATCTCCTCCAATTATGGCACCGTATTTGCCGTGGATGCTAACGGAGGAAAGGTTTACATATCCGAGAAGGTGAACCTGAAGTTTATTCCCGACATGGTTTCCTTCAGCCAGTATATCACGGTGCTTTTTAAGAGCCCGGACTATCTGCTGAAGTTCTGGAATTCCGTAGTGCTGGTGGGGCCTATCGTGCTATTCCAGCTGCTTGTGGCGAGCCTGGCCTCATACGGGTTTGCAAGGTACCGGGGCAGGATCAGGGAGATCATCTTCTTTATATATATTATTCTGATGCTGATGCCTTATCAGGTCACGCTGGTGCCAAATTATCTTGTAAGCGACTGGCTGAAGCTGTTGAACACCAACTGGGCGATCTGGCTGCCGGGAATTTTTTCTCCCTTTGCGGTATTCCTTTTGACAAAGTTTATGAGGAGGATTCCCGAATCGTTTATCGAGGCGGCGCAGATAGACGGCGCCGGAGAGTGGCAGATCTACAGAAAGATTTGTATGCCTCTGTGTAAGGGAGCGATCTGTTCCGCGGCCATATTGGTGTTCATCGATTATTGGAACATGGTGGAGCAGCCGCTGATTCTGATGACCGATGCGGAGAAGCATCCGCTGTCGGTGTTCCTGAGCAAGATCAATGACGGCGAGATCGGGCTTGCATTTGCAGTGGCAACCATCTACATGGTGCCCAGTCTTCTGATATTCCTGTACGGCGAGGAGTATCTGGTGGACGGAATCACATACCAGGGGGGTATTAAGGGCTGAGTGTGAGAGGGTTGTCCATGCTGTCGGAATCAGTTTAAATAGAAGGTAAAAAATTGAGGAGTGAAAAGTAATGAACGAGAATGGAAGAAAAAAAAGAGAATGGATCAAAACGGCGGCAATCGTATTTTTGTCGGTGATGCTGGTTTTGACCTTTTTCTCAAGTACGATTCAGAATTGGTCTCTGCCTGAGGTGGCGACACAGTATGTGCAGTCGGGCTCTATCACTGCTAAAGCCATGATTACGGGCACTGTAGAGAGCGTAGATCCTTACGAGGTGAAGGTAACGGAGACCAGAAAGGTGGCAAGCGTCGCCGTCCGCACCGGAGACAAGGTCGAGAAGGGCGACGTGCTGGTTTATCTGGAGGCGAAGGACAGCAAAGAGCTGGAGGAAGCAAAGAAAGCGCTGGAGACGGCGCAGAACGAATACAGCAAGGCTATTTTGAGCGAGAAGTATACCGCCGAGGATATTTCCGAGGCAAACAAGGGTACATCTGCGGAGAGCTACAGGGATCAGATCACAAGGGCACAGAATACGGTGAAGGCAGCTGAGGGGGCGGTAAAGACCGCGGAGGCGGCGGCAGATGCCGCAGACAAGGCGGCAAAGGCGGCGGAAAGCGCCCAGGAGGAAGCGTCGGCGCCCCAAAAGGCTGAGGTGGACAGAATTCAGCAGCAGATTCAGGATTACCAGAAGCAGATCGCCTATGAGCAGTCCTTGGAGAACCTTGCGCCTCAGGGAATTAGCGTGGCGGAGGCGGCGCTGGAGAATGCGAAGAAGGAACTGGACAACACTCTGCCCGCGTGGGAAAACGCAAAGGCGGAGCTGGCAAGGGCGCAGAAGGAGTATGACGATCATTGTAATAACACCGCATCTGCGGGAAATGCGGGGTATGAGGAGAAAAAGCGGGAGCTGGAGGAAAAATTAGAACAGGCTAAAACCAATTGCCAGGTTGCAGAGTGGGGGCATACCGCCGCTCAAATTCAGGTGGATGAGGCACAGAATTATTACAATGACCTGGTGTATGAGCAGGCACACAGGAAGAACAATATTTTAATTATGAATGCCGAGATTGCCCAGCTGGAGATAGAGCTGTACGGCGCACAGAAGGAGCTTACTCTGGCACAGGAGAATGCCAAAGGCGATTTGGACGCAAAGAAGAAGGAATCCGCAGCAAAACAGGAGGAATTAGAGGCAAGGCAGAAGGAGCTGGAGGATAAGAAGGAGGCGTTGACGGAGCTCGTGACCAGGGCGGGAAATGTGACGGGCCTGGAGACTTATCTCAAGGCGATAGAGACGGCTCAGAAAAATGTGGATGAACTGTCTGAAAAGGCCGGAGGCGCCACGATCACGGCGCCTATCGCGGGAACGATCAGCACCATTAACGTGACGGCGGGAAACGAGACCTCCGCGGCGACCCCTGTGGTTGTCATGCAGCGGGAGGGCCAGGGCTTTACCTTAAGCTATTCTGCTACCAATGAGGTGGCAAAGAGACTGTCTGTGGGCGATGTGGGAGAGCTGGTAAACGCATGGAGATATGACGATGTGACGGTGACGCTGGCGAGTATAAAGGTTGATCCCGAGAGCCGCGGGCAGAAGAAGCTTTTAACCTTTAATGTGACAGGCTCCGTTGTGGCAGGTCAGAGCTTAAGCTTTTCCGTGGGACAAAAGAGTGCAAACTATAACTTTATTGTTCCCAACAGCGCGGTTCGTGAGGACAACAACGGAAAGTTTATTCTGATTGTGCAGTCCAAGTCCAGTCCGCTTGGCACCCGTTATACGGCAAGCCGCGTGGATGTAGAGGTTATTGCAAGCGACGAGACGCAGTCGGCGATCAGCGGGGCGCTTGCGGGATATGAATTTGTCATTACTACCTCCACTAAGCCTGTAGAGGCGGGTAATCTGGTCAGACTTCCCGACTAACTGAAACAGTCTCAGGAGCCGTTCAAAAATAATCTGGAACGGCTCCTTAACGGAATAAACGGAGTGCAGCGATGAAGAAAATAGTACTGGGCATAAGCGGAGGGGTTTCCTTTCTGATATTCCTGATCTTACTGTTTGCATCAGGGAATATTTCGGGCAGCCTGCCGGAACAAAATGCCGCGGGGCGGTGGAGCAGCAAGGGAGATGTCTCTCAGATCAGTTGTTTTTTCTCGGCGAATATGCGTATGACTGAGGACAGGTTGATAAGCTTTCAGCATACTCTGGAGGGCGCGCTGAGAGATGCGGGAGTTACCTTGGAATCGGAAAACCCCGGGGCAAGACTATGGGCAGATGCGTACAGCGCGGACGGCACCCTGTCCATTTCTTCGGACAGGGCAAAACTGAATAATGTGGATGCCATCGGAATCGGGGGAGATTTCTTTCTGTTTCATCCCTTGAAGTTATTGTCGGGTTCCTATTTTTCAGGCAATGACATTGACAAAAATTATTGTGTGATCGATGAGGATGCGGCCTGGCAGCTCTTTGGCTCAAACAATGTGGCAGGCAAGATCGTGTATATCGGAGACCGTCCTCACATTGTGACCGGCGTTATAGAGCGCCCGGAAGGGCGCCTTGCAGAAGCGGCGGGGCTGGACAGCACTCTTGTATATGTCTCCTATGAAACATTGGATAAATTGGGCAGCAGCAACAGTATCAACCACTATGAGATCGTAATGCCCAATCCCGTCAGCAGCTTTGCCTATGATTATGTAAATAAAAATCTTGGCTCCAGCGAAAAAGAGACGGAGGTCATAGAAAACACCTCCAGGTTTTCCTTTGTCAACAGGGTAAAGCTGTTAGGAACCTTTGGCACGCGTTCCATGAACGGCAAGGCGATCATTTATCCCTATTGGGAAAATATTGCCAGAGGCTATGAGGATATCCTCCTTGTGATCACGGCGTTTGAGCTGCTGTTTCTTTTATATCCCACGGCGCTTGCAGTAGTGCTTTTCATGCTCTGGTGGCGGCATAAGGGCTGGACCATAAAGGATGTCTGCCTGAAGGTCAGGGATAAGGCTGAGAGGCTTGTGGAGAAGCTTCGGGCAATCCGGCAGGGCAGAAAAGAAAAAGGCGGCAGGAGCAGGAAAAAAAATGCGCCGCCGGCGGGTGAGACGGCAGAAAAGCCCACAAAAAGAGGCGGTAAGCTTGAAAAAGAGATAAAACGGGCCGAGAAAAGGCGGAGGAAGGAAATCAAGCAGGAGATTAAGCAGGCGGAAAAAGAGAGAAGAAAGAAAAAAGAGTAAAAGAGGGGGAAAACGGGCAGAAACAAAAAATAATAGAATTATGCGGGTTTTTTGGACCCGAAGATATGGAGGAGATTGTTATGAAAAAAGGGTGGCTGAAAAAGCTTATTTGCGCCGGGCTTGCATTGACAATGGCAGTGTCACTGCCTGCGTGCGGTAAAAAGAAGGATACAAATTCCGCACTGGCAAAGGAGCATGTGTATAAATACGAGGAGCTTGCACTTCCCGATTTGGGGAAGGATATCAACATTATGGCAATGCTCCGGAAGGATGACCTGGTATATATGCTTGTGCGGGTATATCACTGGGATGATGAAAAATTCAATAACAGCGACACGGATGTAAGGCTTATCTCCATGAACGACGACGGCAGAAACATGAATTCGGTGACGCTGGACATTCCCGCAAACAGTACGGCTTCCGGCGGCTCCAGCGGCGGGATAAGCGTAATGCCGGTGCCCATGCCGCGTTCGTCGGCATCGGCATCGGGGATATCGACGAACGCGGTTTCGTCGGTTGTGACACTGCCTGCGACAAATGATACGGAGGCAGATTCGGATTCTGATGCCGACACGGAGGCAGATGCAGATACGGAGGCAGGTACCGACCAGGCTGTCGATGTTCCGGCGGTGGAGGAACCCAACGGAAATGTTAATTCATGGGAGTACTCCGATTATAACAACTTTACGATAGGTGCGGACGGCAGGATTTATGCCATAAAGAGATATAATTATTATTATGAGGATTATGAGAACCCTGAAAACAGCCAATCCGTCCGAAAGCAGTATCTGAGCGCATGGAATCCTGACGGAAGCTTAATGAGAGAGACAGAGCTGGAGGGGCTTCAGACAGAGGAGGAGTACCATTATGTCGGGTATTATACGGTAGATTCCGAAGGCACCGCCTGTCTGCTGCTTACCGGTGACAGCATTTCCCAGATGACCGTTGACGCGGAGGGAAAGCTGTCGAAGAAGACCCCGCTGCCGGAAAATATGGAAAAGGTCTTCAATAATATGGATAATATGATTGCCAGGAGCGACGGCGATTTCCAGGTGATATTCCGGGATGAAAACGACTGGCAGAAGATGTATCTTACAAGCTATAATATGAATACCAACACCCTGGGTGATGTAAAGGAGCTTCCCTCAAACTTCAGCTGGGGCGGTTACAACTGTATGGTTGCAGGCATAAATTCGGATTTGCTTTACAGTAACTCAAACGGTCTGTATTCCTTAAACGGGGGTGATACCGAAAGCGTTCTGAAAATGGATTTCATTAACTCCGACATGAATATCCGCGGCTTTGAAAGCGTGGTGGAGCTGGATGAAAACAGGTTTATGGGAGTATTTTCGGAGGCCTACGACGGTACTGTCCGGGCAGGTATCTTTACATATGTGAAGCCTGAGGAGATCAAGGATAAATCTGTGCTTGTGCTGGCAGGAATGTACGTGGGCAGCGATCTGAAGCAGAGGGTTGTGGAGTTCAACCGGGGCAATGAAGATTATCGAATTGTGGTTAAAACCTATAATGATTACAACAGCTACCAGGACGGCAGCGCAGGCGTGACACAGCTGAACAATGATATTATTTCCGGCAATATGCCTGATATTTTGCTCACATCAGAGCTTTCATCGGACAATTATGCGGCAAAGGGGTTGCTTGCAGATATAGGGGAGATGCTTGAGAAGGACGAGGAACTGTCCCAGGTGGAATTCATGACAAATGTATTTGAAGCATACTCCATGAACGATAAGCTTTATTATTTGATTCCCGGCTTCCGGGCGAGAACCATGGTTGCAAAAACCGCAATTGTAGGTGACAGGGATACCTGGACGATGAAGGATATGCAGGAGCTGATGGCATCGCTTCCTGCGGGAACCAATCTGCTTTCCGAGCTGACCAGAGATCAATTTTTCAATTACGCAATGCAGTTCTGCGGAAGTGATTTTGTGGATGTGGCAACGGGCAGGTGCAGCTTTAATACAGAAGGATTTATTGCCCTGATGGAATATGCCAAGACGCTTCCCGAACAACTGGGAGAAGACTATTATGGCGAAAGCTATTGGAATAATTATGAGTCTCAGTACAGGGATAACAAGACCGTTCTCTGCCAGCTATATGTAACTACTGTCCGAAATATGAATTATACCATAAACGGTTACTTCGGAGAGCCCGTCTCCTATATAGGCTTCCCCACGGACAGCGGGCAGGGCGCATATGTGGAGGCTACCGACGCATACGCTATATCGGCGAAATCCAAATATAAGGATGTGGCATGGGAATTCCTCAGATATTATCTGACCGACGAGTACCAGTCGGAAATGTCATACGGCTTATCGATTCAGAAGAAATATTTTCTGGAGCGTGCACAGGAGGCAAAGGAGAGACCTTATTGGACAAATTCGGACGGAGAGAAGGTAGAATACGACGATACTATCTGGATGAACGGGGAATCCGTCGTTATTCCTCCCATGAGCCAGGAGCAGATTGACGCGGCTGTGGCAATGATAGAGTCCATCAAGAAGCATCCCTATCTGAACGACGATATTATGAATATCATTAATGAGGATATGGGAGCCTTCTTCTCAGGGCAAAAGAGCGCTCAGGAGGTAGCGGGTATTATTCAGAACAGAGTTCAGCTGTATGTGGATGTGAACGGCTGACCCTGAAAATGTCATGGAAATGTCATAGGCTTGCAATAAAAAGAGCATCCCGTGCTGAACAGGCACGGGATGCTTTTTCGATCGCCCTGGGGGGCGTGTATGCGGGCGCGTCTGCGGTTTTAAACCAACTGCTTGTCGACATCGATAACCGCAAAATACCGGGAGTTTCCGGCGTGTATTTTATCGTTGATCAGCTTTATCAGATCCTCGTCCGGCATAGTAAAATCATAGGGGGTCACTACGTCAAAAATCAAATTGGTGTGAGTGGGACCGGTCACGATTCGGAAATCGTGCATGGTGAGAGCAGCGCTGATTTCCCACAGATACCCCTTTACCAATTCCTTCAGCCGTTCCGTTTCTTCGTCGTTTACACATATGGGGTCCATATGGATGACGGCATGGCAGCTCAAGGTACTGCGGAGCTCGTGCTCAACCGTGTCTATCATATCATGCAGCGTCAGGATATTGCCGTCCGCAGGTACCTCCGCGTGAAGGGAAATCAGGACCCTTCCGGGACCGTAATTATGGACGATCAGGTCATGGATTCCCAGAATACCCTCGTGAGCCATTACGATGTCGTTTACCTGCTGCACAAATTCTTTGTCCGGAGCCTGGCCCAGAAGGGGGCTGATGGTATCCTTTGCGGCATTGAACCCGGAATAGCAGATAAACAGTCCCACGGCCAGGCCGCACCAGCCGTCGATGGCGAGCCCTGAGAAGTGTGCCGTCAGAGTGGAGACAAGGACGACGGCGGTTGCTATGGAGTCGCTCAGGGAGTCCGCTGCGGTAGCCGACATTGCGGCGGAATTAATTTTTTTGCCGATCCGCCTGTTGTAAAGGTACATGTAGCATTTAACAAGTATGGAAACGGTCAGGATGACAATAATGACGGGAGAGAAGGCCAGCTCCTCCGGATGAATGATTTTTGTGAAGGAGCTTTTCAGAAGCTCAAATCCCATCAGAATTATAAGTATGGACACAAGCAGCCCGGAAATATATTCAATACGGCCGTGCCCGAACGGGTGGTCCGGGTCGGGCTTCTGTCCCGCCATGCGGAAGCCGATCAGGGTGATGATGGAAGAACCTGCATCGGACAGGTTGTTGAAGGCGTCGGCGGTGATGGCGATGGAATTGCTCAAAGCTCCGGCGATGAATTTTCCCGCGAACAGGCACAGGTTGAGAAAGATTCCCACAGCGCCGCAAAGCACTCCGTATGCCTGCCGCACGGAAGGCTGCTGCACATTTGAGGCGTCTTTGATAAAAAGTCTGGAAAGTAAAGCGATCATAACAGGCACTCCCATTAAATTATTTCTATCTGCCTAACAGCTATTTACTAACAGCTGTCTGCCTGAAAAGTGCTCTGCCGTTATTCTTGACAATTGTGTAATCCGGAATAAAAGCGTCGACGTACCGATGAATGAAGACAGCTGAGAATATTAGACAGTAGAATATAAATGCTTATGTCTGTTAATAGTAACATTGCAGTATTAGCAAGTCAAGTATTAATTCAACGAAATTGTTATGGTTTTAGTATTAAAGCTGACCACGGCCGGGAAATGGCCTTGGAACTAAATTTAAGGAATAAATTAAAGAGTTTGCTATTGCGCGAATGGTTGTTTGAGAGTATAATTTTTGTGGAAAAATACGTTATATAAAAGATACGGGATGGAACAGGCTGCCCCAGGAGGCGGCCGGAAATCAGGAGGTATAAAATGAGTAAGAAACCTGTAGTTTTGATGATTTTGGACGGCTATGGTCTCAATGAGAAGACCGAGGGCAACGCTGTGGCGCTGGCGAAAACCCCTGTAATGGACGGGCTGATGAGGGAATTTCCCTTTGTCCGGGGCAATGCCAGCGGAATGGCGGTAGGGCTCCCCGAAGGGCAGATGGGCAACTCGGAGGTAGGGCATCTGAACATGGGCGCCGGGCGCATTGTGTATCAGGAGCTGACCAGGATTACCAAGGAGATTCAGGACGGTACCTTCTTTGAAAATCCTGCGCTGCTTAAGGCGGTGGAGAACTGTAAAAGGAACAACAGTGCCCTGCACCTGATGGGACTGCTGTCCGACGGCGGCGTACACAGCCACAATACCCACCTTTACGGGCTTTTGGAGCTGGCGAAAAGGAACGGGCTGGAGAAGGTGTATGTACATTGCTTCCTGGACGGGCGTGACACGCCGCCCTCCAGCGGAAAGGAATATGCCGAGGCCTTGAATGCCGAAATGGATAAAAAAGGTGTCGGAAGGATCGCATCCGTCATGGGACGTTATTACGTGATGGACAGAGATAACAACTGGGACAGGGTAAAGCTTGCCTACGACGCCATGACCAAAGGAGAAGGGCTTACCGCACAGTGCGGTATCTGCGCCATTCAGGAGTCCTATGACAGGCAGGAGACGGACGAGTTTGTAAAGCCCACTCTGGCGATGGAGGACGGGCGTCCCGTAGCTTTGGTACAGGATAAGGATTCGGTGATTTTCTTTAACTTCCGTCCCGACCGTGCGAGAGAGATCACAAGGGCGTTTTGTGACGACGATTTCAAGGGCTTTGACAGAGGGGCGAGAAAGGACGTTACCTTTGTGTGCTTTTCCGATTATGACCCTACCATTCCCAACAAGGAGGTTGCCTTTGAAAAACAGTCTGTGAACAACACCTTTGGGGAATGGCTGGCGGCAAACGGACTTAAGCAGGCGCGCATTGCGGAGACGGAGAAGTACGCCCATGTGACCTTCTTCTTTAACGGAGGGGTCGAGGAGCCTAATCCCGGTGAGGACAGGGTGCTGGTTAATTCTCCAAAGGAGGTGGCAACCTACGATCTGAAACCGGAGATGAGCGCATATCAGGTATGCGACAAGCTCTGCGAGGCAATCCGCTCGGACAAATACGACGTGATCATCATTAACTTTGCAAATCCCGACATGGTTGGGCATACCGGCGTACTGGATGCCGCAATCAGGGCCTGCGAGGCGGTGGATGAGTGTGTGGGCAGAGCGGTGGAGGCTGTCAAGGAGATGGACGGCGCGCTGTTTATCTGCGCTGACCACGGCAATGCGGAGATGCTTGTGGACTACGGCACAGGAGAGCCCTTCACTGCCCACACCACCAACCAGGTTCCGTTTATCCTTGTAAATTATGACCAGGGGTATACGCTCAGGGAGAACGGCTGCCTTGCGGATATTGTGCCCACCCTGATTCAGATTATGGGCAGGGAGCAGCCTGCGGAGATGACAGGAAAATCTCTGCTGGTCAGAAAGTAAAAGCTTTGAAAAGAGGTACAGGGTTTATGTTTTATATGAGAAGTACAGCGCTTTACGGGGACGACGATAGGGAGCGCTTGTAGCCGGTTTTGCCGCGGCTGCAGGCGCTGGTTCTGCTGCCGTGGTTTCTGAAAAGGCTGCTTCTCAAAATGATTATACGCTCTTTGCCGGCGGCGCCGTTAAGGCATGCCGGGGGCGGTAAGCTTAGGAAGCTGTAAAGGAAACCATGAACTGTAGGGATACGGTTGATGGTTTTTTTGCGTTTGGCATTGTGAAAGAGGGTGATAATGTGAGGCATAAAGACGATGCCCTGACGGATCGAAACAGGCAGAAACAAAAATATATCTTAGACTGCGGAGTATGGATATACATTTTTTATAAAAATAAGGAGCTCAGTATGACAATACAAAATTATATGGCTTCGGCAGGGAAGGTACAGGGTGCGCAGGAAAAAACGGCGAAATCAAAGGAAGGGAGGCAGGGGCAGATAATATGAAAGAAAAGGAAATGAAGGCAGGGGAAACAATAGAAAAGGGAACGAAAGTAAAGGAAGCGAAGGCAATGGAAATTGAGGCAGGGGAAACAATAGAAAAAGAAACAAAAGCACAGGAAATGGAGGCAAAGAAAATAAAAGAAAACGAAGCGAAGGCAATGGAAATTGAGGCAGGAGAAACAGTAGAAAAAGAAACGAAAGCAAAAGAAATGGAGGCAAAGAAAATAAAAGTAAACGAAACGAAGGCAATGGAAATTGAGGCAAAGGAATCAATAGCAAAGGAAACAAATTCAGGCGTGGCGGAAGCATATGACATAAGCATGACAGCCCCCGGGGAATTAAAGGATTGGGTAGGCAGGACGGTGGTTTTGCACGGCAGTATTTACAAAATCAGGAAAATGAGCGGTTTTTGTTTTGTTCTGGTGAGAACGGCAAGATATATTTTCCAATGCGTGTGTGAAGAAAAGGAGCTGATGGAGCAGCTGGCGGAGGAAGCTTGTGTGGGGATAACGGCAAAGGCCGTGGAGGAGCCCAGGGCAAAGGGCGGCGCGGAGCTTCACATGACAGGATTGAGGGTACTTTCAAGTCCTGCGGCACAGATGCCTATTGTGATGAACCAGAAAAAAATGGAGACATCTCTGGAAAACAGGCTGGACTACCGCCCGCTGACCTTGAGGAACGAAAGGGAGCGAGCCGTGTTTAAGCTCCAGGAGGGGCTTTTGAGAGGGTTCAGGAGGTTTTTTGAGTCGGAGCATTTCACAGAGATTCATACGCCCAAGCTTGTACGGGAAGGAGCGGAGGGCGGCGCAAATATTTTTAAGCTGGACTATTTCGGAAAGGAGGCATACCTTGCCCAGAGTCCTCAGTTTTATAAGCAGATGATGGTGGGCGTGTTTGAGCGGGTATACGAGGTAGGACCGGTTTTCCGGGCGGAAAAGCATGACACGGCAAGGCACCTGAACGAGTATACCGGAGTGGACTTTGAGATGGGTTATATAGAGAGCTTCGAGGAGCTGATGGATATGGAGACAGAGATGCTCAAGGCAGCCTTTGAGATGCTTTGTGAGGAGTACGGGAGGGAACTGCAGCTGTTAGATGCTGCGGTGCCGAAGCTTAAGGAGATTCCCAGGATGAAATTTTCCGCGGCAAAGGCATTGGTGGCGGAAAAGGCGCCCGCTCTGTTTGCCGGGGGCAGGATGCCCGAACAGGTTGTGCAGGCGCTTGCAGCTGCCGGCAGCAGCCATGATTTTGACCCGGAGGAGGAGAGGCTTTTATCCCGGATCGTGAGGGAAGAAACAGGATGCCCGTTTGTTTTCATCACGCATTATCCCTCGGAAAAGAGACCCTTCTATGTGATGGAGGACCCGGAAAATCCGGGGGAAACATTGAGCTTTGACTTGATTTTCAGAGGGCTGGAGATTACCACCGGGGGGCAGCGCATTCATGATTATGAAATGCAGGCGGAGAAAATGAGACGGCTTGGCATGAACGAGAAGGATTTTGAGAGCTATTTGATGATACACAAATGCGGCATGCCGCCTCACGGCGGGCTGGGGCTGGGCCTGGAGCGGCTTACCGCCAGACTCCTTGCCTTTGAAAACGTCAGACAGGGAAGCCTGTTTCCCAGAGATATCAACCGGCTGACGCCTTAGGCCGGGACTGGGGATGACGCTTTAGGCCAGGACTGGGGCTGACGCCGTGAGAAAGGGGGCTGCTGCAAAGCTCGGAAAAAGCATAAAATATAGTGGTGCAGGTTCGTGCATAGATCCCATATAATTTATCAATTTTTGCTTTGCAACAGCCTCTGAAGGCTCCGGCGCAGTTACAGGGGATTGCCGGGGTGTCAGGAGGCTTTCCTGTTCCGGTTTACCAGGATCTTTGTGACCGCGGCAACTGCGGGATACAGCACTGCGGCCACCGCCCAAATGACCCAGCTGTCGTTATAACGGATGCCTATTGTGCTGATATCCTTCTTTATCATGGCCAGGTACACTAGGAATATGGCGGTGACAGTCAGCCAGTAGACAATGGCTACAGTGGAGGTGACAGGTTTGTTCTTTTTTTCCAGCCTTGTGTAGTCGCCCTCCTGGAGAAGCTTTTCAAAGCTTTCCTGAATAATTCCCGCCCGGATGAAAAAAATCACGCCGATGCCTGCCAGTACCAGCATTGCGGAGAGCATGGCGGTCAGAAGGAGGACGTCCTCGTCGCTGACGATAACTCCTGCAAACAGCGGTATCAGGGACAGGATGCACATACATGCGCCGATCACGTTATTTTTTGTGTAGGTGCTTCTGTACTTTTCCTTCCGCTCCTTCACCATTCCGCTTACTCCGTATTCCGTCTCGAAAATTTCTTTTTCCAGATATTCATAAGGGGCGGTTTTGCTGCCGCATGAGATATAGATGGCGGCGGCT
>CAJTPH010000002.1:20509-21058 GCA_910578215.1 uncultured Acetatifactor sp. | reverse complement strand
CAGCCACGAATGCAAGCAGCACGATCATTCCCAGCCCGGCGCCGGCATTTTCGCTCAGACCGAATCCCGGCACCTCGCAGGCGGCGCCTAAAAGCATAAGGCAGATGGGAGAAAGTATACATAGAAAGGTGGCAAAGGCCACAGACTGTGCGGTTATCTCCTTGGCGTGCAGAAAAGAGGATGCTTCCTCCATGGATACGCGCCTTATGGACGATGTATCCTCTGCCGGGGCAGTGTTTTCCGGCTCAATGATGTTGTCCTTTAATAAATAGTCCATACTGACGCCGAACAGCTCCGAGAGGCGGAGCAGCTTTTCAAGGTCGGGAACCGACTGAGCGCCCTCCCATTTAGAGACGGACTGCCTTGTGACATTCAGCTGCTCCGCCAGTTCCTCCTGTGACCAGCCGCTTTTCTTGCGAAGCTGGATAAGTTTGTCTGCAAAAATCATTTTTGTGTCCTCCTATTATTAGTTCCGCAGCCGCCCGCTCCGGACTTGTGGTGTCAGAGAATTTTCGTTCGCCAAGCGCCCGAAAATACTCTGAAGCCCTG
>CAJTPH010000002.1:0-20499 GCA_910578215.1 uncultured Acetatifactor sp. | reverse complement strand
TTCGGGGGGCTGCTGTTATAAGTTCCGCAGCCGCCCGTCCCGGCGTCTGTCGTTTTAAGTTTACGGGTTAATCATAGCAATTATGGGGGGTGCGCACAACCATCCGGCGCCATGCAATTTGTCAACCGGGGGTTGCAAAAGGCGCAACCTTGTATTGTTGACAAGATTGTCAAAAGGTTCTATGATAATTTT
The DNA here is from genome assembly GCA_910578215.1 of uncultured Acetatifactor sp. Classification (GTDB taxonomy): domain Bacteria; phylum Bacillota; class Clostridia; order Lachnospirales; family Lachnospiraceae; genus Acetatifactor. The sequence continues at coordinate 20,307 of CAJTPH010000002.1, read as the reverse complement.
ACAACAACATTATACTATAACAAAATGTGAGGCTGCGCAATAAATTTTACTTTCCGGGGCTTTTGCCGCACTGGGGGAAAGGAAGCCTGCGGCAGGCGGTGATTTTGGCAGGCAGGCGGTAAACGAAGGCATGGAATCGAGGGCGCGGAAACGGAGGAAAAGCATGGTAAAGGTAACTTTGGGTAAAACGGGAATCACGGTCGAAAAGAATTCCTTTGGGGCGCTGCCCATCCAGCGCATTTCAAGGGAGGATGCCGTGAGGCTTCTGCGCAGGGCTTACGCAGGGGGCGTGACCTTTTTTGACACGGCACGTTTTTACACGGACAGCGAGGAGAAGCTTGGGGAGGCGTTTGGCGCGGACGGGACCAGGGGAAAAATCTATATTGCCACCAAGACGGGCGCCGTGACCGCCGAGGGCTTCTGGAAGGATTTGGATACATCCCTGCGCAAGCTTCGCACGGATTATGTGGATATCTATCAGTTCCACAATCCTGCGTTCTGCCCGAAGCCCGGGGACGGCACCGGGCTGTATGAGGCGATGCTGGAGGCAAGGGACAGGGGAATGATCCGGCATATAGGCATTACAAATCACAGGCTGAATGTGGCCCATGAGGCGGTGGAAAGCGGTTTGTACGAGACGCTGCAGTTTCCCTTCAGCTATCTTGCGACTCAGAAGGATATGGAGCTGGTGGAAAAATGTAAGGCGGCAGGCATGGGCTTTATTGCAATGAAGGCATTGTCTGGCGGGCTGATCACCAACTCCGCGGCGGCTTACGCGTTCCTTGCGCAGTATGACAATGTGCTTCCCATTTGGGGCGTGCAGCGGGAGAGTGAGCTTAATGAGTTCTTGTCCTACATTGACAATCCGCCGACGATGACAGAGGAGCTGGCAGCAGTCATCGCCCGGGACAGGGAGGAGCTTCTGGGAGATTTCTGCAGGGGCTGCGGCTACTGTATGCCCTGTCCTGCGGGCATTGAAATCAACAACTGCGCCAGGATGAGCCTTATGATACGCCGGGCGCCTTTGGAGGCGCAGCTGACGCCCCAGATGCAGGAAAAGATGAAAAAAATTGAAGACTGTCTGCACTGTGGAAGCTGCAAGTCAAAATGCCCTTACGGTCTGGACACGCCCGCCCTGCTTGAAAAAAATTACAGGGATTACTGCGAGATTCTTGCCGGAAAAGCGTATTGAGACCGTAAAAGGCCGTAAAGACGGCGTGATCGGACGGAAATATTTCAAGGATGGGCACATTTGAATAGAACGTATTCCTGTGGATATACTGACCATTATGGAAATTATAATCAAATACCCCGCGGCAAAGCGCCATAGGGCGGAACGCTGTGGTATTAAATTCAAACTATCCACAAGGAGGCAGCAGCAATGACAACCTATCTGGAAATTAAATCCGTTCACGCAAGGGAGATCCTGGACTCCAGGGGCAATCCCACCGTGGAGACGGATGTGACTGTGGAAAACCACAAGGACAGGCAGACGGTAACGGGGACGGCGGCGGTTCCCTCCGGGGCCAGCACGGGGCGCTTTGAGGCGGTGGAGCTTCGGGACGGGGAGACGCGCTATTTTGGACTGGGAGTGCAGCATGCGGTGAGAAACGTCAATGATAAAATCGCTCCCATGCTCATGGGTAAGAATGCCCTGGACCAGATTGGTATAGACAGGGAGCTGATAGAGCTGGACGGCACCGAGAACAAGGAAAATCTGGGGGCAAACGCCATGCTTTCCGTTTCTCTTGCCTGTGCCAAAGCGGCGGCGGCAGCGCTGCATATCCCGCTGTACCGCTATGTGGGCGGCAGCGGCGCACACCTGCTTCCCGTTCCCATGATGAATATTTTAAACGGCGGCAAGCATGCGGCAAACACGGTGGACTTTCAGGAATTCATGATTATGCCGGTCTGCGGGGACAGCTTTCAGGAGGCGCTGCGCATCTGTGCGGAGGTCTACCATAACTTAAAGAAGCTTCTGCAGCAAAAGGGGCTGTCCACCGGAGTGGGAGATGAGGGCGGCTTTGCGCCGGATCTGCCGGATGCGGAGAGCGTGCTCACCTTTTTGGTAGACGCCATCAAGGCGGCGGGATACAGGCCGGGAGAGGACGTGTGGATTGCCATGGACGCCGCCTCCAGCGAGCTGTATAACGAAAAGACAGGCATGTATCACTTCCCCGGGGAAAGCAGCCTTAAGGGGGAGGAGATTGTCAGGAGCACAGAGGAGATGATATCCTATTTTGAGAGCCTGAGCGAGAGCTTTCCTATTATATCCATAGAGGATGCCCTTGCCGAGGACGACTGGGACGGCTGGCAGAAGCTGACGCAGAGGCTTGGGGGAAGGGTACAGCTGGTAGGGGACGATCTTTTTGTCACAAATAAAAAGCGCCTTGCCGCAGGAATTAAGCTTGGCACTGCTAATTCCATCCTGGTGAAGGTCAATCAGATAGGAACCCTGACGGAGGCATTTGAGGCGGTGGAGCTTGCCCACAAGAACGGCTATACCGCGGTTATGTCCCACCGCTCCGGTGAGACGGAGGATACAACTATCGCGGACCTGGCGGTGGCATGGAACACCGCGCAGATCAAGACGGGCGCGCCCTGCAGAAGCGACAGGGTGGCAAAGTACAACAGGCTGCTCAGGATAGAGGAGGAGCTTTTGGGAGCGGCGGAATATCCGGGTCTGCTTGCGTTCCATGTAAAATAAAGTAAGAAAAAAGCAGGGGCGGCGTGGATGATGCCGGCCCTTGCTTTTTTTGCTTATTTTTTGATGGGTGCAGGCAAACCTATATTTATGCGGTACTTGACAAATGATTATAATATGTGTATAATGGTACCCGTTATATGTGTAGCAGATAAATAATATTTGTGGCAGGATATGGCAGAATTGCGTTGGACAAAGGCGTTCAAGGCGGTTTTTTGTTACATATTTAAGACAAGTGTGAACCAGCCCTGTATACATGTATGTTTGGATAAAATCTTCAGGGCGGAAACACGTTTTTGTCAGGGATACGGTTTGTCTGTGAGATATGCAATATGCAGAGAGGAGAACAAGTTATGAAAAAGAAAGCACTGGCCCTTCTGCTTGCATCAGCGATGGTAGTTTCCATGGCGGCATGCGGCGGCAAGGACAACAATGACGACAGTAAGTCAACACCGGAACCGTCGACAACTGCAGGCCCGTCAACAACCGAAGCGCCCGGCAATACTGATCCCACCAGCGCCCCCCCCGATGTGTCGGCGACCTGGGACGGAGCGTATATCGAGGCTGACGACTATAAGGCATACATCAGCCATGATCTGGAGCTGATTGTTTCTGAGATGCAGGATCAGCTTACGGCGGATCAGAAGAAGGCGGTTGAGTCGGCAAAGACAGCCGGAATTACGGCTATTAATAACGCCGGTACTGTAGCGGAGGTAGGAAAGGCATATGAGGATGCGTTTAACGCGATTCTTGCATGTGTTCCGCTGGCCGACGGTGTCAAGACCTTTGCGGGCGAGAAGAACGACGAGAGAACAAACATGCTGGGTATTCTTGAGACCTATGCCGTCAGGAACGGCATCACGGGTATTTCTTTGTACGAGAACGGCTCTTATAATATGTACAATCCCCGCATTACTCTCGGAACCGAGAATTATATCGTAGGCTACGGCTTCGGTACTCTTGCAGAGGGCGCTATTACGGCGGATCTTGACTATGAGAGCAACGCTGCGTGGAAGAGATATTACCATACCCTGAGCGCAAGCGATCCGGGTACCCTGAACTATCTCGATGCCAACGGCAGTGAGGTTGCGGATTTTTACAGCTATATTTCGGCAAGCTATTTTACCCAGTTTATGAACAGCACCAAGGACGGATATGACTGGGTTCCCGAGCTTGCAATGGAGAAGCCGGTTGCCCTGAACGACGATGACGGCGACGGAGCTGCAAGCAAATGGAGATTCCAGGTCCGCACCGGAGCGGAGGGGCTGAAGTATTCAACAGGCTCCAAGATGGCTGACAGAGCAGCGTTTAACAACAGGGAGGTTGCGCTGGAGGATTACGAAACACCCTTCAAGGTGCTTCTCACTCAGCAGAACCAGCTGTTCAGAGGCTCTGAGCTTGCGAATAACACCACAGGAGCCATTGTCGGCGCAAAGGCATTCTATGATGCTACGGCCAACGGCTATAACGACGAGCTCTGGAAGAACGTAGGTATTAAGACCTATGTGGAGGACGGAAAGAGCTATTTTGAGTTTGAATTTACTCAGACCATGTCCGCGTTCTATGCGATGTATTATATCAACAGCAGTCTGTATATGCCTGTTCCCCAGGATTTTATCGACCTGGTGACCGTGCAGAATTACCTTGGCTTTAACAAGGATGCTACTCAGACGCCGGTTGACAATTCGCTTTCACTGGGTGCTTATTATCTTGAGACCTACAACCAGGAGCAGGAGGTTGTATACAAGAAGAACCCCAATTATGTCTTTGCAGACACCAAGTACAGCATTGAAGGCGTTCACATTAAGATATTCCCTGCGGCAAAGCAGGACGCAACGGCTTCCTTCCAGGAGTTCCTTGCAGGACATACGGATGCCGCTGTAATTCCGCAGGCAATGCTGGACGAATACCGCAACGATCCCCGCACGAGAACTACCACGGGTAATTCTGTGTTCAAGCTGAATATCAACGGACTGGATGCGGAGACCTGGGAGTATCTGTTCGGAGAGAACGGCGTTGTAACGGAGACCGCCAAGTCCGATTACTGGGAGGTTGAGCCCGCGCTTGGCAACAAGTATTTTGTACAGGGCCTGCAGCATTCCATTGACAGAGTGACCTATGCCAACGCGAGAGGAACAATCCCGACGGTGGATTACCTGTCCTCAAACTATATGTCAGATCCTGAAAACGGCATTTCTTACTATACGACGGACGCTCACAAGAAGGCAGTGTCTTCCCTGCTTGAGGAGACCGACGGCTATGGCTACTCTCTTGAGCTTGCCCGCGACTATTTCAGGATAGCGCTTACCGAGCTTGAGGCTCAGGGTGCATATAAGCCCGGCACAGAGGCAAATCCCACTGTGATCAACCTTGAGGTTGCATGGCAGGGAGCATCTCAGGAGGAGAGTGCCCACAACGAGCTGAAGTCGCTTTTTGAGGCTGCGTTTAACGACGCAAGCGTTTCCGGCGGAAAGTACAAGCTCAACCTTGAATTCTGGGTAGGCAATACTTATCTGGAGACCTATGACAAGATGCAGTACGGGCAGTTTGATATCGGTTTCGGTTCCATCAGCGGCAATACCTTGAATCCTCTGGATTATGTGAGCGTTCTTTCCAGCGACCAGACGATCTCGGGCGGCTTTACGCTGAACTGGGGCACTGATACAAACGATCCGGACGCTTATCCTATTGTATACAGGGGCGAGCGTTACTCCTATGACGCATTTGTAACTGCGGCGAATTCTCAGGCGATTGTCAAGCAGGGTGCTAACAAGCCTGTTGTAGAAGTTGGTTATACGCCTATCACTAAGAACGAGGACGGAACTTATACGGGTTCCTTCCAGGTAACCGCTACGCTTCCGGAGCTGACAAAGGTAACTCCTGAGAGTGTGGTATGCTGCAATTATGAGCGTTACCGCAACGGAGACAAGGAGTATGCCGAGAAAGAGGTCGAATTCAAGACTGAGGATAAAGGAAACGGTGTGACCCTTATCACCTTTACCGTTCCTGCGGATCTTGCTGCTGATTATGCGACGGGCAGCGGTACTGTTACGGCGCCTACAGGAATTACAGGCTTTGATTTCTATTATACAACTACCTTTAACGGCGACGATCAGTCGGCCAGTCATTCGGTAGAAGATAAGTTTTAATGTAAATACGGAATAGGGAAGCTATCGTTGTTATTTTTCATTTGAGGGTAATGTGGCTGGCTTGCCGGCCACATTACCTTTCAAATATCTACGAGGAAGCAAAGGGAGGACTATGGGAAAATATGTTGTAAAAAGAGTGGGACTCGCTCTTATGACAGCCTTTATTATACTTTCACTGACCTATATTTTAGTTAAGCTCCTTCCGTTTGAACGGCCTATCGGGGGAGATACTCAGCAGATCTCATATTTTGACAAACAGTATAATCTTGGATACGTCTACCGGTTTGACCACGAGGTACCGGAATACGGCGAGTATCTGTACAAGACGCCTTCTAATAATGGTCGTGCCAATTATTATTATCAGGTTCCGATTATTAAACAGTATGCAAACTGGCTGAAAAACATTGTCACAAAATGGGATTGGGGCTATAGCAAGACATTCCAGCCGAATGTCTCGGCCTCGGTCATTATCGGTTCCCGGATCGGGTATTCCATCCGGCTGAATATATTGTCGGTTATCTTTTCGGTGCCGATCGGAATTCTGCTCGGTATATGGGCAGCTTTGAAAAAGAATACAATGACGGACCATACGATTTCTACATTGGTCATGATTTTTATATCGATACCAAGCTTTGTCCTGATTTCCTTTGTGCTCAGGATATTCTGCTATAATCTGGGCTGGCTGCCGTCCACCTGGCCTACCGATTCGGCGACTACGGCCATGAAGATACAGGGCTATATCATACCTGTGTTCTGTCTGTCCTTCGGCTCCATCTGCGGATACTGCCGCTTTGTGCGGGCGGAGCTGTGCGAGGTTATGGAGAGCGATTATCTGCTCTTGGCTCGTACCAAGGGGCTTACAAGGAGCCAGGCTATCATGCGTCATGCCATGAAAAACGCCATGGTGCCGATCTTCCCGTCTATCCTGGCGGAGTTTATCGGTATTTTGGGCGGCGCAATGATACTGGAACAGCTGTACGGCATTCCCGGAATCGGGAAACTGTTTATTTTGGCGCTGAATTATAAGGATTATGACCTTCTGTTTGTGGACATGGCGATCTTTACCACGCTGGGTCTTCTGGCAGGCATATTGCTGGATCTTTCCTATGGGTTTATTGATCCTAGAATCAGAATGGGGGCAAAGAAATAATGGCTGATACAAAACAAAGAGAAATTGTTTTCAGGGACGATGACTTTGTCCTGATTCAGAAGGATAAACGGGTCACGGATAAAAAACTTGATACAAAGCCCACTACCTTCTTTAAAGACGCGCTCAGGAGATTCTGTAAGAATAAGGCTTCGGTTGCCGGCAGTATTATTCTCGGCATACTGATACTTCTTACTGTATTTGTGCCCATGCTTTCTCCCTGTAATATCACGATGGTGAGCACGCCGGAGGCTTTTCTTGCGCCGAAGCTTTTTGAGGCGGGAACTGGCTTCTGGGACGGGACCAGGAAGATGGAGCATATCGTTTACGATGTGGATAACGAAGTGCCCGCCCTGTCGGGAAGATATTCCGTCGCTGCGATTAAGGCGGCGCTGGTCAAGATCAAGGTGGATGAACAGCCCACAAAGATCGACACGGCGAATCCTTACGGCCAGGGCGGCGTAGTGGTGGTTGCCACTGACGTGGCATTGGACAATAAAAATTCATTAATGCTCTCCCGGGCGGTAGACTTTAATGTGGCGGGAGAGTATAAGCTGGATGTGATTTTCAGCGATGAGAACGGTGTCAGCAGCTCGGAGCTTGGAGAGTACGCGGTTTATTTAAAATCGGGTGACGAGACGGTTATGCTCAGGGATTTTTCACGGGATTACAGCCCTCTTTCCGTAAGCATAAGCGATGTGCTGAAGCAGGCGGGATACGATTCGCTGCGGGCGCAGATCGTGTTTGAGGTGAAATCCGCCTCCTCCAATTTTCAGTATATCCTTGTTGAAAGCGCTGTCATAAGCGCAAAGGATACGGTGAAGAACGCGGAGGAGATTGCTGCCGTTTCCATCACGGATGCCACGGATTTTATCAATACGGGCGATGTAAATTCTCTGTCCTATTGGTCATGTACCGGGCGTAAGGGAATTCATGATTCTCTGATTTATTACTGTGATTATACCATCGATACCTATGCGCTTGTCTATGACGACGCGGATTTGGTGACTTATTCCGCCACGGAGCTGAACAACTGGATAGAAGCGGGCTACTGCACATACGATTACACGGTGGGTCCGGAGTCCTTTGTCAAGCTTACGGACGACTGCCCCATTGATGTGGTGGAAAGCCAGACCGTGATGGGCATTACGAAGAAGCTTTCCAGCATCACTGCCAGAGGCTTCGGATATAAGAAGCTGGGCTATGACAAGATGCCGAAATTCCTGTTCGGAACGGATGCATCCGGCTTTGATACCTTTAAGCGGGCTTTTGCGGGTCTGCGGACCTCCCTGTTTCTGGGAGTGTGTACGGCGGCGTTCTGCTTTTCCTTCGGTCTTGTATGGGGCGCCGTTTCAGGATATTTCGGCGGAAACGTGGATATTTGGATGGAGCGTTTCTGCGAGATTCTGGGCGGTGTGCCCTGGATTGTTGTCATGACTCTGTGTATCCTGCATTTGGGCAATAATTTCTTTACCTTTGTGCTGGCGCTCTGCCTGACAGGGTGGATCGGGACCGCGCACAGGACCCGTTCGCAGTTTTACCGTTTTAAAGGACGTGAGTATGTGCTTGCCTCAAGAACCCTGGGCTCGACGGATATCAGGCTGATTTTTAAGCATATTCTGCCGAATTCAATGGGTACGATTATTACCTCCAGCGTACTGATGATTCCCAGCGGAATCTTTTCGGAGGCGTCGCTGGCGTATCTGAATCTGGGGCTTCAGGGAAAGCAGTCCTTTGGCGTTATGATGTCCAATAACCAGCCGTACCTGGGGATTTATCCCAACCTTGTCATTTTCCCGGCGGTCGTGATGGCGCTTATGATGATATCGTTTAATCTGTTCGGCAACGGGCTGAGAGATGCGTTTAACCCTGCCTTGAAGGGCAGCGAATAAGGAGAGAGAAACTGTTATCAGGTTACAGAAAGGTGTGTGATTCAAATGTCACAGGATAAGGTTTTATCGGTAAATAATCTTGCTATTAATTTTAAAACGGATAATGGCATCTTGAAAGCTGTGCGTGATATCTCTTTCGACTTAAACCGCGGGGAAACGCTCTGTATTGTAGGAGAATCGGGCTCGGGTAAATCGGTTACGTCAAAGGCGATCATGGGTATCCTTGCAAATAACGCTATTATCGAGAGCGGAAATATCATGTACCGCGGAGAAAATCTTCTTGAGGTTTCCGAGGACGAGTTTTATAAGATTCGCGGTCATAAGATCGGCATGATATTTCAGGACCCGCTGTCTTCCTTAAATCCGATTGTCCGAATCGGCAAGCAGATCACGGAGGCTATGCTGATTAATTCAGACAAGCTGAAGCTCATGTACAATGACCTGATCAGCGACGACCTTATAAGGTACAAGAATGCTCTGGCAAAGATGAGCATTGAGATTGCAAACGAGAAAAAGAAGCTGGAAGCTTATATTTCCGAGCTGAACGCAAAGGAAAATGTCAGCGCCGGGGAGCGGGCCGCCGACAGACAGGCGATCAGAGAAAGGAAGCTTGCGTTTAAGGAATTCGAGAAGAACACGCGAAGGACCTATGAGGCAAAGGCAAAAGAGCTGAAGGCAGTGCTGGAGGAGACGGAGAAGAAGGCAAAACAGCAGGTTCAGGAATATAAGGAAAAGGTTATCTCCGAGCACAAGACGCGGCTTGCGGAGCTTGAGAAAAAGCTTGCGGCTGCCTCGGGAGAGGAAAAGACAAGGCTTGGCAAGGAGATAGAGGAAGAAAAGCTTGCGTATATAAACAAGCTTAAAATCACCAAGGCGGAGGCGAAGAAGCGCGCTCTTGCTATTATGCGGGAGGTAGGCATACCTGATCCGGAGAGACGCTATAAGCAGTTTCCCTTTGAGTTTTCAGGCGGAATGAGACAGCGTATTGTCATTGCCATCGCTTTGACGGCGTCGCCGGAGATTTTGATCTGCGACGAGCCCACAACGGCCCTGGACGTTACCATCCAGGCGCAGATACTGGAGCTGATAAACCGGATCAAGGCGGAGAGGAATCTCTCCTGTATTTTCATAACCCATGACCTTGGGGTCGTGGCAAATATGGCGGACAGGGTGGCCGTCATGTATGCAGGGAAGATCGTGGAGTACGGCACGTCGGAGGAGATATTTTACGATCCCAAGCATCCCTATACATGGGCGCTGCTTTCAAGTATCCCCGATGTGGACAGCAAGGAAAAGCTTGAGGCGATTCCCGGCACTCCGCCCAATATGATCTATCCCCCCAAGGGAGACGCGTTTGCCGCGCGCAGCCGGTATGCGATGAATATTGATTACAGGGAAGAACCGCCGATGTTTAAGGTCAGCGATACCCACTATGCTGCTACATGGCTTTTGGATTCTCATGCGCCGAAGGTTGAGATGCCTAAGATTGTGAGCGAGAGAATCCGAATTTCACTTGAGGAGGACAGATGTGATGAGTGAGACAAAAAACCATAATGCAGGAAAAATAAGTGACGCAGAGTTTAACAATCATTACAATATAAATCCCAGGGTGAAGCAGAAGCCGGAGCTCAGAGAGCAGGGAACGATACTGTCCGTCAGGAATCTGAAGCAGTTCTTTTTCTTCGGAAAGGGTCCCGGCCGCCAGAAGCTGAAGGCAGTCTCCAACGTTTCCTTTGATATCAGGGAGGGAGAGTGCCTTGGTATTGTGGGCGAGAGCGGCTGCGGCAAGACGACCACGGGAAGAAGTATTATCCGTCTCTATGATATTACGTCGGGCTCCGTCTATTATAAGGGCGTGCGGATCAGCGGCGGCACCAGATGGAACAGAAAAGAGATCAAGTGGTCAAGAATCCGCGGCAATGAGGAAATAAAAAGGATTCAGGAAAAGCTGGCAAAGGATATCGCAGGTCTGGATAAGGGCAGCGCCGATTATCAGGAAAAGCTTTCAAAGCTGAACGGCGACGCACAGAATGCCGTTGCAGGAATAAAGGAAAGAATTAACAGCATAAAAAAGGTTCAGCAGGAGAAAATCAAACAGATCAGATATGACAATGCGCATACCAGCAGAAAGCTGTTAAACGAGATCCAGATGATCTTTCAGGACCCGGTCGATTCCCTGGACCCCCGCATGACCGTAGAGGATATCATACAGGAGGGACTGCGTATTCAGGGCTTCCGCAATAAGAAGGAAAACCATAAAAAGGTTGTGGAGATGCTGAATAAGGTAGGTCTGGTGGAGGAGCACGCGTCGCGTTATCCCCATGAATTTTCCGGAGGCCAGAGACAGAGAATCGGTATTGCCAGAGCGCTTGTCATGAATCCCAGGCTTTTGATCTGCGACGAGCCGATTTCGGCGCTGGACGTGTCGATCAGGGCGCAGGTGATCAATCTTCTGAACGAATTGCAGGAGGAATTGAACCTGTCTATTATCTTTATTGCCCATGACCTCTCCGTTGTAAAATATTTCTGCGATACCATTGTGGTGATGTATTACGGAAAGGTGGTTGAGAAAGCATCCAGCAGCGAGCTTTTTGAGCATCCCCTGCATCCGTATACAAAGGCGCTGCTCTCCGCGATTCCCAAGCCGAATCCCAGATCGGAAAGGAGAAGACAGCGTATCCTTTACAATCCCGCGGAGGTGCATGACTATGAGCACGGGGATGAACCCGAATTAAGGGAAGTGCGGAAGGATCACTTTGTTTACTGTAACAAAGCGGAGTATGACAGATATGTGGAAGAATTGAAGGCTTGAGTATGGGCTTTTTAAAGAGATGGTTTTTTCACTCGCCGGTCCGGTATGTTGTGGCGCTTGTGCTCAATATTGCCGTTGTGCTGATCGTGCTGTGCGTGAGAGGCTTTGAGGTGAGGATCTATTATGTGGACGCGTTCAGCGCCGCGGGCGCTGCGTCCGTCTTTTTCGGGCTGCTTCTCTGGGTGGCTGCAGCCGGGGCGTTTGATATGTTTGGCTATGGCTTTTCCACCTTTGGCACGGTGAGAAAATACAGGGATCTGTATGAGTACACTGTCCGGAAAAAGGAGCAGCGGAGCAGGCAGAACAAGACCTATATGCCGTATATTGTGGTAGGGCTGGTCTTTTTGCTGGTATCCGTACTGATTTCCGCGCTGTGAGCGTTTGACCTGTGGTTCGCCGGGTCTTGTAATTGGTCAGCCTGTGGAGCGCCGGGCCTTGTAATCGGTCAGTCTGTGGCTGCAATCGGGTATGTATCCGCGGAAATAAGTACTTGCTTTTTTGCGTATAATATGGTATTATTTACCCTGCTTGGCAAAGGTGATATTTTGTGTCATAAAAACAAAGCTTAGTGTTAATAGCAGGGTTTTGTATTTAAAACAGGGCTTTGCATCAAGGATGAAGCTTCACATCAGGAATGAAGCTTCGCATCATTGGAGGTGTGAAATGGGAGCATTGAGAATTATTGTCACAATTGTTTTTATATTGATTTGCATAGCGCTTGTGGTGTTGGTATTAATGCAGGAGGGCAAGTCGGCAGGACTTGGTTCTATCGGCGGTGCGGCGGAGACCTTTTGGGATAAGAACAAGGGGCGTTCCATGGAGGGAATGCTGGTTAAGCTCACGAAGGTTTTGGCGGTATTGTTTATGGTGATTGCGGTTATACTGAATCTGAATGTATTCTAAAGTATGCTTAAGAAAACACTCTTGTGGCTGACACAAGGGTGTTTTGTTTTATCACGGCGGCTGACGGGTTTATGCCTGAGCGGGGGAAACGTGCAGGCAGGGGCCGGGCTTAGGAAAATTAAAAAGAATTTAAGATAAGGAATGGCGGAGTGGAAGATAGGAATAAAAGAGACAATAAATTAAATAAATACGGTACAGGCAGCGCAGGTACTGCAGAAAACAGGGATAAACGCAAAAAGGTGATCTGCGATCTGGTAAAAGATCCTCTCTATGTACCCATGAAGGAAAAGGAGCTTGCAATGTTTCTTCAGGTGGCGAAGGAGGACAGGGAGGAGCTGCGCAGGGTCCTTCAGGAGCTTTTGGCGGAAGGGCAGCTGATGCTTACGGCCAGAGGCAAGTACATGAAATCCAACGGCAAGGTGTTGACAGGCACCTTTATCAGCAATACCAGGGGATTCGGATTTGTGGAGATAGAGGGGCGCCAGGAGGATCTGTACATTCCCGAGGATAAGACGGGCGGAGCCTTTCATAAGGACATCGTGGAGGTTGCCCTGCTTCCCGGGCATGAGGGGAAAAGACAGGAGGCGCAGGTCGTCAGGATTATCGCCAGGGGCATCACGGAGATAGTGGGCACCTTTGAGCAGGCTCGCGACAATTACGGCTTTGTGATTCCCGACAATCTGAAGCTGCCCCAGGATATTTTTGTGCCGAAGGAGCGTTCCAGAGGCGCCGTAAGCGGTCACAAGGTCGTGGTGGAGCTGACGGACTATGGAACCCGGGATAAAAATCCCGAGGGCAGGGTTGTGGAGATTCTGGGACATATCAATGATCCGGGCGTAGATATCATGTCCATTGTGCGAGGCTATGAGCTTCCGGTGGAATTTTCGGAAAAGATTATGAACCAGGTGGCAAGGGTGTCCCATGAGGTTTCGGAGGCGGACCGGGCAGGACGCAGGGATCTGAGGGATATGGTGTGCGTGACCATAGACGGTGAGGACGCCAAGGATCTGGACGATGCCGTCAGCGTGAGCTTCGACGGGCAGAGGTATCTTCTGGGAGTTCATATTGCCGATGTGACAAATTACGTGCAGGAAAATTCCGTCCTTGACAGGGAGGCGCTGAAAAGGGGAACCAGCGTTTATCTGGTGGACAGGGTGATTCCCATGCTGCCCCATGCGCTGTCCAACGGCATCTGTTCCCTGAACGCAGGGGAGGACAGGCTTGCCTTAAGCTGTCTTATGACGGTGGATCTGGCAGGGGAAATCACGGATTACGAAATCTGTGAGTCCGTAATACGGGTGGACAGGCGCATGTCTTACACGGCGGTGAAAAACATGCTGGAGGACGAGACGCTGGTGGAGAGGCAGGAGGAGTACAGGCAGTACAGGGAGCTTCTGCCCATGTTCCAGGAAATGGCCCAGCTTGCGGCGGCGCTGCGCAGAAAGCGCAAAAAACGCGGTTCCATCGATTTTGATTTCCCGGAGTGCAAAATTTACCTGGACAAGGACGGGCATCCCACGGATATCAGGCCCTATGAGCGGAACGTTGCCACCGATATTATCGAGGATTTTATGCTGGCGGCAAACGAGACGGTGGCGCAGCATTTTTACTGGCTGGAGCTTCCTTTTGTGTACCGTGTTCATGACGTGCCGGATGCGGAGCGCATTCAAAAGCTGTCCGCGTTTATCAATAATTTCGGCTATTATATGAAGGCCGTGGGGAGGGCGGGGGCGAAGGTCTCCGACCAGGAGATCCATCCCAAGGAGATCCAGAAGCTTCTGACAAGGATTGAGGGAACTCCCGAGGAGCCCATGATCAGCCGTCTTGCCCTGCGCAGCATGAAGCAGGCAAAGTACAGCGTGGAATGCACGGGGCATTTCGGGCTTGCCTGCCAGTATTATTGTCATTTTACTTCTCCCATCCGGAGATATCCCGACCTGCAGATTCATAGAATTATTAAGGAGCAGCTAAGAGGCAGGCTGGGAGAGGAGAGACATGCGCATTACAGGGATATCCTGCCGGAGGTTGCAAAGCATTCCTCGGAGACCGAAAGGCGCGCCGACGAGGCGGAGAGGGAGACCGACAAGCTCAAGAAGGTGGAATACATGGAGGGGCATGTGGGCGAGTGCTTTGACGGCGTGATATCCGGCGTCACGAGCTGGGGCATTTATGTGGAGCTGCCCAATACCGTGGAGGGGCTGGTGCATGTCTCCAGGCTGGAGGGCGATTATTTTTACTATAACGAGAAAGCATGCGAGATGGTGGGGGAAGCCACCGGAAAAAGCTATAAGCTGGGCATGCCCGTCAGGGTGTGCATAGATGCCTGCGACCGATTCAACAGGACCATCGACATGTCGCTGGAGTAAGAACGCTGCGGGAATGAAGGGAGATAAATGAAAAATGGCACAGGTCAAGGATACGCGCAAACAGATTGCCAATAACAAAAAAGCATACCACGATTATTTTATCGACGAGACCTATGAGACCGGCGTGGTGCTGCACGGGACGGAGGTCAAATCCATGCGCATGGGAAAGTGCAGCATCAAGGAATCCTTTATCCGTATTGAAAACGGAGAGGTTTTCGTCTACGGCATGCATGTCAGCCCTTATGAGAAGGGAAATATTTTTAACAAGGACCCGCTGAGGGTGAAAAAGCTTCTGATGCACAGATACGAAATCAGCAAGCTGGCCGGAAAGGTTGCCGAAAAGGGCTATACCCTGGTTCCCCTGCAGGTTTATTTCAAGGAGGGCAAGGTAAAAATCGAAATCGGGCTGGCCAGAGGCAAAAAGCTTTATGACAAGAGGGCGGATATTGCAAGAAAGGATCAAAGGAGAGAGACGCAGAGAGAATTTAAGGTGAAAAATTTGTAAAGCTGTAAGCTGTATAAGCTCTGGCGGAATTTTTATAAAAAAATAATCAATTTTCAGCAGACAGAGCGGTTAAAAGCATTGACAGCACATGAAAAAGTGAATATACTAAAATTATCTTCTATCCTTAACAGTGCTCTGACAGTATTTAAGGGGTAGTAAAGGTTTCGACAGGGGTCTTGCAGCTGGAGAAGCTATCCGTTGCGATACGTTAATCGCGATGCGGACTTTGTCCGCGATTAAAATAAACGCTGAAGATAATACTCAGTACGCACTGGCAGCCTAACCGCTGTCCGTGACGCCGCTTAGGCGGCTCGTTCGCTCGCGGGCACTCACACCTGCGAATCCGGGCGTCGACTATGTGAGAAACGACACGCGTTAAGCTTTGCGCGCGCGGGCGTATTATGAAGCTACCGGAGATTTCAGGCTGTTCGTTTCCTGATTTCCGAGGGAAAAGGGCAGGGCAAGCCTGCCCGGGATAACGGACTATGATAGTAGAAGGACAGGGAATGGGCTTTTGGACAGGGGTTCGACTCCCCTCTACTCCACGACTTAGGTAAAGCGGCCGAGTCGAACCCCTTGGGTTCTGACTCCCCAAACCTAATTTGTTGCATGGAAGTAAGCGGAAGCTGCTTAAGTTCAGGCTTTCCTACAGTGTTTTCAGCTAACGGCGCACAGATAAGCAACGGCTTTCTGTGCGTTTCGTGTAGTAGGAAACGTTATGAAAAATAAACGGTCCCGGAACGGCAGCGCATAAAACAGGGTGCTGCCGTGTGAGGACTGAATTGAAAATAAGAGGTGCATGTATGAAAACAGACGAGAAAGCACAAACGGTGGGCGGATATTTGTTTTGTACGGAGGCGGATGCAAAGCTGGCGCGTGCGGAGGGGCACAAGATCAAGTATCTGGAGGAGCACATGGATTACAGCTCTCCAGAAAGCATAAAGTATATATACGAAAAGGCGATTCAGGACCGTATTTTCAGAACGCCGGTGGGGCTGCAGTATTTAAAGCATCTGCAGGACTTTTTGCTGGAGCGGCAGGTTATTCGTTCGGAGAATATAACGGCTATTCCTCTTGACATATCCTTTAGCGGGATGAATGAGCAGGCTCCGTCTGCCGGACAGAGGGGAATTAAGAAAAAGCTTCCGGACAGGGAAAAGAGTGCGTTTATTATTTCCGTGATTTCCAACGTGCTTCTTGCGCTTGCTATCTGTGCCATGTTCGCCATATCCTTAAAAAGCGATCAGCCCAATATTTTCAATTATGAGAGGGCGCTGCGTGACAAGTATTCCGCCTGGGAGCAGGAGCTGACGGAGAGAGAGCAGGCGGTGCGCGACAGGGAACTGGAACTGAAATTAAACCGGTAATGTTCACAGAAACGACATATTTACAGTATAAAATAGATCTGTAAGCTGAGAGCGGCTTCCATGTGCGCAGGCGCCGGACCTGCGGTGCAGCTTGCTGAATGTGCCCTTGAGACATAGGGGATTTGCCCTTTGCGGCATTTGGCAGAATTTCGCGGGTATATGTACCGGAATATTCGGCTCAGTGTCTGCGGGAAGGAAGGACGGGCGGCGGGCAGGCCCGCATGGGAAGGGATGTGAGCGTTATGGACAGAGTAAAGATTTTGGTTGTGGATGATGAGAGCAGGATGCGCAAGCTGGTGCGTGATTTTTTGGTGAAAAGCAATTATGATGTGCTGGAGGCAGGAGACGGCGGGGAGGCAATGGATCTTTTTTTTCAGGAGAAGGATATTGCGCTTGTGGTTCTGGATGTCATGATGCCGAAAATGGACGGCTGGCAGGTGTGCAGAGAAATCCGCGCCTATTCCAAGGTGCCGATCATCATGCTGACAGCAAGGGCGGATGAGAGGGACGAGCTGCAGGGATTTCAGCTTGGGGTGGATGAGTATATCACCAAGCCCTTCAGTCCCAAGATTCTTGTGGCCCGCATAGAAGCCATTCTGCGCAGAACCAATCAGCGCGCCAGCGAGGAGATCTTGAGCTGCGGCGGCATTGAGATCGACAAGGCGGCGCACCGCGTTATGATAGACGGCCAGGAGGTGGAGCTGAGCTACAAGGAGTTTGAGCTTCTGGCTTATTTTGTGGAAAACAGGGGAATTGCCCTTTCACGGGAAAAAATATTGAACAATGTATGGAACTATGACTATTTTGGCGATGCCAGAACCATTGACACTCATGTAAAAAAGCTCCGCAGCAAGATGGGAGAGAAGGGCGACCTGATCAAAACAATCTGGGGTATGGGCTACAAGCTTGAAGTGGTCAAGGAATGAGAATGCCCATACCCCATGGGTATAGGGCTATAAACTTGAAGTGGTCAAGGATTAAAATGCCCATACCTCATGGGTATAGGGCTATAAACTTGAAGTGGTCAAGGAAATATTATAAGGGGGGGTATTTATGCGTATCAGGGAAGAAAGATTTGATTTGAACGGGAAAGAGGTCGTATTGAGGAATGCAAGGCAGGATGAGGCACAGATGCTGCTCGATTATCTGAAGACCGTGTCCGGGGAGACAAGGTTTCTGATGTGCGATCCGGACGAGATTCATTTTACAATAGAGCAGGAAGAAAATTTTATTAAGTCTCACAACGATTCCCAGGATAATCTTTTGATTCTTGCCTTTGTGGACGGGGAATATGCCGGAAACTGTTCATTTCAGGGCAGAACCGAAAAACGCAGGTCAGCCCATCGGGTGGGTATGGGGATCGCTCTCTTTCAGAGGTTCACCGGACAGGGGCTGGGGAAGCTTATGCTGAAAAAGCTGATTGAGGAAGCGCGGAAAAAGGGCTTTGAACAGATGGAGCTGACCGTGGTGGGCGGTAATACCAGAGCGTACCGCTTATATGAGAGCATGGGCTTTAAGGAGTGCGGCAGAATTCCCGGGGCAAACAGGTATGAAGACGGCTCTTATGCGGACGATATTATGATGATTATGGCGCTGTAAAAACGGCGCCGTTAGGGTGACTGGATACGGTCAGAGAACCCGGCGTGGCTGCTGCGGCGTTAAAGAGTTTGGAATGGGTTTCACAGAGAGGAAGAACAGGAATTGCATGGAATACCTTTTTTAAAAAAAGAAAAAGTGCAGCGCTCCATAAGGCTGCAGTTTTCCCTGATATTTATTGGGCTGATGGCAGGTGTCATTCTTTTGTGCTGGTTCATTAACAATATGTTTCTGGGGCAGTATTATCTGAACACAAAAACCAAGGTAATCAGGGATGCGTACCGTTCCATCAGCCAGGCGGCAAACAGCGATACCTACAGTACCATGGAATTTAAGGCTGCGCTGAACGATGTGTGCAGCGTTTACAATATCATGGTTTATGTTATGGATGCGGATTCCATGGTGAAATATCAGTCCTACAACAGCGGCGCGGAGCTGGAAAGGCGGCTTTTCGGATATTTGTTCGGGTTTCTGGCGGATGAGGATTTGCGGATTTTGGAGGAGGGAGAGGACTATGTATTACAGAGGGTTCAGGTGAACGACGACGACTATCTGGAAATGTATGGAAGCCTGAATAGCGGTATATCCTTTATTATGCGTACTCCCATTGAGAGTATCAGGGAGAGCGTGAAGATTGCGAACCGTTTTTTTGCCTATGCAGGCTTGGGAGGCACGTTTCTGGGAGCGGTTATTATCTGGCTTGTGACGGGCAAAATTACCAGGCCGATATTAAAGCTGAATCATATTTCGGAGCAGATGGTGCATCTGGATTTTGAAGCAAAATATACGGGAAGTGCACACAATGAGATCGACCTGCTGGGCGAGAATATCAACAAGCTGTCCGCTTCTCTTGAGCAGTCAATATCGGAGCTTAAGACCGCCAACAATGAGCTGCAGAAGGATATAGAGAAAAAAGAGCAGATAGACGAGATGCGCAAGGAATTTCTGGCCAATGTGTCCCATGAGCTGAAAACTCCCATCGCGCTGATACAGGGCTACGCGGAGGGGCTTTCCGAGGGAGTGAGCGACGACCCGGAGAGCAGGAATTTTTACTGTGAGGTCATCATGGACGAGGCTTCCAAGATGAATGCCATGGTTCAGAAGCTTCTCACATTGAACCAGCTGGAGTTTGGCAATGATGTGGTGGCGATGGAACGGTTCGATCTGACTGCGCTGATAAAAAATTATATCCAGTCTGCGCAGATTTTGACAAAACAAAACGAGATCCGGGTCTGTGTCGAGGACTGGGAGCCGGTTTTCGTTTGGGCGGATGAATATAAGACCGAGGAAGTCTTTATGAATTATTTTTCAAACGCAGTCAATCATTGCGGCGGAGAGAGGAAGATCGTCGTATCTCTCGAGCAGAGAGATAGTAAGGTGAGGGTGGGAGTTTTCAATACCGGAGAACCTATTCCGGAGGAATCGCTTCCCCATCTATGGGAAAAATTCTATAAGGTCGATAAGGCGCGTACAAGGGAATACGGCGGCAGCGGCGTGGGACTTTCCATCGTGAAGGCGATCATGGAATCCATGAATCAACAGTACGGAGTGGAAAATTACGGCAACGGCGTGCGGTTCTGGTTTGAGCTGGAGCTAGCGTAAAACAGGAGTGGAGCGCAGGAGTAGAGAGACGGAACTGGAAACAGTCTCGGAACGAATGCGCACCGGAAGGAATTAACAGCTGCGGACTGGGCAGATGGAAATTGCTTCCAGCAAAGGGTGCGCAGAAGTGCAGAGACGGAACTGGAAACAGTCTCGGAACGAATGCGCACCGGAAGGAATTTACAGCTGCGAATTGGGCAGATGGAAATTGCTTCCAGCAAAGGGAGCGCAGAAGTGCAGAGACGGAACTGGAAACAGTCTCGG
>CAJTPH010000001.1:152354-213124 GCA_910578215.1 uncultured Acetatifactor sp. | reverse complement strand
AGGATTGAGTATACAAGATATAGTATTGTTTTGGGATTAAATCCCACTAAGTCTTTTATATGCTTTTCTTATTGCGACAGCCCCGAAAGAGACAGCTGCGTCCCGGTTTTTGGCAGGGAAGGCAGTAGAGTGGATAAATGACGGTGCAGCCGGATGAAATATGAGATACAGATAATCAGGAGCAAGCGCAAAAGCATTGCCCTGGAAATAAAACCGAATCTGCAGATCATTGTGCGGGCGCCCTACAGGGCTTCCGACAGGGAAATACGTCAGTTTGTGGAGGAAAAGTCCGGCTGGCTGGAAAAGCACCTTGCCATGGCGCGGAAGCGCAGGGCAGAGCTTGAGAGCAGGCAGCGGGAGCCGGCGCTGACTATGGAGGAGCTCCGGAATCTGGCAGAGGAGGCAGCCAGGGTAATCCCCGAAAGAGTGCGGTATTTTGCTCCTATTGTGGGAGCGGACTATGGGCGCATCACTATCCGCAATCAGAAAACCAGATGGGGAAGCTGCAGCGGCAGGGGCAATTTAAACTTTAACTGCCTGCTGCTGAAAACGCCGCCCGAGGTCCTGGACTATGTTGTGGTGCACGAGCTGTGTCACAGAAAAGAGATGAATCACTCTAATAGGTTCTGGGCAGAGGTTGAGAGGGTACTGCCGGGATACAGAGACGCACGAAGATGGCTAAAGGAAAACGGCGGGGATATTATCGGCAGAATGGTGGGAGATTAGGTATGGACGGCACAAATGTAGACAGGCACATAGACGTATTGGACGGGGTCAGAGTTTTTTCCATGGGGCTCGTGGCGTGGTTTCATTTTTGGCAGCAGAGCTGGCTGACGCCGAGGATTACCTTTCCTGCATATTTTCGCAGCCAATTTGGGGTAAGCGGAATTAATATAGAGGGTTTTGTGCGGTATGGCTTCGTTTTTGTGGATATGCTGATTCTGCTCAGTGCGTTCTGTAATTTTTATCCCTATGCACGCTCTATCTTGCTGGGTGAGCCGTGGGTGGACGCGAAGACCTTTTACAAAAAGAGGGCAGTGAGGATTCTGCCCTCTTATTATTTCTGTCTTCTTGTCATGGGTATAATCTCCATTGCCGGGGGCGGAGGCAGGATAGACGGCTTTTTCTGGAAGGACCTGTTTGCGCATCTTACCTGTACGGCTCCCTTTTTTCCTCATACATATCTGAGCACAAATTTTAACGGAGTACTTTGGACCGTGCAGATCGAAGTGTTGTACTATATACTGATGCCGTTGTTTGCCAGGCTGTTCCGAAAGGCGCCGGTTTTCACCTGTCTGGGGCTGTGGCTTTGCGGCATAGGCTCCGCAAACTATATTGTCTGTCAGAAGGCAGATGAGATACGGATGCTGGTAAATCATATGCTGACCTTTGCGGGCTCTTACGCCAACGGTATGTTGCTTTGCATGCTCTACATTACGATCAAGGGGAGAAAGCTGGAAAACAAGTATACACAGCTTGCCGCCAGTGCTGCGGCGGTGGGATGCCTGTTTTATTTAAGCAGGATGCTTAAGCAGCTTGGCACAGGGACGGTGCAGATTATTCAGCTGCAGCAGAGGTTTGAGCTGTCGCTTGTATTTTCCTGTTTTATCCTGTCGCTGCCTTTTGCCTGCCGGGCGTTTAAAATGCTCTTTGCAAACAGGCTGATGATATTTTTGGCGGGAATATCCTACAATTTCTATATATGGCATCAGTATGTTGCCGTAAAGCTGAAGGTATACCGTATTCCCGTATGGGAAGGGGAAACACCGCCCAACATGACAGGGGACAGTGTCTGGATGTGGAAATATCAGATACTGATAGTTGCAGCCGGGCTGGCAGTGGCGGCAGCCATGACCTACGGCTTTGAAAAACCCGTGGCCAGGCGGCTGCAGAAATTCTTTGCAGAAAAAGAAACAACGGAAAATGCAATAGGAAAATAAAGCTTACGCAACGATGCAGGCCCATATTGATATCATACAAAAGGTCATAGCAGATACAACCAAACGAAAGGACAGGAAAATATAACACACACAGCCATAACGAAA
The DNA here is from genome assembly GCA_910578215.1 of uncultured Acetatifactor sp. Lineage (GTDB taxonomy): Bacteria > Bacillota > Clostridia > Lachnospirales > Lachnospiraceae > Acetatifactor. The sequence goes on along the minus strand of CAJTPH010000001.1, from coordinate 211,079 downwards.
CAAATTCAGAGATTAACAAGTAATAATCAATGTCCTGCCAAGCGGAGTGCTGACAGGATAGTATGATAGTATCAATGGCAAAGAAGGCAGCGTAAGAAATCAGCATAAGAAATCAGCATAATAAATTTTTTTGGAACGGCATAGCTTGCAGGCTATGCCGTTTCTCCGTTCTGCCGGGCGGGCTTTCAAGGACAACGGAGGTATACGGCAAACACCTAAAAGATGAAAAAAGATTAGAGAAACCTGTTGACATTTAACTGATTATGCTGTATATATAACATATAAACAGTTGAAGGGAGCGCGCAGACTTGAAACTATTACAGAATTCTGGAGTGCCCATATATCAGCAGATTTCCGATCAGCTGAAAGCGGATATTCTCGCCGGCAAGCTTAAGGAGGGAGATTATCTTCCTTCTATCCGAGGGCTGGCGAAGGATTTGAAAATCAGTGTTATCACAACTATGAAGGCATATGAGCAGCTGGAGGCGGAAGGGCTGGTAACCGCGGCACCGGGCAAGGGCTTCTATGTCAACGCCCAGGACAGCGAGATGCTGAGAGAACAGCATCTGCGCAGGGTGGAGGAGGCTTTGCTGGAGGCGATTCACGCGGCGGATATAGCCGGAATGACGGATGCGGAGCTGCAGTCGACTCTGCAGACGCTCCTTGGCATGAGAGCGTGAAGGGAAATGCAGGGAGAATTCCTTTTCGCAGGATGCTTTGGTTTAGTCTGGCCTGATGAGACTGCCGGTAAATGTGAGGTTTAGGGCAACCATATTTTAGGTATATTACATTGTAAATGAAGGAGAGACAGTATGAGGGATTTGTTTGAGACAGGCAGCGTTATAAGGGCTGCAAATTTGAAGAAAAAGTACAAGGGCTTTGCGCTGTCCATACCGGACCTGCAGATTCCCAAGGGCTTTGCAACCGCGCTTATCGGGGAAAACGGAGCGGGCAAGACCACCCTGCTTAATATTTTAACCGGGATCAGACTGGACTTTAAGGGAGAGGTGGCGTATTTTGACAAGCAGGAGAAGCTTTCGGCAAAGGGCGTACAGGAGAAGATCGGGTACACGGGACCGGGCAGCTATTTCCTGCCCCAGTGGACGGCAAGGCAGGTTGCGGACATGAGTAGGCTGCTGTTTGAGAATTTTCATGAGGACAGATTCTGGAAAATCTGCGATGAGCTGAATATTCCCGTGGAGGCTACAAAGAACATTAAGAAGCTCTCTGACGGCAACCGAATGAAGCTGATGCTGGCGCTGGTACTGGCAAGGGACACGGAATTTCTCATTCTGGATGAGCCGGCCTCCCCTCTTGACCCGCTGATGCGCGACAAGCTCTGTGATATGCTCAGGGACTACCTGGAGGACGGGGACGGAGGAAAATCGGTATTTTTCTCCACCCACAATATCTCCGATATGGAAAACGTTACGGATTACTGCATTATTATGGAACATGGAAGCATAGTGGAGGCAGGCTTTGTGGATGAGCTGAAGGAGAAATATATTCTGGTGAAGGGCGAGGCGGCGGATGCCGACACGGCAGGCCAATATCTTTTCTCTATCTCAAAGGGCAGCTATGGATTTGAAGGTATCTGCCTGGCGGAAAATCTGGATAAGCTTGCAGGCATGGATATTGTCAGAGAGACGCCCACCCTGTACCAGATCAGTGTCGCCGTAATGAAGGCAAATACGAAATTGAAGCTTGCGTACTGAGAAGGAGAGAGCCCTTCTCGGGAGGAAACGTTCTACTGTAAATAAAAATGAGGGTAAATATAATGAAGCTAATAAAGGAATATCTGGCGTTTACTTCCTTCGTCTATCGAAGCGTCATGTTTGGTATAATGCCCCTTGTCTGTATTGCCGGGTATATATGTGTCGGTGTGTTTAATCATAATTATGCAGGCGTTCTTTTTTCTGCGATGCCTGTTATGGTGCTGGTGGCAGAAATTGTGGCGGATACATGGCTGTTCGGCGGAATTCAGGGAAAGGACGCGGCAAAAATCGACTATCTGAAAACCTCGCCGAAGGGTATGGGCATGCTGCGGAATGCGCTGGCAATGGATCTGGTAAGAAGATTCCTTTTCCTGCTGCTGGTTATGACCGTCTGTGCTTTGGCCAACATCGCCCTGGGGGTGGAAATGTACGGGGGAGATTGGGTAAGAAGGCTGGCAATCACCTTGTCCCTGATATTGTCTTCCTACATGGTTTCGGTTTTGTGCATCCTGTTTGCAAGGTTTGGTTCGATGCTCTGGCAGAATATGCTTGCGGCGTATTTGGGTATTTTTCTGGAGTCGGTCTGTATAGGCGCTGTAATAGCGTTTGATCATCCGTTTGCATGGGCTTTTTTGTATGCGGTCCTGGCGGCGGGAGCCAGCGTACTAGCCGTAAAAATTGCGATGAAAAAGGTAAGGGGTGGATATTATGATAAATAATTTTAAGCTGGGAATAAAAATGTTCCGGTATGGAACCGGTTTAGTGGGAATGATGGTATGCTGCGGTATTTTTTTGGCGTTGGCACTGATATATAATAGTCTTGGAACGGGGGGGAGCTTTGGAGACTTTTTCTTGATGATGGTGCCGATATACCCTGTTCAGATTATTTATACCATAAGTATATCAAGCTTTATAGCGTCATCTCCCGTAAAAAAGCGGATGCAGACGTCGGTGCCCGCAACCATATGCTGTTTTAATATGATTGCTATATACCTTGTGAATGCTCTGTGTAAGGGTATTATGCTGGCAGGCCACCCGGAAAATATCGGAGCAGCCTGTGCCGAGCTGTTGTCGCTGGCAGGGTTTGGGGTAATTTTCATGCTATATATCGGCTTGGCCTATAAGTATTTTGCGGTGAGCATTGTAATGGGTATCATAGTTTATTTTTACACTATCAACAGATTGAACGGGGTAAATACCGCCTGGCCCCATATATTTGAAAACAGCGCCGGCTCCTTTGCGCTGGCGCTGTTGATCGGATTGGTTTGTATTGTGATCGGGGGATTCGGGCAGTACGGCCTGGCCCTGTTGGTCTATAAGGTGCCCATATCCAAGTACGCGCTGTCGGCCGTGGTGAGAAAGGAAATGTAAGGTAGATTCCATGCCTGTTCAGCCTTCCATGTCGCTTGCCCCTTTTGATGACATTGAGGGCTGAACGGCTGCCGCTTATACAGCTTACGAAACAAGCCCCTGAAAAACATCCATCAGCTGCTCCGATATTAAGGTGGGCATTTTTGCCGACAGCAGCGCACGTACGGCAATTGTAATCTGCGCCGTGTTTTCTTTAAGAAACTGTACGTCCGACTTGGGATCGTCGAGCTCAAAGCCGTTGATCTGTCTGAAGGCATCAAAGAAGTCAAGCAGAGGTTTTCCTTCTATTCCTTTTTCCCAGGCTCTTTTTTCCATAAGCTTTTTGTAGGAAAGCGTAGTCTCGGAGGCAGGCATGCCAATGAGCTTTTCCGTTATCTTAAGTAGATCCACCGGTACGACAGGCTTTTTGAAAAAACCCTTTGCGCCGGATTTGATAGCCTCGTCCAAATGTAATTCGTCGCCTACGGAGGTCAGGATAACCACATTGGCGTCGGGGTTTACCGATAAAATAGCCCGCATACATTCCAGCCCGTTCATCTCATCCATCATTATATCGCAGAACACCAGATCAGGCTTGAGCTGCTTATATTTTTCAAGGCCTTCTTTGCCGTTTGGCGCCTCTCCGCAGATAGTATATCCCGCATTTTCAAGTATCAGCCGCAGCAGGTTGCGTGCCAGCATTGAATCGTCAATCAACAGTATATTTGCCATACAATTCCTCCGAATATATTTTTAACCGTCGCCTGTTTTTCTGACATGGAGGGTCAGATTTTGCTTCAGCTATGTGATGCTTATTATACTAAAATCTTGTACTCTTTACAATATGGTTTATAAGAGATTTTTGTTACAGATAATGATATATGGCGGCATGGCGGACGGATAGAGGGCTTTAGAGGACAATGGAAATTTTTTCTTGCAGGGATATTGTTTTTGATATAATATTTTACAAAAAGATTATGTGAGAAAAAATCATTTCATAAAGCCCGCCGGCGGAAAGGATAGAAGGACAGCATGTACAGGATATTTATCATAGAGGACGATTATTCCATGGCGCAGACCATGAAGAAGCAGCTTGAGGTCTGGGGAAACGAGATCAGGCTTGCGGAGGATTTTCAAAATGTGATCCCGGCGTTTGTGGACTATGACCCGCATCTGGTTCTGGTGGATATTATGCTTCCCTTTTTTAACGGCTATCACTGGTGCAGCGAGATTCGGAAAATATCCAATGTGCCTGTAATCTTTATTTCCTCCGCTTCGGACAACATGAATATCGTTATGGCGATCAACATGGGGGGAGATGACTTTATTGCGAAGCCGGTGGATTTGAATGTGCTGACGGCAAAGCTGCAGGCAGTGCTGCGCAGGACATACGAGCTGGCGGGCAGGATTCCGGTGCTGGAGCACAGGGGCGCGGTCCTGAACCTGAACGATACCGTCCTGGTCTACCGGGGGCAGCGCATCGAGCTTACAAGAAACGAGTTCCGCATTCTGCAGACCCTCATGGAGAATAAGGGAAAGGTTATAAGCCGCGATACCTTGATGACCAGGCTTTGGCAGCAGGACTGCTATGTGGAGGAAAACACGCTGACAGTCAATGTGAACCGGCTGCGCAGGAAGCTGGAGGGCGCAGGGCTGGCGGATTTTATTGTCACCAGGGTGGGAAGCGGCTATATTGTGGAAGGCACCCAGGGAACGGAGCAGTAGGAAGCACGAGGGCAGAATAGACTGATATGAACAGGAAAAACATATTCCCAAAGGAAGAAAAATGGTATTGTGTTTTAGGAAGCTTTTTATGGCAGTACAGGCGGACAGCCGTGACGTTTGCGCTTTTTTCAGGTATTTATCTGAGCGTCTTTTCCTTATATGATTTGGAGACAGAGGCGGTGCTGTATGCGGCGTCGCTGTGTCTTCTTGCCGCGCTTGTCATTGTCGGGGGGCGTTTTTACAGATATACAAGGGAGCACAGGCAGCGGCTCCGTGCCCTGCAGAATATAAGGCTGGAGTTTGACAGCCTGCCGGAGAATAGGAATCCTGTGGAGCAGGACTACCGGAGGATGCTCCGGGAGCTGGGGCACATATATGAGTCTTATGTGACGGATATGGAAACAAAGCGCCAGGAAACCATGGATTATTATACCGCGTGGGTCCATCAGATCAAGACGCCCATAGCGGTCATGCGTATGCAGCTGCAGGGAGAGGATACCCCGGAGCATCAGGCGCTTCTGGCGGAGCTGTTTCGCATTGAGCAGTATGTGGAAATGGTGCTGTGCTATATGCGTCTCAACAGTGATTCCAGTGATCTGGTGATAGGGCAGTATGACCTGGATAAAATAATCAGGCGGGCGGTTCACAAGTATGCCTCCCAGTTTGTGCAGAAGCGTCTGAGACTTGTCTATGAGCCTGTGCAGGCAGAGGTGCTTACGGATGAAAAGTGGCTGCAGTTTGTGATAGAGCAGCTTCTGTCCAATGCCATCAAGTATACCGCCCGGGGAGCCGTTACGATTACGGTGACGGAGGACAAGGTGCTGCAGATTGCCGATACCGGCATGGGTATTGCAAAGGAGGATCTGCCCCGGATCTTTGAGAAGGGCTTTACCGGATATAACGGACGGATGGACAGGAAATCCACGGGACTGGGACTGTATCTATGCAGAAGGGCAGCGGACAGGATTTCTGCGGCTGTCTCCGTACAGTCCGCGCCGGGAGAGGGCTCCGTGTTTTCCGTGGATCTGCATACGGAGCCCCTGGAGGTGGAATAGGGCGCAGCCGGTCTTACAAAAATGTCACATCCATTGCCCGAAATGTCACATGATTGAATGTCGGCGTTTCGGGTTTTTTGTTATTGTAATATTGTGATTACAAGATAAAGAAAGGCAGGTCGTAATATGAGCGCTTCTGAAACAAAAGCTATATTGGAGGTAAAATGCCTCCGGAAAATTTATACCACACGCCTTGGAGGAAACCAGGTGCAGGCTCTGAAAAATGTGTCCTTCTCCGTGGAGAAGGGGGAATATGTTGCGATAATGGGTGAGTCCGGCTCCGGCAAAACCACCCTGTTAAACATTCTGGCGGCGCTGGATAAGCCCACCGGGGGACAGGTGCTTCTTGAGGGCAGGGATTTATCCGGGGTCAGGGAAAAGGAGCTTGCCGCCTTCCGCCGGGATAATCTGGGATTTGTGTTTCAGGACTTTAATCTTTTGGACACCTTTACCCTGAAGGATAACATACTGCTTCCCCTGGTGCTTGCGGGCATGAGCGTCAGGGAGATGAACGGCTGGCTGAACCCCATCGCAAAGAAGCTTGGTATATATGAGCTTCTGGAAAAATATCCGTACGAGGTCTCAGGCGGGCAAAAGCAGCGTGCGGCAGTGGCCAGGGCGCTGATTACCTGCCCCAGGCTGGTGCTGGCGGACGAACCCACCGGAGCCCTGGATTCCAAGTCAACGGACGAGCTGCTCAAAATATTTGCGGAAATAAACAGGGAGGGTCAGACCATTCTCATGGTGACTCATTCCACGAAGGCGGCAAGCCATGCGGGAAGGGTGCTGTTTATCAAGGACGGCGAGGTATTTCACCAGCTTTACCGGGGAGGCTGCACAAGCCAGGAAATGTATCAGAAAATTTCGGATACGCTGACACTGCTTGCCACGGGGGGCCGGGCAGTGGAGGGCATACAGGCCGTGTAGTGTACAAGGGCGCAGATTGCTTCAAAAACGGTCTCTGAATGGAGACCCCTTGGAACAAGCTGCGAAGACGGTACTCAAAATAGAAAGGAAAGGTAAACTATGAATAGGTTTTTTTATATAAGGCTTGCCGCCCACAACATTCGCAAAAACGCAGGGACATATATTCCCTATATCCTCACCTGCGCCGCAACCATAATGATGTTTTATGTGACAAAATCCCTGTCTGAAAATCCGGGACTTAAGGGAGTGTACGGAGGATCAGAGGTCGCTATGATTCTGAATTTCGGCGTGTATGTCATAGGGCTGTTTGCTCTGATCTTCCTGTTTTATACCAACAGCTTTCTCATGAAGCGCAGGAAAAAGGAGTTCGGGCTGTTTAATATTTTAGGGCTGGAGAAAAAGCACCTGATAAGAATTCAATTCCTTGAAGCTTTGTATGTGACCCTGTTGAGCGTGTTTTTGGGCGTACTGCTGGGTATTGCCCTGGATAAGGCAATGTTTTTGCTGATAATAAGGCTCCTGGGCGTGCCGGTTACGCTGGGATTTTTTGTATCGGGAAAGGTCATAGGGGTTACGGCGGTATTTTTCTGCGTGGTATTTGCCCTGATTTTCCTGAAGTCCGTCCCCATGCTGCAGTTTTCCAATCCCATCGAGCTGCTGCGCGGAGGAAATGTGGGTGAGAAGGAGCCCAAGACCAGATGGTTTCTTGCCCTTCTCGGCATGGTTCTGCTTGGAGCGGGCTATTATATGTCGCTGACCGTGGGAAACCCGGTAAAGGCTATTTCGGTAACCTTTGTGGCAATTATTCTGGTGATTATCGCAACCTATCTGCTTTTTGCGGCGGGCAGCATCGCCCTGCTCAAGCTGTTGAAGAAGAATCAGAAATTTTATTATAAGGCAAGGCATTTTATCAGCATTTCCGGTATGCTCTACCGCATGAAGCAGAACGCGGTGGGGCTGGCAAATATCTGTATTTTGTCCACAATGGTATTGGTTATGATATCCACCACCGGTGCAATGATGGTGGGCATAGAGGATAATATCCGTAGCCGTTATCCCAAGGATCTCGGCGTGTACCTGAGAGGGGTCGACAGGGAGCAGGTGGAGGACCTGCTGGCGGAGATCCGCCGGCTTGCGGAGCAGGAGCAGTTTTCCGTGAAGGATGAAATCATGAATTATTATCTCAGCTTTTCGGCAATTCAGAACGGGAATGTGTATGACGCGGACATGCTGAAGGAAATGGAGGAAAATGAAAAAGCAAATCTGCTGCGCATTATGGAGGACATGAGAGAGGTGTATATCGTTGCGCTTTCCGACTATAACAGGGAGACGGGAGAGGACGCCCAGCTTCAGGCAGACGAGGTGCTGATATATTATAACCGTCAGGAATTCAATAATGAGACAATTGTATTTTTTGGCGGGGAGTACAGGGTTGCCCGGGTGCTGAGGGAATTTCCGGAAAACGGAATGGCGGCTATGAATGTTTTCAGCTCTCACAGCATAGTGGTTGCCGACGAGACGTTTGAGATGATCCGTGAGAAAATAGAGGCGGATCAGGGAAGCATGATGTACAGCTCCAAGCTGTGCTATTACGGGTTTGACACCGGGGAGGACAGGGAGACACAGAAAGCCTTCAGCAATAAGCTGTTGAACATGCTGGGAGGTAAGGTGCCGGGCTGTCAGACAGAAATAAGAGATGAGACCCGCAGCGGCTATGTGGCGTTATATGGCGGGCTGTTTTTCCTGGGGGTTTTCCTTGGAACACTGTTTGTAATGGCAATGGTACTGATTATTTATTATAAGCAGATCTCCGAAGGCTATGAGGACAGGGAGCGCTTTGTAATCATGCAGAAGGTAGGCTTAAGCCGCGGGGAGGTAAAGGCGGCGATCCGTTCGCAGGTGCTGACGGTATTTTTCCTGCCTCTGCTTGCGGCGGGCATCCATGTGGCGGCTGCATTTCCCCTGCTGAAAGCGCTGCTTGCCATTCTCAACATGGTGAACGTACAGCTTTACGCGATCTTCACCGTAGCCAGCTTCCTGACCTTTGCGGTATTTTACATGCTTGTTTACGGAGCGACGGCGAGAACCTATTATCGGATCGTGAGCAGATGACGGCTTCTGCAGTGTTCCTTTTGATTCCCGCAGCAAGCTTGATACCCCGTCAGCTTGCTGCGGGGGCTTTGAGCCGCCGCCGTATGGCTCTGGTAATTCCCACAATCAACAAAATCAGCAGTAACAGAACCACAAGTATCACGGCCGCGAACATTACAGCGAATCTGTTGGGATTTTTCAGAAGGCTGCCAAGAGAGGTGCTGTCGTCTACCACCTTGCGTCCCTGAGGCTGGGCATAAACGGCGGGCACGTTGGAAATGCCGTCCCCGTCCGTATCTTCAAAGGAATCCAGATACGCTGCAATTGCCGCCCAGGCCTTCAGCTCTCTGCCGTTGGTGGTAATGATGGCATCCTCGATGTTATCAATGGGAGTGCCGTCCGCATACTTGGGCTGAATGGACAGCAGGCCGTAGGACACATCCGTGGCAGCTCCCAGCATCTGCCCGGTGTACAGATCGCATACTACTCTGTAAAGCTTATCGTCTTCTATCTCTATTCTGCTTCCATCGTCAGCCGTAAGATAGCCGTCTGTGACCCTGTTTAAAAAAAGCCTGTGGGGGTTGTAGGTAAAGCTCAGACCGCTCATGTACAGTCTTGCCGTGGTCATGATGTCCGACACGGAGGCGTCTATTTCCATGCCGGTCTTTAATTCGGAGCCCGTCACATAAATGCTGATAAGAGGATAGCCGGGAATTCCGTCGATGCCCACGCCAAGAGAGTAAGCGTTAAAGACGTCCTCCACCGTGATGTCTCCCTGGACAAAGGTGCCGCGCACACAGCCGGAGGGCACCAGCGACACAGCCACGGGAACGCCGTCAAAGTCGGGGGCGCTCTCCACCGCATAGGTGAAGGCGTCGGACATAAGGCTGCCCAGATTGTGCTCCGTGTGGACCCTGCTTATGGAAGGCAGGGAGGAAAAGGAAATATTGTTCTTTGCCAGCACCTGCTTTCGGCTGTAGCCGAACCCGGACAGATAGGAGGCGTCCACCTTTTCCATAAAACCGTTAATTTTTTCCTGGGTGAAGGCATCGGGTGTTATAGTCTGGTCTACCGGAATAAGCGCATAGGAGTCCATGAGCCAGCGTCCGTTCTCAGGGGACTGATGCATGGACAGGCTGCCAAGGTTTGTGCCGTAGGAGCCGCAGGAGACAATATAGGTATCGCCGTGCCGTATGGGAGCCTCCAGGGCAGTATGGGTGTGGGCGCTGATAATCAGATCCAGCTCCGGTACGTTTTTAGCCAGAACCTCGTCCTCGGATTTCTTTTCGTTTGCGTTGGTGCCGCTGTGGGACACGCAGACGATAAGGTCCGCATTCTCTGTTTCTTTTATTTTGGCAACGGTTTCCGCCGCCGCGTCGGAGGCGTTTTTAAATTTCAACACGCAGGTAGGGGCACAGGAGAGGGAATCCTCGCCGAAAATGCCCAGCACCGCGATTTTTACGTCCCCCTTCCGGATTATCACATAATCCTTCATGCCGTAATTATCAAAGGCTTTTTTCAAGAGAGCCTGCTCCTCTGTCAGCCCCTCCGCCTCCATGGTCTCCCAGTCAATATTGCACAGAGCCAGGGCGGGAACGGGATCGCCGCTTGCCGCCGCCGCGCTTAAGGAGTCCGCAAGCCCCTGTGAGCGGTAGTCGAACTCATGGTTTCCCAGGGTGGTAACGTCGCAGCCCAGGGCGCCAAGCATACGAAGCTCCGGCGCGTCGCTGTGAAATATGGTCTGCACAAGAGTGCCCATGGAGAAATCGCCGCCATCCAGTATCAGCGTGTGTGGATTATCTGCTTTTTTTTCATTTATCAAGGTCTTGATATAAGCAAAGCCTCCCGCAAGCTTTATTTCCTCGTCTTCCATGGTCAGAAAGCTGTCCAGGTGGGAGTGGGTGTCATGCAGAAAAAGGACATCCACCTGTTTGCCGGAGGCATCCGCCGTTTGGGGGGCGCCCTCGGCGGCATAAACTGCGGAGGGGATGCCTGCGGTCAAACAGCTCTCCCCTGTAAAGAGAGAGATAACAAATATGATTGCAAAATAAATAGACGTAATCCTTAAAAGTATTTTTTTCATGGGTGCTCCTATCCGTCCGCTTTGGCGGACACGCCTTTATTATAGTATTTTACCCGGAGCAAGGCAAGAAAATTTTGTCAGCATTCCAAGCCCCTGAGCCGTTCGACAAGGGCCTCCCTTGAAAAATTCTTCATAGCTGCAAAAATGATGACAAGCGGTACGGTAATCAGCACACCCGCGTAGGCAAGGGATAAAAACACGGGGAACCGGAACGCCATATAAAATGCGCCTATATCATAAAGAGCATTGCAGAGCGCATAACCGCACAGCGTACCTGCCGTCATGGTGACTCCCACCGTGGCAATGACGAGAAGCAGGCTTTCGCCAATAAGCATTTTACGGATTTGCCTTTTGTCCATGCCTATGGACTCAAGCATGGCAAGCTCCTGCTTGCGGGTCACAATATTGGTGATCAGCGTGTTCATCATACTCAGAATGCTGAATGTCATAATGAAGACGGCAAGCCCGCTTATGGCCCCGAATATATGATTTGATGCCTGCCTATAGGCAATTCTGCGGTCTGCAAGGGTTTCGAGAAGCAATTCGGGTCTTTTTTCTACCATTTCCGCAAGGGCTTCGCCTACCGCCGCTTCCCTGTCCGCCTCCGTCGATATGAGCAGACCGGCATTCAGACCGTCATAGGAAAGCCAGCTTAAAACTGCCTGTTCAGGCATTACAAACCATCCGTCCAGCCGGTTATGTTCAAGGACGAAGGCATCATTCAAAATGCCAAGGATTGTGACCTCCCGTTCCGCAGTTTTGCTGCCGTCGTAGTAATGCATGATGATTTTGTCGCCTGTTTCAAATTTCCAGCCGTAAATTTCTTCCACAGTGGAATTGTCCGCCACAAGGACATAGCTGCCGCTCGTCAGTTTTGCGTAATCGGCATCTCCCTCCGTCAGATATTTGAAGATTTCTTTTGTTTCTTTCCCGGTCAGAGGATAAACCGCATCGTTAGCGCCGAACTCAACATTTTTTGGGTAATCGTAGCTCACACCGAAATTTTTGATTTCGGTTACCTTTTTGACCCCGTCCAGCGACTGTATTTTTTGTATCAGATCGTCCAGGGGATAAGCTGCCTGAAGGCCGCTCATGCCGTTTTCGTCCAGCGCCACAGCGGACGGTGAATATAGAATGTTGAACTCCGCATCCGTCCAAATGCCCTGTCTGGCGTAATTTTCTCTGTCAAACGAGGACATATAGGCGGCTGCAGTCATAAAAAGTATGCCGCCAAGCCCCAGGGAAGCAAAGGTGATAACCGCTTTCTTTTTGTTCCTGGAAAAATTCATGACGCCTAATCCAAGGGGCGAGAGACTGCGGCATGTGCGCCCGGAGGTCTTTTTCATACCGTCCTGCGGCATATAGCGGAGCGCTTCCATGGGAGAAACGGAGCCCGCCAGCCGAGCAGGCCGGAGCACCGAAATCATGGTAATAAGGAAGGCAACTACAAATACAAGGGCAAAAATCAGGAGAGCATTCACCGGATCAAAGCCGTCGGGAATTATGAAATATCCTGCGATACCGCCGATAATGATACCTATGGGAGCGGAGCGCAGGCACAGAACGGCGCCTTCACGGGTAACAAAGCTTTTCAGCTGCTTTTTTGACATACCAATGGTGCGAAGCTGCCCAAACTGATGTATTCTGCCAATGACGGACAGATAGAACACACCGTAAATCACAAGGATACAGGCAAGCAGGATAACCGTGCCCGTCAGACCGTAAACCATAATATCCTGCGAGTCCACGGACAGCGACTCCATAAAAGCTTTTGAGGGATTGATGTATTTTCTTTGAATTTCCGCGTCGCGGCCGATCAGATACATGGCCTCCCTGCAGTTGTCAGGGCCCATGGCCGCCGCTCCGTACAGCTTCGCGTACACTTCATAGGGCTTATCCTTTAACTGGCTGCCGTTCCTGGCATAGCTTTCGGAAAGAAATACGGAAAACTGCTTTGCCGTTTCGCCGCCTTTCAGAATGCCGGATACAGTAAATTGCTCCGTATTTCCATCATAGAAGGTCAGCGCTACGGTGCTTCCTATTGCAGGTTCAACGCCCATCCTTACAAGCAATGGCGCCTGGACCGCGATCTCGCTTTCCGTTTCGGGAAGACGGCCGTCCGCAAGCTCTGCAATTTGAATCTGGTCAGACAGTTCGCTTACATAGCAGGGCATTATATGAAGATCGTCAATCTCTGAAAGAATTCCGTATTTTGCCCGTATCTGGAAGGCGATACGCGCATCCTGCTTCAGCGCATCTGCCTGGGCTTCGGTCAGATTATAATAGCCTACCTGCTGTCTGTGGGAAAGTTCATTTTTAAATTGCTGAGTCTGCCCTGCGGCAAACATGAGTATTGCCGTCAAAAGAGCCGAAGCCAGGGCAATAGTGAGCATCACGAATATATTGCGCATACGGCTTTTCTGCAGGCTCTGCCTTGACATCAGGGAGATCATTTCTGAGGTTATTTTCCTGCCGTTCATCTTCGATCCTCCCTTACAATTGTATTTTGCCGTCTTCTATGCGTATTTTCATATCCGCTTTTTCCGCAATCTCGGAATTATGGGTAATCATTACGATGGTCTGGCAAAATTTCCGGCTTGACATTTTCAAAAGGTCCACGGTTTTCTGGCTTGTGCGGCTGTCCAGATTTCCCGTTGGTTCGTCCGCCAGGATAATTGCGGGCTTGGATATCAATGCCCTCGCTATCGCCACGCGCTGCTGCTGGCCGCCGGAGAGATGGCCAGGGTAATTCTGCAGCTTACCGTCAAGCTCAAGAAAACCTGCAATTTCCTTCAAAAACTCCGTCTCCTCTTTTTTTCCGTCAAGGCGCACGGGCAGCACGATATTTTCGTATGCGGTGAGGTAGGGAATCAGGTTGTAGTTCTGAAAGATAAAACCGATCCTTCTTCTGCGGAACATCGTGAGCTGTTCCTCGCTCATTTTTTCAATACTTTGATTTTCCAGCTGCACGCTGCCGGAAGTAGGCGTATCCAATCCGCCAAGCATATTGAGCAGAGTGGATTTACCGCTTCCCGAAGTCCCGATGACAGCCACAAACTGTCCGCTTTCCACGGATACGCTTACGTCGTCCAGCGCTTTGACAAGACTCTCGTCCCTGCCGTAATATTTTTTTAAATGAGATGCACATAAGATTGCCATAATTATTTCCTCCCTTCGCTTTCAGCATCTTACTGACAATCTCATGATACGCCCCAGGACATAAAAGGCAATGGCAGGCGCAAAATCTAACATCTGCGCCGCAAAATCTAAAGGAGGATCTAAAAATAACTTTTAAATTACTTGGGAATGGGTAAAAGTATCTTTAGAGTAAATTTTCCCATGTCCCGGTTTGCAGTGCAGGTGCCGTTATACTTTTCAGCTGTCTTTTTCATATTGACAATGCCGAAGCCGTGCAGAAATTTGTCTGTCTTTGTGGTAGGGCCATGATCCTTTTGATGCTCCTGCGCGCAATTATTTTCTATGAGCACGGACAGGAAATCCTGTATCCGCCCGGCTTTGACAAGTATCACGCGCTGGTTCCCGGAAAGATTTTCACTTGCCTCGACAGCGTTGTCTATTCCGTTGCCGAACAGGGTGCTGATGTCCAGCGGCTCAATGAAGTCTATGCCGTCAAAATCAATGGAGGCGGAAAAGTCGATATGCTTTTCACGGGCTTTCTCTGCCTTATCCTTAATGATAATGTCAAGAAAGTCATTGCCTGTATGAATATAATTTTCGTAAGCCGCAATCTGTGAACGGAGCTCCTGCGCCATTTGTCCGGCTGCTTCCGCTGCCTGGCTGCTCTCCAGAATCAGCAGGTGGTTTTTCATATCGTGATAGATAGAGCGTATGCGTTCCTCGTCCCTGGAGCGCTGACGGTAATAGTCCTGTTGCGACTCCATATACTGCAGGCGGTAAGACGTCTGCATGGAATCGCAGATATATGAGGCAAGGTACATACATCCGAAGCTTGAAAAGACAGACGCCCCGCAGATAGGATATACGATGGCCGTATCCTCCGGCATAAAATAAATGATCGTAAAAATAGAAACAAAGGAAGCCAGCATCAGCATATCAACAATCAGCCAGGTACGCCCGTTCAGGTGAGACGGCAGCTTCGACAGATATTTTCTTAAAAGAAGCCAGGATATAATCCAGAAGATCAGGCGGAACAAAAGTGAGACCGTGTGAAGGCCGGTGCTGAGCAGCATTAATTCCGGACTGTTCAGGGTTTGCTCATAGGTTGCCTGGGTCAGCGCCTGGAATAAGCGTCTGCCTACATCAATCATCAGATAATTCACGGCGATCAGCGCCGGATAAAAAACCAGAAGGAGGGATACTTTTTCCATGAATGTACCTCTGTAAAAGAGCGATAGATACAGAAAAAAGAAAAGCATTGTCCCGAACAGGCTTCCTGCGTCGTTGGAATAAATGATGGAGTCCGATAAATAGCCGCAGACGAAAAAGGCAGTTATTTTAAATGCCATATGTTTTCGCAGCGGAAGAAACGATTTTAATATCAAAAAAAATACCAGAGAGTAGCCCCAGGCAAAAAAGAAAGATAATATATTGAAAAAGTGTATCATAGCATATCACCCCAATAGTCCGTCAATTTTTCCATGAATTCCTTCCGCTTCGGCTGACTGACGGGAATGCGCTCGTCGGTTGTCAAATATACTTCCAGATTTTCCATGCTTTTTATGTACGCCATATTGACAATAAAGCTTGCGTGGCAGCGTACAAACTGCCGCTGTGATTCCAAGACAGAAGCGATTTCCTTCATGTTTTTATAGATAACCTGCTCCTGGTTCTGAAAATGCAGCAGGACATTGCGCCTGAAGGTTTCGGCATAGCGCAGATCCTTATAAGGCACCTTAAATTTCCCCGCAGCGTTTGAAAAGCTGATGTAAGGCTCATTCCTTCCCTGATAGTGGGAAAAAAAGCGGTCAAGCTCCATTTTGAGCCTGGGGTACTTCACGGGCTTGAGCAGGTAGTTGACGGCTCCATATTCATAACCCTTCCAGACATATTGTGAAAGGGAGGTCAGAAAGAACAGGCCCACCTCATTGTCCGTCTTGCGGATCTCCTCTGCGGTTTTCAGCCCGTTAAGCTTTTCCATCCGGATATCCATAAACAGTAAATCAAAATCCGGACGGTAATTTTCCAGCAGCTCCGTTCCGTCATGAAACTCGAAGAAGCAGAAAGTTTTGCCGGTCTCATCCGCATATTTTTTAAGAGTTTTTTTTAACTCGCTAATGGGAGTCTGCTCGTCGTCGCAGATGGCTATTTTATACACAGTGGTTCTCTCCTTTTTGATGTGAAAGGTCGTTTCTGTCCGCATACGCGAACTCAAATCCATGCTCTTATTATATAAAATGTTCTACAGGGAAGCAAGGAAAATCAGGGAATATGGACAAAGCAGAGGTTGCAATTGGGCATGCCGTATATTAAAATAAAGCTACTTAAAAAGAAAGCAGGAGAAAGAGATCATGGAGAGATGGGCGAGGGCGAAGTATCAGCCGGCGCTTCCTATGGGAGCGGACGGCAGGAGGATTACGGCGGGCGAGGAGCACATTCGGCTTTCAAAGGAAGCGGCAAAGGAAGGCATGGTGCTGTTAAAGAATGAAAGCAATGTGCTGCCGTTAAAAAAGGGGAGCAGGGTGGCGCTGTTTGGAAAGGCGACCTTTGACTATGTAAAGGGAGGCGGCGGCAGCGGCGACGTGACGGTCTCCTACATCCGCAATCTGTACGAGGGCTTGAAGCAGAAGCAGGATAAGGTGACGGTTTATGAGGAGCTGGCAGAGTTTTACCATAAGAATGTGCAGGAGCAGTATGCCCAGGGCAGGCTGCCTGGCATGACCGTGGAGCCTGAAGTGCCTGAGGAGCTCTTAAGGGGCGCGGCGGCGTTTACGGACACCGCGATTATCAGCATCTGCCGTTTTTCGGGGGAAGGCTGGGACAGAACGGCGGCGCCGGACGCTTCCGGGGAAAGCGCGGAAAGGATTTTTGAGGAGGGCGATTTTTATCTGTCCCATGGGGAAAGCGCCATGGTGGAAGCGGTAAAAGGGTCCTTTGCCAAGGTGATCGTGGTGCTGAACGTGGGCGGTATGGTGGCGTCGGAATGGTTTAAGTCTGCCGGGGAAATTCAGTCCGTGCTGCTTGCGTGGCAGGGAGGCATGGAGGGAGGGCTTGCGGCGGCAGAGCTTCTGCTGGGGGAAGGAAATCCCTGCGGGAAGCTGTCCGATACCTTTGCCAAAAGCCTGGAGGACTATCCCTCCACAGAGGGCTTTCATGAATCGGATGCCTTTGTGGATTATACCGAAGATATCTATGTAGGCTACCGGTATTTCGAGACTGTCCCGGGGGCGGCGGATAGGGTAAATTATCCCTTTGGGTACGGCCTTTCCTATACGGAGTTCAGGCTGTCAGGACAGCTTGTGGAGTATCTGGGGCAGGATTCCTTCCGTGTTACGGCAGACGTGTGCAATGTGGGGGCTTATCCCGGGAAAGAGGTGGTGCAGGTTTATTACAGTGCGCCTCAGGGAAGGCTGGGAAAGCCTGCAAGGGAGCTGGCAGCGTTCTGCAAGACCAGGCTGCTTGCGCCGGGTGAGACGCAGACGGTGACCATGTATTTTCAGCGGAAGGCTATGGCCTCCTATGACGACCTGGGCAAGGTGGCAGGGTCTGCCTATGTGCTGGAGAAGGGGGAATATCATTTCTATGTGGGTACGTCCGTAAGAGACACGGCGGAGAATGCTTTTGTCTATGTGCAGGATAAGGACGAGGTGGTAGAGCAGCTCTCCGGTAAGCTTGTTCCGGTTCAGCTAAAAAAGAGAATGCTCTCCGACGGCAGCTATGAGGCGCTGCCCTTGGGCGAGCCTGTGGATACGGACGCCACCGTGCTGGGACGGATAAACTGGTGGGAGAAGGACGGCCTGCTTCCCTCCGTGAGAGCCAGGGAGGGGCATATCGCCTGGAATCCGAAGAAAGTGCCCTGTTCCTTTGAAGCCGTGGCGGAGGGAAGGGCATCCGTGGATGAATTTCTGGCACAGCTTTCCGACGAGCAGCTTGCGGAGCTTCTGGGCGGACAGCCAAATACCGGGGTGGCAAATACCTGCGGCTACGGCAATCTGCCGGAGTACGGAGTTCCCTCTATCATGACCGCCGACGGGCCTGCGGGCTTAAGAATCGAGGGTAAGTGCGGAGTCTGCACCACCGCGTTTCCCTGCGCGACGCAGCTTGCCTGCACATGGAATCCGGAGCTTGTGGAGCAGGTGGGCGCGGCAGGCGGCGCGGAGGTAAAGGAGAACAATATCGGCGTATGGCTGACCCCTGCCATCAACATTCACAGAAGCCCGCTGTGCGGCAGAAATTTCGAGTATTATTCGGAGGACCCTCTGCTTACGGGAAAGCTTGCCGCGGCAATGGTGAAGGGAATACAGAGCAACCATGTGGCGGCAACGGTGAAACACTTTGCCATGAACAATAAGGAGACGAACCGCAAGGAAAGCGATTCCAGGGCATCCGAGCGCGCAATCCGGGAGATTTATTTAAGGGCGTTTGAAATTGTCGTCAAGGAGTCGAAGCCCTGGAGCATTATGTCCTCTTACAATATTATCAACGGCTGCAGGGCATCCGAGAACAGGGAGCTTCTGGAAGACATTCTGCGCGGGGAATGGGGTTTTGACGGCATGGTCACAACGGATTGGTGGACCTTAGGCGAGGCGTATAAAGAGGTCAAGGCGGGTAATGATATGAAGATGGGATGCGGTTTTCCCGAGAGGCTGCTGAAGGCCCTGGAGCTGGGTGCGCTCACCCGCGGCGAGATGGAAATCTGCGCGCGGCGGGTTCTGGGTCTGATTTTAAGGATAGATTAGGGAGTAAGGGTTATCTATATGGCAGGCAGAGAGAACAAGGATACTAAAAGTCGGGCAGGCGGCAGGCCTGCAGAAAAAGGGCGCGCGGATAAGGCGAAGACGGGCGCAGAGGCGGAAAATAAGAAACGTGGGGATAAAAAGCAGGCGGGCGCCGGGAAAAAAAGCCATAAGCTCCGGAACTTCCTGATTATTTTGCTTTTGATAATTGCGCTGATGGGAGCGGGTCTGTACATGGCGGTAAGCTCCGCGTATGACAAAATGAATTATAAGGAGATAGAAGCCTTTTCGGACCTGCCCATGCAGGAGGACGGGGTGATAAACATACTTCTGATCGGCAATGACTCCCGGCAGAACGGGGAGGACGGCCGCTCGGACGCCATGATTCTATTGTCCGTAAGCACCAGGACCAAAAGCATTTATATGACCTCTCTTTTGCGGGATATGTATGTGGACATTCCGGGGTATAAGGGCAACCGCCTGAACGCGGCGTATTCCTACGGCGGCGCGGAGCTTTTGATGGAGACCGTCAGGCAGAACCTTGGCATATCGATTAACCGTTACGTTTTGGTCAATTTTGAGGCGTTTGCCAATCTGGTGGATTCCGTGGGCGGTATCGAGCTGGAGCTGACAAAGGAGGAGATCGAGTATGTGAACGGCTATCTGGTAGAGTATAATATGCTTCTGGGCAGGCCCCAGGGCACCGACAATATGGATGCTTCGGCGGGCGGCCTGGTGCATTTAAACGGAGCCCAGGCGCTTGCCTATAGCAGAAACCGGTATATCGGCACGGATTTCGGCAGAACGGAGCGCCAGAGAAAGGTGCTGACGGCGGTGTTCGGAAAGCTCCCCAAGGCGGTGCTCACCAATTTTAACGGGCTGACGGACGGTCTGCTTCCCAACCTGACTACAAATCTGACCAAGGATGAGTGCTTCCGACTGACGCTTATGGCGCCGAAGCTTTTAACCTACGACATGGCTTCCGACAACATTCCCCAGCCCGGCACCTACAAAAACGCCACTATAAGGGGGATGAGCGTGCTGGAGGTGGACTTTGAGGCAAACAGAGGATATTTAAGGCAAAGGCTTTATGGAGAGTGACGGCGCCGCAGCTATGTATTAGATTACGTCGGATACGGCTTCCGTCTCCTTCCTTTTAAGCTCTCTGAGGAAATGTATCACAAAGGGCAGCGCTACAAACATTGTCAGAACGTCCGCGATAGCCTGGGCGTACTGTATGCCGGTGAGCTCAAACAGGGCGGACAGTATGAGCAGCACGGGGAGGAAGAACAAACCGCTGCGCAGCATGGAAAGCAGGGTGGCAATCCCGGTTTTTCCCACACTCTGGAACATCATATTTGCGCACACCGCCAGAGGCTGGAAAAGCTGCCCTGCAAATTGGGCGATCAGCGCGGTAACGCCGATTTCTATGACCATGGGATCGTCCTGAAAGATGGCCACCAGGGAGTCGGCAAGCTGCATTCCGATCAGCGCCACCGCTCCGAGGAACACCTCTCCCACGGCAAAGGTGAAAAAGAAGGCTTTTTTGACTCTGCCGTATTTTTTGGCGCCGTAATTAAAGGCGCATACCGGCTGAAAGCCCTGTCCGATGCCCAGAGCCGTGGCGAAGGTAAAGAAGCAGATACGGTTGACAATGGACATTGCCGCCACCGCCGCGTCGCTGTGTAATCCGGCGCGGTCGTTTAAGAACATGGTGGATATACTGGTCAGCCCCTGGCGGACAAGGCTTGGGAAGCCGGTCTTGCAGATCAGGAAAAGATCCCGGATATCCCGGGTTATATTATGCAGGGACAGCTTTGCGGAGGTCTTGCCCCTGAGAAACATGGTCAGGAGAATGAGAAAGCTGATAGTCTGTGATACGGCGGTGGAAATACCCGCGCCCATAACGTCCATTTGCAGCTTGCTCATCAGAAGCCAGTCCCCGAAAATGTTCAGCAGTCCGCCGGAGGCAAGACCGATCATGGCAAACAGGGCCTGCCCCTCGAACCGCAGCACATTGTTCAGCACACAGCTCGCGCACATAAACGGCGCGGCAAGCAGGATAAAGACGGCATAGGTTCTGGCATAAGGCAGGATGGTGTCCGTGCTTCCCAGCAGCCGCATCAGAGGATCTATGAATATCAGCCCCAGTATCATGATGATAACGCCGGTGAGCAGTGCCGTGAAAAAGCCCGTGGAGCTGTAGAGGGAAGCCTTCTGGACATCCTTGTTCCCCAGCGCCCGGGAGCTGATGCTCCCGGCGCCCTGCCCATACATAAACCCGAACGCCTGAATGATCGCCATCAGACCGAATACCACCCCGATGGCGCCGGAGGCGCTTGTTCCTTCTTTTCCCACAAAAAAGGTGTCTGCCATATTGTAGACGCTTGTAACCAGCATGCTGACGGTGGTGGGTATTCCAAGCTGTATGACCAGCCTGGGAATAGGTGTCCGGGTCATTTTTTCATATTGTCTTGCTTCTCTGGAAGCCGCTTCCTGCATATCCATATTTGCTCTCCGTTTTTACTGCAGACGTAATTTCAGTATCCTGTGACAAATCAAAAAGCCCTGACAGAATCCTTTATTCCTGCGGGCAATGAGCCAAGCGGATGCGTCGGCATCCATTCGGCAAATGCCGTCAGGTCTTCGATTCTGTCAAGGAAAAATTTATGAAAGCGCTAAAGCCGCCGCTTATCCGCTACAATAGTAAACTCTCCCGGAAGCTTCTCATTTTCCCAGGCGGGATGCTCGTCAAAGCTTCTTAGAGTGAAGCCGCTGCTTATAACCGAATTGATTATTTCGCTGACCGTGTATTTTCTGTAGCTGCACTTGGGCATTTGCCGGCGGATATCGTCATCATAAAAACGTGCGTGCGCCATTTCCCCTTCAAAAACTTCGGTTGAAAAGTAATTCATGGCAGGCTGCTCAAGCTTCAGTATATCCGATATTTTTGTAAACGGATGAAAATCGCTGCATATCATTTTGCCGCTGTCCTTCAGCAGGGAGCGCATAATGCCCATGAATTCGTCTATATCGTGAAAATAATGGAGTACGCCTCCCTCCATAAATACTACGTCAAAATAATTTCCGTATCTCTCTAAATCGATCTCCAATATATCGCACACTTCATAATTCAGGCGAACCTTTGCGGCGGCAGCGACCTCCAGCGCGTATTTCCTGTTATCCTGGGAAATATCAAAGACAGTGACCTCCGCCCCCAAAATAGCCAGGGGAACCGCCTTTTTTCCGCAGGAGCCGCATATGTTTGCAATTTTTACGCCGCTGTAGGTATCGAAGTATCCGGCATATCTTTTCAGCATTCCCACGGGATTTTCCAGATCCTTTTCTGCCCTGTCAGACGGTGCGCCCGCTTGCTTTACCCAAAATTCATACGCGTTATATTCCCATGCCCTTTTATTTTGAATGCTGTAAGCTCTCATTTATCAACCCCCTTTTTATATAAAGATTCTATATAAATATATTCTATATAAATAAATTCCGTATACTCCGTATGAATGTATTCTGTTTGAGTCCCTTTTAGGTCCCTTGTAAACAAGGCTGCTTAAAAAAGGGTTTTCTTTTGGTCTCTGCCGTTATATTCTATCTCTTGCATAAGTA
The DNA here is from genome assembly GCA_910578215.1 of uncultured Acetatifactor sp. Classification (GTDB taxonomy): domain Bacteria; phylum Bacillota; class Clostridia; order Lachnospirales; family Lachnospiraceae; genus Acetatifactor. The sequence goes on along the minus strand of CAJTPH010000001.1, from coordinate 188,641 downwards.
ATTGACAATACGTTTCTATATAATATTCTCCGTCTTGACTGAATTTTTTGTTTCTTGTAAAATAATGTCAGCGGAATAGGACGTATCGATTAATTTCAAGGAAAAGGAGAACGAAATGGAAAAAAGAAAAATGGAGAAGCTTGGAATCGAGACCTCCCTTTTGGGATTTGGCTGTATGCGGTTTCCGGTGACTGCGGAGGGTAAGATAGACGAACCTCTGGCAGAACAGATGATGGACAAGGCCATTGCCTCCGGGGTGAATTATATTGACACAGCTTATCCCTACCATGGCGGCGAGAGCGAGACATTTGTGGGGAAGGTACTGAAGAAGTACGACAGAGGGAGCTTTTATCTTGCAACCAAGCTGCCCTGCTGGAAGGTGGAAAAGCCGGAGGATATCGACGCTATCTTTCAGGAGCAGCTTGAAAAGCTGCAGACGGATTACATAGATTTTTATCTTGTGCATGCCCTGAACAAGGACCGCTTTCAAAAAATCGTTGAGCTTGGCGGCATACAGCGTCTGGAGCAGCTAAAGGACGAGGGCAAAATCAAAAACCTGGGTTTCTCCTTCCATGACGATTATGATACCTTTGAGAAAATTTTGTGCTACAGAGACTGGGATTTCTGTCAGATTCAGCTGAATTATATGGACGTCAACGAGCAGGCGGGTCTGAAGGGCTACAGACTGACGGAGGAGAAAAACGTGCCTCTGGTGATAATGGAGCCTATTAAGGGAGGTTCCCTGGCGGCTTTTGCGGATGACATCACTGGGATGTTCGGCAGTCTGGACCCGTCGGCGTCGGTGGCATCCTTCGCCCTGCGCTGGGTGGGCAGCCTGCCCAATGTAAAGGTCATATTAAGCGGCATGTCCACAATGGAGCAGGTGGAGGACAATCTGAAGACCTTTGGCAGCTTCAAGCCTCTGTCCGAGGAGGAAAGCAGTACCATCGACAGGATTGTGGAGCTGATCAACAGCCGTGTGCAGAACGGCTGCACTGGCTGCCGCTACTGCATGCCCTGCCCTGCGGGCGTGGACATTCCCGGCAATTTCCGCGTGTGGAACACCTACCATATGTATCAGAATTACAACATGGTAAAGAGAAACTGGGAAAAAGGACTGGGAGACGAAAAACAGGCGAAGAACTGCGTCAAATGCGGCAAGTGCGAGCAGGCATGCCCTCAGAAGCTGCATATAAGGGAGGATTTGGAGAAGGTGCAGGCAGATCTGGATAAGAAGGAATTTGTGGTTTGAGAAACCTTTTAGAAGCGGCAGCCTAAAAGGCAGGAGGATTATGGAAATGAAAGGTAAATTAACGTTTTTGTTGGCGATGGTTTTAAGCCTGAGCCTGTTTTTTTCGATGCGGACGGCAGTGTCGGCGGAAACGGGAAACGTGGGGCAGGTGGACGTATCCATAGGGACAGCCCTGATCATGGAACGGGATGTGGAGTTTACGGTGCGTCTCACGGATTCCCGGCAGGAGAGCCGCACTCAGACCCTCAGGCTTGAAAAAAATGCTGCGGGGGAGAGCCGTGTCAGCTTTGAGGGGCTGGCGGACGGCGAATATGCCCTGGAGGTGTCCGGGCAGGGCTTTGCTACATACAAACAGAATGTGACCGTGTCGGGCAGGGCCTGCGGGGTCAGCCTGTACACAGGCTTTCTGGGCGGGGTGAACTATGCGGACGGAGCCGCTCATCCCGGTGTTTTGCTGGTGGGCGATGTAAACGGCGACGGCAAGGTCGACACGGCAGACGGTGTGAGCCTGGTGGACAGGATACATTCCGCGGGGCAGGGAGGAAGCGCCAGGGACGATGCCGGAGCCTGGGATCTGAACGGCGACGGGGTAATAGACCTGGTGGATCTTGCGTATTTTGCCAAGGGATACGCCGTCACAGGGAATGTGCAGGCGAAGGTGGAGCAGTTTGTTCCCACGGCGGTCATTTCCGCCGGGGTATCCGGAAACACCAAACTGGAAGGAGATCTGTCTGCGCTTTTGAAGGAGCGGGAAAGCGTCTGTCTGATTCCCAAGAGCGGCAATATTTCGGCGGAAAATCCGGTTGCGCTGGAGTTTGATTTTGCGGGAGGAGCCGCTGTGGGCGGCGCGGTGCTGGCAGACGGCATATTGATAAGGACAGGGGCGGAAAATCCCGTCACTGACGCCGTGGTTTCCATTACTTATGAGGGAACCGACACGCCGGTGGAGATTCCGGTGGTTTACGGCGTTCATCATCTCCTGAAGAATTCGGATGTCCGGGTAGAACAGGACGGAAACGGAGCCATCAGGCTGTATCTTGGCGGGCAGGTGGCATTGAAGAAGGTTACCTTCACCATCAAGGGAGTGGCAAAGAACAATAACCTGGCGGAGATATCCACGGTGGAATTTGTCAACGGCATGGAGGAGAGGATTCCCGAGCCGGAGAAGGATATTCCCCAGAACCTGATCGCGGACGCGGGCAACAAGCTGATTCGGCTGAACTGGGACCCCTGTGTCAACATTACGGGCTATGAGGTGAAAATCAGACAGGGCGACCGTCAGGAGACCGTGCTGACGGCGGTAAATTCCCTGGATATTTCCAGCTTTGGAGGCAAGGAGCTGGTCAATTATCAGGAGTATCAGATAAGCGTACAGTCCGTCAACGGCGCATGGCGCAGCGGTTATGGCCAGGAGGTGACGGCGGTTCCCCTGCCTTCGGGCAAGCCGGATAAGCCGGACAACGTATCCGCCCAGGGAAGGTATCAGCGGGTGGATGTGTCCTGGAAGAAGATGAAGGATACGGTTTCCTATAATCTGTATTATAAGGAAAGCACTGCAGAGCAGTATCAAAAGATCGAGAATATCAAAGAAAACAGTTATTCCTTAACGGGGCTTTTGGACCTGACGGAATATACCATGTATGTCACGGGCGTAAACGAGTTTGGAGAGAGCGGACCCTCGCTTACCGTTGCGGCAGTGACCACGGACCTGAACCCGGCGGTGATAACGAAATATAATCTGATCAACACCGGTAAGGACGGAGAAGTGGGGGCGCATATCATCAGCGCGTCCATGTCGGCATCCATGGTAAACAGCCCTCTGGATACGCAGGCGGGGACCGCGTGGGGTACGGTGGACCATGATCCCGCATCCTGTTATCAGATGGGAAGCTGGGATGACGGCGGCTTTAACAATATGAGTCTGAAGCACGGGCTGACCTATGAGTTTGACCAGGCGTACAAGATGGATACGATTGCGTTCCATGATCTGACCTGCCAGGATACGGGGTATTTCTACGCCAAGGTGCGTTACTGGGATGAAAACGGCGTACAGAAGGACGCCCAGGGTGTTTCGCTGGTCAGAAAGGAGGATGAGGCGGGCAGAATTTATTATATGATAAAGCTTTCACAGCCTGTCACCGCCAAGAAGCTTCAGTTTGGCCTTGCACGTTACAGTGCTTCCGGAAGCATTACCATATCCGAGGTATACTTCTATTATTACGATACCCTCATGGATGAGATCATGGGGCTGTATGCCGATGATCTCCATACGGTGCTGAGAGCGGAGGTGACACAGGCGGATATCGACCGGCTGAGAGTGAAGATCAACACCATAGATGAGATCAGCGGAGAATATCATCCTGACAGAGAGCTGCTTGAGCGTGAGCTGCAGACGGCGGAGGCCATATTGAATGATACGGAATTAAACGATTCCGTGACGATTCATAACGGCATAACCACCAATGACGTGAACAGAGGCTTTGGCGGACTGAACGCATGGCAGCCTCTGGGCGTAGTCGCGGCGGCGCAGGAGGAAATTATTGTCTATGTGGGGCATAACACCAAAAAGACGGGAGATAGTACGAATCTCCAGCTGGTGGCAACACAATACCATGCAGAATCCAGTGCCGTGAGCACCACGGTAGCCAATTTGAAGGTCGGCGTCAACAAGGTCACGGTTCCCAAGCTTTGGAGCATCACGGGACTGGAATCGGGCGGAGCGCTGTATGTTCAGTACACGGGAAACAGCGCAGGAGACAGGTACGCGGTACGCGTCAGCGGCGGCGTGCAGGTTCCCAGGCTGGATCTGTATCAGGTGACGGACAAGGCGCAGCGGCTGGAAAGGGCAAAGGCTTACATAACGGAGCTGCAGGCCTATGTGGCTAAGATGGCAGACCAGCATCAGCTGTTCCATACAAATTCCGGAAACAGCCAGGTGGCATATGAATACGATGCTCAGAACTGTGTTCTGGGAGCCACCGATATACTTCTGGATACCATGATGTTGTCCCTGCCCGCACAGCAGATACTGAACGGAGCGGGAAGCGGCAGCGCAGAGCAGCAGGCGGAGAAGCTTCTTAATTCCATGGATGCCATGGAAGCCATGATGTACCTGTTCTACCAGCATAAGGGTCTGAACGCGGGCGCCAAGGATGCGTTGGATCAGATACCGAAGGGTCATCTGAATATTCGTTACCAGAGGATGTTCTCCGGGGCGTTCATGTATGCTTCCGGCAATCATATCGGTATCGAGTGGAATTCCTGTGCAGGCATGGTAACCGCGGTGCCGGTGACGGCGGACAGCCAGGGCAGGTATCAGAGCGGCAGCTATTTCGGCTGGGGCATAGCCCACGAGATCGGGCACTGCATCAATCAGGGCGCTTATGCCGTAGCAGAGATCACCAACAATTATTTTGCGGTGCTGGCGCAGGCTAAGGACAGCAACGACAGCGTGCGGTTCCAGTATGATAATGTCTATAAGAAGGTTACATCCGGCACGAAGGGTATAAGCTCCAATGTATTCACCCAGCTTGGCATGTACTGGCAGCTTCACCTGGCATATGACAGGGGTTACAATTTTAAGACCTACGAGAACTATGAGGAGCAGCTGCAGAATCTGTTCTTTGCAAGAGTGGACAGATATGCCAGAGACGTGTCCAAGGCTCCCAAGCCGGGCGGTGTTGCGCTGGTTTTGGCGAAGGACAGAGACCAGGATCTGATGCGTCTGTCCTGTGCCGCGGCGGAAAAGAATATCCTGGAGTTCTTTGAGCGCTGGGGCTTTACGCCCAATGATGCCACCCGTCAGTATGCGGAACAGTTTGAACCCGAAACAAGGGCGATCTGTTACGCAAGCGACGACGCAAGGGTCTACAGCCTCCAGGGAAGCGGAAGCCAGCTTAGCCCTGACGGCATGACGCAGGCAGTGGGCGCCGTTACGGCGGTTGTGGATGCCCAGAGAGCAAATCAGGTGAACTTTACGTTCAGCTCAACCCTGCCCTCGGCAGATGTGCTGGGCTACGAGATCGTAAGATGCATGATCTCCGGCGGAGACGTGCAGAAGGAGGTCGTGGGCTTTGCCACGGACGCCGCCTTCAGCGATACGGTGACGGTCAACAACCGCGTGGTGTGGTATGAGATTACGGTAATCGATAAATATCTGAACCGCTCCGCGGCAAAGGTTCTGGATTATATTAAGATAGAGCACGACGGAAGCCTTGAAAAAACGTTCTGGACGGTGACGACGCAGAATCTTAAGGCGGAGGAGACCGATCAGGGCGAGTGCGACGAAAATTCACCCTGCGAGCCCGATAAGGAAGATCCTGCAATGAGCATGATCGACAATCAGGCATCCGTTTACAGAGCGGTTGCGGACGGCGACGCCGAGATCGTGTTGAACTTCAACAGAGCATTTACGGTCAGCGGCTTTAAATACACCGGTCTGAAGGCAGCTGCGGGGAGCGGGTACGAGATTCAGGTCTGCACCGAAGACGGCTGGGTAAAGGCGGCAGAGGGTATACTGGACCAAAACGGCTCGGAGACCGTCTACTTTGCCAACGAGGACGGAAAGTATGTGAGCACCTATGAAGCCACGGCTGTCAAGCTGATTTTGAAGGCTCAGAGAGACAGCCAGGTATCCGTTCAGGAGCTGGATGTGCTGGGAGTGACAGGAGATAATGTGGACTTCAGGAGGACGGACGACGGCACGGTTGCCATCGGCAGGCTTACGGCGGATTATCAGTATGAAGCCGAGGGTGATAAGCGCGTGATTCCGGCAGGCTCCGTGGTCTTCACAGGCTCTTACAAGGGAAGTCCTGCTTATAATGTGATGATCCTCTACGACCAGGACGGCAATATGGTGGGAGGCATAAACGAGGCAGGCGAACTGAAGGCACAGCAGATTATCCTGGCGGATGTTCCCCAGGAGGGTAACATTCAGAATGTGTCGGACGGCACCTGGATCTATTGGATAGAGCAGGATCAGCAGCTGGATCTGAGCGGTATCAAGAAGGTACGGGCGGAGCTCTACCGTGTCAACAATGCGCTGACCAACGAAGGACAGAGGCTTGTCAGCGATTCGCTGTTCGAGACTGTGCCCGACGTGCTGCCCGATATGCAGATCAGCCCGGGAACACAGCCCTGATAAAGCAAAGGAATAGCGTGGAAACGGAGTATAAAAGTGAAAAAGTATCTTATTTATCTATTTGCGGTCGTACTTTTAGCGGCGGTTTCACTGCCGGCCCGGGCAGCCGCAGCCGAGGCATTTAATATTGACGGGACGGGTACGGTGACTATCACCTCCGGACAGGCGGCCGGCGACAAGGCGTCCACGTTTCAGTTCAGTCTGAACGTGGATTCGCCGGATGCCGTAAGGGTAGAGTTCCGATTTCGGGAAAATTTGGCGAAGGTCCGGGAATTCCGGTATGACTCCGACGGGAAAAGGCTGAGTGTCTATGTAGCGGCAGAGAGCGCTCTTTTCACGGCAGACGCCGCCACACTTACCGTAGGGCAGGTGGTGGTGCTGGACGGAGGCGGCAATGCCGCCTCCGCGTCGGTAAGCGTGGTAGAAAACTCCTTCCGGTATGTTTATGGCACGGAGCTGAAGCAGGGGACGGATATGCAGCTTCCGGGCACGGTGCAGATAGGCAGGCAGGACCCGGACCCCGTGCCTCCTCCGGAGGACGATGACGACGACTGGCAGGATGACGATGATTCCTGGGAGGACGACACTTCTTCCGACGATGACAACGCTTCTCAGGGAGGCGCCGAAAGCAATCCGGGGACTAATCCGCCCCCGGTAAGCACAAGTATTCCTCAGGTGACTGCGCCGCCTCAGGGAGGCGGAAATACCTCGGGGAGCAATCCGCCTCAGGGAAACACCGGAAGCAAACCTACACCCACAAAGGTTCCTCAGGTGACTGCGCCGCCTCAGGGAGGCGGAAATACCTCAGGGAGCAATACGTCTCAGGGAAGCACCGGAAGCAAACCCACACCCACAGCGGTTCCTCAGAAGACCGCGCCGCCTCAGGGAGGCGGAAATACCCCCGGCAGCGACCCGTCCCAGGGAAGCAATAACGCTTCTCAGGGCAGCGGGAACGACGGAGTCGTGGGAGGAATTGACGGGAGTCAGGGAAAGCCTCCTCAGACGGAGGAGGATGCATCTTCGGTCCAGACCTCAGGAGGGGTGGACGATAATGCGAAATCAGAGTCGGGAACAGACATTCTTATGCCGGCTATCGTGATTATTTTAGTCGTCGTGACTGTGTTGATCATCGGATTTGCGGTGGCAACGGTGGCGTCATTCAACAAGAAAAGGAGGCGGTAAGCCTTCGCATAGTTCTATATCAGATTCGGTTCCTCCTTGTACCGGCAACGGCTTCCGTGTCGAATAAAAGGGCCAGTACAAGGGGAACTGAAAAAAACATATATAAGACATATCTGATCAGTGCTATCGGTCCCAGCAGGACAGTCAGATAGAGCAGTCCGATCACCGTCAGCGAAAAAAGAGATTTTTTATAGCCCACAGCGGCAAGGTATAAGGCCAGAAAGGCATAGACCCAGTGCCAGAAGCCGGCGGAAAAGAGCATGGAGATCACAGGAACCCTCTGCTGATAGATATCCAGGGAAATCTTTTCGTAAAAACGCTCCAGCGCGGGAAGGAGATGCCTCCGCTCGCCGGGGGATTCCGTGTTAAAAGCAAAGTATGAGCTGTCCTCATACTGTCTTTTGCCTGCCCAGATGCCCCGGTAACCGTCCAATACCGTGTCCGGATACCAATATCCGTAGGTATTTTCAAGAAAGGAATTCACATAGATATCAGGATGGGCGATTCCCAGCCTGAACCAAAGGGAGATATACTTTACGGGCTCTCTTTTAAAATTGTCCTCAAGAAAATTAAGTTTGACCATGTCCGCCAGCTTGGGATTGTAGTTTTCCAGAATGCTTTGAGGAATCAGGTTGTACAATATTTCCGCGTCCGCGTCCGAAAGCTCGTCTCCCGCCTCCGTGTAGACTCTTGCCAGCTGCTGTATGGGAACGCATAGCATTTCCGCCAGCGGTCCCTTTTTGGCATGGAGCGCCGCAGACAGGCCAAGGGAGGTCAGGGCGAACAGCAAAAGGGTGCAGCAGACCACGGGCAGCCAGCGTTTCCAGTATTTTTTGTATACAATTAAAAAAATAACGAAGAAAACTGCCAGCGCGTACACGCCGTTATTGCGGAAAAACAGAATAAGAAGCAGAGACGCCGCAAAAAGAAGCTTTTTGGAGGCTGAGCGCCAGAATCGTTCCGGCTCTGCCGCCATTTCAAGGAGCAGGGTGGTCAACAGAACCACGCCCCCGGAGAAAAGAGTGTCCTTTGTGGAGCAGCAGACAAACATGCTCACGGTGGGGAACAAGGCCAGGAACGCAAGCCCCAGATTATATACCCAGCGTTTGACTCCTATATGACGCAGGTAACTCATCATATAAGCAAAGCAGGCGGATAGGACCGCCATTTGAAAAAGGGTATAAAGTGCGATGCCTGCGTTGTAGGACTGGGTAAAATGATATATGAGGCGAATTGTCCCGCCCAGGAGAAGGACATGCAGCAGCGGCTGGTATGTGGTATATTTTGAAGTAAAGACCATATAGGTTTCCGCTTCGGCGTCATATACATAAAAGCCGGGAAAGGATGCCAGGAAGGTGGGGATATATGTAAGAAACAGGAAGCCCCACAAAAGCAGGAAGGTTCTGCGTCTGGAGAAGGCAGGCGGGCGGGATTGGCGCAGTGCGCTGTAGGAATTCAGCCTGTACATCCCGTAAGCCAGCAGGGGAGAGGAGGCAGCGGCGCAGAACAGCACGGACAAATACACAAGCCAGCTTCCGAAAGCTACCCTGTGATTCTGATCCAGCTGTACGCCTGCGGCCAGGCTGCCGAAAAAACATATTAAGAAGGCAAAGCAGAAATTCAAAAAGGCTTTAAACCGCTCCCAGTCCCTGTGCGCCGTCACATGGCGCAGTGCGCATAACAGGCAGACAAACAGGAGAAAGGAAGCTATGCCGTTGGTATAGCTTAAGGAGGACTCCGCAAGATTGATGCAGTGTTTAAAGCCCATTGCGCCAAACAGGCTCAGGCAGAGAAGAAAATACATATTTTTCCAGGGCATTTTATTCATTTTTGCGAGCTCCTTATATTTATTCCTGCGGGCAATGAGCCAAGCGGATGAGTCAGCGTCCATTTGGCGAGTGCCGGGAGGGTTTTGCTTTGCCGAACACGGTCTTTTGGTATTATAAGGGATTTCTGTCAAAAAGTCTATCTTTTGTAAATGGGCTTATTATTATAAAAAGCTTATTATAAAGAAGCTAATTTTAAAGCTTGATATAAAAAACCTGCTTATGAAGAATCCTTTAGTGATGAAGCATCCCGGACTGCCGGATTTTCCATAAGCTTTCCATCCCCTTCAAAACGGGAGCCGTGGCACGGACAGTCCCATGTATGCTCCAGAGGATTCCACTTTAATGCGCAGCCCATATGGGGACAGCGCTTCAGGGTCGGGGTAAGCAGATTTTTTGACGCTTCCAGGCCGTTTAAAAACAGCTGAGGCTTTAAAATGCTCCGGCTGGGTGAAAACAGCTCCCGGTATATATTCTCCCTGCCCAGTACCAGGTCGCGCAGGAGCAGAGCCGCCGCCATGGAGGATGTCATGCCCCATTTGTTAAATCCGGAGGCGGTGTACAGATCGGGCGTATGCAGGGAGTAATTGCCGATATAGGGCATGCCGTCAAGGCTCATGCAGTCCTGTGCCGCCCAGCTGTACAGCTCCCTCGCGCCGGGATATGCGGAGGCGGCAAATTCCCGCAGCATCCGCCAGCCCCCGTGCCGCGTGCCTGTCCGCCCGCCTCCACCACCCAGAAGCAGGAGAGTGCCGTAGTTACGGAAGGACAGCCCGCCCTTCGCCGCGTCGATATACATACCGTTTACGTCCCCCGCGTGCTCCAGCGCAACCGCATAGGAGCGGTTCTGGTAAAGCTTCAGGAAATAGCTGCCTCTTTTATTCAAAAAGGGAAAGTGTGTGGCGACAATGATTTTTCCTGCCGTTATTTTTCCCTTATCCGTGTATGCCGTATGCCCGTCTACGCCGTGAACGAACGTGTTTTCATGGATATTCAGGTTCTCCGCCGCCCCCGCGAGAAATTTCAACGGGTGAAACTGGGCCTGTCTTGGAAATAAAACCGCCGCCTTTAGCTTTATTTCCTCAGGAAGGGGAAGCCGTTCGGCGTACTTTGCCGCAAATCCCAGGGCTTCCAGCGCCCTAAGCTCCTGTTCTATTGCCTTTGGGTCATCGCAGGAGTAAACGCCGGCGGTTTTTTCTTCAAAATCACAGTCTATATTCCCGGCAAGCTTCCGATATTCTTCAATTGCCTTCTGGTTCGCATCCAGATACAGCGCCGCCCTTTCCCTGCCTAGAGAGTGAAGCAGCCGGCTGTAGATCAGACCGTGCTGGGAGGTGATTTTTGCCGTGGTATTTTGGGTATTGCCCTCTCCGATCCTGCCCTTTTCCACAAGCATATAATCCGCGCCCTCCCGGTGAAGGAACCAGGCGCAGAGAATGCCGCATAATCCGCCTCCGATAATCAGGATATCGGTTTTAGTGTCTCCCGGCAGAGAATCAAACTTTTTTATCGTTGTTGAATCGTCCCAAACAGACTGCGGCATATATTTACCTCCTGCGTGCCTTCCGGCTTTGTCTTAATCAATGGCTTTTGTGTCCCCATAGCTGACAGGTATAGTCTGCCCGCGATCGGCGGGGCTATTCCTGGGGACAGCATGTGAAGCCTGTAACGCGCTTACGGTAAATATTAAATAAATAAAATCTAACGGGTTGTGCCGGATGAGAGCTGATATAAAAGAACCGCGCCAGAAGCGGTTGTGAAGGAGGACAGATAGGAATATACTGTACCGCCGTTGAGGAACAATTGCGGACATGCCCTCAACGGCGGTATTGGTTTTCAGCTTTTTGCATGTCGAAACGGTTCCGGTGCGAAGGTATACAGCGCCGCCATCAAAATACCCGTCCAGGTCAGGGTAAAAAACAGCAAGGTCCTTTTTGAGGTGGGAAGATAATGATAGGAAATTCCCGAAAGCAGCTGTCCCTCTACGGTTTTGCCGTCTATCGACAAATTATGGTATTCCGCTAAGGGTCCCTGCCGGTCTTCGGTCACCCACAGGTAAACCGGCGCATTATTATCTTTTGCTTCAATAGTAAGCCGGTAGGTTTTTTGAGCGTTCAGGTTCCACTTTACAGCTATATTATAATAATGGCCGTATTGTATATTTGCATTATCCCCAATGGGGACGGTCTGCCGGTATTTTTGGCTGTTGCCATCCCACAATATAATTTCATATTCTCCCTGTGTTCCGGCGCATTCCAAACCCAGGTCAAGGCGTTTTATAGAATTGTAAGCCGGCGTAAATTCCGTCTCCACAATGGTATTGTCAGGTACATGCAGAGTCTTGAATTCGACGTAGCCGTTAAATACAAACGTATCGTCTCTTTCAAGAAGCATAAGCGGTACGGACAGCAGAACGGCCGCTGCCCATATGCAGCAGGTTTTCTTCCGGAACGACCGGGCGCCTGGGTCTTTCGGAAGTCCGGACTTCCGATTATCGGCGACAGCCTGCGTACCGTCGAGGGCAACAGCCAGGAAAGCAAGGATACAGACGCCCAGAATGCGGTAGGTAAAAAAGTGATGTGTCTGCGTATGCGTGGCGAGGGTAAAATACCATACAATACTGGAAATACCTGTGAGGAAAAACGCATATCGTTTACGGGTTCTGTATCCGCCGTTTTTTAAGCTGCTGCAAAACCACCATACCAGCCAGCATAACAACAGCAGGGCATAAATCTTATATTCGTAATGCAGCCAGTTGGTATGGGCGGCCTTCAGTCTATCCGATAAATGAAGTGTCTCAGTCTCCAGGGTGCCAGACAGCTTAAACACCTCGTCTACTGCGGTTTTAAAAATATTCTCCCCTAAAGCGGGAGTTGCAATTACCCATTTCATAATCCACATACCGGCGTAACCGGCAATCCAGGAAAAGCCGGAAAAAACCACCTGTTTCACATAAAACAGCGCCTCTGCCCTTACGCTTTTTCCGGCCGTTTCCCTTGTGACGGCGCTTTCGGGAGCCTTAGCCATGATAAGCCACCAGACAAGGGGCATTCCCCAGGTAAAAAGAGGATATGTCAACAGGTCACAATAGCTCGTAAGCAGCCCTAAAGTCATAAAAAGATATAAATAGCGAAAGCGGGTTGAGAAGTAGTCCCTTTTCAGCAGCAACACTATGGTGCCTGTGTAGGCTATATAAAAAACCCAGGAAAACTGTAAGGACATGGATAAGGCGCCGGGACTTAAAAGCAGGTAAGAGGTGGCAAGCATAAGCATATATCGTATGCCCTTTTCTTTTCCTATTATAAACGCTAAAAAAAGGACTAAGAGAAACTGACAAATACCGTTGAAAATCCTGAGTTCGGAATAGTTAAACAGCAAAAGCAGAGGGCGGAGAATAGAGACATAGCCATGCCAGTAATAAGAGTAAGCCCCGCTGTACTCGTTATAAGAATTCATGGCCCGCACAAACGGATTACCTTCAGTGGTATCAGTAGCCATATAAAGCATAATTCTGTCGCTGGCTCCATCCAGCACATCCGGCAGGTACAGATGGAAATTTTCCTCATAAGACGCAGATGTGACGGAAGCTCTTGGATACCATCCCTCGCTTTCAATGGTCTCCAGAGACGCGCGTCTGTTTTCCGAATTGACGGGCAGAATATATGCCAGAGTCAATAGCAGCGTCCCCGCGGCAACGCCGGTCAATAACAACAATAGACTTTTCTTAAATATTTCCATACCCATGGCGCTGTGCCTTTCCATAGCTTCTGCTATAAACTTTATGTATTTTATATCTGGTTACTGCGTTATATTAAAAATGATTCGTATATTTTTACTATTATACAATAGCGACAAAGCATTTGCAACAAAACAATGGAAATATTTGCTGTCTTAAAACCTCATAAAAGCGCCTGTGCGCCCATTCGGACGAAAGCCCGACTAAAATTATAATGTTGGGGTAAAAATGTATTTTGCCTCTGGTATTCTGCCGGCCTTTTAAGCGCAGGCGACGTTTCATGGGCGCTGCGCCGCTTCCGTTGTGCCGCCTCAGTTCAGAGGTTGACTAACAGGATTTGGCATGTTATTCTGTTTAGGAAAACAGACCTCTGAGGGAGGAAGGCTATGCTATTCAATTCCTATATATTTATATTGTTGTTTCTGCCTTTGTGTATATTGGGGTATTTTGCGCTTAATCACTTCCAAAAGTATACGCTTGGGCAGCTTTTTTTGCTTGGAATGTCCTTGTGGTTCTACGGCTATTTCAATGTGGCTTATCTGTTTATTATCATTGCAAGCATTCTCATCAATTACGGGGTCTATCTGTTGATCGATAAATTCAGGGGAAGACCTGCCTGCAGGCGGCTGATGGCGGCCGGGGTAGCTGCAAATGTGGGAATTCTGTTTTATTATAAATATATGGATTTTTTTATCGGAAACGTCAACGCTTTGTTCAGGACAAACCTGAGTCTTTTGCGTATAGTGCTGCCGCTGGGAATCAGTTTTTTTACCTTTCAGCAGATCTCCTTTATTGTGGATGCATACAGGGGGGAGCTTCCCAGGTATAATCTTTTATATTACGCAAGCTTTGTGGCCTTTTTCCCGCAGCTTGTGGCTGGGCCAATCGTGACCCATGACGAGCTGGTGCCCCAGTTTCTTGACAGGGAAAAGAAAAAGCTGAACATGGACAATCTCGCCCAGGGCATTTATATTTTTGTCCTTGGTCTGGCAAAGAAGGTATTGCTTGCGGACAAGTTCGGCGGCGCCGTGACCTATGGATTTACCACGCTGGAGCAGTTAAATTCCATTTCGGCGCTGATAGTGATGCTGTCCTACACGATTCAGATATATTTTGATTTCAGCGGCTATTGCGATATGGCCATAGGAATCGGAAAAATGCTCAATATCGATCTGCCCGTCAATTTTGATTCGCCCTACAAGGCGCTGACCATTACCGAATTCTGGGACAGGTGGCATATGACGCTGACCCGGTTTTTTACCAAATATGTGTACATCCCGCTGGGGGGGAACCGCAAGGGCAGGGTCCGCACCTGCATAAACGTCATGATCGTATTTCTTGTGAGCGGCTTCTGGCATGGGGCAAGCTGGAACTTTGTGTTCTGGGGTCTGTGCCACGGGATATTTGTGGTGATAACCAGAACCTGCCGCAGGTTCTTTGAAAGGCTGCATCCGGCGCTGAACTGGCTGCTTACCTTCTCCTTTGTCAATGTCATGTGGGTATTTTTCAGGGCGGAGACGTTTACCCAGGCATTTACGCTGCTGCGAAAGCTGGTTTCATGGAACTTTGACAATTTTGACCCGCTGTTCATTGAAATGTTCAGGATCACGGAGCTGAAGAAGATACTGAGGGTATTCCGGGTGGAGACCATGTATCCTCCGGTTTTGATAACGGGATTTTTCCTGACGGCAATGCTGCTTATTTTAGGATGCGGCAACGCCTATGAAAAGATGCGGAAATTTAAGCCCACCGGTTTCAGGCTGCTTACCACTCTTTTCCTGTTGGTCTGGTGCGTGTTTTCCTTTACGGGAATCAGCACCTTCCTGTATTTCAATTTTTGACAAGGAGTAGGATACGATGCGTGCAAGTAAGAAATGGGTGATAAGCTTTCTGGTCCTTTTTGTGACAATTCTTGTGCTGACAGGGGGCTTTATCGCGTTAATAGACCCCTATTTCCATTATCATAAGCCGCTTTCCTGGGCGGGATATTTTCTGGACAATGAGCGGTATCAGAATAATGGAATCGTGAAGCATTTTGACTATGATGCAATTATTACCGGAAGCTCCATGACCGAGTGCTTCCGGCCCTCCGAGCTGGACGCGCTGTTCGGCGTCAATGCCATAAAGGTGCCCTTTGCCGGGGGAAGCTATAAGGAGGTAAACGACAATCTGGCAGTGGCGGTGAGGTACAATCCCGATATAAAAATGATCGTCCGCTGTCTGGACGGCAACCGCTTCTTTAACTCAAAGGACGACCTGGATTACAGCGATTATCCCACCTATCTTTACGATGATAATCCCTGGAACGACGTGGGCTATCTGTTTAACGTAAACGTGCTTTTCGACGCCCTTCAGAGCGCGGCGGGGTATAGCAGCGCGGGGAGAAGGACCCTGTCCTTTGACGATTACTGCAACTGGAGCAGTAATTATTCCTATGGCAAGGAGGAAGTAGACAAGCATTATAACCGGGATTCCATAGTCCGGGTGGAGGAGATGCTTCCTATTACGGAGGAGGAGTACGCCCGAATCAGGGAAAATATAGAACAGAACGTCACCAGGCTGGCAGACGAGAACCCGGATATCGAGTTTTACATTTATTTCTCACCGTATAGTATTTATTATATGGATTATTGGTATCAGCTGGGCGAGCTGCAGCGGCAGCTGGAGGCGGAACGGTATATCATAGAGCTGCTCCTGCCCTATGAAAACATACATCTGTTTTCCTTTTATACGGAGTACGATACCATATGTGACCTTAACAATTACAAGGACGTTGCCCATCACAGGGGCGAGCTGAATTCTCAGATACTCAAATGGATGCATGAAGGAAAGAATCAATTGACCTATGAAAACTATGAGGAGTACTGCAGAGAGGTTTGGGATTTTTACATGAATTATGATTATGATTCGCTGTTTGAATAGGTACCGAGCAGGCGGGAGAAAGGTTGATGAGGAAAAGAATACGAAATGTTTTGATTATCTTGCTGGGCAGCGTGGCTGCAGGCGCTCTTTTGCTGGCGCTGGCGTACTGCCTTCCGGTGGAGTCCGCCAGGGCGCACGTTGAGGAGTCTCTGTACGAGATGCTGGAGGTGGCGGAGGACCCGGACGGAAATGAGCTGAGAAAAAAGATTATCGGCTTTAAGGATAATTTTACGGACTGCCTTATGGTGCAGAACGCGCTGGAAAGGGTGGAGGAGAAAAATCCCTGGGAGCATGCCATGTATGCTTATCATTATGACCTTGGGAATGAGTCTACATGGATGACGGAAAAATCGCTGGCGGCTTTTCTGCGGCAGGGCTCCGACGGCATGTACCTGAGGGAATACTCCAGATACTGGCACGGTTATCTGGTCTATTTGAAGCCGCTGCTCATATGTATGTCATGGAGGAATGTGGAGACCTTATTGCTGGTTTTTCAGGTTTTGCTGCTGCTGGCGGTGTTGGTTCTGTCATGCTGCAGAAAAAATCCTTATTTGGGTCTTGGCATTGTCTGCACATTCCTGTTTATGAAGCCCCTGGGCATATGGTTTTCTCTGACGCTATCGGATTGCTGGACCATCGCGCTTGCCGCGGTGCTGGTAATGCTGCTTTTTTATGACAGGCTGGAGAAAAGGAGCTGGCATGAGGAACTGTTTTTGCTGACGGGGATTTTGACGGCATATGTGGATTTTCTGACTTATCCTGTAGTGACCCTGGGAGTGCCGCTCTGCGCCTGGCTGGTTCTGCGCCCGGAGAACTGCGGGGGCTGGCGCAGGCAGCTGAGCGGGACCTTCTGGAACTGCGCCTGCTGGGGCGTGGGCTATGTGGGCATGTGGGGATTCAAGTGGGTGCTTGCGGAGCTTACCTGCCGGACGGGGACGCTGCGAAACGCGGTCTGGGCGGTTATCTTCCGGACGGAGCCCCTGGACGGCTATGGTTCCGCCTTTACCGGAATCAGCCGGACCTTCCGGGCAGTTCTGAATCAGTACGACTCGGCGGTATACGGCGTCGGGTTCGGGATCATTGCGGCAATGGCGCTGGTTTCCGTGGTTTTATGCCTGGTGAGGGCACGCAGCGCAGGCTGGGCGGCGTCCGTTGTCTGCCTGGCTTTTGCGGCGCTGCTTCCCTTCGGGTGGCTGGCGGTGACCCAGAACCATACGGCGATTCACTGTGATTATACCTTCAGGATTGCCGGGGTGACGGTTATGGCGCTGTGCTGTATTACGGTGTGCTCCGTTCAGGCGCTGATAAGGAAGGCAAAAGTGTGCAGAGATTTTTCCAAGCCAGTAAAGTACACTGAGTAAGAAAATCTGAATTGCACACGGAAGAATCCGCAGAAGCGGATTCTTCCGGTCTTGCAGCGATTGTTTGTGCCGGCTGCGTCGGCATGTCTGGAAGTGTGAGATGGATTGTTTGTACCGGCTGCGTCGGCATGTCTGGAAGTGTGAGATGGATTGTTTGTGCCGGCAACATGGCGGGAAATGTGATAAAATGTGCGCCAAAGCGCACAGGGAGGTATAAAGTTTGAAAGTAAACTTTCAAATATTGATTAGTAAGCGTGCTGAAGCACGCAAGGGAGGTATAAAATATGAAGGATACGGTATTAAAAAAATTTGAGGAGGTATTCGGAAGCGCAGAGGGGGCAAGGGTGTATTTTGCTCCGGGGCGGGTGAATCTGATCGGGGAGCACACCGATTATAACGGCGGGCATGTCTTTCCCTGCGCCCTGACCATCGGAACCTACGGCGTCGCGCGGCAGAGAGAGGATAACAGGCTGAGATTTTATTCCATGAATTTCGGCGGTCTGGGTGTCATCGAATCCTCTCTGGAGGATCTGACGCCTTCAAAGCAGGCAGGCTGGACGAATTACCCCAAGGGGGTCATGTGGGCGTTTGAGCAGAGGGGAATGAAGCTTCCCTTCGGTATGGATCTGCTGTTAAACGGCAATATTCCAAACGGCTCCGGGCTTTCCTCCTCCGCCTCTGTGGAGGTGCTGACAGGGTATATTCTGCGCGATTTCTTTGGATTTGATGTGACAAATCAGGATCTGGCGCTGATCGGACAGTACTCCGAGAATCAATTCAACATGGTAAACTGCGGAATTATGGATCAGTTTGCCATCGCCATGGGCAGGAAGGACAATGCGATCTTCCTTGACACGGCGGACCTGTCCTACGAGTATGCGCCTATTGCGTTAAAGGGAGCAAAGATCGTCATTGCGTGCAGCAACAAGAAGCGGGGCCTGGGAGATTCCAAGTACAACGAGCGGCGCAGCGAGTGCGAGACCGCCCTGGCGCAGCTGCAGCAGGCAGTCAATATCAAAACCCTGGGTGAGCTGGATGAAAAGGCCTTTGAGGAATATAAGAATGCCATCGGGGACGAGATAGGCAGAAAGCGTGCAAAGCACGCGGTTTATGAGAACCAGCGCACCATACGGGCGGTGGAGGCTCTCAAGGCCAACGATGTGGAGCGGTTCGGACAGCTCATGAACGCTTCCCATGTGTCTCTGCGGGACGATTACGAGGTGACGGGCGCGGAGCTGGATACCCTGGTGGAGGAAGCGTGGAAGATCGAGGGCGTCATAGGCTCCCGCATGACCGGGGCAGGCTTCGGAGGCTGTACGGTCAGCATTGTGAAGGACGAGGCGATTGATAAGTTTATCGGGCAGGTGGGAAAGGCTTATCAGGAGAAGATTGGGTATGCGGCGGACTTTTATGTGGTAGAGATAGGGGATGGTCCCGGAAGGGTTTAAGACATGCTTTTCAGCTCTGTGTTGTTTATATGGGTATTTCTGCCCATAGTGCTGGTTGTCAACTATATATTGTCCCGCATCAGGTTCCAAAGGGAGGAGACACGGTACCGCGTCAAGAACCTGTTTCTTCTCTTTGCCAGTATGTTTTTTTACGCATGGGGCGGCATAAGCTATCTTTTTCTTATGCTGTTTTCCATTTTGCTGAATTTTTTGGGCGGATATGCGGTAGGGCGCGCAGCAGCATCGCCGTTTTGGCAAAGATTTTTTTTGTGCCTGACGGTGGCGTTGAATCTGGGGCTGCTCTTTTACTTTAAGTATTTTAACATGCTGGGGCTGTGGGAAGTGGTGCTGCCCATCGGCATTTCCTTTTTTACATTTCAGGCCATGTCCTATGTTTTTGACGTCTACCGGGGGAAGGCGCCGGTTCAGGAGAGCCTGTCTGATTTTGCGCTGTATGTATCCCTTTTTCCGCAGCTGATCGCCGGCCCTATCGTACAGTACGGAGATATAGCGGAGCAGCTGAAAAGCCGCAGGGAGTCCCTTCCGGTTTTCTTCTCCGGCCAGAAAAGGTTCTGCTATGGCATGGCAAAAAAGGTAGTGATTGCAAATACCATGGCAGAGGTGGCGGATCAGATATGGGCATTGGATGTGGACAGGCTGGGCGCGCCCGTGGCCTGGCTGGGGATGATCGCCTATACGCTGCAGATCTATTTTGATTTCTCGGGTTACTCCGACATGGCAATCGGTATCGGGCGGATGCTGGGCTTTCAGTTTAAAGAAAATTTCCGCTACCCCTATACCTCCCTGTCTGTCCGGGAATTCTGGCGCAGGTGGCATATTTCCCTGTCCTCATGGTTTCGGGAATATGTCTATATTCCCCTGGGCGGAAGCCGGGGAACGCTTTTGGTTACCTGCAGAAATCTTTTTATTGTTTTTCTGCTCACAGGTATCTGGCACGGGGCAAATTTTACGTTTTGGACATGGGGGCTGTACTATGCGGCGCTGATGCTTCTGGAGAGGCTGTTTCTGGGCAGGGTGCTGGACAGGAATCCCGTCAAGCCGTTAAACTGGATTTATACAATATTTGCGGTGATGGTGGGCTGGGTGTTTTTCCGCTCGGACAGCGTGGCGTTTGCCGGCGCATATATCGGGCAGCTGTTTAATTTTGGCGCTGCCGAGTACAGTATTCTTTCTTTTCTGTCCATGAAGGTGCTGCTGGTTTTTGCCGCGGCTGCGGTATGCCTGGGCTTCCTGCAGCGGGCGTTTAAGGGAATTTGGGAGAAGCTTAAGGGAAATCTTGTGGTGACGGCGGCAGATTCCGTTCTGCAGCTGGCGTTATTGATATATTCCATTATTCTCATTGTGAGCGGCACCTATAATCCGTTTATTTATTTTCAGTTTTAGACGGAAGCCGGCGGAGGTTGACGGAAATTGAGGGAACCGGAATGAAGAACAAATTACGGCTTGCCATGACGGCGGCATTTATGGCAATTTTAATTCTGCCCTCCCTTGCCTGGGGGGTTTTACAGCTGATCGGCATGAAAAATCCCGCGGTGACGGAGATGCTGGACTATGACCTGGGTGAAAACCGGGAAAGAGCGCCCTTTCCCGAGAGCTTTGACCCTGATGAATATACGAGGCAGCTGGAGGCGTATTACAATGACCGCGCGCCCTTCAGGAGCGTTTTGATACATTGGAACCGGAGGCTTTCCGGGAAGCTTGAGGCGGTTTATCAGTCGTCGGTGGAGCCGAAGCTGATCGCGTGGCTGTACGGAAGGGAAAATCCGGGAAATCCGGAGCTTCCGACGCTTCCCTCTGTTGTTTTTCCGAGTAATACGCCGGGATCGGACCAGGGCCAGGGAAGTCTCCCTTCCGGGACGCCGGGCGCAGACTCCCCTGCGCCGCCGGACAGCGACCCGTCCCCGATGCCGTCCGGGGGTGAAAGGCACAATTATCTTGTGGCGGAACAGACCTTGCCCGCCTGTGCGGAAGAAGGCAGTATTACCTATCGCTGTGAGGACTGCGGGGATACCTATACGCAGACGCTGCCCGCCGCTGGACATGACGCGGAATCCAGGGTGGTGGAGCCCTCCCTGCTGAACTATGGCTATACCGAATTTTCGTGCAGGGTCTGCGGCAAGACCTGGCGAGGTGAGTTTGTGCAGAAGCCCATTGACAATTCCTATTTTCCGCCCAGACAGGCGGGGGATTACACGGTTCTGGGGAGGTATAACTGGCTCTTTTACCGCGGAAATTCCACTCTTTCGTATTATCGGGGAATGAATATCCTGACAGAGCAGGAGATGGCGGAATATCTGGCGGCGCTGCAGCAGCTTCAGGACGTGTGCGACAGAAAGGGAATCAGGCTTTGCTTTATGGTAATTCCCAACAAGGAGGAGGTTTATGACGAATATATGCCCACCTATCAGATTGCCGATCCGTTAAAGAGGGATGAAAGGCTGGCGGCATATATTTCGGAGAATTCACAGATAGATTTTCTCTATCCGCTGGAGGAGCTGAAGACGGGAAAGGTCTGCTATGACACCTATTATCAGTATGACAGCCACTGGAACAATGCGGGAGGCTTCCTTGGCGTCCAGGCGCTGTATGAGGCGCTTGGAATGCCTGTGACCGGATTTACGGACTGGAGCATAACGCAGGTTTCGGGCGCTCCCACCGGGCTGATTGCCACGGGAGGGCTTGACCCGGCCAATTATCCCGAGGATCATGATTATGTGATCGATTACAGACCCAAGGTGCAGGTTACCGGGGTTGAGGGCGAGAAAAGCATTCTCTGCTCCACAGGCATCTACCGCGCCTGGTCCGACTGCGGCAATGACCAAAAGCTGGTTCTCTTGGGGGATTCCTTCCGCGTGGCGATGCTGCCCTATCTGGAAAAGGATTTTGCGGAGATCTGCGTCGCTCACAGAGATGAGAAAAACAAGGTAAAACAGGACATCAGGGAGGCGGATGTGCTGGTGGTGACGGCGGTTGAGCGCTTTGATAAGGCGGTTGTGGAGACGGCACAGGCGCTAGCGGGGTATCTGAACGATTGACAGGGCAGGTGAGCCGCTGTTTATGGATCTGCAGCCGGCCGAAATATGCAATAATAGCTAAAATAGGGAATCTATCATTGCACTATGACCATATGCCTGCTATAATATAGCTATAAACGCCGCACAATCAGTCAGATTGGAATTGCCCGCTGGTCGGGTGTCGAGCGGATTATCATGGGGCATGAACAGATAGGCTGACAGAGCCGTCAGTCAATAGCAACGCCGCAGGCAGCGGCGTATGGAGCAAGCTTATAGAGGCTGTTTTAATAGAGAGAGAACGCTGCGAAATGAAAATCAGGAGGGGGAAATGCTATGGAAGCAGGGACCAAGACAGAAAAGAAACCGGAATCGGAAGCAGGGATGAAGACAGAAATGAAAGCAGAATCAAAAGCAGAATGCAGAACAAAAACGGAATCGGAGGCGAACAGGATCTACTCCGATATCAAAAGACTGGTTCAATACGGCGTGTCCACGGGCCTGGTTCCCCGGCAGGACATAATCTTTACCACAAACAGGCTGCTTGAGCTGTTCGAGCTGGAGGGCCTGGAGGAGTCAGAGGACGGCGAGGCAGAGGACAGCGATGAGGCATCGATGCGGGAAGACGAATTGGAAGGGGTCCTAGGAGGCATGTGTGACTATGCCTGCGGAAAGGGACTGATAGCGGAGGACAGCGTTGTCTACAGAGATTTGTTCGACACAAAGATCATGGGGATGCTGATGCCAAGGCCCAGCGAGGTAATCCGGAAATTTTGGGAATTATATGAGGAATCCCCGGAGGCGGCAACCGATTACTATTATAAGCTCAGTCAGGATTCCGACTACATAAGAAGATACCGTATCTGTAAGGATATGAAGTGGGTGGCGCCCACCAGGTACGGCGATCTGGACATTACCATCAATCTATCCAAGCCGGAGAAGGACCCCAAGGCAATTGCGGCCGCGAAGAACGCCAGGCAGTCGGGGTATCCAAAGTGCCTGCTCTGCCGGGAAAACGAGGGGTATGCGGGGCGTGTGAATCACCCGGCCAGACAGAACCACCGCATTATTCCCGTGACGATCAACGACAGCCGGTGGGGATTCCAGTACTCTCCCTATGTATATTATAACGAGCACTGCATCGTGTTTAATTCCCGGCATATTCCCATGAAGATCGAGCATGCGGCGTTCTGCAAGCTTTTTGATTTTGTCAGGCAGTTTCCGCACTATTTTGTGGGCTCCAACGCGGACCTGCCCATTGTGGGAGGGTCTATCTTAAGCCATGACCATTTTCAGGGAGGACATTACGAGTTCGCCATGGCGAAGGCGCCCGTGGAGAGAAGCTTTACGGTAAAGGGCTTTGAGGATGTGGCAGCGGGAGTGGTCAACTGGCCCATGTCCGTCATCCGGCTAAGCGGCGGGGACACGGACCGCATAATCGCGCTGGCTGACGTGATTCTTGAAAAATGGCGGGAATACACGGATGAGGCGGCGTTTATTTATGCTTACACAGACAACGAGCCACACAACACCATTACTCCCATCGCAAGAAAGCGCGGCGGAAATTATGAGCTGGATCTGGTGCTGCGCAACAATATCACCACGCCGGAGCATCCTCTTGGGGTATATCACCCTCATGCGAAGCTGCACCATATTAAGAAGGAGAATATCGGCCTGATCGAGGTTATGGGGCTTGCGGTGCTTCCCGCCAGACTGAAAGGAGAGATGGCCCGGCTGAAGCAGGCAATTCTGGAGGGCGCGGACCTGCGTGCGGATGAGGCCACGGCTAAGCATGCGGACTGGGTGGAGGAATTTACGCCTAAGTATCAGAAAATCGACGCCTCCAACGTCGATTCCGTCATTGAGACGGAAATCGGGCTGGTGTTTATGGAGGTTCTGGAGGATGCCGGAGTTTACAAGCGGAATGAGGAAGGGCAGAGGGCGTTTGACCGGTTTATTCAGAGCCTGTAAGAGCCCTGCGGGCTATTTGGCTGTTAATCCGGCGTACAGGTGACGGAGAAGCCGCCTCTGTGGTCTTTTCCTGTAATTTTTATCCTTGTAGCGCCGGATATCGGTACATCTATGGCGCCGGGCGGCACGTCGCCTGCGGAAAAAAACATGTTTCCCGAGCTGTCGGTCATTTCTATTGAGAGACTGCCCTGAGTGGTCTCAATCTCAATGTGGCAGACGCTGAAGCCGGATTGGGGATAGATGGTTTTGCTTACCATGCCGTTCAAAAGCCGGTAGGATGCCGACCATTCCTGCGAGCTGTACTGTTGAACAAAGCCCATTTGGATGCCTGACTTTGCGACGCCGGCGCTGCGGCAGATACGTAATACAAACAGCATAAGCAATAGCATGACTGCCATAAATATAAAAAGGGCAGTCTTTTTTTGCTTTGCGCCCGGAACCGTTTTCCCTGAACCTGCCGTAGAGTCAGCCCGGGCAGAGGGAATCCGGCTTTCGGCTGTCTGCGCCATATCCGATGGGTCCGGATTCCCGTATTTTTTGTCAATGGCATAAAGAGGTACAAACATGCCCGCAAGATAGAGACACAGTACGAGCATCTGCAGGCAGAAGGGCAGCCACGGGGCGGAGAAAAGTCCGGGCAAAAATGCGGGCAGCAGGCACACGGGCGGAGCGGTCACCATGGTGACCGCCGACCATCTCTGCAAAGCCTTTACCATATGGGGCCAGCTGCCGTTGTTGAAGCTGATCCCCGACAGGCTGAGATTGAAGAAGCCGTCCTGGTATACGCTGATTTTGTTTTCGTCATAATAGCGGGGCAGCCGTTCCTTCATAAAAAACCAGAAATATATGCCGAAGCCAAAGCTCAATCCGCCCAGAACCAGCATGGAAATCAGGCCTCCCAGAGAAGCGGCGAAGGAGGAGGGATGCTCTGGCCGGGATAAAGGTCCCATCAATAACCATATTCCCGCCAGGACCTCCAGTATCATGGAAAGGGTGCAGCATAAGAAAGCGGCGGCATTTTTTCTGCGGCGTTCTTTTCTCAGCTGTCTGCTTTCCTGTGTGTCCTCCGATAGGGTCAGGGCTTTTTTGACCAGCTCCTCCACCTTTCCGGCATTCATCTCGGATGAGGGGTCCAGTCTCCGTCCCTCCAGAAGCTCCGTGACGGAGACCTCCAGTAGCTCCGCCAGAGGAATCAGTAAGGATATATCCGGCATGCTCAGGGAGCGCTCCCACTTACTGACGGCCTTGTCGGATATAAAAAGCTTTTCCGCAAGCTCCTTCTGTGTATATCCTTTTTCTTTCCTCTGCTCCGCAAGAAATTTTGCAAAGCTTGTTTTGTCAAGTTCAAACATATGATGCACCTGCCTTTTGTTCTTGGGATTTTACACCCGTGATTTGCTTCTATTTTAACGGCTGCGGACAGAAACGGCAACCGACCGGCGGTAGAATCGCCGATTTATGCGGATAACAAGCCAGGCGGGGATTAATATTGGCCCCCTTTCCGAAAAGAAAGCTGTCCTATGTATATTTATCCAATCCGTTCGGCAGAGGGACCTTGCTGGAAACAGACATGTGTGCTATGATTAAATAATAAGTTAAATCCATTTTCTGCAGGTCCCCGGGAGAATATCCGGATGCCGCCCCTGGCGGCTGAGAACAGCTTTTTCCTGAGGGGTATCAAGCGCAGAGACGGAACCTGAAAAGGAGGAAAACAGTATGGAAATTCCCCAGATTATAAAGCAATATGAGGATTATCTGAAATCGACGATTAGGCCATCCAACCGGATTATTTTCACGGTGGAGGATACAAAGCCCTGGGAGAGCAAGCTGGGAGGCTGCCCTTATCTGGAGGACCTCAAGCAGTATCCCATGGGGGAAAGCGGGAAGCCCATGATGTTCATGGCACAGATTAATCTTGGGGAGATGCCTCCCCTGCCGGATTTCCCCCGGGAGGGGCTGCTGCAGTTCTATGTGGAGAATGACGACTGCTTTGGCCTGGACTCCCTGTGCGTTGTCAAATATATTCCCCAATATATTACGGATGAAGCAGCGCTTGTGCGTGAAAACCCGTATTATAAGGACTATGAGGAGAACCTGCCCTTCACCAAGAACTGCAGGATAACCTTTGAGCAGGAGGAAAAGTATGTTGGATCGAACTGCCCGGAATTTGAGGAAAGGTTCGACGATGTATCCGAGGAGGAGATGGACGCTCTGTATGACCTTTGTGAGGCAAGCGGCAGCCGTGTGGGTGGGTATCCTTATTTTGTCCAGTACGCACCTGCCTACTATAACAGCCAGGATTATGTGCTGCTGCTTCAGCTGGATGTGGACGGAACCAGCGGGCTGATGTTCGGGGATGCAGGCAACTGTAATTTCTTGATTTCCCGTGAGGATCTTCTGGCAGGGAACTTTTCCGAGGTAGAATATGACTGGCAGTGCTGTTAGCGGACGCCGGGAGTGGGAGGGTAAATATGGGATTATTTAAAAAAAAGAAGACGGAACAGGCGGACCAGGGGCAGGATGCCAGGGAAAGCCTGCAGAAATTTGACTCCGCAATACGTCCGGGCGGTGTGTTTATGATTCAGCTTCTCATGAAGGAGAGATGTGCCGCACCGTCCGTGGAACGGATGCAGGAGGTTTTGGCAAAGCATCTTGGGAAGGTGGAGGCCTATGGAAGCCAGGATGCGGAGAAGGGATTCCGCAGCTTTTCGGCGTGGGACTATCAGGCGGAGTTTAAGGATGCGAAGGTGCCGGTACAGCTGTCTATTCTGGGCTGCGAGCCGTTTCAGGCAGACCGGATAGACGATATGCAGCGCAGCCAGATGTGGAGCTGCCTGAAGGACAGGGACCGGATTTTGTCCGAGTGCAAATTTGCCGTCTTGGCAAACGATATGCTGGGAGGCGGCTTACCGTCCCAGGTCAGAGCCGATATGCTGATGGATTATCTGGAGGCGGTGGTGGAGCTGTACCCGTCCTGCGAGGCGGTATATTTTCTCAATTCCGGAAAGCTGATGTTGGCGGAAACCATTCGCAGAGGGGAAATAAAAGGGCTTGACCGTTATATCCGATTTTGTGTAAACGTCCGGTTTTTTAATGTCAGCGGAACCGATGACTATGTGGTTGATACGCTGGGACTCAGCCTGCTCTACATAGAGGACCTGCAATATCATTTTCACGATATGGAGCCTGATTGGGTGGTGGGGCATGCCTATAGCATGGCTTCCTATATATTGTCCTCTGACCGACCCATCAAGAGCGGGGATACCATAGACGGTATTGCTGACGGGCGGCTGGTTCAGGATATCCAGTGGAAATGTCGGTTTGAGGATGCGCTGATCGGACCGGGACGCCCGGTTTTGGATGTATGCATGGGCGAGTATGCTGCCGGTAAACGCCGGTAAGGATAAGAGGCAATAGGGCGGATATGCAAGGCGCCGTAAGCCCAGTAATATGTGCAGGGAGCCGGGAGACATTATATGTCTTGATTCCGGCTCCTTGCTCTGTAAATTAAACGGGAATCACGGGAAACGGACCTTTTATGATTTGAAACAAAACCCTCTTATACAGGGGAGGCCGCTCCTTCCCTTCGGAGTGCTTCCAGTAATTGTTCCAGCGGCATGCTTCCCAAATCGCCTTCGTCTCTTTTGCGGACAGAAACCTGGTTCGCCTGTACCTCCTTCTCTCCGACGATAAGCATGTAGGGTATTCTTTCCAGCTGTGCAGCCCTTATTTTGTAGCCTATTTTTTCAGCCCTTTCGTCCAGTTCGCAGCGCAGCCCTTCTTTTTTCAGGGTCGTTTCGATTTCTTTGGCATGGGCAATGTATTTATCCGAAATAGGCAATATTTTTACCTGCACCGGTGAAAGCCATAAGGGAAATTTTCCGGCAAAATGCTCGATCAGGATTCCTATGAATCTTTCGATGGAACCGAATACCACCCTGTGTATCATAATGGGGCGATGCTTATTTCCGTCTTCTGCGATATACTCTGCCTCAAAACGCTGCGGCAGCTGAAAGTCCAGCTGTATTGTTCCGCACTGCCAGGTCCTTCCGATAGAGTCCTCCAGGTGGAAATCAATTTTCGGGCCATAAAACGCCCCGTCCCCTGCGTTTACCACATAGGGCAGCTTCAGATCCTCCAATGCATTTTTTAACCCGTTTGTTGCCATATCCCAGTCCTCGTCGCTTCCGATGGAATTTTCCGGTCTTGTGGATAGCTCTACATGATATTTGAATCCAAAACTTGAATACACCTCGTCTATCAGGTGCGCAACCCCCTTTATCTCGTCCTGTATCTGCTCCGGCGTCATAAAGATGTGGGCATCGTCCTGGGTGCAGCACCGAACACGCATAAGACCATGCAGGGTACCTGATTTTTCGTTTCTGTGAATCAAGCCCAGCTCACTGATGCGCATGGGGAATTCACGATAAGAACGGGGCTCCATTTTATATACAAGCATACCGCCCGGGCAGCTCATGGGTTTTATGGCAAAATCCGCCCCGTCGATCAGGGTTGTATACATTTTGTCCTTGTAATGCTCCCAGTGCCCGGAGGTTTCCCAGAGCTGACGGTTTAACATGACGGGAGTGGAGATTTCCACATACCCCTCTCTTGTGTGCAGCCTTCGCCAATAGTCGATCAGCAGATTTTTTAATATCATTCCCTTCGGAAGAAAAAAGGGAAATCCCGGACCCTCCTCAAACAGTGTAAATAAGCCCAGCTCTTTGCCCAGCCTTCTATGGTCTCTCCTTTTTGCCTCCTCCAATCGGTTCAAATATTCCTCCAGCTGCTTCTCGCTGGGAAACGACGTGCCGTAGATTCTGGTGAGCATTTTATTTTTTTCATCTCCGCGCCAGTATGCTCCCGCAACGGACAACAGCTTAAATGCCTTAATTGCGCTCGTGTATGCCACATGGGGTCCGGCGCACAGCTCTAAATATTCTCCCTGCTGAAAAAAGCTGATCTCCTCATTTTCCGGCAGTTCGTTTAACAGCTCTGTTTTATATATCTCGTTTCGTTCTGTCATCATCTGCAATGCTTTTTGGCGGTCTGCCGTAAAGTGCTTGAGCTGCAGATTTTCTTTTACTATTTTTTTCATTTCAGCTTCGATTTCCGGGAAGTTTTCCTCGGAGAAATGGAAGTCAAAGTCAAAATCATAATAGAAGCCCTCCGCAATGGAAGGACCTATTGCGCATTTGGTATTTGGATACAATCTTTTGACTGCCTGTGCCAGAATATGTGCAGTCGTGTGTCTGAATGCGCTTTTTCCCAATTCTTCCTCAAAGCCGGACTCAATGATGGAACCATTTTTCATTTTAATCTTCATTTTGTTGTTTCCTTTCTCGAAAATTTTTGCTCAAAAATTTGGTTAGTATTTTAAATTAACATTAGAATGCAGCATTTTCATAAAAAAACACCCTTAAAGATACATTTACTGTATCCTTAAGGGTGCTGCTTGCACGGTTCCACCTCAATTTTTAACTTCGGATTCCATCAAATCCTAACCTTTAACGCAGGTATACGGTAATACTTACATCTACTTTCGGTATTACAGCTTGGGAATGGTTTTCACATACAATCCACATAAGCATCTTCCACCAAATGATGCTCTCTCTGTCTGCAATCAGTATGCTACTTGTTTCCGTCATCGCTTTTTCTAATGTCAACTTGCTAAGCATAATAACACACACATTATAAATTGTCAACACCCAGACTTTAAAAGCCGATAACCCCGCCGCAGGCGGCAGGGCTTTCCCCAGCTGTCCAGGCAGGTCCCTGGCTGGCTGTAAGCACGGCGGCTTCACTCATTGTTCGCGAAAATAAGGCGGAGTTTTGAGTCCTGTTTAAGGGACTTCATAAATCCTTCCCGTCACTTGACGCCGGAACATAGACCACGTCAAATATCTGCTTTTTTACGGTATAGATGTCGTTTGGGTCATTCATGGAATAGCATATATAATCGCCTACACCGCCGTGCATATACTTCTCATAATCCCATTTGGAGAAGACCTTTACGGGAACCTCCAGCCTTTTGGCATAGACATAAGCCTCCTTATTTCTGGTGCATTGCTTTGCATAGGGGAGCAGCTCATATTTCTTTGTGTTTTTAAGCTCGATCACAGAGGGCGGATATTCAAAATCCATATAAAAGGGCTGATCCCCGGCGGTGTACTTATGCTCAAATTTATCCCGCCTGATGGGGTATACCTCTCCCAGAATGCCAATCATCAGATAAATATCCTCGGAGGCCTTTACCGTCACATCTCCCTCGAAGGTCCTGACCTTACATTCCATGCCTGGCTCCAGAAAGTCCAGAGTCCTCACATAGCCGCAGGTATGGTCTTTCTTTGCGTACAATGAAAATGCCCCGGTGTCTTTGAGTCCCTCGTCGGCATGAACCACCTCATAGCTGTCAAAATAGGCTTCCGAGCGTGAAAAGATATAGGTGTCGATGCTCATGGCGCCGTACATTTCCTGAAACCTGCCCTTGCCTATAAAGCCTCCGGCTTTAGACAGGTGCCCGCCGCCGCTTCCGACCTGCTCCACAAGGTATTCCGCCATGTCGTTTGCCGTCACATCCGCCCGGCAGCTTCTGACGGACAGCTTGTAGCCATCGGGATTTTCGTTATAAATAATACACAGGTCTATGCTGTCCACCTGCAGGACGAAGTCACCCACCAGCCCCAGTATGTTTGGGTCGCAGGGCTTTGCCTTAATAATGGCAAGCCGTTTGCTCTCGTTATAATTATATCTGAGCATCGCCATGCCGGCGGTCTCGAATTCTTCAAGGGTGAAGTTGGCGTGGGTAATACGGTTTAACAGCTTGTTGTCGACGCGCAGAAAATCCATCATATCGCGCTCAAGGGGATGTCTCACCTCGGAAAGCTCGTTGCTGTCCATAAACAGCCCGTAATACAGCGCTGTGGAGACGGATATGTCACTGTTGACGTCATACCCCTCCGCCTTGAGCATATCGTAAACGATGGTGGAGCAGCTTACCAGGTTGCTTCTGATCTCGCACATGTCGTCCGATTCGCGGCCGGTATTGTGATGGTCGATCATGGCAATATTGGACGCTTTCATGTGCTGTACGTTGCCTTCCCCGTACTGGCAGTCCACAGTCAGAAGGAGCTCGGGCGCCGCCAGGAAAAACCCGGGCGTATTTATGTATTCCAGCGGTATTTTCAGCTCGTCAATCAAAATCAGTATATTGCTTTTTGTAATTTTTGACCGTCCGCCATAGACAAGGCGCACTTCCTTGTTCCTTGACAGGAAATATCGGTAAAGCGCGTATCCGGAGCCCACGGCGTCCGCATCCGGGTAATTGTGTATTTGAATGACGATTTCCTCGTATTTTTCCAAAGAACTAAGCTTCATAAAAAGATTCTCCCTCCCTGGGTGCATGGACAGGCACGCATTATTTTTCGGTCAGTCTTCGTCGTTTAAGCTCTCCAGCGCCCGGACGTCCACAGTGATCGCGGGTCTGACGCCGAAGCCCTCCACGCCTACGGTTTCGGTTTTTGTAAGGTCGTCTGTAAAGCCGTTGGATACTATGTAGCACTGGCTGGGGCTGTCCTTCACGGGCTCACGCAGCCACCAGAAATAGCTGTCAACGCCGTAGCCCAAAGAATAGGCGCCGTACCATCCGGTCTTATCCTGAGCCACCGCCGCCCGGGTGGGCGTTGCATATATGCTCACGTCCGCCTCCTCAAGCCATTCCAGCTCGTCGAGATCCAGAAGAAATACCTTGTCGGAGGTTTCACAAGGAGAGTCCTGGGTAAGAATATTCCCCTTATTTTCAACACGGGTCTCCAAAATCACGTTTTTCTCGGCGTCCGTAAAGCCGTATAGAAAGCCGGCCTCGTTTTCGTAGCCGTTTTTCAGTTCTGACATGGCGAGACCTGCGGGAGCGGCGTCCTTATATTCGACTATCTGCGTATCCGCGTTCAGCCATGTGCGTATATTGGAGCTCATCCAGTCGTTGTTTCCGCGCACCCTTACCTCAAGGCTCTTGTCTGTGAAATCCCTGCTGGTATAATGCCAGTAGTCGCTGCCGTTTTCCTTGTTGTACCTTTCGCTGGAGGCGGCGTCATATGCCTTCATGGTGACAATGTGCTCCGTTATGAGGGTTGCCGTACCCTTGTCTGCCGACAGGCGTATCACCTTCCAGGTAATCGGCTCGTTATTGTAGCTTCCAAGAGTGACGGTATCGCCCAGAGCCAGTGATTCCTGCTGCTGGAGAGCTCTCTTTCGGCTGGCAATGGGAATCGTTACGGCTGCCAGCACCGCCGCCGACAGTACCACATAAGCCAGCGTCCTTGCCATCTTATTTACGGGATTGTGCTTTGGGTCAGGGTCTTCCTGGCCGTCCTGTGGGTTCTCAGAATCGTTCTGAAGGGGGGCGCTCTGCGCCGCGCTGTTCTGGACGGAATCCGCTTCCAGGGCGTCGATGCATGTTACAATCGCATCATAATCGTCGTCCGCCTTCTGGTTCATCCACTGGTGCGCCATCAGGAAATATTCCATGGATTTGGTCAGCTCCACCTCCTCCAGCTTATATACCACAATGGGGATAGACCTGCTGACGGCATGCTCTATCTCCCGAAGGACATGGGGCGAGCTGTTGGAGCTTGCGGAAAGCATGCACAGCACCGCCTGCGACCGTTCGACGCCGAGCATGATCTCCTGGGCGTATTCCCTGCCGGAGGGAATGTCCCGGGGGGCAATAAAGCAGGTATGCCCGGCATTCTCCAAAAGCCCGCAAACCTTCTCAGCACTTTCCGCGTCCCTGGAGGAATGGGATATAAATACATACATAATTTTTCACCTGTAAATTTCCTGTTTCTTTTAGTCTTATAATGAATATATTCTAAACTGCTTTATCAAATTAATCAATTACTTTCCGATCGGTTCCTTTTCTGTTTGCTGCACCTTTAAATTAAGAAACCTTTGAGTTTGTCCGCATAATAGTGTATGATAAACGGAGGAAAATGTCAAATAGCCGTCTGAGCGGGTTTGGCAGAAGCTGCGGAGCTGGCTGGAGCGGAGGTGCGCAAACATGATGCGGTCGTATGTGAGCATAGATTTGGAGACTACGGGCTTAAATCCCAAGACGGATAAGATCATAGAGATAGGGGCGGTCAGGGTCATCGACGGGGAGCGCCGGGAAACCTTTAGCACTCTCGTAAATCCCGGCAGGAGGCTGGAGCCCAGGATTACGGAGCTGACGGGGCTTTCGGACGGGGAGCTATCCTGCGCGCCCTATATAGAGGAGGTCCTTTCGGACGCCCTTGCCTTTATGGGAGAGCTGCCGCTTCTGGGGCACAGCGTACTGTTTGATTTCTCTTTTATGAAAAAGGCGGCGGTAAACAGCCGGCTGGCTTTTGAAAAAAACGCGGTAGATACGCTGAAGATCGCCAGAAAGTATCTTGCCGATTTAGAGCACAGAAGTCTGGGCTATCTCTGCGGGCATTTTCGTATCCCCCATCAGGCGCACAGGGCGCTTGCCGACGCGGAGGCGACAGCGCTTCTGTATGAATACCTGGCGGAACGGTTTTATTCGGAGGATGAGGCGCTGTTTCAGCCCCAGCCCATGAATTTTAAGGTGAAAAGGGATACTCCGGCAACGAGAGCTCAGATAGAAAGGTTATATCGCCTGACGCAACAGCATAAAATAAATTTAGACCTGGAAATTGAAAAATTGACCAAAAGCGAGGCAAGCCGCCATATTGACAAAATACTGGCGCAGTACGGGAGGGCTCCCGGCGCGCCGGCCTGACTGCATTTTTCGGCGCACTAGCCGTTCATATTGAGTATGCTGCGGGAGCGAAGGTTTTTTATAATAATTTCCCTGTTGGAGGAGCGCAGGCTCTCCGCGCTGTGGATAAGCCGTTCCAGCTGTTCCCACTTGCCCTTGGCGTTCCAGTAGTCGGCGAGCTGATAGTAGGTGCGTCCGATGTCGGTGCCGGTGCTGACGGCAAATTCCATCAGTACGGAGGCTTCCTCCGTATTGCCTGCCTCGATCAGCGCATCCGCCCATTTCTGCAGGGTGCGCACCAGAACGGTGTAATTCTGGTCATATTCCGACAGGACGGAAATATTGCCGGTGCCGTACTCCAGCTTCAAATCGGTGTTGGACCAGCCGGTGAGATTTACAATCTTTTGGGAGGTCAGGGATTCCAGGATATCGATGCACTCCAGAACCTTCGGGTCTTCGTTTAAAAGGTGTGTGGGAAAGCTCTCCAGGGGAATCTTGATGTAGTTCAGATCGTCCAGAGGCTTATTGCGCACAAAGTTGGCACGGTTTTCCCTTGCCCAGAATTCTGCGTCGGCCTGCTTCTTGAGCTTGTCCTGTTTTTTTATGGTGGCGGAAATAACTATAATAAGAGCAATAAAACTTGCCAAAAAGACTAAATTCATATATAATATCCTTTCAGAATTGTATTTTACAATTGAGCTTTCACCCCTGAGGCTGTTCGCGGCCAGGAGTACGATGGAGGGTTCCTCATGCTTAACATGCATAATAAAAAGACAAAGCAGCGGATATCGGCGGTTATTATCTTCGTCCTGATACTCGCCATGATTATTTCTACTGTAGCATATTTATTTTAATAAATCAATTGAGACTTGTTTCCGGAGCTTTGGTATGTAACTATTCGGCGATAAAATAAGCCTTTAGGGCTTATGGGATTGGTAATAGGTATAATAGGGCGGATTCTCCAACTTAAGAAATGCGGTGAGAATGGAGGCAAGTATGAAAAGAATATGGCAGGCAGGATGTGTCTGTGCCCTATTGCTGGCCTGTGCGCTTTTTATTGGGACCGGGGCGCAGGGGGAGGACCACAAGACTGTCCAATCGGGCATTTATGCGGGAAAGATCGATCTTTCCGGTATGACGAAGGAGGAAGCGCTTCAGGCGGTGGGGAGCTTTGTGGAGGACCTGAAGGAAACGCCCATAACGCTTCTGGCAGTGGGGGACGGCAGGGTTGCCGTAACCGCGGGCGAGCTTGGCATTTCCTGGGCGAACCCGGAGCTGGTGACGGAGGCGCTGGAGGTCGGCAGACGCGGCAATTTTATAAAGCGCTATAAGCAGCTCAAGGAGCTGGAGCATAAAAATCTTGTACTGCCCATAAAGCTTTCCCTTGACCCGCAGGTCATCGGTGAGCTTCTGACGTCCGCCTGTACCGAATATGATATAGAGCCGGTAAATATGTCCCTGGTCCGTGAAAACGGAGGGTTTCGGATTGTGGAGGGGAGTAACGGCTGTGTGCTGGACGTGGAGAAATCCATCGACATTATAAACGAACGCCTGACGGGGGATTGGGACTATCAGCCCTGCGTCATCAGGCTGGAGGCGACGGTGAAGGAGCCCAGGGGAAGCGCGGAGGAGCTGTCCCGTGTAACGGATATTCTGGGAAGCTTTACCACATCGTTTTCCGGCTCCAGCGAAGACAGGACGGCGAATATTAAAAATGGCTGCCGTCTGATAGACGGTGTTACCCTTTATCCGGGGGAGGAATTTTCGGCTTTTGAGAGGGTTGCTCCCTTTACCGGGGAAAACGGCTATTTCATGGCGGGCTCGTTTATAGACGGCAAGGTGGTAGACAGCCTTGGCGGCGGCATCTGCCAGGTCTCGACAACGCTTTACAACGCGGTGCTTCTGGCGGAGCTGAACGTGACCATGCGCTATAATCATTCCATGACCGTGTCCTATGTGAGCGTTTCCGCAGATGCAGCAATTGCGGAGGGCTCGGGAAAGGACCTCAGGTTTATAAACAGCCTGAAGCATCCGGTCTACATAGAGGGCTATACGGAGAACAACAGGATAACCTTTAACATATATGGCGTTGAGGACAGGGAGGCGGGCCGTGAGGTGCGCTATGAAAGCGAGATTCTGGAGATCATAAATCCTCCCGCCGACGCCATACGCGCGGATAACACCAAGCCGGTGGGGTATGTGGTCACAGACAGCAGAGCCCGTGTGGGCTACAGGGCGAGGCTTTGGAAGATCGTGTCAAGGGACGGCAGGGAGATCAGCCGTACACAGGTAAACAGCAGCAGCTATAATATGGTGCAGGGAAGCGTTACGGTGGGCACGGCCACGTCTGACCCAGCCGTTTACAAGGAGATAATGGCGGCCATAGGCACAGGCAGTCTGAGCCATGTGAGAGAAGTGGCAGCCAGACTTGCGGCAGCTGCAGAATAAGGATTCAGGGAGAAGAAGGATGAAGCTTGGAAAGATAACGGAGGTTTGCTTGAAACGCTCTGTATTAAAACAGATAAAAACCAAAAGGGAGGAAGTGTTAAGCGGCGCAGGTGTAGGGGAAGACTGCGCCATTTTTTCGTTTCCCGGGGACGGGCTTACGGCGGTCTGCGTGCAGGAGGCGGCAGTGACGCAGAAGGACGGCGCCGGACCGG
>CAJTPH010000001.1:67828-152310 GCA_910578215.1 uncultured Acetatifactor sp. | reverse complement strand
GGTGGAACGGGCGCCTGCACCGAGCCTGTCATGACCATGGAACAGCTGATACAGAAGTGTGCCAATAACCTTGCGGCGGACGGGGCGGAGCCCGTGGCGGCGCTTATCGCGCTGCTTTTGCCGGAAAATACGGAGGAGGCGCAGCTTAAGGGGCTGATGCGGGAGGCGGAAGAAAGGTGTGCTGGGCTTGGCATGGAGATAGCCGGGGGGCAGACAAGAATCAGCTCCGCGGTCAAATGCCCGATTGCAACGGTGACTTGTCTTGGAAGGGTGCCGGACCGGAAAGCCTTTACCGCAGGGGAGGTAAAGCCGGGCCAGGACGTGGTGGTCAGCAAATGGATAGGCTTGCAGGGAACGGCGGTTCTGGCAAGGCGGTACAGGGAAAAGCTGCTTGCCAGGTATCCGGCATATTTTGTGGACGAGGCGGCAGCCTTTGACCGCTATCAGTCCATTCTGCCGGAGGCTGCAACCGCCATGAAGTCCGGCGTTTGCGCCATGCGCGATGTGTCCGAGGGCGGCATTTTCGGCGCGCTCTGGGAGCTTGCGGAGGGCGCGGGCGTTGGACTGATGATAGATATGAAAAAGCTCCCTCTGCGTCAGGAGACTGTGGAGGTGTGTGAGTGCTGTAATGTTAATCCCTACTGTCTCCTGTCGGAGGGCAGCCTGCTTATGACGGCGGACGACGGAGCCGCGCTGGCGGCGGCGCTGGAAGCGGCACAGATACCCGCGGCAGTGGTGGGGAAGGTTACGGGCAGCAATGAAAGGATTTTGCTAAACGACGGAGAGATCCGTTACCTGGAAAGACCTCAGAGCGACGGGATATGGGACGGCGTTTAAAAGAAGCAGATACAGGATTTTTTGCAAAGGAATTTGATGTGTTAGCGTGTTAAAGCGCGCAGGGAGGAATTAAAATGAGAGAGGAATTACTTGCAATTATAGAAAAGAACAGCAGAATGGATTTAAAGGAGCTGGCGGTCATCCTTGGGGTGCAGGAGATCGATGTGGTAAACGAGCTTGCGGCGCTGGAGGCGGAGGGCATTATCTGCGGCTATCACACCCTGATCAACTGGGAAAAGACAAACATTGACAAGGTGACAGCGCTGATCGAGGTGCGGGTCACTCCTCAGAGGGGCCATGGATTTGGCAACGTTGCGGAGCGCATTCAGAGATACCCGGAGGTGAACAGCGTGTATTTGATTTCGGGAGGCTATGACCTGATGGTTATTCTGGAGGGAAAGAGCCTGAGGGATGTATCCGCCTTCGTGTCCGACAAGCTCTCCACCCTGGAGCAGGTGCTCAGCACGGCAACCCACTTTATCCTCAGAAAGTATAAGGACCATGGTACCATGCTTTCCCAGAAAAAAGAAGACGAAAGGGAGATGATCACGCCATGAGAAACCCTTTAGCAGATAAGGTTGTGGAGCTTAAGCCCTCGGGCATCCGCAAGTTTTTTGATATTGTACATGAGATGAAGGACGCCATTTCGCTTGGGGTGGGGGAGCCTGACTTTGACACGCCCTGGCATATCAGGGACGAGGGCATTTATTCCCTGGAGCAGGGGCGGACAATCTATACCTCCAACGCGGGGCTGAAAGAGCTGCGCCAGGAAATATGTCATACTCTGCACAGAAAGCAGGGTCTTACGTATGACCCTCTGACAGAGGTTCTGGTAACGGTGGGCGGTTCCGAGGCCATAGACATGGGGCTTCGCGCCATGATCAATCCAGGCGACGAGGTTCTGATTCCCCAGCCCAGCTATGTATCCTATGAGCCCTGTGCCATTCTTGCGGGGGCGGTACCGGTGATTATTAATTTAAAGGCGGAGAACGAGTTCCGTCTGACGGCTGCGGAGCTGGAGGAGGCCATAACGGACAGGACCAAGATTCTCATTCTTCCTTTTCCCAACAATCCCACCGGAGCCATTATGGAGCGGAAGGACCTGGAGGAGATTGCGGAGGTCATTTTAAAACATGACATATTTGTCATGTCGGATGAGATCTATTCCGAGCTGACATATAAGGAGAAGCATGTGTCTATTGCGGAGCTTCCCGGCATGCAGGAGAGGACGATTTTAATCAACGGATTTTCCAAGGCGTATGCCATGACCGGATGGCGTCTGGGCTATGCCTGCGGTCCTGGGGAAATTATAAAGCAGATGACGAAGATTCATCAGTTTGCCATTATGTGCGCGCCTACCACCAGCCAGTATGCGGCGATCGAGGCCCTGAAAAACGGGGATGAGGATATTGCCCAGATGCGCGCCGCGTATAATCAGAGAAGGCGCTTTCTGATGAATGCATTTAAGGAGATGGGGCTGGAATGCTTCGAGCCCTACGGGGCGTTCTATGTGTTTCCCTGTATCAAAGAATTTGGCATGACAAGCGACGAGTTCGCCGGCAGGTTCCTGGAGGAGGAGAAGGTGGCGGTAGTGCCGGGGACTGCCTTCGGGGACTGTGGGGAAGGCTTTTTGAGGATTTCCTACGCCTATTCCCTGGAGCATTTAAGAGAGGCGGTGGGCAGGCTGGAGCGGTTTATCGGCAGGCTGAGAAGCCGCGGCTGAACAGCGGCTGCATCGGAGCAGTATACGGAAGGGGTATGGGGATGCACATTATCTTACATCAGCCGGAGATACCCGGCAATACCGGAAATATCGGGCGTACCTGTGTGGCGACAGGTACGCCGCTTCATCTGATCGAGCCCCTGGGCTTCCGGCTGGATGAAAAGTCCATACGCCGGGCGGGAATGGATTATTGGAAGGAGCTGGACGTACACAGATATGTGAATTTTGAGGATTTCCGGGCAAAAAATCCGAAGGCAAGGATCTGGTTTGCAACCACCAAGGCAAAGAAGCTGTATACGGAAGCGGTCTTTGCGCCGGACGATTATATTATGTTCGGCAAGGAGAGCGCCGGTATTCCTGAGGAAATCCTGATAGAGCATGAGGAAAATTGTATCAGGATTCCCATGTCCCCCGATATCCGGTCGCTGAACCTGTCAAATTCCGTTGCCGTCGTGCTGTATGAGGCCCTGCGCCAAAACGGGTTTCGGGAGCTGCAGAGGGCGGGAGAGCTTCACAGGCTGTCCTGGAAAAAGTAACAGTTCTACAGTACCGCGAAGTCAAAATTGCATCCTTATGCAATTTTGCGAGACTTGCGAGCGCCAAAATGAGTTGAAAACTCATTTTGTGTGCATCAGTGTAACAGTTTAGCCGAAGGCTGAACTGTTACTGGAAAAACAGGGAAGACAGATAAATAGCTTGCTATTTAGGGGGCGGTTATATTATACTAGGATTATGTCGGCAATGAGGCTGTATGCCGTACAGATTATATGAAGATACAGGAGGTTTATTATGACACTGAAGGAGTGCTATGAAATATTGGGAGCCGATCTTGACGGGGCGTTAAAGCGTCTGAGCAATGAGAAGCTGGTGGAAAGATTTGCTCTGAAGTTTTTGAATGATACAAGCTTTGAGGAGCTGGAGAAAGCGCTGGGGGATAAAAATTATGAGGAGGCCTTCCGTGCGGCGCATACCCTGAAGGGCGTTGCAGCCAATCTGAGCTTTTCAAGGCTGCATGATGTGAGCGCGGAGTTTACGGAGATGCTCCGGGGCGGGAACGCGCCTGCGGACGAGGCGTATATGGAGATTGTCAGGGCGGAATATACGCGGACCGTGGAGGCATTAAAGCAGCTGCAGGGAGCTTAAAACGGAGCAGGGTAAGACACCGGAGAAATGCCGGGCGGGAGGACAGGTCTATAGGACAGGCCTTTGCTGCTCCGTATCCTTCACCGTTTCTTTAAACTGCGGAAACTCTGCCCGGAATTGCCCGATGATTTCCGGCTGCTCCCAATAGTGCATGGGGAACACCTGCTTTACGTTTATGTTTTTTATAAAGTATAAAAAGCCGTCGGCATAGCCCCCCCTTAAGCGGGGGTCCAGGGGAAGGAAGGCAGCGTCGATGGCTTTTCCCTTCAGCTTATTTACGGCGGCGCGGTAGCTGCCGGTCATCTGCCGGCGTTCCTGCTCGGGGGTATCGGGGCTGTTCCATTCGTTCAGGTCTCCCGCGTGGAAGATAGTTCCCTCAGGGCAGGAAACCAAATAAGCGACGCCGCTGTCGGTGGAAAGCAGGGTCTGCACGCGGGTGTGAAAGGGCAGATCGTACTCCGTGCTGTGGCGGGCTTTCACCACGGGTATGCTGCCCGCGGGCTGCAAAAATGCGGGCCAGCGCTTTTGGGGAATATCCTTGGCGAGGACGGCGGTGATCTGTCTCATGCCCCGGGAACGGAGTAAGGTAAATATTTCCGGATTATAATGGTCTGCGTGGCAGTGGCTTGCAAAGACAAAAACAGGCTTGGACGCATCCAGCGCAGGCAGACCGCCCTTCCAGTAATCGAAAATATAATAGCATTCGCTTGTTTCTATCAAAAAACCGCTGTGAAAAATATAGGTAATATTCATGGCTTCGTTCCCTCCTGCTGTAATTATAGCTCACAATCCGTAAAACACAATGCCTTACTTTTACAGCGGGGCGTTTTTTCTTATATTGAAATTATACGGCATATGCGCTAAAATATAAAGTACAATTGTCATCAAATTGATTCATATGGGCAAAGGGGCATTGATATGGCAAATTATAATTTCAAGGTAGATTTAAAGGGTATTATCCGTCTTTTAAGCGACAATCTTTATTCCAGCGACAAGGTCTTTCTGCGCGAGCTTCTGCAAAACGCGGTGGATGCCATTGGCGCGAGAAAAAGGGCGGACGCCTCCTGTCCGGAGGGAAAGGTGACGGTTACGTACCGGAAAAACACAAAAGGCGCGAAGCTCGTTTTTGAGGATAACGGCATCGGGCTGACCAAGGAGGAGATCCACTCCTTTCTGTCGGTTATCGGGCAGTCCTCAAAACGGCAGGACACGGTGCGAAACAGCTTTATCGGGCAGTTTGGCATAGGGCTTTTATCCTGCTTTCTTGTGACCGGCGAAATTAAGGTTTTGACCCGCTCTGCCACGGAGGAAAAGACATATCAATGGGTCGGCAAAAGCGACGGCTCATATGTTATAACGGAGCCGAAGAAGCAGATGGAGCCGGGAACGCAGGTCCATCTTCAGCTGTCAGGGAGCAAGTATGATTTTTTTAAGGAGCAGGAAATTATAGACAATCTGGCGGAGTATGCCTTTCTGCTGCGCACGCCTGTTTTCTTTGACGGGGAGAGCGTTCAAAAAATCGTCAACAGCAATTTTATTCCCTGGCGGCAGCAGATTAGCATGGCGGAGGACATGATGGCCTTTGGAGAGCAGGTCTTTGAGGAACAGTTTTTTGACGTCATTCCGCTGACAGGGGACGGAATGAAGGGATACGCCTTTGTTTCCGCCATTCCGGCCAGCGCCTCCAGGACCACGGCGCGGCATAAAATATTTTTGAAGGATATGTATGTGTCGGATGACGGCAGGGATCTGATTCCCCAGTGGGCGTTTTTTACGCGCTGCATCATAAATATGGACGACCTGACACCCACGGCGTCAAGAGAGGGCTTTACCCGGGACGGGAAGCTCCTGAGGGCAAAAAACCAGATAGAAAAGAGCATTTTTGATTATTTCGTAGCTCTGTCCCAGTATGATGTCAGAAAATTAAAGCTGCTGACGCAGATTCACAATGTGGCGATCAAGTCCCTTGCGATGGAAAACGAGCAGATATACAAGCTGTTCTTTCCGTTTCTGACGTTTCCCACGAATCAGGGGTCTATGACGGGCTTCCAGATTGTCAACGCGGCAAAAAAGGTTTCGGTCA
This sequence comes from uncultured Acetatifactor sp., assembly GCA_910578215.1. Lineage (GTDB taxonomy): Bacteria > Bacillota > Clostridia > Lachnospirales > Lachnospiraceae > Acetatifactor. The sequence goes on along the minus strand of CAJTPH010000001.1, from coordinate 146,524 downwards.
GCTATTGCGTGGAGCTGGATGATTTCAGGCGGATCAGCCCTTTGCTGGAGGGGACAAAAAGCCTGCTCATCAACGGCGGCTATATCTATGACGCGGGGCTGCTGCAGAGGCTGACGAAGTTTTATAAAAATGTCCGCATCCAGGCGTTTGACAACGGCTCCTATGAGCATATTTTGGAGGATGCGCCGGAGGAGCTCTCACTAAAGCTTGCGCCGTTCCTGAACTGGGCGCGGCAGGGGCTGGAGGCCTTTCGGTGCGGTGTCCAATGTAAGAGCTTTTCGCCCAACAGCCTGCAGGCCCTGTATGTGCCGGGCGAGGATACGGCTTTGACGGATGCGATGGACGAGAGCAGCTATTCCGGGTTTTTTGAAGGCTTTGATTTCGGCGCGGAGGAAGCGCAGGAGGGGAACCGGCTGTACTTAAACAGCGGCAACGGCTTTATCCAAAGCCTTGGGCAGGTGAGGGACCCGAAGCTGGCGCAGACCCTGATTCATGTGATTTACATACAGGCCATGCTGGCGGGACACTACACTCTTTCGGCAAAGGAAACGGAGCTTATGAACCAATGCCTGCGCAGCCTGATGGAATACGCGCTGCATGGAGAGAAATAAAGGCTTTGGGAGCAGAGACGGAACCGGAACAGGAGGATTGAGAATGGTATATGAAAAGGTGCGATTTGCCCAGATAGCAAATCAGGAGCTGGCGGATATGATGCGCAGGGCCCAGAAGCTCACGCAGGGAAGCTATGATCTGTATGAGAAAAATTATAAGGCGTTGTCCGCGCTGTTCAAGAAAATTATAAATATTTCCAGGCAGGAGAAGGAATGGTATATCTATTTTAACACCCTGTATAATTTGATGTATGCGGACATGCGTACTCAGAATTACCGGCAGATCGTAAAATATGCGGAGGTATATTACAGGGACAGCGAGCTCTATATGGACAGCGCGCTTCCGAACTATCCGGGGACGGATATGGCGCTTCTCAATGTGTGGATATGCACCAGGATTTTTCAGGCCTATGTGGGTTATTATCAGATAGACGATGCGAAAATGGAAGATTTTATGCGCAGATATGAGGAAACGGCGCAAAAATACGGTCATCTGTATGAATATTATCAGGACGAGATGTACCTGAGCTGTCTATATCGTGACTCGGACAGGGCGCAGGCGGCGGCGCGCAGCTTCCTGAAGCATGAAAAGGAAATCACCAACTGTTATGTGTGTGCGCATACGGACTATTTAGAGCAGTTGATTTTGAACGGTCAGTACAGGCAGGGGGAAACGCTGATGCTCGACCTGATTAATAAAAATATTCCCCAAAAACATGTGTGGTGTTACAAATACTGTGAGGTGGCGGAGCCGGCGTCCATGTACTCCACCGTGCTGCAGGCCTGCGTCTGGAACGGGAAAAAGGATATGTTTGACTATTTTTACGGGAAATACTGGAGCACGCTTCCCGGGGAAAGCCAGCGGCACGAGGACTCCAACAGCTTTGACAGGCTCCTGTGTGCCGCCGGAGGGAATTTTGAGGGGTATGAGGATGATCTGCGGGTGGCGGCCGAGGATGCCAAGGATGAGGAAAACAGGGATACTACGGAGAACAATATGCAGGCATTTTTAAGATGGTGGCGTTATTTTATTCTGCTTGACAGAAGCGGCGTTCATACGTTGCCGCTTACCCTGCCGGGGCTTGAAACAGACGAAGACGGGCAGGTGCGGACACTGGCGGTCAGCGATTATATGGAAGCCCGGGCGGATTACTTCGGAGAGCAGTTTGCGCAGGTGAGAGCGGCATTTGATTACAAATTTGCGAAGGATGCCTACAAGAAATGTTTTCTGTAGGGAAGGCGTAAGCGGCCGCTCAAAATTGCAAATCAAAATTGCCTGTGGGGCTGTTGCAAAACAAAGATATCGTACAATATATGGTGTATACAATCGAATTAGGAAAACCATGTTTTGTACTTTCTCTGAGTTTTGCGGCAGTCTCTTTTTTGTTTTTTTACGCCGGGGCCTGCGCCAACGGGAAAGGTACTTAATGAGCGGCATAAAATTTATTAAAGATGAAAAAATTACTTGATTGGTTGAAGGTAATCAAGTATAATAGCAGATACGGTAGACAAATAATACAATTGATATAAACAAAAACAAAGGATGAAATGGGTAAAAAGAAAGGACGAGCACAGAACAATGGGAAAAATATTAGACGCATTTGCGGACGGCAGTCTTTGTGTGGAGGAGGAATTTGAGAGGCGCAGCCCGGAGCATATGGAGCTTTCGGAGAAGGCCTGCAGGCTGCAGGAGGAGCTGGAGGAAAAGCTGAACGACGAGGAGAGAGAGCTTTTGAGCGACCTTGTGGACACGGTCTATGAGGAATGCTGCAGCTATGCGCAAAACCGTTTTATACATGGGTATCGTCTTGGCGTTTTGATGACCATGGAAATTTTTGACGAGCAGGATACATATATTATGAAATGACAGAATGCGGGGATTTTGGCAGGCAAAAGGGATTTGTCTCCGTCCGGCGAAGGAACGCCGTGAATAATATTTCCCACACCGTGCAATGCTAGTACTGCGTTATTTTAAGAAATTTATGCAGAAGCTTCGGATGCGCGGTACGGGCCTGAAAAGCTTTATGAGCTTGTGAGACCCGGGCTTGTACGGCGGATGCCGGTGTGGGAAAGGTGCGGTTAATATATGTTAAAGCAAGTGGACGACAGGGGAAATGTCAGGACGGACAAGAGCGGTTCGGAGCGCCCGTTTGGGCTGCCTGACAAGATCGGCTATATGTTCGGCGATTTCGGAAACGATTTCAGCTTTCTGTTTGCCAGCAATTATCTGATGGTGTTTTACACAAAGGTTTTGGGTGTAAGCGGTTTTGTGGTGGGGCTGCTGTTCATGGGGGCAAGGATTGTTGACGCCTTTACCGATGTGACCATGGGGCGTATCGTGGATCATCTGCAGCCCGCAAGGGACGGGAGGTTTCGGCCCTGGATACGGAGAATGAGTATTCCCGTGGCCGTTGCAAGCACCATAATGTATCTTTATTTTGTACAGGGATGGGCATATTGGGCAAAGATCGTCTATATGACGGTGACCTATCTTTTGTGGAGCAGCTTTTGTTACACGGCCATCAATATTCCCTACGGCTCCATGGCGTCGGTCATCAGCACGGATATAAAGAACCGGGCGTCCCTGTCTACCTTCCGGAGCATTGGCGCCAGTCTTGCCGGGCTGATCGTGGGCGTGCTGGTTCCTCTGGTGGTCTATGAGACTGGGGAGGACGGCAGCCAGATCGTAAAGCCGGTGAGCTTTACCGTGACGGCGGCAGTGTTTGGCGTACTGTCTGTTTTATGCTACGCGCTCTGCTATTTTCTCTGCAGGGAGCGGGTCTCCTTTGAGAAAAAGGAGGCGAAAAAGGAAGGCGTGGGAGCCATGCTTGCGGGGCTGGGGAAAAACCGTCCCCTTCTGGCGCTTGTCTGCGCGGCGCTGGTGCTTTTGCTTGCCAGCATGATGGGACAGGCCATGAATAATTATCTCTTTTTGGATTATTTTAAAAACGCCAAGGCGCTTGCCGCCGTCAATGTGGTGAGCATTGCGGGCGTGTTCCTTCTTGCGCCCTTTATCTCCAAAATCGCCGCTGACGTCGGCAAGAAGGAGGTGGGAGCCCTGGGGATGCTGCTTGCGGGAATCGTCTATATCGTGCTTTTCTTTCTGAGGATAGAGAGCATTCCCCTGTTTATGGCGTTCCTTTTCTGCGGAACCATAGGTGTGGGGCTGTTTAACCTGATTATCTGGGCGTTTATCACGGATATCATAGATTATCAGGAGGTTGCCACCGGAAAGCGGGAGGACGGAACGGTTTATGCGGTGTATTCCTTTGCCAGAAAGGTGGGGCAGGCGCTGGCAGGCGGCTTGGGCGGCTTTGTGCTGACGGCTATCGGATATGTCTCGGAGGCGCCGTCCCAGACGGAAGCCGTTTCCCAGAGAATCTATACGGTGGCGACGCTGGTGCCGGGAGTATGCTACCTGATCGTGTTTTTGATCATGCAGTTCGCTTATCCGCTTACCCGCAGGGAGGTGGAAAAGAATACCGCGATTCTTCAGGAGAAAAGGGAGAAGCAGGAGGGCGGAAGATGAGTCTGGCATTTGACAGAACGGCACAGGATGAAGGCGTTGCCACAGGTCTGCGGCTGGAGGCAGGAAGGGCTTATTTTGAATGGCAGCTTTATTATACGGGTGTCCCGCGGGCAGAAACGGTTCATATTTGGCTGCGGGACGGGCGGCAGGAGACGGTGCTGGAATGTCTTGGATTGGCGGCGGATGAGGAACCGCTCAGGGCGATTCTGCTGCAGGCGCACTTGTGGAATGGGCTCAGAGATCCGTATCTGTATACCCTGGAAGCGTCTATACGGGACGAAAACGGGATCTGTACAGACAGGCTCTGCCGCCCTATGCCCCTGCGCAGCATGGGACGGCAGGCAGGAAAAGGGTTTGTTTTAAACAATGCGCCCTTTGAGCTGCGGACGGTCCGGTACGCAATGCCTGCGGAGGCAGCCTCTGCGGCCGGGCAGAGCCTGATTATGGGCGATATGCAGAAGCTTTTAAGCCTGGGGGCAAATAGCGTTTATTTGGAGCGTGGAGAAGGGCTGGTCAAGCCCTTTTTGCAGTTGTGCGACAGGCTGGGAATTATAATATTGACAGATGTGTCATGCCTGCAATACAATGAGGAGATGGAAAGCTTTGGAGGCATTCCCGTACTGCGGGGCGGTAAGGGAAGTCTGGTTCTTGCGGACAGCGGCAGGCTTACCTCGGAGTTTTACCGGTATAAGGCAAGGTGGAATCCGGAGCCCTTTGTGTATATTGTGCCTGAAAGCGTAAAAGGGCAGGCCGACGGCAGCTTTCGCGCTACCGTTTACAGCAGCTGCCACAGGCTGGCGCTGTATTCGGACGGGCATTTATTTGAATTTATGAGCGGGCAGGAGAAATTTGAATTTCAGGGCATTCCGGCAAAGGGCCCCTGCGTCGTGCTCACCGTGGAGGGAGACGGGTGCAGCGGGGCGTTTTCGGTTCACAAAACGTTCACAAAGTTATCACTAAATGGTGACATTTAATTTATACAATAATCAGGGTAAAACATATTGGAATTGTGCATTGCATCCGGGCAATCGGTGAAGAACGCAGACCCTGCGTTCTTCCGGTTACATAGATTAGTATTCGGGGACGGGTGTCTGTACACCCTCTTGCAGAGCGGACAGGGAGGTATGAATCAAAGACATGATTGAAGTGACAAATCTTACGAAAAGGTACGGGGAGCATGTGGCCATAGACAATCTTTCCTTTCGTGTGGAAAAAGGGCAGATTTACGGCTTTCTGGGTCCCAACGGCGCGGGAAAATCCACAACGATGAATATTCTCACGGGATATATTGCCGCATCCGGCGGAACGGTGACCATAGACGGAAAGGATATTCAGAAGCAGCCGGAGGAGGCAAAGAGAAAAATAGGCTATCTTCCGGAGCTGCCTCCGCTGTACATGGAGATGACCGTGGAGGAGTATCTTGCCTTTGTCGCCCAGCTGAAAAGGATAGAGGCGAAGGAGCGGAGGGCACAGATACAAAAGGTCATGGAGATGACACAGATTTCGGATATGCGCGGACGCCTGATCAGGAACCTGTCCAAGGGCTACAGACAGAGGGTGGGGCTTGCTCAGGCGGTTTTGGGAGACCCGGAGGTCATTGTGCTGGATGAGCCGTCCGTAGGGCTGGACCCCAAGCAGATCATAGAAATCCGCGACCTGATCCGCGAGCTGGGCAAAAATCATACAATTATTCTCAGCTCCCATATTTTGTCCGAGGTCAGCGCTGTATGTGACCATATCATGATTATTGCCCACGGGCAGCTTGTGGCGAGCGATTCGCCGGAGGGGCTTCAGAAGCTGATGTCGGGCTCCATGGAGCTTCAGCTGACGGTAAAGGGTGACGAGGAGGCGCTGAAGGCGGCGTTGGAGGCGGTACCTGCCATCGAGTCCGTGAAAACGGAAGCGGGGCATACGCCCGGACTGGCAAAGGCGGCCGCGGTCTTTAAGGAGGGAGCCGACGCCAGGGAGGAGATATTCTATGCTCTTGCGCAGGCAAAGCTGCCTGTTATGGAAATGATACCCGTTCAGAAGTCCCTGGAGGATATTTTCCTTGAGCTGACGGAGGACGTAAAGCCCAAGGAGAAGACAAGGAAGGGCCTGTTCGGAGGAAGGCCTTCAAAGAACGCCCAAAAGGATGAGGAGTCCGAAGACGCCGCGGCAGGAGAGAGTGCGGCGGAAAGCGGGACGGAGCCCGCGGATGCAAAGGAGGAGCAGTAGTATGTTTGCAATATATAAGAGAGAGCTTAAATCCTATTTCCGTTCTTTTATCGGCCTGCTATTCATTGCGGTTACACTGTTCTTTATCGGGCTGTATTTTTTTGTAAATAATATGCTGAACGGATATCCCTATTTTTCATATTCCGTTTCAAGCGTAATGATTATGTTTTTTATTGCCGTTCCCGTGCTGACCATGAGGATACTGGCGGAGGAGAGGAAAAATAAGACCGACCAGCTTATTCTGACGGCGCCGGTTTCCGTGGGCGGTATCGTCATGGGCAAGTTTCTGGCGCTTTTGACTATTTATGCCATTCCCACCGCTGTCATCTGCGTTTATCCCGTGATCATGAGCAGGTTCGGGACAGTGCCCATGGCGAATGCATATGTGGCCATTCTGGGCTTTTTCCTTTATGGGATGCTGGCCATCGCCATCGGCGTAATGGTGTCCTCCCTGACGGAGAGCCAGGTAATATCCTCGGTGCTTACCTTTATCATATTGTTTTTAATGTACATGATGACCGCGATATGCGGTCTGATATCAAGCACGGGAAATCTGCTGACAAAGCTTTTAAGCTGTCTGGACACGTCCACGCCTTACGCCAATATGCTCAACGGCACCCTGGATCTGAAGTCGGTGGTATATTTCGTTTCCATGACCGTGCTGGCGTTGTTTCTGACGGTGCAGTTTATACAGAAAAGACGCTACAGCGTATCTGCCAAGAATATGAGCATGGGCGCTTACAGCACCGGTATGATTGCGGTGATGATCGCCATTATCGTGGCGGTAAACTTTGTTGTTGGCGAGATTCCGGCATCCTGGGTCACCGTCGATGTGACAGCGGAAAAGCTGTACTCCCTCACCGACCAGACAAAGGAATATGTCAAGGGAATGGAAGATGACGTGACTATCTATGTGATTGCGGCGGAGGATGCCTGCGACGGTACCCTTGCACAGACTCTGCAGCGCTATGATGATCTCTCAAAGCACATTACGGTTGAATATGTGGACCCTAATGTAAACCCGCGGTTTTTTACCCAATATACAAACAGCAGCATCAGCATGAACAGCCTGATCGTTGTGAGCCAAAAGCGCAGCAAGGTCATAGACTACAGCGACATTTACGCCAGCAGCTTTGACTATAATACCTATTCCAGCGTTACCACAGGGTATGACGGAGAGGGACAGATCACCAGCGCACTGGATTTTGTGCTGTCCGACGACATGCCCAAGATATACCTTACACAGGGGCACGGGGAATATGCCCTGAGCGGCAGTTTTACAGCCGCATTGGGAAAAGAGAATGTGGAATATGAGTCCATAAGTCTCCTGAACTATGAGGCGGTTCCCGATGACGCGGCGTGCCTGGTCATCAATGCGGCCGGAAAGGATTTTGCCGCGGCGGATGTGGATAAAATAATCTCTTACCTGGAGCGGGGAGGCAGCGTGATTCTGGTGGCGGGCTATACCGAAGGCGGCAGTACGCCGAATCTGGATAAGCTGTATACACACATGGGTCTTGAGCTGGTAAACGGAATCATAACAGAGCAGAATACACAAAATTTTGCAATGCTTCCATACTACCTGCTTCCCAAGCTGGCAAGCAGCGTTTACACCGCGGGTATATACGGTTCGGGACAATATTATATCTTTGCGCCTTTTTCTCAGGGCATCAGAATTTTGGATGAGGCGGCGGAGGATATCGTCTATGATGAATTTATGACCACATCCGATAAGGCGTTTTCCAAGACGGATACTCAGAACATACAGGGCTATGAAAAGAGCAGCGATGATGTTGACGGACCCTTTGCGATCGGCTTGTCGGCGGTTAAGACATATGAGGACGGCAGCCAGGGCACTATGGTAGCCTTTGGCTGTGATCAGATATTTACCGATGACGCAAACAACTGGGCGAGCGGCAGCAATCTGGTCTTGTTTACCAACACGGTGAGCAGCTTTGTGAATCATGAGGTCAGCGTTTCCGTTCCTGTGAAAAGCTATGAGCTTTCTTATCTTATCATTCCTCAGGGAACGGCTACATTGATCGGGCTGATTACGGTGATAATCGTACCGGTTGGCTGCCTTGCCGCAGGCTTTATCATTTGGTTTAGAAGGAGAAAGCGCTGATGAAAAAGCAGAAAATACAACTGATCGTATTGATATTGGTGCTGGCTGCGCTTGCAGGAAGCCTTTTCGGGATAAGAAAATATAAGGAGGCGCAGGCGGAGAAGCCCGTGGAGGAGGACGGGATTGCCGTTCTGGAAGTCAGGAGCGAGGATTTAATAAATATAATTTACGACTATGAGGGAGAGACCTATCAGTATGAGAAGGTGGATGGCACATGGTATTTTGCGCAGGACCATACCCAAAACGTCAAGCAATATTATTTGAGCGGAATGGCCACGGGCGCATCCTCGCTCATAGCTTCGCAGGTGCTTGAGGACGTTAAGGATTTAAGCCAGTACGGCCTGGACACCCCGCAGCAGACCATTATTTTTGACACGGCCGTTCAGAGATTTCGGGTCAATGTGGGCGATGCGAATTCCATGACCTCCAGCTATTACATTCAACTGCCCGAAAAGCCGGATACGGTCTATATCGTTCCTAACACATGCATTACCCCTTTTCAATACGGACCTGAAAATATAATTGAGGTTCAGGAGGACGAAGCGGGTACGGAGGGAACAGAGACCGAGTCAGGAACAGAGACCGAGTCAGGAACAGGGACCGAGGCAGGCGCAGGTACGGACACAGGAAGCGATGTCGGTACGGAGTAGAGAGTATTAGGACAGAAAAGCCATGCCGCTGATGATATACTTTTATCATCGGCGATGGCTTTTCTTTTTGCGTATCTATTTTTATTCCTGCGCTGCAGGCTTGATACCCCGTCAGCTTGCTGCGGGGTCCTTGATTTCAGAAAAGTAAGAAAAGTAATTTGAGTTTTTTATTGACAATATATGGACGTGCGAGTACCATTTTATTAATATGCTACCACTCTGACCATAGGGAAACAGTTTGTATGCTCAGGGTGGCATGGAGGATAAAATGAAATTTAATACGTCAAGGATAAATATCTCGAATTTGTGGGATGTCATAGAAATACATGAAGGCATGGAGTTTGCAACGAAAAAAGGGCTGCCCTTTACCTATACGATCAAGGGCGGGGAGCTTTTTACCGACAGGAGGGAGCGTTCCATTACGCGAAGCACCTTTGAAAAGGCGTTTGAAAAGCTTTATAGGGATCAGGTGGGTGATGCGGCGCCCCGCAAGATAGTGGGACCTAAGACATTGAACGTGTACGGGGCGCCTTATGTGTGGGCGGTGTTTACGGGTATCGGGCTGATTGAGGAGGAATATTATATTCAGCAGGAGCTGGAGCTGTAACGGTAAAACCACATATTTTTAATTTATGATGGTAATTAAAGACCCCGCAGGAATAAAATATAATTTGACTAGCTGCTATATGTTATGCTACAATATCGATACGGAAGTTCCTCATGTTGACTTCTGATTTCATGTGCGCTGGAGAGCATATATCAAGTGAAAGCAAATGCTCGCTGCGTTCATGCCGGATATCAAGCTGATATGTTATATTTTGGGTTAAGCTGTATGGAAAACAGATAGAAGGAGTCTTCCATGCAAATATTTTTGGCAACTGGGTTGCCTTATTGATTGAGTTAAAAGCTCAAATTTTATAAGTTGGTTACTATAAACCGGTGCAGATGCACATCTAACTTGTGAAACGGTCAATAAGAGTAGTAAAAGTAAAATATTTGCTATATAGACTCTAAAAACCATATATCTGTTGCTTTCATACCTGAAGGAATGGGAGGGCATTTTCTCCTAATTATATGCGGAATGAAGGAAAATGGAGAGTAAAGGCAAGTGATGTGGTATCGCTTGTCTTTTATTTTTGTATTTGAAATAAGCGCACTTTAATATTGGCCGGCAAGTGTGCCAGAGCACTCAGGGGGGTATATATGAGCGAGAAAATTTCTCTTTATGGTTTTAATAATTTGACCAAGTCCTTAAGCTTTAACATTTATGATGTTTGCTATGCAAAGTCTCAGCGGGAGCAGAAGGACTATATTGCGTATATAGACAAACAGTATAATTCAGAACGTTTGACAAAGATTCTGACGGATGTGACAGATATGATCGGCGCTACCGTACTGAATATTTCCAGTCAGGACTATGAGCCTCAGGGCAGCTCCGTAACCATTCTGATTGCGGAAAAAAGCATGGTTCCCGTGGGAAACACGGAGGTCGCGCATTTGGACAAGAGCCACATTACGGTCCACACCTATCCCGAATATCACCCGGAAACCTGTCTTGCCACCTTTCGAGTGGATATTGACGTGGCAACCTGCGGAGAGATCACGCCTCTCTCTACCCTGGATTATTTGATCGGTTCCTTTGACTCCGATATTATTACCATGGACTACCGTGTCAGAGGGTTTACCAGGGACGTAGGCGGGCACAAGCTTTTTATGGATCATCGCATTACCTCTATTCAGGATTATATTGACCAGGGCACCCTTCACAAGTATGACGCGGTGGATATCAATGTGTACGATGCAAACATTTTTCATACCAAGATGCTCATAAAGGAGATCGACCTGCAGAATTATCTGTTTAACAGCGACGTATATGAGCTGCCCCCCAAGACCAGGCTGGAAATTATGGACAATCTGCGGAGGGAAATGATAGAAATTTTCAGCGGTAGAAATGTGTTTTGACAGAGGGGTTGTTTTTCTGGGAAAGCATAGTGATTCAGGGGACATTTTCCTGGGAGAGCATAGTGATTCGGGGGACGTTTTCATGGGGAGATATAGTTATTTGAGGGGGCGTATTTATGGGTAGGTATAATCAGTCGAGGGCGCCTGTTTATGAGGCGCTGGAGGAATTCAGAAGCAACAGAATAGTTCCCTTTGATGTTCCCGGGCATAAGCGCGGACGGGGAAATCCGGAATTAGTGCGGCTTTTAGGGCAGCAATGTGTGGGCATTGACGTAAATTCCATGAAGCCGCTGGACAACCTCTGCCATCCTGTGTCCATTATCTGCGAGGCGGAGGAACTTGCAGCGGAGGCTTTTGGCGCGGCATACGCCTTTCTGATGGTGGGGGGCACTACCTCGTCCGTACAGAGCATGGTTTTAAGCGCCTGCAAAAAAGGAGACAAGATAATCCTGCCGCGGAACGTACATAGAAGCGTTATCAACGCGCTGGTGCTGAACGGCGCCATTCCCATTTATGTCAATCCCGAGCTGGACAGCAGGCTGGGCATTGCGCTGGGGATGAAGGTGTCTCAAGTGGAGAAGACCATCCGGGAAAATCCGGACGCGGTGGCGGTGCTGGTCAACAATCCCACCTATTACGGCATTTGCTCCGACTTGAGAAGCATTGTAAGGCTGGCGCATGCCCACGGCATGAAGGTGCTTGCGGACGAAGCCCACGGCACTCACTTTTATTTCGGGGAAAATATGCCCGTGTCCGCAATGGCGGCGGGGGCGGATATGGCGTCGGTCAGCATGCACAAGTCCGGCGGCAGCCTGACCCAGAGTTCGTTTTTGCTGACGGGTCCGGATATGAATCCCGGCTACGTAAGGCAGATCATTAATCTGACCCAGACCACCAGCGCGTCCTATCTGCTGCTTGCCAGCCTTGACATTTCCAGGCGCAATCTGGCGCTTCGGGGCAGGGAGGAATTTGCCAAGGTGACGGCGCTTGCGGAGTACGCCAGAGAGGAGATCAACAAGATCGGGGGCTATTATGCCTATACCTCGGAGCTGGTGAACAATGACAGTATTTTTGACTTTGACAAGACCAAGCTAACGGTAAATACGCTTGATATCGGGCTTGCGGGTATTGAGGTCTATGATATTCTCAGGGACGAGTATGATATTCAGATGGAGCTGGGGGACATAGCCAATGTGCTTGCCTATATCTCAATCGGCGACAGGGAGCGCGATATAGAGCGCCTGATCAGCGCGCTGGTGGAGATTAAACGCAAGTATTTAAGGGATAATACGGGCATGTATACCCAGGAATATATTGAGCCCAAGGTGGCGGTTTCTCCTCAGAACGCTTTTTACGCGGAGAAGGAGGCTCTGCCTCTCATGGAGACAAGGGGGCGCATATGCAGCGAGTTTGTTATGTGCTATCCTCCCGGAATCCCCATTTTGGCCCCCGGCGAGGAAATTACGGAGGAAATTCTGGAGTACATTGTTTATGCCAGGGAAAAGGGCTGTTCCATGACGGGGCCCGAGGATGCCGGCATAGAAAGACTGAATGTTCTGAAGGAGGAGTGGATAGGGCGTAAGGAACCTTCGGTTTAACGATATAGACAGAAAAGGCAATAAATTATTAACCAATATAAACAATATAAATATGGAAAGGATGTGTAAAGTATGGAATTATGGTTTTCGGAGCCTCACACGCCGGATGTAAAGCTTTCCATTCGGGTGGACAGGCAGCTTTACAGCGGAGAGAGCGGGTTTCAGAGGATCGACGTGTATGAATCTCCCGAATTTGGGCGTTTTCTGGTGCTTGACGGCTATATTATGCTGACGGAGAAGGACGAGTTCATCTACCATGAGATGCTTGTTCATGTGCCCATGGCGGTGCATTCTCATGTAAAAAGGGTGCTTGTTATCGGCGCCGGCGACGGGGGCGCGGTGAGGGAGCTTGTGCGTTATCCGGAAATAGAGCATATCGACCTGGTGGAAATCGACGAGGAGGTCATTCAGGTATGCCGGGAATTTCTGCCAAAGACTGCGTGCAGGCTGGACGATAAACGGGTCCACATTCACTATGCGGACGGACTGAAATTTGTCCGTTCCAGGGAAGACGAGTATGACCTGATCGTGGTGGATTCCACGGACCCGTTCGGACCCGGGGAAGGGCTGTTTACCAAGGAGTTTTACGGGAACTGCTATAAGGCGCTGAAGGAGGACGGCATCATGGTGAACCAGCATGAAAGCCCCTTTTACGAGGCGGATGCAAAGGCGTGCATGCGCGCCCATAAGCGCATCGTGGAGAGCTTCCCCATCAGCCGTGTGTATCAGGCGCATATTCCCACCTATCCATCGGGACACTGGCTGTTCGGCTTTGCCTCCAAAAGGTATCATCCCGTGCATGATCTGGACGCGGAGAGATGGCTGGCGAGAGAGCTGGAGACGGGATATTACACGCCCAGACTCCACGAGGGGGCGTTCTGCCTGCCTGCATATGTGGAGAAGCTGCTGCGGCAGGTGGAGATACAATGACAAAATCCGCCCTGCCCGGCGCATGGTTTTTCGGGCGGAAGGATGAGTGTTCACAGGGGGAAAATTAAATACGCCAGGCTTGCTGCGGCGCGGCGCCTGCAGGCCTGGCGGGGAAATTGCCGCGCAGAAACGAGGGAAAAATGTCGAAAATTTTAATTATAGGCTGCGGGGGCGTTGCGTCCGTGGCCATTCAGAAGTGTGCGGGAAAGGCGGATGTATTTTCGGAAATCTGTATTGCCAGCCGCACGGTCAGCAAATGCGACGATTTAAAGGCGAAGATAGAGGAAAACTGCGCCAGGACGGGGCAGAAGGCGCCGGTCATCACCACCGCGAGGGTAAATGCGGATGATGTGGAGGACCTGACCGCGCTTATCAAAAGGGAACAGCCCAGGGTGGTGCTGAACCTTGCGCTGCCCTATCAGGATCTCGCCATAATGGATGCCTGCCTTGCCTGCGGCGTGGACTATATTGACACCGCAAATTATGAGGCGGAGGATACGGAGGACCCCGAGTGGCGTGCCGTCTATGAGAAGCGCTGCAGGGAGGAGGGCTTTACCGCGTATTTTGATTACTCCTGGCAGTGGGCATATAAGGAGCGTTTTGAAAAGGCGGGAATCACCGCCCTTTTGGGCAGCGGTTTTGACCCCGGCGTCACCGGCGTTTTCTCCGCTTATGCGTTAAAGCACTATTTCGACGAGATTCATTACATTGACATTATGGACTGCAACGGCGGCGACCACGGCTATCCCTTTGCCACCAATTTCAATCCTGAGATCAATCTCAGGGAGGTCTCTGCCAACGGCTCCTATTGGGAGAACGGCCACTGGGTGGAGACAAAGCCCATGGAGATCAGGAGGGAATACGATTTTGCCCAGGTGGGAAAGAAGGATATGTATCTTCTGCATCATGAGGAGATAGAATCCCTGGCGAAAAATATACCCGGCATCAAAAGAATACGCTTTTTTATGACCTTTGGGCAGAGCTATCTGACTCATATGAGGTGTCTGGAAAACGTGGGCATGCTGCGCACTGATCCGGTGATGTTCGAGGGAAGGGAGATTGTGCCCATCCAGTTTTTGAAAACCCTGCTGCCCGACCCTGCATCTCTTGGTCCCCGCACCGTTGGCAAGACCAACATTGGCTGCATTTTTACCGGAGTGAAGGACGGCAGAGAAAAATCAATTTATATTTACAACGTGTGCGATCATCAGGAATGCTATAAGGAGCTGGGCTCCCAGGCGATTTCCTACACCACCGGCGTGCCTGCCATGATCGGCGCGATGCTTGTGCTGAACGGCACATGGAAGAAGCCCGGCGTATTCAATGTGGAGGAGTTCGATCCGGACCCCTTTATGGAGGCGCTGAACGCTTACGGCCTGCCCTGGGTGGTGGAGGAGAATCCCGTACCGGTGGAGTGAGACCGCCGGGTAATTTTAATATGTGTTTGAGTGAGTGAATGGTCCATATATCAGTAATGAGCTTACAAGGAAAGAAGCTATGAAACCATTAAATCCAAGAATTCAAAATTATTATACCCAGACAGGTGTGGGAGATGAGCTGATATTCCTGTGGAAGTATGGAATGGGCGAACACACACAGACGGCTTATAGAATTGAAATATTTTATGGCGACAGTGTGGTATATTCCACTGATAAGGTCATGTCAGGCGAACAGAATAACATTGGGCTGTCTGTTGATTTAAGGGAGCAGACCAAATACAGCTTTGTGATTTCTGTTTGGGATGAGGAGGATTTCTGCGAACGGTCGGACAGAGCGTATTTTATAACAGGAGTCAAAAGCTGGCGCGGCGAGTGGATCGGAAACGGAACGCCCAAACCGTTTGCCGCCAGGTATATTTTTGATGCCCACGAAACGGACAGGGCAGTTTTGTCGGTATGTGTGCCGGGACAGTTTGAAGTGAAAATTAACGACAAAAAAATCAGTCCATATGCGTATGAGGGCAGTCAGACGGATTTTCACAGGCATGTTCATTATTCTACCTATGACGTTGCCGGGTTGATCGCTGATGGAACCAATATAATAGCCATTGAAGCCGCAAACGGCTGGTACATTGGAGACGATGACAACGGCAGCCGCTATTTCTATACGATGGATAAGGGCTATAAAGCCTTCGGCGAATGTCTGGCAGTAAAAGCACAGCTAAAAATCGATGATGAATATATTGTAACGGACGGTACATGGCAGGTAAGCCGGAGCAAAACCGTACTTGCCGATATTTACGGCAGCGAGGATATTGACAAGACCATAGAATACCAATGGAATTATGCAAAAGCGGTAAGCGGGCCGAAAGGGGCGCTTGTTCCGCTTAATTATCCGCCGATTATTCGTAAATATTGTTATATACCCAAAAGTGTGGATAGGGAGAGGAATATTTTTGATTTCGGGCAGAACATGTCCTCGCAGTTTTATTTGAAATTAAAGGGTGTGCGCGGGCAGAAAATAAAGCTGATACCTGCTGAAAAGCTTTCCGCAGACGGGGATATCGAACAGACGACAGGAACCTATTCCTTACTTACCTTAAGCGGAAACGAGGATGTCTTTGAGCAGAAATTTTCCGTAAACGGCGCAAGGTGGTATAAGCTGGAAGGCGCGGAGCATGAGCAGATCCTCGAATTCAAATCATATTTTGTCACCTCGTCGGCGGAGGACTGCGGATCTTTCCAATGCTCGGACGAACGACTGAATAAGATTTATCATATGATTCTGAAGGCGATTGAGAGCAATATCAATCACTCTCATACGGACTGCCCGACGATCGAAAAGCTGGGCTGGCTTGAGCCGGATCACTTAATGGCCAGGGCGGTTATGTACAATAAGGATGTTGATATGCTCTGGACGAAAATTGCCATGGATATGCGCGATGCCCAGTATGCCGACGGTGAGCTTGACCTTGACAACGGAGCGTTTCCTCACGAATATAAAAGCGGGCTTGTGCCGTCCATAGCGCCCCGGTATGCGAAGTTTATTACTGATTGCCGAGAGGGCAGTTTTTGGGATATTATCCCCTGGGGCAGCTCTATTATTCTGGCGGCCTATGAGCAATACCTTTTTTACGGCAACAGAAAGGTGCTGGAGGATAATTACGAAAGCGCGAAAAAATATATTGCATATCTGACGGAGCAGTATGAGGCTTACAACCGCCTGTATGGTAAGTGCGGCGAGGAACGATTTATCTGCGCAGGTCTTGGCGATTGGGGTATTGAGCAGAATAAGGGGTGGGGACGCGAAAATATCGAGACCGCGTTTTATTTTCATGACCTTTTGATGATGGCGGAGATTTCTGAAATACTGAAAAAGGGTGATGAGAAAACATTTGCGGAGCAGGCGGATAAAGTCAAAAGCCTGTATAACAGCTCTCTGCTTGTAATCGAAAAGGATGTGTATTATAGAGATTATCAGAGCGGAAGGCTGTCGCAGGCAAATCAGGCAATACCGCTGTGCTTTGGGCTTGTTCCCGAGGAACATATATCCCACGTGCGTAATACATTAATTAAGCTATGCGAGGGAAGGCATTTAGAATGCGGTGAAATCGGGCTTGTGTATATTCTTCGGGCGCTGGCGGAGTCCGGCAGAAATGATATAATATATCATATGATTCTAAAGGATACCCATCCGTCCTATCTGCGGTTTGTGAATATGGGAGAAACCACGCTTCCCGAATTCTGGAGGGATGACGCAAGAAGCCGTAACCACGATATGATGGGGCATATAATGGAGTGGTTTTTTGCGGAAGTGGCAGGAATAAAGAGCAGCGACGGCTTCAAGACCGTGAGAATCAAACCGGCTTGTGCGGAGCTGATAAACGAGTTTGAGTGCATATATAAGGGTATTCGAGGCGAAATTAAAGTGAAACGGGTCAAGGGCAGCCTGCAGATATCTGCGCCGATGAACTGTACCGTAAAAACGGATGATTCATTCAGCTCCCCCTCAGGCGGTACTGTATAATTCCGGTCCGCCTGAGGGAGAGCCTATTTTGATACAGCCTATTTCGCAGGTTTCAAGCTTTAGGCTATAAAATCTATTTTACATTCATCAAGGTCCCCATAAACACAGGGATATTTTCCTCACAGTCGATAATCAGATAGACAAAGGGGCGGTCCAGGTAGACCTCTTTTTCCTCCTGAGGCATAAGGGCGCCTGCAGCGTCCACCTCTACGGCGGTTGCCGCTCCTGCCTTAGTACCCTGCTCGTCCACGGCGATATAGGTCTTGTGGAGGATGTGGTTGATAAAGATGCTTTTGCCCGAAAATTCTCCAAGGCGTGAGAAATCCGCGGCGTTGGCGTCAAAGGCGTCCGTCATGCCAAGGGACTTGAAAATATCGCTCATTTCTATATTGTACTCGGCTTCAAACTTGGGGATTGCCGTCTTTACGGGAATATTGGCAGGATTGGAGAGCATTTCCCGAAGCGATGCGGCATCCAGCGATTTCACATATTCGGAAACGGTGACGCCCTCATTTGGCAGCAGCGCGGCGAAGGCATATTTTCCGTCCTTGTAATATTTTAAAAAGCCCTGGGCATTGGCGTCCCTGAGATAGGCGTTCTCATTTGCGTACATCAGCTCGGTCCTGCAAACGGTTCCGTCCTCCTGGGTAAAATCCGCCTCCCGGACCTGATACTCCCGGTAAACGGTGCTCCACTCCGCGTCAAAGGCAATTCCGTTGATCAAATACATGACGGCATCGGCGGAAATGCTGTCCAGAATCTCAGGTATCATTTCGTCGGTGCTGTCGGATACCCACCTGTTGATTGCCTTCAGCGTGGAGGCGTCGAAGGCCGCCTGGTAAGTATCGGCGTCGTACCAGGCTTCATTTGCCGCCAGAAAGTCCTGATTTACGGTGAAATCCGGGTTATCCTTGAACCAGACGGAGTTTGCGATACTCAGCTTGTAGCCGTCGCCCATTGGCAGAGATGTGCGGTATTCATGTAAATAGGCGTTCAATTCGGGAACGGACGCCCCCAATACCTCCTCCATCTGCGCGAGCGTGTTCTGGTCCGCTCCGTTAGAGGTCATGGACAGGGCGAACAGCACGGATGCGGGGGAAACCAGGACGTTTTTCCCTGCGTCCTTTTTCTGCTCCTGTGACAGGCTTTCCTGAAACAGTCGAAGGGAAAATTCCGTGACCGTGGAAGCGTCCGCAGGTGTGCCGCTGCCCTGGCTGTGGGCGGTGACGTCCCGGACGGAAGCGCCGTCGGCTTGGGCGCCGCCCTGTGTGGAAGCTTCGCCGGGCAGTGAACCGCCCTGCTCCGGGGCAGGGGCGCCGGATAATTTTTTGACGCCCGCGGGCTCTGTTCCGCCTTGCTGGCCGGAGCATCCACAGAGGGCGGAGAGCGTTATTGCAGCGCAAACCCCCATGCACAGCGAATTCCGTTTCATTTTTGATTTCCTGTTCATATCGTCCTTTTTCATATTGTCATTTTTCGTATTGACATTTTTCATAGTGACCTCCGTTCCTGCCTGCGTCTCTCGGGCCGGCATAAGGTAGTTTTCTTTGTCAATATAGACGACATATACCGGAAAAAGTTTCAAATATTCATTTCATTCGGCCTATCCGCGGTAATCATTTCGGATAAAGGGGCTGTCGATTTTCGTTTCGGTCAAAGCTCCGTATTTCTTCGGACGCCGGTAGGCGTTGCCATGAACCTCGTTTTCGCGATAGCTCCGCAGCCGCTCCAGGTCCAGCTCCGCCATAAAAATATCCTCTCTTTCATCCGCCAGTAAAATACAGGTATCCCGGGAGGAATCCGCGCCGGGAACATAGACGACGCCGTCGAAAACGCTTGAGCCGCCGTTGCAGTCGGGGACGGTTCCCGGATAGTTGCAGGTGGCGATTGCCAGCATATTCTCATATGCCCTGCCGCGCAGCTGCGAAAGGCGGTTTATTTCCATGGGGCAGGCGTTGGGAACGAGGATAAGCTCCGCGCCCTTCAGCATCAATATCCTTGCGCTTTCCGGAAATTCCCTGTCAAAGCAGATCATTGCGCCTACCTTAACCTCTCCGCAGGCGGTGTCAAGGGTGGCGACATAAAAATCCTCTCCGGGCGTCAGGTTCCGCTCCACATCGAAGTCGCAGGTGTGTACCTTGGCATAGGTTATTTTTTTCTCTCCAAACCGGTCAAAGAGGATAAGGGTATTACGGGGATTGCCTTCATGCTTTTCAAGCAGGGTTACGCCGATGGCGAGCCCCAGCTCCTTTGCCAGCGAGCCGTAGAAACCGACAAATTTGCTGTCCGCGGAAATGGCTTCCGCCTGCCATTCATCCACAGGGCGGTTATAAATGTTATAGCCGTTGCTCCACATTTCGGGAAATAAAGCGATGTCCGCGCCAGCCGCTTTTGCTCTCCGGCAGGCGGATAGCCCCTTTTCAAGATTTTTTTCCAGGGCGCCGCAGGGAGCGAGCTGCAGCAAGGCAATTTTTAGTGTGTTCATAATCGAGAGCCTCCTTTTTGGATAATCAGGGAATAGCTATTTTGTGTGCATCGGGCAACAGGTGCAATATAAGTATTCCTTATAGAAGGATACTACTAAAAAGCGGAAAAGTCCATGATGATTCTGTATTAATCGGCGTTGCTGTTATAGTTCAGGGATTGAGTCCATTTAGTTTTGTATAGGTGCGAAGGACGGTCCGGCTACAGAAAAAGCGGGTCTGGCG
Source organism: uncultured Acetatifactor sp. (assembly GCA_910578215.1). Classification (GTDB taxonomy): domain Bacteria; phylum Bacillota; class Clostridia; order Lachnospirales; family Lachnospiraceae; genus Acetatifactor. Next base: position 126,228 of record CAJTPH010000001.1, on the reverse strand, counting down.
CATTATAAAATGCCACAGACCCGCTTTTCAGGTTTTCCGGTATTTCGGTTATTTAACGGTGAAATCAGTCAGGACGCTGTCCTTAAACATGTCCTGGTTGTTTTTCATTTTATCGGAGTGAGCGCGGTCATAAAAGCTCTGATTTACATATGCCTTGGTGAGCTTTTCACATTGCTTGAATATGCCGTCTATGTATTTCAGGCTGCCGGCGGTGAAATGGCTGATATCTACCTGCTGCAGGCTGCTGCAGGACTCGAACATGGAGCTCATTTGCTCCACCTTTCCGGTGTCAAAGCTGCTGATATTCAAGGTGGTCAGGCCGGAGCATTCCGAAAACATTTCTTTCATGGTTGTGACGTTGGAGGTATTAAAGCTGCTGCAGTCTAAACTTGTGAGGCTGCTGCAGTTTCTGAACATTGCCGACATCCCGTTTGCCTTGGAGGTGTCAAAGCCGCTTACATCCACGGAGGTCAGAGAGCAGCAGTCGTGAAACATTGCGTCAAACGCAGTGGAACTGCTTGTGTTGACACCCTTTAAATTGACCTTCTGCAGACTACGGCATTCGTAAAATAAGCCGTAAAAGGACTCCACCCGGCTTGTGTCAAGCATGGAAAGGTCCAGCTCTGTCAGGGACCGGCATCCGCTGAACATATTGTAGAAGGTGTCGAGCTTATCCGTGTTGAAGCTGGACAGGTCCACCGCCTGCAGAGAGTGGCATTCGCCGAACATGAAGCTGAAGTCGGAACAGCTGCCGGTGTCCAGGCCGCTTAGATCCACAGTCTCCAGATTGGTACAGTAGGAAAAGAAATGACTGCAATTGTCCAGCCTTACGCCGTCTACAAAGGAAATGGATGTTACCGTGGTGTTGTTACGAAAGGGTGAAGCCTTGGTATTGTCTACGACGCCGTCCTGCAGACGGGTCTTGTATTCCTTTCCGCCGATCTTGTAGGAGCCGTAGACCGTAACCTGCGCCGCCTGGCCGATATATTTGGTCAGCAGCACGGTGTTTTCTCCCTCTACTAAGGTATATTCAAAGTATTCGTCCAGCGATTTGACCGCTGCTTCCTTATCGGGATTGGAGCCCGAAGCGGAAGAATTTCCGGGGGTGCCTTGACCGGAAGCGTTTTGGCCGGAGCTTCCGGGATTGCTGTTGGATGAGCCTGCGTCCTCTGTTCCGCAGCCGCTCAGGGCAAGGGAGCCAAGCAGTGCGATAAGCATGCCGAGCTTCAACGTATTTTTAAAGCATTTTTTCATATAATTCCTCCTTAAGATAATAAGCTAAAGATACATTTATATTTTAACAGAACAAAAGGCGTTTTTGCTTAAGACAACGTGAGCGGCATAGAAAACGGAGTAAACGGCCCGTTCACCCTAAATTTTTGGTTGCAATTTGCCGGGGATGCTTCTATACTGGGAGACGGCGTTAAACGGCCCGTGTGAATGCGGGGAGCTGTTTGCCCGTGTTTTGGCGCGCCGGAGAGTATTTGAGGCAGGTGTGGAGGAGAATGCTTTTATGGAACTGGATATGACTAAGGGGACGCCGTCCAAGCTGATTGCGCGGTTCATTATCCCTATTATAATCGGAAATATTTTTCAACAGCTTTACAATATGGCGGATACCATTATTGTAGGGCGTTTTGTGGGGATGAAGGCTCTGGCGGCGGTGGGAGCCACCGGCTCGGTGGTCTTCCTGATCCTGGGCTTCACCCAGGGGCTGACCACAGGCTTCACCGTTATGACCGCCCAGAAATTTGGAGCGGGAGACAGGGAGGGGATGAAAAAGAGTATCGGCAGCGCCGCTGTTTTGTCTCTTATTGTCACGGTGCTTATGACGGCGCTGAGTATGGCGGGAATTGATCTTCTGCTGCGCTGGATGAACACGCCGGAGGATATTTTTGATATGGCAAAGCGGTACATTATGATTATCTGCGCGGGAATATGCTGCAATGTGCTCTATAATCTCCAGGCGAGTATCCTCCGCGCCATCGGAAACAGCGTGGTGCCGCTGGTGCTCCTTTTTATATCTTCGGTGGCAAATATCGTTCTGGACTATGTGTTTATCGTTTACGGAAACATGGAGGTGGAGGGAGCCGCCCTGGCAACCGTGATATCACAGGGCTTATCCGGCGTGCTTTGCCTGATTTATATTGTATTCTTTGTTCCGGCTCTGCATGTGGGAAGGCAGCATTTCCGGCTGGAGGGCCAGTGCGTGAAAAATCAGGTTTCCGTGGGAATTCCGATGGCGCTGCAGTTTTCCATCACCGCGGTGGGCACCATTCTGGTGCAGACTGCGCTGAATCTGCTGGGCTCCCTGGCAGTGGCTTCCTACTCCGTCTCCTGCAAGGTGGAGCAGCTTGTGACGCAGCCCTTTGCCGCCATGGGAGTCACCATGGCTACCTACTGCGCGCAGAACCGCGGCGTCAATGCGCTGGAAAGGATTCAGAAGGGCGTCAGGGTGGCGAATGTGATGTCAGCCGTGTATGCCGTTATTATATATGGGGTGATTTATCTGGCGCTGCCGGCGGTCATTCCGCTGTTTGTGAACGAGGATGTGGAGCAGATATACGATTATGCCCAAATTTACATTGTCGTCTGCGGAGCGTTTTTTATTCCCCTTGGGATGATCTTTATTTTCCGGAATGCCCTGCAGGGCTGCGGCTTCGGTCTGATGCCCATGCTTGGCGGCGTTGTGGAGCTTCTGGGCAGAAGCGTAGTGGCGTTTATCGCCGCCAGGATGCTGAGCTACACGGGGGTATGCTTTGCCAATGTGGCGGCATGGCTGACGGCGGGAGTGTTCTTATGGCTGGCATACCGGGTTCTGATGAGGCGGATGAAGGCGGCGCTTCCGCCGGCGGCGGAACAGGAAGCACCTGAGCATTAGTTAAGAGTTTTTTTCCTGATATTTTGTGATATACTTTATGTGTCCGTTTTAACGGGCACATGGGAGGCCGGTATGAAAAAAACACCTAAGAGACTTGTGGTGCTTCTTATTATTGTGCTATGCGCCTGCGTTTTTCCGATATCCTTGGTCAGAAAAAGCGATGCTATAGATTTTGCAATGAACACTGATTATTACGTGATATCCGATCCTAATATTAAGGATTTTAGACAGACGTTTATTGCGCTGACCAGCTATCTGGATGAAATTGCCTTCGATGTGGGGATTCCGGGAGAAATATCCGGGGAGGAGAAGCTGGTCATATGTATAAGGGAAGAAAAAAGCCGGAAAATACTTCTGGAGAAAACGGTATCCATTCAAGACGTCAACGATCAGGCATATACGTTTATACCCGTAAAGAAATGGATACATAAAGGGGGCTTATATTCCCTTTCCGTCACGGCGGAGGGGTTGGAAGGCGTAAGCGTTGTATACAGCACAGAGACGGCGGGTGTCCCGGCAGACCAGATCCTGTATTTTGAGGGAGAGCCTGTTCAGGGACAGGCGGTACTCAGGTGTGTATATACGTTTCCTTTAAATATAAAGAATGTATTATGCCTGTGGGGCTTTGTTCTGACAGTGGGCTTAGCCTTGCTTGAGATTTTAACGCATGAGGAGTGGGGGCATAATAACGCCGTTATAAAGAAGATAAACGAGCTGTTAGACAAATATCAGATCCCCATTCTTCTGACGGAATTCGGGGTAATTCTGCTTCTGGTAATAAGGATATGCAGAAATGAGGCGGTTGATTGGGATGAGGCCTATACCTGGATGCTTGTAACCAAGCACAATATTCCGGATATGCTGAGGACCACAGCATCGGACGTGCATCCCCCGCTGTATTATCTGCTTGTAAAGGCAGCGATGGGTATTTTCGGGGAGAGTATTTTTGCAGCCAAGATGGTGTCTGTGGCAGGGATGGCCGCCACATGCCTGCTTGGAATTACACTGATCAGAAAGCGCTTTGGATTCAAAGCTGCTTCCCTGTTTTTGCCGGTGGCCGGATTGGGCACACAGCTTCTATATTTTAACGTAAATGTGCGTATGTATTCGTGGATGATATTTTTTGTGCTGGCGGCGGGGCTGTCGGCCTACGAAATCATTCGGAACGGCAGGGGCAAATGGTGGATTGCTTTTACCTTGTCCGCCTTAGGGGGGATATATACGCAGTATTTTGCCGTAGTGCCCTTGTTTTTTATGTATCTGTTCCTGCTTATTTGGCTTGTGATTCAGGACCGGAGGCAGATAAAAAAATGGCTGGGGTGCTGTCTGGCTACAATCGTCGGCTACGCTCCATGGCTGACGGTGGTTATTGACACACTCAGACGGGATTCCGCCAATGCTGTGGAAGAAAAAGCAGAGGGCGGATTCGGCGTATTGTGTGAATGGGCCTTTCAAAGTAATATTAAGTTCTCGGAATATATGCCGATTGTCATGTTTGCGGCAGCACTTATATTTCTTTTGATGGAATGGAAAAAATACGGGCGCGCAGAAAAGGCATTTATTGTTCTTTCCGGCTCTCTGTTCTGGCTTTCCTATGTGGTGTGCATGCTGCTTGTGTCCCAAATGCATCATTTCTGGCATAACCGTTATCTGGTGGATGCATTGCTGTTTATCTGGCTGTTTATGATAGTGATTCTTTCGCGGAGAAGCCTTGCGGTTTGGAGTGCGGCTGCCGTATGGCTGGGAATTTCTGTTATGTCCTCGTATGTTGTCATACAGGCAAAGGAGTTGAATACGATTCCCTGGACGCAGCAGGCAAAGCAGCTGTTGAGCCAGGTACAGGACCAGGAAAAAATAGTATATACATTTGTGAACTATGATATTTTTTATCAGTACTGGCTGCCTGATGCGGAGTTTGTCTGGTACGAGGATGTGGATCTGAATGAAATGGGCGGGGAGTTTTATGTAATCGCATGGGGCGGCAGGGATTTTTCCCGCACATTATATGAGGATGGGACTCTGAAGAAGGAAATCCTGGGCCAGATGAGGTTAGAAGAAGGGGTTGTGGGAGTGGAATTGTGGAAAATATCGGTCCGCCTGCAGGAGTGAGGCAGGGTGAGGGAGGAAGGCTATGAGGTTTGATGAACTGGCCACGCCCTGTTATGTGGTGGATGAGGGCTTGATTCAGCGGAATTTAAGTATATTACAGGGTGTGACGGAGCGGACGGGAGCGCGGGTCCTTCTGGCGCAGAAGGCTTTTTCCATGTATGCGCTGTATCCCATGATAGGGATGTACCTGTGCGGCGCCACGGCCAGCGGGCTGTATGAGGCGCGGCTGGGGGCGGAGGAGATGGTGCGGCCCCTGGAGCTTCGGGGAAAGCGCTGTGAGAACCATGTCTTTTCCCCGGCGTACAGACAGGAGGATTTTGCCGAGATACTGAAATATTGCGACCATATTGTGTTTAACTCATGGAGGCAGGTGGAGAAATTTGCCGCAGACGCAAAAGCGGCGGGCAGGAGCGTGGGTCTGCGGGTCAATCCGGAGTGCTCGACGCAGGAGGGGCATGCCATTTATGATCCCTGTGCGCCGGGCTCCAGAATGGGCGTGACCAGGGAGGAATTTGCCGCCGGCCTTTTTGAAGGAGAGGGGGAAGGCAGCCCCTTCGCCCTGTTGGACGGTCTGCATTTTCATACTCTCTGCGAGCAGGATTCCGACGATCTGGAGAAGACGCTGGATGCCGTGGAGGAAAAATTCGGCGCATATTTATCCGCAATGAAGTGGATCAATTTCGGGGGAGGGCATCATATTACCCGCCAGGGCTACGATATGCCGCGGCTGGAGAGATGTATTAAGAGAATGCAGGATAAATACGGCTTGACGGTCTATCTGGAGCCGGGGGAAGCCGTTGCCCTGAACGCGGGGTTTTTGGCGGCATCCGTGCTGGAGGTACGCCCGACTGCGGCGTCCGGGACAGGCAGCCTTCCTTACGGGCTGCAGACAGTCATTCTGGACACCTCCGCGGCATGCCATATGCCGGATGTGCTGGAGATGCCTTACAGGCCGCCGCTTCAGGGGAGCGGTCAGCCCGGTGAAAAGGCGTATACCTACCGTCTGGGCGGACCTACCTGCCTGGCGGGAGACGTTATCGGGGATTACTCCTTTGACATGCCCCTGCAGGAAGGCGACAGACTGGTATTTGAGGATATGGCGATCTATTCCATGGTGAAAAACAATACCTTTAACGGTATGCCGCTTCCCGCCATTGCGCTGAAAAGAAAAAGCGGGGAGTGCGAGATCATAAGAGAGTTTGGCTACGGGGATTTTAAGGGGCGTCTGTAGAACGGCAAAAATCCCGGCATTGCCGGGATTTTTGCGGCATTCGCCGGGGGGTCCGCGGATGTCTGTATCCGGGACCGGGTCAACTGGGTTGGCCCCGGCTCATTGCCTGTAGAAAAATTACAAAGGAGGGAAGTGTATATGGGAACCCGCAAATAGCGGGATTGTTTTTTGGCGAAGCTGTCAGAACCCTAAGCCCTTGCGTTAAAACTCCGCAGCTCCTTTTTATGTTTTAATCATACATGGAAAATGTGTCCAAAGTTTGATCTTGGGCTAAAAGAATTCTTAACATTATTAAGAAATTGGAAGAATAACAGGAGACTTGTCATGAGAATAATAAAGGATTCCACACCGGGACGGGACGGCTTCCGCATGCCTGCGGAGTTTGAGCCACATGAGGGCTGCATTATGATCTTTCCGGAGCGCCCGGACTCCTGGCAGTACGGAGGTTATGCGGCCAGGAAGGCGTTTGTGCAGATAGCGGAGGCGATTGCCCTGTCGGAGAAGGTGACGGTCTGCGCCGGCGCGGCACAGTATGACAACGCCAGGGCGCTTCTGCCTCCGCATATACGCGTGGTGGAGATGAGCAGCAACGACGCCTGGGCAAGGGACTATTGCCCTACATTTGTAAAAAACGGGGAAGGCAGTGTCCGCGGCATCGACTGGGGCTTTAATGCCTGGGGCGGTCTGCACAACGGTCTGTATTTTCCCTGGGACAGGGATAATCAGATGGCCAGGAAGCTTTGCGATCTGTTTGAGAAGGATGTATATTGCAAGCGGGATTTTATTCTGGAGGGAGGCTCCGTTCATGTGGACGGGGAAGGCACCTGCATGGTGACGGAGGAATGTCTTTTGAGTAAGGGGCGTAACCCGCAAATGACAAAGGGTGAAATTGAGGAGACTCTGAAGGAATATTTGAATGTATCCACGGTTCTCTGGCTGCCCTGTGGAATTTATAACGACGAGACGGACGGACATGTGGATAACATCTGCGCCTTTACGGCGCCCGGCGAGGCAGTGCTGGCCTGGACGGAGGATAAAGAGGATGTGCAGTATGAAATGTCCAGGGCGTGTCTTGCCTGTCTGGAGCAGGCGGTGGATGCCAGGGGAAGGCATATCAGGGTGCATAAGCTTCCTCTGCCAAAGCCGGTGAGAATTACGGAGGAGGAGTGCCAGGGGCTGGACGCCTGCGGGGATGAGCCTGTCCGCACGCCTGGAGAGCGGCTGGCGGCGTCTTATGTAAATTTTTATATTGCCAACGGAAATATTGTGATGCCGGGCTTCGGGGACGCAGCGGACGCGCAGGCAAAGGAGATACTGCAGGGGCTTTTCCCTGACAGAAGGGTGATTCAGATATATACAAGGGACATATTGATAGGCGGCGGGAACATACACTGCATTACGCAGCAGATTCCGGGCGCGGCGAGGTAAAGCGGGTATTTCCGGGAAGGGCTGCACACCGCTCCTTCCGAAGGCAGGGGTGGCGCCCCGGAGACGTCGGCTGAATAGCATAGAACAGGAGAATAGAATGAAACAGGTAACAGTTGCCGCGGTGCAGATGTACTGCAGCCGTTCCAGGGAAGAAAATATAGAAGCGGCGGAAAAAAGAGTGAGGGAGGCGGCGGCAGGAGGCGCGCAGATCATTCTTCTGCCGGAGCTGTTTGAAACCTGGTATTTCTGCCAGGAGAGAAATTATGATTCTTACGGTCTGGCCAGAACGGTTGAGGAAAATCCGGCGGTGAGGCGCTTCTGTCAGGTGGCGGCAGAGCTTAAGGCGGTACTCCCGGTCAGCTTTTATGAGCGGGAGGGGAATGTGACCTATAATTCCGTGGCGGTGATCGACGCGGACGGCAGTATACTGGGCGTATACCGCAAGACCCACATCCCCGACGATCATTTTTATCAGGAGAAGTTTTATTTTACGCCGGGAAATACGGGTTTTAAGGTGTGGGATACCGCATACGGGAAAATCGGCGTTGGAATCTGCTGGGATCAGTGGTTTCCGGAGACGGCCAGGTGCATGGCGCTGATGGGTGCGGAGCTTTTATTTTATCCTACGGCAATCGGCTCCGAGCCTATTATCGAGTGCGACAGCATGCCCCATTGGCGCCGCTGCATGCAGGGGCATGCCGCGGCAAACGTGGTCCCTGTCATAGCGGCGAACCGCATAGGGCAGGAGAGAGTAGAGCCCGCCCGGGCAAACAATCACCAATCCTCCGCCCTGACCTTTTACGGCTCCTCCTTTATCACGGACGAGACGGGAGAGGTTCTGGAGGATGCGGGAAGGACGGAGGAAAAGGTGATTTTGCACACCTTTGACCTGGAGGATATTGAAAATATGCGATTCAGCTGGGGACTGTTCCGGGACAGAAGACCGGAGATGTACCGGGGAATAAGCCGGTGAGGGGGCGGCTCCTTTCCCTTTTTATTCCTGCGGGGTATTTGACTTCTTAAAATCACTTCGCTGGTCTTGGTATAAACCGTTACTTATAATTTCAGGACAATCTCCGCTAAAGGCCGTGCCGGCTTCCTCATCTCCCTGAAGCAGCCACATGAACCAGGCTGTCACATATCCGTCCGCGGAATACAGCACCGCTCCATGAGCGGTGTTTTTCCTTCGCATCATTACTTTGGAGGTATTTATATCCTCAAAAATATGGTTAAGCTGTTCGCCTGTCACAACCCAGTCATCGCCGCCTCCGGCTCCGGAAATAAGCATGACCGGTATGGAGATTTTTGCCGCGTCATAGTCCCATTCAAGGATTTGGGCTAACTCCCTGTTGGTGGGAGACAGCGCTACAGCCGCCTTAAAGATATCCCTATGCTCTTGGACGGTAATCGCGTTAAATACGCCTGCGCCGCCTTGGCTGTGCCCTGTAATTCCCACATTATCAAGGTCAATTTTTCCTTTAAATATATTGTCTTTATCATTAACCGTCTCAGCCTGGCTGAGCCTTATCAAATGTCTTATACACATTTCTGCCGCAAATCCGTTCCAGTCCCATTCTTCCTCTGTGCCGATGGCGATAAATCCCCAGGAGGCCATATGCTCTAACAATGCGGAGTATTTTGATACCCTTGCGCCGCTGCCGTTTACAAAAACCACAACAGGATATTTTCTGTTCACGCCGCTCAGCTCGGCGGGATAATAAATTTCATACTTTTTAAAGCCCTGCATGGCAGATTCTTCATAATAGGAAACGTCATAAATGCCGTTTTCCATATATTTTGCTTCGATTTTGCCGCCGGTTTCTACCTTTTTATAGTAGTCGTTTTCTACAAAGGGGCGATTTGACAAATATATAAACATGATAAGCAGCAAAACAATAATACATATAATAACAATGAACGTAATTTTTAATATTTTCTTCATTAATGTCTCCTTACAATGGCTCTGTTTAATCCACCAGCTTTGCATTGGGATAAATGCGCTCTATGCGCTCATCCGGGAAGCGGCTGTCCAGAAAGGCGTTTACAGGACTTTGGGCAGAGCCTTCCGAGGCGGAGGGCGTGTTCCGCTCGGTGTACCGGGCAAGAGCCATGGATGAAATAAGCATATTAAAGAGCATAAAAACGATCAGGCAGTTAAAGAGGAGCTTTCCCTGCTTTACGGGAATTTTCTCTATCAGCCATGAGAGCCTGGGGTATATGAGCTTCAGCCATACAACGGCGGCAATTCCCCAGAAAAAGCAGAACAGCAGATTGATGCGTCCGCCCAGGTTGAAGGTAAAGCCGCTGTAATCCCAGAAGACGGTTCCGAAAACCAGCTCCGTAAAAACGCTGCATATGTATTCGTAGGCGCCTCCAAGGAGGGTGCCCGCAATAAATATGTGGCGGTCTTTTTTATTGCGGTAACGGTACAGGAAGAAGGTCAGCAGGGCGCAGCCCAGTCCCCATACGATGCTGAAGGGACCGTACACCACGCTGCTGCGGCTCATAAGCCTGCCGGTGGTGAGCAGGCAGAACAACGTCTCCACGATATCTCCCAAAAAGGCGCCGATGAAAAACAGTGCGATCAGCTTGTAAAAGCTGCAGCCCTGGGCAAAAACCTTTTTTTCCGTCTTTGAGGCCAGCCTTTGCCGGAAGCTATCGATAATGGCATCCTTATCGATAGAGGGGAAGGATTTCTGCATGCGCTTGCGGATGGCGAGAGTCAGCTTGTTCTCGAGGAAGCTGGAAGTAAACTGCATTCCCTCGGAAAGCTGCGCCAGCCGTTTTGCCGTTATCTTCATCCCCAGGACCACCATGGCGGTGGTCAGAAAATCCAAAAGCAGGAGGGCTACGGCGGTCCACTGGATTATCAGTGTGATGGGGTAGGGTATCATGCCCAAAATTCTGCAGATAAAGGGATTGGAAAACAGCATCGTCACAAGAGCCAGCACACCCCACAGCAGGGAGTAACGGGCGCAGACATAGCCGCTTAAATTAAACCGGATGCCCGAGTAGTCCCAGAGCTTTTTCTGGAAAATTTTTTCCATAAAAATACCTGTGGAATATTCCAGCATGGTGGCGAGAATTAAGCCGCCCAGAAACAGGAAAAAGGGCTTTTCCGTCAGCTCCGGCAGAAAGACTGCGTAGAGCACGGCGCCAAAGCCGTAAATGGGACACAGAGGACTGTTTACAAAGCCCCGGTTTACAAACTTTCTCTGCCGGAGGGCGGAGTAACAGACTTCGATGCACCAGCCGATAAAGGAATAAATAAAGAACAGCCATACCAGATCCTTAAGCGTATATATCATTGTCAAATCTCCCGTGTTTTTCTGATGTAAAGGGCGGCAATCTCCCTGTTTTGCAATGTGCCGCCGGATATTTCTCACCGCGAATCAAATACCCCGCAGCAAGCTGACGCATCCGCCTGGCTCATTGCCCGCAGGAATAAAGCTATTTTAACATATATATTCATAAAACTCCATAAAATGATAAAAAACGCAGATTATCCTTTTTTTGTCTGCGGAGCCGGACAAGCGAACAACCGATGTTTGGGAAGGAAGGTACTATTATGCTTATTGGCAAAAGTAATATATTATGCTATACTGAGCCCACGGAATAAAGAACGAAAAAAGCCCAAAAGAGACATTATCTGCGGGGGAGAGATTACTGATTTGACTTATACAATAGCGCGAAACGGAACATAGAAAGGAGATCGTTTTCCATGGCATTTTGCCCTAATTGCGGACGAAATAATATGAAATATTTCAGAGAGCCTGTAGAAATACCTGATCATAATTATGATCCTGTAACAGGTATCAAAGGCGGCAGACCTTTCCCTTCAGGCATAAAGAAGGGAAGGCAAAAGATTGTTTATAGAACGGTCGGTCTTTGCAGTAATTGCGGATATACAAAGGAAATTGAAAGTGAAAAGGGGCACTCCCGCTGGTGGTACATATTGTTTTTTGCCTTTCTGCCAATATCGCTTTCTGTGTGGTTTTGGCTGACCGACATATTTTCTCTTGAGAAAAAGTGGCGTGCGCTTATATTATTTATAGCCTGGCTGAGTTTTATTATCAGTGTGCGGTATTATCAAGCGAGAAAAGAACCCGAACCAGAGCCTGAAGTAAAATCTGTCTGGGCGTCAGACCTTACCGGCCTGAACGATTTTGAATATTATACTGACGGCAATGAAATATATATTAAGGATTATAAAGGACGCAGCAAAAAGATTCGTTTTGATTCTTCGTATGATATAGAAGGAACCGTTATGCATATTGTGTCTTTCGACGAGACCTTTGCCCTTGAAAAGCTGGTAAGCGTAATTATTCCGGACGGAACCCGTTATATGTCCAACAAGGTTTTTAACGCCGGCAGGATTGAATTTTTATATTTACCTGCTTCGTTGGAAAATTTTGATGGTTGGTCCAGCTTCCGTGATGTCCAAAAAATTTATTATGGCGGCACGGAAGAACAGTGGAACGCGCTATGTACCGTTGACAGAACGGAGCTGGATGTTGTTGAGATTATCTTTGACACTGATCCCAACGATTTGAGATAAATCTGATAAAGTTTGGGGGAGGGCTTAACTATGCCCTCCCCCAAACCGTCGTCACCGTAATAAACGTTCCTTCGATCTCCGCAAAGATTTCCCCGTGCATTCTGTGCATCAGCTGTCTGCATATATACAGCCCCAGCCCGCTGCCGGGAACGCTCTGGGAGTTTGCGCCCCGCCAGAAGCTCTCGAAAATATGGGGCAGCTCGGATCTGTCAAGGGTACAGCCGCCGTTTCGCACGGCGATCAGGACGCCCTCGTCTTCCTGGGGAAACAGAAGCTCGATCTGTTTTCCGTCACCGTATTTAACTGCGTTTTCAATTATATTCTGCAGTACCTCCACGGCTCGGTTTAAGTCGCCGGAAAGCAGGAGGTCCTTATATTTCCCCACCATAAAATCCGTTTTGACAAGTGACAGCTTTTCGGAATAGAAGGCGGTGATATTTTCTATTAAATCCGACAGATAAAACTCGCTGTCGGCTACGTCGAGGCTGAGAAAATCCTCCCGGGAGGCGGTAATAATCCTTGTGATATATTCCTCTATCTCGTCTGCGTTTATGCTGATACGGTGGGCAATTTCCCGCTGCCTTTCCGTCTCTGCGTACAGGTTTTTTGACAGCGCTTTTGCATATAATTTAATGGCTGAAAGAGGCGTTTTTATATCGTGGGAAAGCGACAGCAAAAGCGTTTTCTTTTCTTTCTGAAGCGCAAGCTCATGCTGCCTTTGCTGCTCGATATTCTCCCGGAGAAGGTCTATACCCCAGAGAAATTTTCCGAAGAAGCGGCTTTTGTTCTCCTTGACCGGCATAATGAGATTCCCCTTGGAAAGCTCAAACGGGACGTCCGTAAGGCGCTCGAAGGGGCGGAGTATTTTGGCGCGCACATAAAGTAATATTCCCAAAACTACCGCCGACATTACTGTCAGAAGGATGTTTACGGAGATATTTAACCAAAGGCCCCCGCTGCCGCTTATAGAGCTATAATCAAAGCGGTACAGCCTCCCGTCGATTTCACGTATGGCGTAATCGCTTCCGGAATTATAAAAGTCATTGCCGTATTCCTCAATATGATACACATATCTGCACTGGGAAAGGTCTGTATTTTGAATGCCTTTTTCTTGGATTGCAAGGGCAAGCCTGTTTATTTCAACACGCCAGGGTCTGCCGCTTTCGGGGGATTTGGGGATGCCCAACAACAGATTTGCGGCAATGAAAACAACCCCAATCAGGGCAAGGACCGACGCAAATAACTTTTTAAATAAATTCATAGATATCTGTACCCCACGCCCCAGACCGTCAGGATTTTCTGCGGATTCTTTGGGTCTTCTTCAATTTTTTGGCGCAGCCATTTAATGTGGACGGTAAGCGTCTGCTGCTCGGAGTCGCTGTCGCTGCCCCAGATCGTGTTAAACAGGTATTCCTTGGAGAGCGTTCGTCCCTTGTTTTCCAGAAGCAGCACAAGCAGGTCAAATTCCTTAGCGGTCATATCAAGCGGCAGCCGGTCTTTGTACGCGGTGCGGTTCACCTTGCTTATGCGGATGCTTCCGTCGATCAGCTCGTCAAGGGAATACCTGCGCCTGAAAATACCTTTTATTTTTGCCAGCATTATGTCGATATCATAGGGCTTTTCAATATAGTCGTCCGCGCCCAGATTTAAGCCCAGGAGCTTGTCCTCCTTTGCGGTTTTTGCACTTACGATCAGTACCGGCGTATTCCCTGTCCCGCGAATCTTATCCAGTATATAAAAACCGTCCTTATCGGGCAGCATGATATCAAGCACAATCAGCCTTGCGCCGTATTTTTGATACAGCAGCAAGGCTTTTTCAGCGTTTTCGGCGGAGGATACCACATATTTTTCCGCCCTGAGGAAATCGCACAGCACCGTGGAAAGTTCCCTGTTGTCCTCAACAATTAAAATGTCGATCAATTCGTCTCCTCCCATCTGCCTGAAAGACATCCGTGGTTACCAGCCCATCTCCATCAGCCAGCCGTTCAGGGCGCGCTCACGTTCCCGGAGTCTGGAGCCGTCGTATTGATCCGGATTAAATTCGCCCTTGATATTGCCGTCCACAATGTAGAGGACTCTCGTGCATTTTGCGGCGACCTTTACATCGTGGGTGACAAGCATGATCGTGGTTCCTTCGGAGTTTAATTTTACAAGCTCCTCCATGACCTCGTCGGAGGAGGAGCGGTTGAGCGCTCCGGTGGGCTCGTCGGCAAAGATCATTTTCGGCGCGTTTATCATGCTGCGGCATATGCAGGCGCGCTGGAGCTGACCGCCCGAGACCTCGTTGATGTCGTTGTCGGCAACGTCGATAATCCCCAGCTTCCGCATAAGCTCATGCCCGCGCAGAGCGGTTTCCCGGCGCGTTTCCCTGCATTTGCGGGAATGGCGCGCGGGGAGGAGGATGTTATCCAGAATAGTAAGGTTTTTCAGCATATACATCTGCTGAAATATAAAACCCATCTCGTCCAGGCGCAGGTCCGCAAGCTCCTTTTCGTTCATTTCCGCAATGTTTCTGCCGCAGAATTTTACCTCTCCGGCAGTTATTCCGTCCATTCCCGACACCGCATACAGTAGCGTGGATTTCCCCGAGCCGGACGGTCCCATGACCGCCACCATCTCTCCCGGGGCTATGTGGAAGCTTACGTTTCTGAGGACGTTGTTCTGCCGCTTGTTTACCACATATGTTTTGCAAAGATCCTTTACATCTAAAATATTCGTCATATCGCTCTGCTCCTTATTTAGTGAGTGCTATTCGTTATTGGAAATTTCCGAGGCGGATATTCTCCGCAGTCCCTGGGCGGAAATAAATGCCGCAAGCGCCGTCACAGCCAGTACGATCGAAGGGAAAACCAGGTATACCTCCGCCACGTGTATATCATACTGAATGCTGTACGCCCCCATCATTCTGAAGATCGGAGTGATGATCAGCGGGGACAGCGGAGAGGAAAGCAGTACGCCTGAGATAACAGAGATCAACAGCACGATACCGATGCGCAGAGTCTGCCAAAGCGTCAATGTGGTGTTTCTGAAGCCTATCGCCTTCAACAGCGCTATCTCGCTTTTTTCTCTGGCAACAAAGCTTTTTACCATGAGAACCGCCACAAGGGCGTTAATACCGAGTATAATGCCTAAAATCAATGTTTTCATGCTCTCGAGCTGTTCCGTAACGTCGCTGCCTATCATATAGCCGATGTATTCTCCGGGAGTATAAACCTTGGCGTCGGGATACAGTTTCTGAAGCAGAGCCTTCCGTTCGGCCAGCGCTTCCCTGTCGGGCGCGTCCCTGTAGCTTACCTGAATGCCGAAGCTGCCTCCTGCGTAGCTGTAGTCAAGCTCCGCATCCTGGTGAAACCGGACCCCCTCCCCCATGTTGTTCATGCTTTGAGTGATGGCGGTGACTATGTAGATACCTGTGTCCTCACCCACCTTTATTTCCACATTGTCGCCTATCCGGGCGTCGATCTGCCCCGCCGTCAGATAGGTCAGGGCGACCTCGTGGACGTTTTGCGGCGGCGTTCCGTCCAGATAAGTATACATATCCGTGGTCACTCCGCCTCGCCCCTGGAATGTTATGGAGTTTGTGAGCTTTCCGTCCTTTGTGAGGTTGCTGCGGAATATCACCTCCTGGTATACGTCCACATCGATACCGTTTTCGGCAAACATTTCCCTTACCTGGGAAAGCTGCCTGTCAACGTTCGCCTTGTTGTCGCCGGTCAGGTGGAACAGTGTTTCCCTTGAGACAATATGATCGCTTTTGGCCATATTAAAGGTTGTTATCAGCTCGTCGGAGCGTAGGGTATTAATAGTGTTTAACGGAATGATTACCAGGAGTGTTCCCAGTATGAAAATTATTATCATGGAAACATAGCTTTTGATGCCGCTTAAAATGTCGTTTACCGCCATGAACGGTACCGCCGGCAAATGCGAGCCCGATAGGCGCAAAAATCCCTTTTTCCTGAAGCGCTCGCCCGTTTCGCCGCTGCGGATGGCGTCTATGGGTGAGAAGCCGCGTATTCTTCCGGTACAGAAATAGCTGAAAAGCACCACTGCCGCGCCTGCCAATATGGCCGCGGCAATATTGATAAAGAAATTATCCTCTCCTGAAATAATTATTTTCTGAGAGATATCCCCAAGAAGCATTTGGCTGAAGGGCAGGCTCAGGCACAGCCCGATTGTCGTTCCGATAGCGGCGATGGCAAGATATTTTGCTATGTACAGCCCACGGATGGCGCCGTTTTTGATGCCTATGGCCTTCATAACGCCGATTTCATGGAATTCCTCAGTGATGGTAAAGCTGATAATAAACCGCAGGATCACCATGGAAATCAGTATCAGGCACACGCTGACCACCATAAGGACAGCCGCGATAAGAATATCCATAAGGTAGATCATTTTAAACATGGAGCGGTCTACGGACATTATGGTGTTTATGCCAAGCCTGTTAAAGCTGTCCTGATAGCCGGGGTCCGTGGTGTGGACCTCTACCGTGCTGCAAACGGCGGCGCTTTCGCCGTCGAACAGGGCGAGATCGTTTTCGCTTATAAGAAATCTTGTGATTCCCACCATAGCCGAGCCAAACAGCGCGTCCTTCGTATAACCCCTTACGGTAAATTCCTTTTCAACACCGTCCTGAACAATACGGATTTTTCCGCCCTCATGAAAGTCGTTTTTCGTTGAGTGGAAAATAAAGCCGGGCACATAGATCTCGCCGTCGTTCACATGGGTGAGTCTGTTATTGTTTTTGTCAAAAATATTTATGCCTCCGAGGGTCGACAATGCCAGAGTATTGGCATAGTTAAGTTTTTCTCCCTCTGCGGAGACGTTTTGGGGATCAATCTGAATCAGCCTTGATATGTGATAATCATAGCCGTTTGCCCCTGCAAACTCCTCAAAGCGTTGAATGTCGGAGGAGCTCGTCGAGGCAAACCAATAATCGGGTATGTCCGCCCTTTTGAAATAATTGTCAAGCGCGTTGCTGACGGTCAGCAGGTTACTGGCGCTGCTCGCTATGAAGGTCGCCGCCAGGGCTACAAAAATCAACAGTATCACGTTCATTGTCTTCTTGCGTTTTAGATCTTTTTTTAATATTCGTAGATACATTCTGCCGCTCCTTTGCTTTTATGAGCTCATTATAGCAGGAAAATATTAAATAATCCTTAAATCTGTATGTGCCAGAAGCCTTGAAAACACTGCATTTTCAGTAAGCAGTGTCACTAATAAAGTCACTAATAGAAATTAGGGTATGGAGCAAAGGTCAGCACTCATACCCTGTTTTTATGGCTTCCATTGCTTCTCGGAGCTGCCCTAAATCTTTATGGGTGTACACGTTCTCATTAATGTCCTGCCCTTTATGCCCCATGAGCTTATACCTAGCCACACGATCTACCTCGGCACTATCCAGGAGCGTGTTAAAGGTGTGGCGGCAGTCATGCGGGGTATGCTCCGTCCGGATGCCGCAGGCCTGGAGGGCAGTGCCGAAGCATTCCCGGTACCTGTTCTCTGATATAACCTTGCTGCCGTCATGGTAGATCAGGCTTTTGAACCGTGCATCCAGGCGACGGCAGACCATCTCATATACGGCGGAGTGTATGGGAACCGTCCTGTTGCGGCTGTACCGGTTCTTCAGGCCGCCAGTGAAGGTCTTTTCCTCCAGGTCAATGTTTTCGGCCGGCATCTGGGCTAGCTCGTTAATCCGCCAGCCGGAATAGCAGTAAATCAGTACTGTGTCAACAAAGGGGAGGTCTTTGTGCTCCCAGAGCATTCTCAGCTCCTCATGGGTGAAGGGCAGGCCCTGGGTGTCGTCGTCCTCTTTGGTGATTCTGGTGTACTGGGAATAGTCCTTTGCCACAAGCTCAAACTGGACGGCGTATTTGTACATCTGCCGGAACAGGTTGCGGATGTGCTCCAGCATGGCGTGGGACAGTCCTGCCTGGTCCAGGATGTCCTGCATGTCCTGGGCGCGGATGTCCCACATGGCCATGTCGTGGAGAGAGGGACATTTCTTGTATGCTGCTATCATACAGTTCTGGGAGCTGGTCTTTCCAGTGTAGGTATGTGGTACTTTGTATTTCCATTGGTACCAGGAAGCAAACACTTCACTGAACAGTTTTTTTCGGTCCTTCGGGTCATAAGGCGTTTTATTGTATTCTGCCAGGGCGATCTCTGCAGCTACCCGGTCAGGATAATTGCCGATCACATTATAGGCAGGGTAGCCGTTGACGTCAATATGTGTGTTTGCACGTACTTGGAATGGATTCTTACGCTTGCCGGATAACTTCACTACTGTACCAGACCCATTTGGGCGGCGTTTCCGGGCTTTTCTGGGTTGCCTGGTAGAAATACTGCCATCCCGTACTGGGAAACCGCAGTGTGGGCATATGATTGCCTTGTCGCTGAGCTGGCCGGAGCATTCCGGGCATTGGATGAGGGACATATGAATCACGCTCCTGTCTGTAAAAATGGGTATAAAAAATACACCTATACAGACGGGTGCATTGATGGTATAATATGCCTTGTCGAGGGGCAGTTATACTGGCATCCGTCTGTATAGCGTCCAGGCGGTTCCTGTTGCTGCAGGAGCCGCTTTTGTGCTTGACGGTTTATTATGTATGGGATATAATATGCTTAACAAGGGAGCCGGAAGGTGAGTGCAGATCACCCGACCCGGCGAATAATTAAATTAGACTTATAGGAATAGTCGTCCAGTCATTGCCAGTGAGCGGGACGGCTATTTCTTATGTGTATAATTTAGAATTGCCACAATCAGCAGCGCCACAGTTAAGATCACCATGAATTCTTCATATGTACTCATAATAATCACCGCCTTCCGTAAGGTCTCGGATTGGGTGAGAGCACGTCCCCCAGCTCCCCTGGTAAGCATATTATATTGTCATGGTGCAGGTGAAGGACATTTGTCCACCAATGCAAAAGTTGCACCGGTTCAACCTTGCAGCAGTTTCCCGATTTAAAATCGGGAAAAAGGTCGCATTTAAAATGCGGGTGCAATATTGAGCTGGCAACTAAATAGTAGTTGGTACGAAATTCATACTAACGAAGGACAAATTGTCCGTGGTCAGGCCCATTTGGGCTTCACTGGGAACCATTTGGGTCTAAGGTGCTGCTGCTCCGGAATGGAACACCCTTGCCAGAGGTCTTCCCGATGGGGATACCTTGGTCCATGGAGAAGCTCCGGCAGATGCATCCAAGGGGGAGCCGTTTCGTCCCCTCCTTCAGGATGAAGCACCCTGCCCTGGTTCTGGGGGTCTGTCCAATGGGCATTATCCCGCCCTGATTCAGGGACCCATCCCCCAAAATACGGGATACCCCTGCCGCTGATTAGACGGGCGCAATCTTGCGCCCGTCTCTCGGGCAACCCGTACCTGAAGGTACGCTTGTGGAGAGTCCCTGTGCCGGGGAGTCCTTCCCCAGATGTGGGGATGGTCTATAACGTTTCGTTACCCAGTTCCCCCGAAATTCCGGGGCTAGGACTGGGGGGCGTCTGGCTTTGTATATCGAGGGATTTCGGTTAGTTCCTCTATACGTTCAACAGCTTTTGCTTTTCCTTTTCTGTTTAATTGTTTATAAGCGTTTTGTATTCGCTCTAGTTCATTAGCTTCAGTTTCTGCAAGTGAGTCTTCAAAACTTGTACTGGCATCTGTGAATTTTGGTACTTTGTATGGAAGAGGATAGTCAAGCATTTCTTTCCCATTCGTATAATTAGTAAATTTAGGTGCTGATTTAATAGCATTTTCTTGTGCCATTGCCTCTTTATCATTATTATCAATACCCTTTTTATGTTTCTTATTTCCATGATAGAGATACAACAATGATGTGCCAAAATAATCAGCAATTCTTTCTACTGTATGAAAATATGGTTCTCTTTCTCCATTTTCCCAGTCAACAATATTTTGTTCTTTTACATGAAGTTCTTTTGCAAGTTCCTTTTGGGTAAGACTGCGTTCAATCCGTAGTTCTTCTAAGGCATAGGCAAAATATGGTATTCGTCTATTTATATAAAGACTTTCGTCAATATCAGAAACTTGGCAATTAAGAGCATCAGCTATTTTCTTTTTGGTTTCTAGTTTTGGTTGCCGTTTGCCAGATTCATATTGCGAAATAAGTTGAGGAGAACAACCCAAAATATCAGCTATTTGCTTCAATGTCAGCCCTTTTTCTTTGCGTATGTTTCGTATATTGTTCCCAATGCTCATTTTTTCACCACCTATCATAATGAGTATACCAAACAATTTACGAAAAATAAAGCAAATGATTAAAAAAGTTATTGACTTAAATCAAATGATTGATATAATGGAATTATAAAGCAAATGCTTTAAAAAGTCAAATGGAAATTTGGGGAAAGGAGAAAACATGAAAATTAAACTGGACACAAAAAAAATCTATCTGGCAATGGCTGAAAAGGGTACTACTGTTACGGAGATTGCCAAAGCTGGGGGCGTGAGTCAGCAGGCTGTATCCAATGCCCTGAACGGCAACCGGGTAGGCAGGGTGAAGGTAGTCCCGGCAATCTGCAAGGCGCTGGGGTTATCTGCCAAAGACATTGTTATCATTGAGGATTGATAGCAACCGCTATCAAATGAAATCAATCGCAGGAAGTTGCGATGGAAAGGAGGAAGCCATGGCGAAACTTACGCCAATGAAAGCAATCAGGCAGAAGTGTCTGGAATGCAGCTGCGGGCAGATTAAGGAAGTCCGGCTCTGTCCCATAAAAACATGTGCCCTATACGAGTACAGAATGGGACACAGACCCAAAGGTGAAGAAGATACCGCCGAAGATGATTCAGAGTGAAAAACCTTAGCTACAAGGGGGTTTTTCAGCAAGGAAGGGGTGGCTATGGACGTTATCAAAGCAGTTGAGGATTTTACATACTACCACAGCATGACAGGCCAGAGCCGGGAGGAGTGGCAGGCGTGGAGAGTCCAGGCCGTGGAAGAATGGATGCTTGACAAGAAGATTCTGGGAAAGGAGAGTGAAAGGGATGGTATGTGCGAAGGTGAACCAGATAATAGCGGCGATGACCGCTTCCTGCCTGTCTCCGCGGGAGATTGCGGACAAGGCCGGGGTGAGCGTCAACATAGTCTACAGGATGCGGCGCGGGTACCTGGTGAAGATGGATAGATTCGGGAAAGTGTGCCAGGTTCTTGGCATAGCTCCGGAGGATGTGATTGACTATGACCGATTGAAAGATCAGAGCCATGGCAAGCCGTGAGGAACTGCTACAGAGCATCCAGCCAGGCATGAAACTGGACAAGG
Source organism: uncultured Acetatifactor sp. (assembly GCA_910578215.1). GTDB lineage: Bacteria > Bacillota > Clostridia > Lachnospirales > Lachnospiraceae > Acetatifactor. The sequence goes on along the minus strand of CAJTPH010000001.1, from coordinate 104,750 downwards.
CTTTCTTCCTGAGAATCTATGGCTATGAGATTAGTTTCCCAGGATTCCGGGACACAGCGATCAAGGCGCTGGAGAATACCGGATGTTCAAAAACAAGGGATTATTACACTGCTGCTATTGCTGGATATAAGTGGAGTTATCGGCAGCAGGTGAAGGAAGTCAGTAAATGGTATCTGAAAGAATGTGAAAAGGAATGGAAAAAGAAATTGAAAGAAGGTGAGGTAAAACGGAGGCAGGAAATAATGAAGGACTTACACCAGAAGAACGACAGAGAGCTATTGAACTTATTGCAGACGCTGAAATAAAGAAATATTCCGCAGTATGCGACAAGGGAGGATCCCGTCCAGTGAAAAATCACAGCCTTGACATGGAAACTATGGCAGGGGTTGAGGAAAAGGATCCGGAATGGCTGATACAAGACTATATGCCACGGTACCAGATAACCTCTTTGGCGGGTGATGGCGGCAGTGGGAAAACCACGGCATGGTGTGCCTTAGCGGCATCTGTGAGCAGTGGGAAAAGGCCGTTTATCCTGGATGGCTACATACCGTTTGACTATGAACTGGCCGGGCCTGGGAAAGTGATGTTCTTCTCTGCGGAGGACTCCTACAGGTACGTGCTGAAGCGCAGGCTGAGGAAGAACGGGGCCGATCTGGACAATATCATATCAATGGATATAGCAGATGAACGGTTTCCGGAAATAAAATTCAACAGCCTTCTGCTGGAGCAGCTCCTGGAGAAGTACCGTCCTATGCTGTGCATATTTGACCCGATACAGGCATTTGTGCCGCCGGATATACGCATGGGGGACAGGAACGCAATGCGGAACTGCCTGGCACCACTGATAGGATATGGAGAGAAGTACGGCACGACATTCCTGATAGTGGAACATGCCAATAAACAGTCCGGCGTCTGGGGGAGGAAGCGTATCGCTGACAGTGCGGATATCTGGGATATATCCAGGAGCGTCATAATGGCAGGCGAGACCAATGATTCCGGAATCAGGTATCTGTCCCATGAGAAATCCAACTATGGGCAGACAGGCAGCACAATTCTTTACTGTATCGAGGATGAGGTGGCACAGTTTAAGGCGAATACATCCAAGAAGGACAAGGACTTTGTGGCAGAAGCGGACTATACCACCCGGCAGAAGCCCCAGAGGGACGAAGCGAAGGAGTTTATCTTGGACTTCCTGAAGGATGGGGAAAAGGAAGTAGCGGAGCTGGATGAAATGGCGGCGGTTATGGGAATAAGCGAAGGCACATTAAAGAGGGCAAAGGCGGATTTAAAGAAAGATGGCCAGATAAAGTATAGAAACACTGGACAAGGGACAGGCAAAAAGTTTTTTATATCGCTTATTGATAGACTTTCTTCTATAGCCACTGAAAAAGTGATCCAGTAAGCCTTAAACCCTTATAAATATTAGATTTATCTTACTAGACCACCGTGATTCAGTAAGAAATAAGACAAGCTTACTAGACCACCGTGATTCAGTAAGAAAAACCGCATAAACACTGGCTTTGCACCTTATTGTATCATTTATCCACTGTATATAGGGGCAGTCAGCGGGTAAGAAAGGAGAGGAGAACAGAATGGGAACAGTAAATCAAGAAGAACAGCTTAACCGGATAGCGGTAGCGCTGGAGCGGATCAATGACAACCTGGACAGTATCAGCAGCTCCTTGGCGGATGTATCTGTATCACTGGACAGCTTGGACAAGACCTTGGACGGATGCGTCAGCAGTAATGGTAACAGTCATTTCCTGTGCATCACTGGGAATGTCAGCACAAATTAAAATGCCCCCAGATAGCGCCAACTATCGAGGGGCAGGCATAGCCGGAAAAGCTACAACTCACGAATACATAGTACCACGGCTCCCGGCAGAAAGGAAGGAAAATTTATGGATTCAGGAAAAATATTACAAAATCTGGTACATTTGGCAGTAGAGAATGGCATAACTGTGAAATTCGTCCCGCTACAGGTCAGCTATGCCAGGATAAAAGGAAACCGCATCGGCCTAAACGACAGACTGGGAACCATCGAGGATTTCAACTACAACCTGGCCCATGAGTTGGCGCATTCATTCCTGCACTATGATAAAGGTGATACCATTAAAAGTGATAAGCATAAGGAATACGAGGAACAGGCAGACCGGGCGGCTAAGATGCTGCTAGCGGCACTGGACGTAATGCAGAAAGGCGGTGCGGCATGACAGAGTATGATTTGTTTGTGGAATGCCTGCCCATGATTGCGGAAATGGCCGTGAGGTGCCGCACGCTGGACAGGGCAGATTATGAAACCTGGAAGCAGGAAACAATGGAACATGCGCCGGATTTAGTGAAGATCTTCATGGGAAAGGTGCTTGTGTGCATAGACAAGGTGGTTATGGGCAAAAAGACAGTGAATAATTAAGCATAGGTGCCACCCCGGGGAAGGGAAGTCCCGGAACCGGGAGGCATGGCGCCGGAAAGGAAGAAGCAATGGCAGCAAGAATAAAAGTAAGTTACCAGGAGAAGCATGAACTCCGGGCAGTGGCGGAGCTGCTTAAACCGGTAGTCAGGTCCTGCAAGGTGATAGAAAGGTGCGGAAATGGGCGGTTCAAACGTGCCTATATGGACTTGGAGATTCCAGGGGAAAATGTACAGCAAGTGCAGACATGCCGTTGATTTAGGCAAAACCTGGGACGCATGGGCGGCAGAGTACAAGGGAAAATGCGCAGAAGTGCGCACAAAAAAGAATTATGTAACACGGTATATGCGCGAGGAAAATGCATAAAAATGCAAACTAAAAAGGAGTTTCTTTACACGATACACGCATGAGGGAAAAATGCAAAAATGTACAGAAATGTACACCAAAAAAGAAAGCTGAAAAGACGCAAAAAGCCGAACAAAAAAAGGTCTAATGATACGGTATAGGCGCAAGTGGAAAAACATTGATTTTCCGGGCAAAACTGAATTAGTGGACACGATAACGCGCGCATAAAATGTAACAAAACGTAACACAAAAAACGTTGCGCTGCTCCCCATAGTCTGCTATAATAGAATCAGGCAAACAGAATATAGGAGTACCCCGGACGGCGGATGTGCCGGACGGAAGCCATATGAAGGCGTGGGAAGGTTTTACTCTAAAACGAGTAGAATTTTCCTGCGCCTTTTTGTTTGCCGGAGAACAGCCTACCAAGGCGTAAAAACAGGGAGGAAAAACGAGACATGGACTTACAGAACACCAACCAGAACGCAGACCAGATAGCAACCCCGGCTGAGCAGACAGGGGGACAGAAGACTTTTAATCAGGATCAGGTAAATGCCATTGTACAGAAACGGCTTGCAGAAGACCGGGAGAAGGCATCAAGAGAACTGGGTGAGAAGGAGCAGGAGCTTGCACAGCGCGAGTTCCGTTTGAACAGCCGCCAGAAGCTGATTGACAGGGGATACCCGGAAAGTATTCTGGAAGCGCTGAATTGTAACAGTGAGAAAGAATTTGACAAGGCCTTAGATATCATTGACGGCCTGATAAAAGAGCGCACGCCATCTGAAGCTGAAAGGCTGGAGATGGAAGCGAGGAAGAAGGCAGCGGCAAGCGCCCCGAAGTTCACGGACAAGTCGGAGCCGCGGCGGGCAGGTACAGATTTGATTCGGCAGGCCATGAATCTGTAAAGGAGATTAGTATTTATGGCAATCAATTTAACAACAAAGTTTCTTCCGTACACGGATGAACTATTTAGCACAGAAAGCAAGAAGTCCCTGCTTACCAATGATGATTTTGACTGGACAGGGGCGCACACGGTGAAGGTGTATAAGGTGGGCACAAGCGAGATGGCCGACTATAACCGTAACCCTGCATCCGGCTTTACAGGCAGCAGGTATGGCACGGTTAAAGATCTGGACGCGACCACGGAGGAGTTCACCCTTAAGAAAGACCGTTCCTTCACGTTCGCCATCGACAAGCTGGACACGGACGAGACGGCACAGCAGCTTGCGGCGGCATCCGCCCTGGCCAGGCAGCAGAGACAGGTGGTCATTCCGGAGGTGGACAGCTATGTTTATGGTGTGATGTGCGAAGGGGCAGGACATAAGCCGGATGCTGTGGTGCTTACCAAGGAGAATATATACACGGAGATCATTGCCGGGAACAATGCCTTGGACAATGCGGAGGCGCCGGAGGCAGGCCGTATCATTGTAGTCACCCCTGATGTGTATGTTCTGATGAAGCAGTGTAAGGACATCACCATGGAGACCGACATTGGCAATGACTTAAGGCTTAAGGGGGTTATTTCCAACCTGGATGGGGCAATGGTCATCAAGGTTCCGGCAACGAGGCTTCCGGATGACTTTGGCTTTATGATAGCCCATCCGTGCGCCACTGTGGCACCCACAAAGCTGGAAGATTACAAAGTCCACGAGGACCCGCCTGGGATAAGCGGCTCTTTGGTAGAGGGGCGCATCTGCTATGATGCATTTGTGCTGGATAACAAGAAGACGGCGATATACTACCAGGCAAAGGCATAATAAACAACTTACAAGTGCCCCGGGCTTTCCATGGAGGATTGCCTGGGGCATTTCCATATACAGGGGGTGGAAAGTATGCGGAGAAGGCGTGAAGGATATGGCATTCATGAAAGCTATTCAGGATACGGGCTGACGAGGGATAGGGCCAAAGCGCTGCTAAAGGAATGCAGGGCGGGGAAGCATGGGGAGCTGGTACGGGCGGCGGCCCGGCAGGCAGACCCATACATAGCGGAGTGGCTTACGGCTTCTATCGTGGACGGGAAGTCACTTCATGACATGGAAATAAGGTGGGAGCTTGGGGAAGCGGAAGTGATGCCCTGTTGCCGGAACAGCTTCTATGCATACAGGAAGTTCACCCTTGCCATTCTGGATGGAATGCTTTCAGGGAAGGGGGCGGGGGATATGGGCAATTATAATTCTGGTGGGCGTAACGATGAAAAGTGTCACTAGTAGTGTCACTAGTAGAAAATAAGACGGGATACAAATAAAAGTCGAAAAGTGCGGAAACCCGCATAAACACTGGATTCCTTGAAAGGCCCTGGAAGGGAAGAAGTCAGCAATACAGGCAAATCTTAAATAATCCTTAAATGTAAAATTTTACAGCGCCTGAAGACGGAGATGTAAAATATGCGTCTATAGCGGTGATACATTTTTAAGGAACTTCTTGAAAGGACCCTGTTAAAGCGGCAAAAGGGCTGTACAGTACGTTTCAGCCTGTGGTATACTATCATTGTCCGGACAGAATAACAGGTTAAACAGATATTAATGAAAGGGAGTCTTTACAGGCTATGGTCACAGCGACATGAAAAAAATCTTAGAACATCAGGTACCTTTTCCGGTTAATGCGGAATCGGACAACTTTACTGCGGCACTTGCATCTGCGTTGGTCATTGCGCGCGGATATACGGAAGAAATGCCATATTGGTGTGTGCCTAACCGCCGCTATTGCGTCCACTGCAGCCCCTGCGGCGAGCATCCGCTGGAAAACCATCAGGGCTCTGTATATCATTGTCTTTTGACAGCATCGACACTGGCGTTCGGTTTCGATTATCCAAGTGACGACACCGTGGACCCCCATTCCCTGCCGGGATTTTCCAAAGGCTGGCGCTGGGATGACGGTTTTGTAAATACACTGGCGCGGTTTGCGGGATTTTCCTATCTGCGCTTTAACGGTGCAAGCCCACGGGAGGAAGTGCTTTCCGCAATAAAAAGCTCTGTGGATAACGGTTTCCCGACCCTGCTGCGGTTGGAAAACGAAACGGAATGGATTCTTGCAGTGGGCTATGAGGCGGATACTGTATATGGCTTGGATTCACAGCTTCATGCCTTGTCCGACAACTGGCATTCCGTGATGCGCGATGCCATTGTAATTACAGGCAACACTGCGCCTGATATGTCCTACAAGGAGCTTCTGGAACGCATCGTATCTGCCCTGTCCTATGAGGAGCATGATGCGCTTGAAAAAGTGATTATGGATGCTCTGGATCATGTGACGCCGGAAAACGCCATGGACACTGCCGGCATGATGTGCGGCATCAACGGTGTGCCGATTGAAGCACGATGGCATGCGGCGGAAAGCTTCGGCGGAGCCGAAAACCTGCTTAGCGATATCTGCACAAATAAAGAAATACATAGCCGGCTGAGCGAGGTTATTTCGGATCGGTATGTCACGGAAGGCAAGGATGAAACACATGGTATCGGATGGCAGATATGGGCGGCGCTTGGTGTGGGACCCAAGACCGGATATGATATCACCGAACAGTCCGCTTCCCTGATCTTACAAAAGGAAACACAGGAAACGCTGAAGCGCCTGTTTGCGAAGATTTTTGAGAACGACCGCGCCGTATGCGCCGAAATCCGGGCTTGTCTTGAGAAATTATAATATGGGTGAACAATAGCAAACGCAAGTGAAACAATCCGATTGAAGCTATCCTTATCATAGGGCGTTCCGCGCTGCTGCAGGGTTAAATAGCAGAATTTAGTGTTTCGATTGAGGAGCTTGCGGAGGAATAATGTCTTTCGGTATATGCCATAAGGAAAATAATATATAAGAAATGATTATGGAGAGCTGCTGAAAAAGCAGCTCTTTTTCCACTGATTGTTTCTGCATTGTTTGGTGTGTTGAGAATAGCTTTGCCGATGCGTACAATTATAATATAGTATTTTCAACAGGAGGATTACAAAAATGGCGAACTCTAAAATTTTATATCCACGGCCAGGTGATTTGCAGACTATTTACTTAAAAAATGCAATTACCGATTCAAGCATTACCGTAGGAGATTATACCATGTATAACGACTTTGTGAATGATCCTACAGGTTTTGAAAAGAACAATGTTCTTTATCACTATCCCATTAACCACGACAAACTCTTTATAGGAAAGTTTTGTTCGATTGCTTGCGGTGCAAAATTTCTTTTCAATAGCGCAAATCATACATTGGCTTCTCTGTCCACATATCCGTTTCCTTTATTTTTTGATGAGTGGGAACTTGAGAAAACAAATGTTACGGAGGCGTGGGATAACAAAGGAGATATTATTGTCGGCAATGATGTATGGATTGGCTATGAAGCAGTCATTTTGGCAGGTGTTATGATTGGCGATGGTGCAATTATAGGTACTCGTGCTGTTGTCACGAAAGATGTACCGCCTTATACTGTTGTGGGTGGAGTACCAGCAAAGCCTATCAGAAAACGTTTTAATGATGAAACCGTTACAGAATTACTTAAATTGAAATGGTGGGATTGGTCAGAGGAAAAAATTTCTCAGAATATTAAGGCGATACAATCTGGAAATATCGAACAAATTAGGGGGATTTAATTATGCTCCAGATGCCACGGTGCAAGCTAAATAAGCAGCGCCGCGAAGATCCTACGAATATGAAGGGAAGCAGGTCCTTACAGGCAGCGCGTATCGCTTCACGCCTTGAAATAGGCAGGAAAATATTGTATAGTAGATATGACCCTTCCCCCGTCCAGGCACTGAGCCGGGCGGAGGTCTATGGGTGGAATGTATGGGAGGGACAGGCATGAAGCTGCTGTATGGCACCGGTAATCCGGCAAAGCTGGAGGTTATGCGAGAGAGATTATCCGGTCTGAATCTGGAAATAATAGGATTGACGGATATGAAGGAGGCCCCGCCCCAAGTACCGGAGGATGGCAGTACTCCTCTGGAAAATGCCAGACAGAAGGCGCTTGCTTATTTTGAGGCCTATGGGAGGCCGGTGTTTTCCTGCGATTCCGGGCTGTATTTTGAGGGAGTACCGGAGGAAATACAGCCGGGGGTCCATGTGCGGACGGTGGGCGGAAAATATCTCACGGATGAGGAAATGCGCGCCTATTATGCCGGTCTGGCAGAGAAGTACGGGGATTTAAAAGCATATTATAAAAATGCCGTTTGTCTGGTGCTGGATAAGGAGCACGTATTTGAAAGAATGGACGCCGGACTGGAGAGCGGGCTTTTCCTGATTACCGCCAGACCCTGCGCCGGTATACGGCACAGGGGATTTCCTCTGGACAGCCTTTCAAAGGATATAAGGACCGGGAAATATTTTTATGAGATGGATAAAAAAGAGGCGGAGCGGGGGGCGGTGCAGGACGGCTTTCTGGAGTTTTTCCGGAGCGTTCTGGAAAGCCGGATGATTTAGGGTAAAAACATTTCACTATTCTGGCTTGAATACCCGATGAGGCAGGTATTCAAACTACCGATTGAAGCGGGCGCTAAGGTGCGCAAAGAGGTATGGTTATGAATGACGCAAGTAAAACGCAATTATTTGAGGAGATGCCGGTTCCCAGGGCGGTGGTGAAGCTGGCGGTACCCACAACGATCAGCTGTCTTGTAATGGTGCTGTATAACCTTGCAGATACGTATTTTGTGGGAATGCTGAACGATCCGGTACAAAACGCGGCGGTCACGCTTGCCGCGCCTGTGCTTCTCGCATTTAACGCGGTGAACAACCTTTTCGGCGTGGGCGGGTCCAGCATGATGAGCCGTGCCCTTGGAAAAAAGGACGATGAAACGGTCTACAGAAGCTCTGCCTTTGGCTTTTACAGCGCGCTTTTCAGTGGGGTTTTGTTTGCCATTGCCTGTACGGTCTTTAAGGACCCGCTTTTGACCCTCCTTGGCACGGATTTGGACAACCTTTCCGACACGGCCGCCTATATGTTTTGGACGGTCAGCTGCGGCGCTGCCCCGGCGATCCTTAACGTTGTGATGGGCTATCTGGTCCGGGCGGAGGGGTCGGCGCTTCACGCCAGCATAGGAACCATGAGCGGCTGTGTCCTGAATATTATTCTGGACCCTGTTTTCATCCTGCCCTGGGGGCTGAATATGGGCGCCGCCGGAGCGGGCTGCGCGACCTTTATTTCCAACTGTGTGGCGTGCGGTTATTTCTTTGTGCTTTTGTATGTCAAGAGAAAGCGCACCTATGTGTGCATAAACCCGAAATATTTGGGCTTTCGCAGGGAGATCGTGCTGGGGGTCTGCGGCGTGGGCATTCCCGCCGCCATTCAAAACCTGTTGAATGTCACAGGCATGACCGTTCTGAATAACTTTACGGCGGAGTACGCCTCGGATGCCGTTGCGGCAATGGGTATCTCCCAGAAGCTCAATATGATTCCCATGAATATTGCCATGGGGCTTTCCCAGGGGATCATGCCGCTCATCAGCTATAATTACGCTGCAAAGAACCATGAGCGCATGAAGAAGACGCTTGTTTTTGCCGCAAAGCTGACCGTAGGCTTTCTGGGCATAACGTCCCTGGGCTATTATCTGGGCGCGGAGGGGCTGGTGTCCCTGTTTATGAAAAATGACGCCGTTGTGGGCTACGGTGCCCGCTTTATGCGGGGGTTATGTCTTGCGACGCCCTTTCTTGCAACGGATTTCCTGGCGGTGGGCGTTTTTCAGGCGTGCGGTATGGGGAAAAAATCCCTTGTCTTTGCGGTGATGCGAAAGATCGTGCTGGAGATACCGGCTCTTTATATTTTAAACGCGCTGTTTCCGCTGTATGGGCTTGCCTACGCGCAGTTTACGGCGGAGATCATTCTTGCGGCGGCAGCCCTGTTCGTGCTGGCGAGGATGTTCCGCGGGTTTGCCTCCGCGGGCAGGGAGCCGGGGGAGCGGGTGGACGGCGTATAGTTGAACTGCGTGTTAATGCCCTGGGGGTATCCGATTAAAAATTGACAGTAAAGCGTTTTTGTGCTAAATTAGTAAAATTAAGGTATCAAAAGGAATCAGGGGCATGAGCGGAATCCGGCTCATTGCCTGCGGGAGTAAGCATGCGCCGAACCGGGCGGGAGGTAGGGGATTTGAAAAGCATTACGCGGAGAAAATTTGGGGCGGCGCTGGCTGCAGTTTCGGTTTTGGGTCTGGTCCTGCGGCTTCTGGGTTTTAATTTCGAGGGTGTGGACTATGAACAGTGCCTTTCCGCGTGGTTCAACCAATTGAAGGAGATCGGCGATATCAGTGCGCTGGCGGCATATGAGGGCAATTATAATTATCCCTATGCCACGATTCTTCTGTTATTGACCTTTTTGCCCGTTCCCTCGCTGTACAGCATTAAGCTGGTATCGGTTCTGTTTGACTTTGTGGAGGCGGGGGTTCTTGCATTGACCGTGATGCACGGAGCGGAGGGTGAGAAACGCTATGGGACGGGGCTGCTTGCCTATGCGCTTGTTTTGTGTAATCCGCTGGCCGTCATGAACAGCGGTTATCTGGCGCAGTCCGAGGGCATCTGGACGGCGCTGGGGCTGTTGAGCTTTTATCTGGTTGTCGTAAAGGAGAAGCCGGGGGCTGGAATGTTTGTCTTCGGGGCGGCGCTGACCTTTAAGCTTCAGGCGATATTTATCCTCCCGATTATTCTTATCGCCTATTTTTATAAAAAGAGGTTCTCGATTTTAAACCTCCTATGGGTTCCGGCTGCAATTGAGATTCTATGCATTCCCGCAATTATCGGCGGCTGCGGCTGGGGCAGCGGATTCGTCAAATTTTTCCGTCTCATGGGGGAGTATCCCTTTATGTTTTATTATTATCCCAATATCTGGACCTTTTTTCAGGAGGCTCCGTACTATGTTTTCGGCACGGTGGCTGTGGCATTTACGTTTACCGCGCTTCTGCTGTTTGCGGTGCTTTTTGTCAAAAGCGGGAAGAAATATGCCGTACAGGATTATATAACGTATGCGGCGTGGACGGCGATGACCTGTACCATGCTGCTTCCGTGCATGCATGAGCGCTATAATTACATGGCTGAAATGCTGCTGCCCGTCAGCGCAGTATTTGACAAGAAGCTTCGTGTTCCCGCGCTGCTTCTGATTCTGGTCTCCACGCAATGTATCGGGCAGCAGTTTCTGGATTGGCCGAGGTTTTCCTATTATGCCCTTGCCGCCGCCAATATTGTCATATATTTTTATTTTTCCGCCCATTGTTTTGGCAGCCTGTACAGAGAATACAGAAAGAACGGAGGAGCCGGGGCATGCTGAGGATAGAGAGAAAGCTTTTGGAATGGATAGAAAAGCATATGTATATTCTTATCCTGCTGCTGGTTTCCGCGCTGGCTCTTTATATCCGGCGCATTCCTATCTGGTGGAATCCGGAGAATGTGGCCGCGTACTTTGACTGCCATGAAAACACCGTACAGTCCTTCCTGTATTATCTGCTGGTCCGGGGCGTGCAGTATCTGCCTGCCCTGCCGGTTCACAGTATAAAGTGGATCTCCGTGGCCGGAGATTTCGGAACGGCGGCGCTGTGTCTTCTTCTGGCGGGGGAAAACAAAAAGGGCAATGAGCTTGTGCCTGTTTTTTGCTATATTGGATGCCTGTTTTCCCCGGTATTGATTTTGAGGGGCTGCGTATGGGCGCAGATAGATTCCCTGGCGGTAATGCTTTTTTTGCTGGGGCAGCTGCTTTGGAGGAGGGAAAGGAAGGCTTTTGCCGCGGTCTTTGTACTGTTAGCCGCGCTTCTTTATCCCTCGATGCTTGTCTTTGTATTCCTGCTTGTGTGGAAGGCGGGGGAGGAGGCTGAGGCAGGGCTCTTATGGCTGAAGGCGCTGGGATTTTTTTCGGTATGGGTGCTGGGCTGCGGACTGGCGGCACTGCCCCTGGGGAAAGAATTTACAGAGGGCGTCAAAAACGGTTTTGCCTGGCTGAGCTTTGACCCCGTTACGGGCGAGGGCTTTGCTGCGGGGCTTGACTGGATAATGGAAATGCTGGTAAATCTGGGGCTTGCGGGAAGCGTGATCGTGGGTCTTGCGCTTGTCCGGCGCCGCAGGCTTTATCTGTTTTCCATGCTGGGAGTTCATTTCTTAATTACGGTCCTGTATGGAAGCCGGCTGTTTTTCGGCTGAACACAAAAAAAGCAGCGGCGGAACTGCTACGATTTAACAGCGCACATAGGATTGAAAAATTATGAATATCATGATATTATAGGCATAAAAGGGTTGAGAAGCTTTTTAAACTGTGACGGATCACAATGGAAACGGAGCCTGATATGAGAATAGAGAGAATAGACGATAAAACAGTAAAGTGCTTTTTGTCCAACGAGGAGCTGGAGGAGTATGATATCGATTATAAGGACTTTGTAATGCGCAGCGACAAGGCCAAGGAGATCGTGCAGGAGATTATGGTGCACGCCGAGGAGGAGGTCGGATACAAGCCGCCCAGGTTTGCCTTTGACCTGCAGATTATGATGCTGCCCGAAAAGGGGCTGGTACTGACCTTTTCCGAGAAGGATTCGGAGATGAAGGACGGGGACCAATTGATAGAGTGCCTGAAGGAGATGAAGCGGCTTCTGCAGAAGACCCGGGAAAAGGTAAATATGATCGGGGCAAAAGAGGGAGATGCACAGTCTGATAAAGCCGCAGCAGGAAATGACGCCGCAAAGTCGGTGGAGAATAATGCCGGAAAAGCGAAAAAGGCGGCGGGCAGTCAGCCTGAGAATCGTCCGGGCGTTGCGGTATTCGCCTTTTCGGGCATCGGCAAGGTGATGGAATTTGCAGCGGCGCTTCCGTCAAATCTCAGGGTGGACAGCATTCTTTATCAGATGGAGGATCTTTTTTACCTGTATCTGGCGAAGGGGCACGCGTCATATGAACGCTATAGCAGGGCATGCATTCAGGCGCTGGAGTTCGGCGGGCTGTATACCGCCGACGAAAGACAGATCCTGCTGCTGCAGGAGCACGCCCAGTGCCTGATTGCAGAGAAAGCCCTGAAAAAGCTTAAGGGTTAGGCTACATAGCTTATTTGGCCAAAAATTTCACGGCGGTGCCGTAGGCGATGACCTCTGCGGCGCCGGACATGACGGAGGAGGTGCCGTAGCGGATATTGATGACCGCGTCGGCGCCGAGAGCCTCGGCCTCGTCTACCATGCGCTTAATGGCTATCTGCCTTGCCTCGTTGAGCATTTGGGTGTAGCCAACAAGTTCGCCGCCCACAAGCGTTTTCATAGCTGCCATGAAATCCCGTCCCACATTCTTTGTGTGTACTACAGTGCCCTTCACAATATCAAGCGCCTCTATTTCCTTTCCGGGTACATAATCAATATTTAGAAGCTTCATATAATTCTCCTCCTTCGATTTCCTTGAATCTTTCTCTTAAAACATAGATAATGCTGGCAATAACCAGAACCGGCCCTGCCAGAAGAACCAGAACGGCGGCTAGGGGGAATGCGGGGGATGTAAAGGCGCCCCACAGGACGATCCCAATAAACAGCGCCATGAAAAAAATAATCAGGAATGCGCCGACCAGCGCTCCGCGCTTTTTCGTTCTTTTATCCTTGTTTTTGAAGTCCATAAATCTTGTGCCTCCTTCCTCCATATTGCCCATTTCCGTAAGGAGCTGTTCCACGGAGAGCATGCCAAGCTCAGTGTCCTCCGCCAACAGCCTTTTGCAGAAGGCTGTGACGGTGTCCAGATTCTTTGCCCTGCGTTCCAGAATGATCAGGTGCCTTTTGAGACAGTCTTCCAGGGTCAGGCCGCCCAACAGAAGGCGTTTGATCTCCTCCAGAGGGATATCCAGCTTTCTCAGAAGCTTGATCTGTCTGAGAGCTTCAATGTCGTCGGAGCTATAGTCCCGGTATCCGTTGGAGGAGCGTGAGGGCTTGAGCAGCCCCTGGTCCTCATAGAAGCGGATATTGTTTTTTGCAATGCCGGTCTGCTGTTCCACCTCGTTGATTTTCATGTGAAGGCATCTCCTTGAAAATGTGCTCTTGGTTTGGTTCATATAAACCATAAACCCTCTATCAAGTGGAAGGTCAAGTGTTTTTACGAAAAAAGCCGAAAATATCAAAAAATGATCTGGTCGTTATTTAATATGATAGCCCGGTTTTATTTTATTCCATAAAAAATCCCCTCCGGTATAAATTGTGCGTTTTAAATACCGGAGGAGGAAGATCAAGGTATGCTTTAGGGTCACTCGCCGATTTCGTCCACACAAACGTCAGTAACCGTCATATTTTGGATATAGTCAGGAGAGAAGCCGTTTTCATTGGCAGTAATATGTAAATTTTCAAAGGTAAAGTCCGAAAGCCGGTACTGCTCCTCATTGGGGGTGACATGGAAATATTTCTGGCAGCGGCAGGTGCAGTTACGCATGGTTATGTGCTCCGCTACGGACAGAGGCTTATCCTGGCGTCCCTTAAGATCATAAAACTGTGTCCAGGGATTAATGTTGATGAAATTCTTAAGGGTACCCTGAATGTCTTCCACCGTGATATATTCGTAATGCTGGGGCGTATCCGGGCGCAGCTTAAGCCAGAGCAGGTTGCTGCCTGAGGATACCGTAATGCGCCGCAGGACAATATTGCGGTTGTGTACGGCTTCCGAGCCGCAGGGCAGGCATCCGTGGCAGAAGCCATAGGAGCAGTCTTCTATGATAATACGCTCATTGGAGCCGTTTTCGGGAGCGGTGTCCGCCCAGGGGCCTTTTCCGCCCTTGAGGACAACGGCGTCATCATTGACCTCCATGTAACAGTTTTTAACCAGAAAATCCGTGCAGGCGTCAATGTCGATGGCATCCGTGCTGGGCGCCTTCACCGGGGAGGCAGGGGCAAAAATCCTACAGTTTAAATATTTTACATGATTGCTTTTGTAAATGTGGTTTGTCCAGAAATGGGAATTCTGTAAATGGAGGTCTGCAACTATGACATTGGTACAGTTGGATATATATACCAGGCGGGGGCGCTGTTCGTCCTTGTTGGTGCATTTGGGGTTCCAGGACCGGCGCTGCCAGAATGCCTTCCATGCCTTGAGGCCGTTTCCGTCGACGGTTCCGGGACCGCACATGGTAAAGCCGTCCAGCCCGTCCGCATTGATCAGCGCTGCAAAGTACTGGCATGTCTCGCCCTCGATGCGGGTTTCGCAGACCTTATAATCGGAAATGTCGTCGCTGCCCTTGAGCGTACCGCCCTCCCCCACATAGAGATTGACGCCCTGGCGGAAAAAAAGCGAGCCTGTGAGGTAGGTTCCGGCAGGCACTACGATAACCCCGCCGCCTTCCTCTGCCGCGGTATCGATGAGCTGCTGGATCTCCGCGGTGTGTACCCTGCCGTCGTCCAGAATATTGTGCTGTGTGAGAACATACTGCCTGCCCAGCTCCTCGAGCCCGGGCACATCTGTGCCGTAAAACCATTGGTCAATGGGCGTCCCATCCGGGAAAAATTCTTGTGTCCTGTCCATAATTCACTCCGTCTCTGCGCCGCCCTGTTGCGCAAAGCCATATGCGGCTTACGAGATTGTGGCAGGCGGCGCACAGGCACGAATCTCGCGATCGAAAATTTTAATTCTCAATCTTGTCCTTTGTAAGGTTTGATAAAATATTTTTTGATAAAAATATTATACTCTAACTTTGAAAAATCGGCAAGAATAAGATAAAATGGGATAAGACCGGATATAGACTAATCAAAACGGAAGGGTAAAAAAGAGATGAAGGAAGCTCCCGGGGAATCTGTCATACGGCAGAGGATGCGTAAAATACACTGGAAGGCGCAGTTTACAAAAAGCCTGAAAATTGCCGTCGCCGCAGCCTTGTCCATTGCGCTGGCGGGAGAGCTGGGGTTGAATTATTCCTCGACCGCAGGCATTATCACCATACTGAGCATTCGGAATACCAAGCGGGAAACCTTGAAAAGCGCCGGAAACCGAGGGCTGGCCTTTTTGTGTGCGCTTTTGCTTTCGGCGGCCTGCTTCCGGCTGATAGGCTATAATCTATGGGCATTTGGGGTATATCTGCTGCTGTTTTCTCTGTTTGTCCTGAGCGTGGGCTGGGGTGAGGCGCTTGCCAATGTCTCCGTGCTGGTCAGCCATTTTCTCACGGAGAGGAATATGGGCTTGGGAGAGGTGGCAAACGAGACCCTGCTGTTTCTGATAGGCACCGGAACGGGCATTCTGGTGAATTTACATCTTCATAAAAACCAGATCAAATTTGACAGGCTGGCGGAGGAGGCCGACGCGCAGATAAAGGAAATTCTGCGCCGCATGTCCCATTGGCTGCCCAGGGAGGATAAGTCGGAGTATGATTCCGAGTGCTTTGCGCATCTGGAGAAGGCGCTGGATGCCGCAAAGATTTGCGCCGCGGCAAACTATAACAATGCGGTAAGGTCCGGCAGCCAGCTTGAGCTTGATTACATCGAGATGAGAGAAAAACAGAGCGTGCTTCTGCGTGAAATATATAATAATATCGTCAGAATCCAGTACCTGCCGGAGCAGGCACTGCAGGTAGCGGCGCTTCTGGGGCAGATAGAGCGGGATTATCACCGGGAAAACACGGTGGAGGGGCTGCTGGAAAGGCTGGAGGCGCTGCTCCTGCAGATGAAGGAACAGAGCCTTCCCCAAAGCCGGGAAGAATTTGAGGCAAGGGCAATTCTTTTTTATATATTAATGCAGATCAGAAACCTTCTGGAGCTTAAAAAAGAATTTTTAACGTGTCATTTCTCCCATACAAACACATCCTAATCCGTGTTCCCCGGATGTAGTGCCGCTTTTCCGTCTCTATTGTGGGATATTCAACATTTTCATTGTCTTCCCCGATATGCGCTGGCCGGCTTGCCGCCACGCCGTCCTTGCCCAAGCGTATGTGCTTAAAGGCAGGCTGCTCCGGCGGGCAGGGGCTTTCTCCCGTTCAATGATTATCCGGCAATTTTGCTCCCCCTTGCGGCGAAGGCGGAGAGGGGCTTTGTGTGCCTTCGCCGCAGGGGGGGGGTGTTCTGTGTGCCTTCGCTTTTGTTCAGTATATTATTTTCAGCCTCCTCAATGGCGGTCAGCATGCTTTGGTATTTTGTCCGGCGGTCATTCAATATCCTTAAGATAAATTGACTGTCATATGGCTTGCTGAGAACATCCTTTATCTCCTTCAGGGATAGCCCGGCCTGCTTTAAGAGCGTTATTTTGTGCACGCGCTCCAGCTGGCTGGCAGAATAATACCTGTAGCCGGTGAAGGTATCCACATAATCAGGGCTTAACAGCCCTTTTAGATCATAGTGCCGAAGCACGGATATGGGCAGCCCCGCCACCTGAGCAAATTCACCTATTTTCATGCTTATACCCTTCTGCGCGCTCTGGCGCGTATGTCAATATAGTGCCTGCATACAGATTTGTGTGTTCCTGTTTTTACTCCGGTATGGTATGAATCGCTTCATGGGTATAGTTTAAACCTGAAGTATGATTTAGAGTCAAGGGGAGGCAGATAATTTTCTTATAAAAATTTTCCGCAGGTTTTCCTTGACAGCCGCGGGAGGATGCACTACAATCACTTACATAAAAAGACTGTGAAAAGGGTTAGTACGGATTGGAGGCATATCCAGAGAAGGGACGTGGCATTGTGCGCGGCAGGCGGCAGTGCGGCTGAGAGGTCCTTATGCGGAGGGTCCGGAACCTGCCTTGGAGTTTTGCGCGAGGAACCTGACGTATGGCGGCTGCAGCGTACGGTGCGGCGGGGACGGAAGCGCGACGCAGGCCGGCGTTATCGGCAGCAGAGTGGGATACTTCAGTGTGCTGAAATTATATTTGCAGGACAGCACACAGGTATCAAGCAGGGTGGTACCGCCGGATTTCCGGTCCCTTTGGGGATTGGAGGTCCGGCGTTTTTTTGCGTAATGCAGTGAATAAGGCTCATGTTGTATAAACGAAAAAAGGAGAAGAAAAATGGCACAGGAAACGAAAAAAATGGTGGAGGAAATCACATCCATGGATGTGGATTTCGCGCAGTGGTACACGGATGTGGTAAAGAAGGCGGAGCTGATCGACTATACCTCCGTTAAGGGATGTATGGTAATCAAGCCGGCGGGCTACGCTATCTGGGAGCTGCTTCAGAGACAATTGGACGAGAGGTTCAAGGCGGAAGGGGTGGAAAACGTATACCTGCCCATGTTTATTCCCGAGTCTCTGCTTCAGAAGGAAAAGGATCATGTGGAAGGGTTTGCGCCTGAGGTTGCGTGGGTGACGCACGGCGGGCTGCAGCCCCTGCAGGAAAGGCTTTGCGTGCGTCCTACCTCCGAGACGCTTTTCTGCGATTTTTATAAGAATGACATCCATTCTTACAGGGACCTGCCCAGGATATATAATCAGTGGTGCTCCGTAGTTCGCTGGGAGAAGGAGACAAGACCTTTCCTGCGCTCCAGGGAATTTTTGTGGCAGGAGGGGCACACCGCCCATGCTACGGCAAAGGAGGCGGAGGAGGAAACCATCCGGATGCTGAACGTATATGCGCAGTTCTGCGAGGAGGTGCTTGCGCTTCCTGTTATCAAGGGACAGAAGACGGAGAAGGAGAAGTTTGCGGGCGCGGAGGCGACATATTCCATTGAGGCGCTGATGCACGACGGGAAGGCGCTGCAGTCCGGCACCAGCCATAACTTCGGGGACGGCTTTGCAAGGGCGTTTGACATTCAGTTTACGGATAAGGACAACACATTAAAGTATGTGCATCAGACCTCCTGGGGCATGACTACCCGGCTGATCGGCGCCATTATCATGGTACACGGCGACAACGAGGGGCTGGTGCTGCCTCCTAAGGTGGCGCCCGTGCAGGTGTGTATTGTACCCATTCAGCAGAAAAAGGAAGGGGTACTTGACAAGGCGTACGAATTAAAGGATACTTTAAGCAGAAGGTTCCGGGTGAAGGTGGACGATTCCGACAAGACTCCCGGCTGGAAGTTTGCGGAAGCAGAGATGAGAGGCTATCCTATCCGTGTGGAAATAGGGCCCAAGGACATCGAAGCGGGCAAATGCGTCATCTGCCGCCGGGATACCAGGGAGAAGCTGGAGGTTGCCTTGAGCGAGCTGGAGGAAAAGGCGGGTGAGCTTCTGGAGACGATTCAGCAGGAGATGCTGGAGCGGGCAAGGGCGCACAGGGATGCCCATACCTATACGGCGAAAAACATGGAGGAATTCAGGAAGCTCTTCCGTGAAAAGTCCGGCTTTGTAAAGGCAATGTGGTGCGGCTGCCGGGAATGTGAGGATGCCGTTAAAGAAGAACTGAGCGTTACCAGCCGCTGCATTCCCTTCGAGCAGGAACAGCTTGGGGACACCTGTGTATGCTGCGGAAAGCCCGCAGGGAAGATGGTTTACTGGGGACGCGCCTATTAAGTAGGAACCGGAACGGAGAAGGCTATGAAGAATGAAGTATTTTCTATTAAGGTCGGCGGCTCTCTGCCGCAGACAAGGCTTACAACCTATATTCAGGAGTATTATAAGGAGATTGACATTGAGGACAGACCACTGATTCTGATCTGTCCGGGAGGGGCATATGCGTATACCTCGCCCAGGGAGGGCGAGGCGCTTGCCTTTCAGTTTCTGTCTATGGGATATCATGCGGCGGTGCTGAATTATTCCTGCGCGCCGGCCGTGTATCCCACCGCGCTGACGGAGCTTGCATACAGTATCAAGCTGATTCGTGAGCATGCGCGGGAGTGGCATGTGAATCCCGGGCAGATTATCGTTCTGGGGTGCTCCGCAGGCGGGCATCTGGCGGCTTCGATGGGCGTGTTCTGGGAGGAGAGCTTTTTGGCGGAGGCCCTTGGAATAACCGATCGTGAGCTGCTTCGTCCGGACGGACTGATTTTGTGCTATCCGGTCATTACCTCCGGTGAATTTGCCCACAAGGGCTCTATTCAGAATCTGCTTGGAATCGGAGAGGAGGAGCGTGAGGCGGGAGAGAATCCGCTGATTGCGAAGGTGTCGCTGGAAAATCAGGTGAGCTCCAAGACGCCGCCCACCTTTATCTGGGCCACCTTTACGGACGGCTCCGTGCCTGTGGAAAATTCGCTGATGTTTGTGGGCGCGCTGCGCCGTGCGGGCGTGCCTACGGAGTTTCACATGTATCCCTGCGGAGGTCATGGTCTTTCTCTTGCAACGCGTCTCACGGGGAGCAGGGCAGTGCAGGAGGAGGTCAGCTCCTGGATCACGCTGGCTCATACCTGGATTGAGAGCCGGTATGTAAAAACCGACAAAAAGGACAGTGCCGACTCCCAAAGCTGAAAAATATGGTGTAAAATGTCCGGTGAAACAGGCAGACGGGGATTAAATGTGAAAAAGAGCCTTTCACAATCCTGATTGGGATGTCCGCTTGAGCGGGCGAAGGGGAGTTTACATGAATTATATTGTTTTGGATTTGGAATGGAATCAGAGTAATACAGGTCTGGAAGAAGCCGTGGAGAAGCTTCCCTTCGAGGTCATTGAGATCGGCGCCATCAAATTAAGCGGGGACAGCGTAATGGTGGGAGAATTCAGTGAGCTGATAAAGCCCGAGGTGTATCATGAAATGCACCAGATTACCAGCAAGCTGATTCATCTGCAGATGCAGGAGCTGGAACGCGGCAAGCCCTTTGAGGAGGTGGCGGGAAGATTTTTTAAATGGTGCGGAGAGGAGCCATACCGGTTTTGCACATGGGGCGGAACGGACCTGACGGAGCTGCAGCGCAATATGAGGTACTATAATATGCCGCCCCTGTCAGGCGAGCCCATTGTTTTTTATGACGTGCAGAAGCTGTTCAGCCTTGCCTTTGAGGACGGGAAGTCCAGGAAGGCTCTGGAGTATGCCATAGATTTTCTGGAGATAGAAAAAGACATTCCGTTTCACAGGGCATTCAGCGACGCGTACTATACTGCGGAAATTTTAAAAAGAATCCTGGCTGAAAAGCCTCAGATTCTGAAAAATGTTTCCTATGATGTCTTTCATCCGCCTGCGGACAGGAAATCGGAGGTTAAGGTACAGTTTGACACCTATGTGAAATATATTTCCCGGGAATTTGCCGACAAGACGGAAGCCTTTGCCGATAAGGAGGTCATTTCCAGCAAATGCTATCTCTGTCATCGAAACCTGAGAAAAAAGCTGAGGTGGTTTACGGCAAACGGCAGGCATTATTACTGCCTTGCTTATTGTGAGAAGCATGGTTATCTTAAGGGAAAAATCAGAATCCGGCGCTCGGAGGGCGGGAAAATCTACGTCGTTAAAACCACCAAGCTGATAACCCAGGAGGAAGCGGCGGCAGTCAGGGAGCGCAGCGCGCGTGCCAGGGAGCTTCACAGACGCCGCGGCCTGACTGCGCGCAGGCAGGAGGAGAAGTAAAATAGTCAAGGCAGTGACGGGCAGGAAGAAATACGGTCAGGGGGATGCCTGGAAAGGCAATACTCCCGGGCAGTAAAAATAAGGACTATGGCTTACAGGTCATAGTCCTTGAATTTGCTTCCGGAGCGGTTTCTTCTGCCCCGCTGCCGGTCGTTTTCGTATCGTCTTGTGTGCCGGATGCACCCAAACGCATAGTTTTTCAGCGCGGAGTGAAGCAGAAGCCCGATAAAAACGGCAACGGCCACAACGGCAAGAAAGACCAGTATTTTGGTCACGTCAATAAAGATAACGGAAGGCTCCTCGGAATTCTGCAGGTCGTCGCTTGTGTCTATAACCATGCCGAAAAGATGGGTCTCGTTACCGCTTTTGGCAAAGTTTACGCCCACCGAACCGACATCCATACCGTGATAGGTGTAGTTAATGGAGGCCGCCTGTTCACTGCTGTCTGTGTCGTAGGAAATGTAGGAATCCAAATTTTCAAAGGAGGTCGTTCTGGGGAGAACAATGTAATCTTCCCTGTCCAGGCTCAGGAAGGGCCGGGAATTGCCCAAAATGTCATTTCCGCTGTAAAACAGCCCCATATTGTCAAGATTATATTTTGTCTCTGTCTGAGAGATATTGATCTTCTGGAAATTGGAGAAGCCGTAATCAAACAGAGCGATGGTGTCGGTGTATTGGTAAGGGGGTTCGTCCCGCAGCACCACGCAGATCAGCCGGAGGCCGTCCTTTTCCGCACAGGAGACAAGACATGCCCTCGACACGCTGGTGTAGCCGGTTTTACACCCTATAATGTAGGGATAGGCGTAGGTGCCGGTGGGGATGATCTGCATGGAATTCAGCTCCAGCTTGGCATTGGGCAGCCGGTCGGAGGCAGGAATCTCCATACGCCGTGTCAGGGAGATCTGGCAGAGCATCTCGTTTTCAAAAAAGGCTTTGCCTATCATGGCAAGGTCATAGGCGGTGGTGTAATGATTTTCGTCCGGCAGTCCGTTGGGGTTTGTGAAGTGGGTGTTCAAAGCGCCCAGCTCCGCCGCACGCTTATTCATTGTGTCGGCAAAGACGGTCCAGTCCGTGGTTCCGGAAATATGCTCCGCCACCGCGAAGGCCACCTCGTTTGCGGAGCGGATCAGAATTGCGTTCAGGCACTGCTCCATGGTAAGCGCCTGCCCCACATCCATGGCAATACCGCTGCTTCCCGGAGGGTTGTCAAAGACCGCGTCATGGGAAAAGCTGACAATCTCGTCCATTTCGCATAATTCGGTGGCGAGAAGCGTGGTCATGATCTTGGTGGTGCTGGCAGGGTATTCCGTTTTGTGGATATTTTTGGCATAGAGGATAGCGCCGGTTTCCGCCTCCATCAAAATGGCGGAATCGGCGCCTACCACCGGACCGACGGGCCAGTTTTCCACCTCGTTGGACTGGATGGGCATGGCGCGCTGGGCTTCAAGACGCGCTTCAAGGTCCTCGTCGGCGGATGCCGCAAGGCTGCTGCTTAAAAGCATGCTGCCGGCGCACACTGCGGCTGTCGTTGTAAAGATACATTTATATAAAAATTTATAAATCTTTTTTTCGGGACGGCGAAACATAGTGCTACCTCACGGTGGGTTTTTGGTATTCTGTTTTTTAATTATACACTATTTTCCCGTAAAACCATAGGGGCATAATTATTAAAATAAAATAATGTGGGAAGCATGACACAGACATTGACAAGCGGTGCAAGATAAAGTACATTTATGACAGGAAAGTGTGAGAAGAATTTCTAAGCGGTCAAAGGACGTCTTTGATGGCGGAAGTGCGGCAAAGCGCGTGAAGGGGAATAGATATGAGATTGCGCAATATTACGGGCTCTCGCGAAGCGATTGCGGAAAGCCTTTATGTTGTTTCGGAGTCGGTGCAGACGGAGTGCCCCGGCAAATGGAAGGAAATTTTTGGGAACGACTCGCCTGTTTATATTGAGATTGGTATGGGAAAGGGAAAATTCATACATACTATGGCTAAGGAGCATCCCGATATCAATTATGTGGGGATTGAGAAATATTCCAGCGTGCTGCTGCGCGCCGTTCAGAAAATGTCTCAGGAGGAGCTGCCTAATCTGAAGTTTCTTCGCATGGACGCGGAGAATATTACCGGGGTGTTCGGCGCAGGGGAGGTGGACAGGATTTACCTGAATTTTTCTGACCCTTGGCCGAAGGACAGGCATGCAAAGCGCAGACTGCCGTCCAGAGAATTTCTGGCGCGCTATGACACGATTCTCAAAAAGGGCGGACGCCTGGAGTTTAAGACAGATAATCGGGCGCTCTTTGACTTTGCGCTGGAGGAATTGGAACCCGCAGGGTGGAAGGCGGAGGTCGTCACATACGATCTGCACAGCGATGAAAAGCTGATTCAGGGCAATGTGATGACGGAATACGAGGAGAGATTCTCCGCTCAGGGCAACCCTATATGCAAATATATTATATACCGCTGAACCCGGCAGAAGGGCGGCGCTGTGTGCGGGTTATTTGATGCGGCGGGGCGGCCGGGTTTTCGGTTTTGGCGGCGGGAGGTTTGACGGAGCCGCCCCGAAACCACAATTATATTTTGCGCGGAAAGCGCGGAAAGGAACAGGTTATGGAATACAAATTTACGACCGACAATTTTGAAGCGGAGGTTTTGCAGGCGGATGTGCCTGTGCTGGTGGACTTTTTTGCGGATTGGTGCAATCCCTGCAAGATGATGGGTCCGGTGGTGGCAAAGCTTGCAGAGGAGTATGACGGGAAGCTGAAGGTGGGTAAGTGCAACGTGGACGAAAATATGCAGACCGCGCAGCAGTACCGTGTGTCCAGCATTCCGGCATTTGTTATTTTTAAGGACGGTAAGCCGGTAAGCTCGTTTGTGGGCTCCATGTCCGCGGCTGAATTAAAGGCGAAGGTAGAGGAAGCCCTGAGATAATGAATAAGGAAATTGTGATCAACGAAGGAAGAAGGACCCTGGGAAGTCTTTTGGGTGCGTTCGTATATGCGGTGGGAATCAATCTGTTTGTGGTTCCTGCCGATCTGTATACGGGCGGGCTTATGGGTCTCTGCCAGGTCGTCAGGACGGTTCTGGCGGAGAAGTTCGGAATGAATTTTACGGGATTTGATATTGCCGGAATTATCTATTATGTGATCAATATTCCCATTTTTATCCTTGCTTTTACCAGAATGGGTAAACGCTTCTTCTTCAAGACGCTGGTATCGGTGACGGGAATGACGATATTTCTGTCGGCGGTCCCCATTATTACCGTCGTGGAGGATGCCATGGCTTCATGTATGGTAGGCGGAATCGTTGCCGGAGCGGGCGTGGGTATTATGCTTCGCATGGGCTCCTCCAGCGGCGGCATGGATATTCTGGGCGTGCTTCTTATGAAGTGGAAGAAGGATTTCAGCGTGGGCACGGTAAATCTGATGGTAAATCTGGTATTGTACGCCGCCTGCCTGTTTTTGTTCGACATGGAGATCGTGGTGTACTCCATCATTTACTCGGCGGTCCATTCCCTGGCCATGGATAAGCTGCACACGCAGAATATCAATGTGGAGGTCAACGTAATCACAAAGGCGGACACAGCCGAGCTGGAGAAGGCGGTGTTTAAGGAGCTGGACAGGGGAATTACAAAATGGACAAGCATGGGCGTCTATACCAACGAGCAGTCTCATGTCCTGTATATTCTCCTGTCCAAGTATGAGGTACATAGGCTGAAAGCGATTATTCACAGGTACGACCCCTACGCGTTTATGGTGGTCAACGAGGGGGTCAGTGTAATCGGTAATTTCCGAAAGAAGCTGTAGGACGCTTTTTATTCCTGCGGGAATTTTATCCGCTATATTAATAATATTTTCTCTTGGTCTGAATCGGCTCGCTGGTCAGGTCCACACCCAGCTTCTTGTATATTTTGATGTCAACCTCGGAGAGCATGACGGAGGTATGTGCCTGACAGCCTCTCAGCCTTGGGAGCTGTTCCAGAGAGCGTCTGGCATTCTCGTCGGTGCAGGCGGCAAGAGTCAGGGCAATCAGCACCTCGTCTGTGTGAAGGCGGGGATTTTTGCCGCCCAGGTAGCGGACCTTCAGCTCCTGGATGGGAGCAATGGCCTCCGGCTTTATCAGCCTGGTATCATGAGATACGCCTGCCAGGTATTTCAGTGCGTTCAGCAGAAGTGCCGCGGAAGCGCCGAGAAAATCCGAGGTCTTGGAGGTGATTACCTGTCCGTCGGGCAGCTCGATGGCAGCAGTGGGCATTCCCAGCTCCTCCGCGCGCTTCCTGGCGGCAACGGTCACCTTGCGGTCGTCTGTGGTGATCCGCGCGTGCTTCATCAAAAGCTCGATTTTGTAAACCTCGTTCTCCGCCGCCTCTCCTTTTGCCACCTTATTCAGCGCGGCGTAGTAACGCCGGAGGAGCTCCATAAGGGAGGCTTCACAGCACGCCTCATCGTCTATAATGCAGTTTCCGGCCATGTTGACACCCATGTCGGTTGGAGATTTGTAGGGATTTTCACCGTAAATGCTCTCGAAAATGGCGTTCAACACGGGATAGATCTCAATGTCGCGGTTGTAGTTTACTGCGGTGACGCCATATGCCTCCAGGTGAAAGGGGTCGATCATATTGACGTCGTTTAAATCGGCGGTGGCCGCCTCATAGGCAAGGTTTACGGGATGCTTCAGAGGAATATTCCATATGGGGAAGGTTTCAAACTTCGCGTAGCCCGCCTTAATACCTCTTATGTTGTCGTGGTAGAGCTGGGAGAGGCAGGTAGCCATTTTTCCGCTGCCGGGTCCGGGGGCGGTGATGACCACAAGGGGCCTTGAGGTTTCTATATAATCGTTTTTTCCGTACCCGTTTTCACTGACGATCAGGGGCACGTTTGCCGGATAGCCCTCGATGGTGTAGTGAAGGTATACCCGGATATTCTTCTTTTCCAGCTTTGCCTTAAACTGGTCCGCGCTGTTCTGGCCGGAATAGTGTGTTATGACCACGCTTCCCACATACAGGCCCCTGTTCTGGAATTCGTCCCGCAGTCGCAGCACGTCCACGTCATAGGTGATTCCCAGGTCGCCGCGCATTTTGTTTTTTTCAATGTCGGCGGCGCTGATGACAATAACGATCTCCGCGCAGTCGGAGAGCTGCATCAGCATCTGCAGCTTTGCGTCGGGCTCAAAGCCGGGAAGCACCCTGGATGCGTGGTAGTCGTCATAGAGCTTTCCGCCGAACTCAAGGTAAAGCTTGTCCCCAAACTGACCGATGCGTTTTTTGATATGATCCGACTGCGTTTTCAGATATTTTTCGTTATCAAAACCGATTCTCATGTATCTCCCTCCCGTCCGCTTCAGCGGGCATTAAAGCAAAATCTGAAAGTTTCCGTAAGCGGCACCAGCAAACAGTACCCGGTACTTTTTACATCAAACATTCTATCACAGCTTATCTTATAATGAAATAGAAAAAAAGTCAGATTTTTATCCACTTCATCCATTGCCGGCGGACCCGGCATTACAAATTAGTAAAAAAAATAACTTCTAAAAAAAGAATTAAAAAAATGTAAAAAAATAATTTGATATTTCATTGTGTTTTCAGAAAAAAAGTGTATAATTTATATTAAGATACAATTTACAAATTAAAAGAATATTTCTTTATGGTTCAGGGCCGCCGGAGGCAGATGCGGAAGTCGGCTCTGACATATCGGCGTCCCGTTTTTGTTAAACATCCTGATACGATTTTCGCAGTAGCCAAAGACACGGCATATATAAAGAGGGCGAGCATTATATCGCTATTGTCATTGCATTAAGGGTAGAAAATAAGGGGAATAATGGCATGTCGATATATGGCGGCGGTGAAGTCTATTCCGATTATTTGAAAATGTGTCTAAATGTCAATCGGCAGGAGGAAAACTAAATTATGCAGGATAACGTAAACAGAGGCAACCAGGGTAAACGGGAAGGAATTGAAAAAAAGCTGACTATTTCTATCTTCAGGGTATCGACTATTGCGGCTGGAGCGGCATTGCTGGGACTGATCGCTCTTATTATCATTTCAAACAGATATTCCTACGCTTTGAAAAATTTCGGCTTTGCTCAGGGAGATATCGGCATGGCAATGTTTGAGTTTGCGGACAGCAGGTCGTCTCTGCGCGCTGCCATCGGATATGACGACGCGGATGCTATCGCGACGGTTGTGGCGCAGCACACAAACAGCAGGGAGAAATTCGAGCAGTATTTTGCCAAGGTGGAAACTACCATTGTCTCGAAGGCGGGAAGGGAGACCTATGATGCCATATGTGCCGAGCTGGTCGCATATTGGGAGCTGGATGCCAGGATTATGGAGCTGGGCGCCACCACGGACAGGGAGCGCTGCCGTGAGGCGCAGGAGCTGGCGCTCAGTGAAATGGCGTCTAAGTACAACAGCATTTACGATAAGCTGGAAAGCCTTCTGGATGTGAAGGTGGACGAAGGAAACGATCTGTCCGTATTGCTCACCGCTATCACGGCGATTTTTTCGGTCGTCATGCTTATTGTGATTGCAATTGCCCTGGTTCTGTCCCTCAGGATCGGAAAGAGTATCGCTCGTAAAATTGCGGAGCCTCTGGGTAAGCTGGGCGCGCGTCTCAAGACCTTTGCAACAGGAGACCTGTCTTCGCCTTTCCCGGCGGTGGATACCGGAGACGAGGTGGAGGACATGGAGAAGGATGCCACGGAGATGGCAAAGAATCTGAACGTTATAATCGGCGATATCGGCGAGGTGCTGGGAGAGATGGCATCGGGAAATTATGCGGTGAAGTCCAAGGCGGCTGAAAGATATACCGGCGATTTCGAGAAGCTGTATCAGTCCATGCGCGGGCTGCGGGATCAGATGCAAAAGACCCTGGTTGCTATCGGGGAGGCTTCCAGCCAGGTGAATTCCGGCTCCGGAGATCTGGCGAACGCGTCGCAGAGTCTTGCGGAAGGCGCCACCGACCAGGCGCAGGCAGTCCAGGAGCTGCATGCTACCATTTCCGATATTACCACGGCAATGGAAAGGAGCGCGGAGCGTTCGGACGAATCTTATATGAAGGCGCAGCATTTTGCCAATGAGGCAGACCAGATCAGGGAGCTGGCGGATCAAAGCGCCAAGGCGGCGGTGGATACCAGAGGGCTGATCGAGGGCTCTATCAAAGAGGTTTCGGAGGGAAATTGTGCGGCAGAGCGCGCGGCAGGTTCGCTGGAGGCCGTTGTAGCCGGAATCAAGGAGATTGCGGAGTTCTCAAAGGATCTGAAGGTCATGGTTCAGGATCAGTCGGAGGCAATGCGTCAGGCGGAGATCGGCGTAAATCAGATCTCGGAGGTGGTACAGAGCAATGCGGCAACTGCCCAGGAGGCTTCCGCTACCAGCGAGGAGCTGTCGGCGCAGGCAATTATATTGGACAATCTTGTAGGGCAGTTCGTACTGTCCGAGTAGGAGGCTTACATAAAACACAGGCTATATGGAATAAACGGGGCGGTGAACCGCCCCGTTTTACTGTTCCGCCGCCATAAAAATTTTTTGGACATTCTGTTTTGTGTCGAAATGCATCAAATTTGGCAATAGTTTAGAAATCTTTAAGAGATGACACGCATTTTTCACATTTACGGTATTGATTTATCAATTTATTCTTTCTATAATAAAATAGATTTGATATAATTGGGGAATGTAAAAGGGTAAGCAGTTTGAAGGTTCCCTTAAAATACGGAATGTCCGCCCCGGCGGGCATAAGGCGTAAGCTTTTGGCCGGAAATGTTAAAAAATATGGAAATGGAGTTACTATGGACAATCAGACAAACCAGTATGATAACGGCGGGGGATATGATAACGGCAGTCACGGCAATATGCCGGGAGGAAACGGAAACGGCTCCAATAACGGAAACGGAGGCGGCAACGGCTCGCCCAGGAAGCCCAGTATTCTGATGCTTCTGCTTGCCGGATTAAGCACGCTGTTAATTATTTTTATGCTGTGGAACATGCTGTTCGGCGGCAGCGGAAACACCAGAGAGGTATCCTATACGCAGTTTCTGAAATACGTCAACGAAGACCGGGTAGAGGCCATCGACGTGCAGAGCAACGGGCAGATCCGTTTTACCCTGAAGGAAGGGGATAAGTCCGGCACCGTGACGCCCAATCCTTATGCGGCGCTTTACGGAAATATACAGGTGACTTATTCCACCATTATGATGGAGGATTTTGATACCCTGACGGCGCGCATGATAGAGCACGGAATCGATGCCAACCGGACGTTGAACGACAATTCCGGCAGAATTATGGATGTGGTGCTCTATGTGGTGCTGCCGGTTGCGCTGATGTGGATACTGCTGGGCGTCGTCTTTAAAAAGATGGGCGGCAGCGGCGGTCCTATGGGCGTGGGCAAGAGCAATGCCAAGGTCTATGTGCAGAAGGAAACGGGCGTGACCTTTAAGGACGTGGCAGGCGAGGACGAGGCCAAGGAATCCCTGGTGGAGGTGGTTGATTTCCTGCACAATCCCGGAAAGTATTCCAAGATAGGCGCGAGGCTGCCCAAGGGAGCCCTGCTTGTGGGACCTCCCGGAACGGGTAAGACCCTGCTGGCAAAGGCGGTGGCGGGAGAGGCGCATGTGCCGTTTTTCTCACTGACGGGCTCTGATTTTATCGAGCTGTATGTAGGCGTGGGCGCCAGCCGTGTCCGCGACCTGTTCAAGGAGGCGAATAAGAACGCGCCCTGTATTATCTTTATCGATGAGATAGACGCCATCGGACGCAGCCGTGATTCCAAATACGGCGGCGGCAACGAGGAGCGGGAGCAGACCCTGAACCAGCTGCTCTCCGAGATGGACGGTTTTGACAGCTCCAAGGGAATTTTGATTTTGGGGGCAACAAACCGCCCTGAGATTCTGGATAAGGCGCTGCTGCGTCCCGGGCGTTTCGACAGGCGTATTATTGTGGATAAGCCCGATTTAAGGGGGCGTGTCGAGATCCTGAAGGTTCATGCGAAGGATGTGAAGATGGATGAGACCGTGGATCTGGATGCCATTGCCCTTGCCACCAGCGGCGCGGTGGGCTCCGACCTGGCCAATATGATCAACGAGGCGGCAATCAATGCCGTAAAAGAGGGCAGGGAGTATGTCTGCCAGAAGGATCTGTTTGACGCGGTGGAGGTAGTGCTTGTAGGTAAGGAGAAGAAGGACCGCATCATGAGCAAGGAGGAGCGAAAGATCGTCTCCTATCATGAGGTGGGGCATGCGCTGATCAGCGCGCTGCAGAAAAATTCCGAGCCCGTGCAGAAGATCACCATTGTGCCCCGGACCATGGGCGCTCTGGGCTATGTCATGCATGTGCCGGAGGAGGAGAAGTACCTGAATACCGAGGATGAGCTGAGAGATATGCTGGTGGGCCTTGTGGGCGGGCGCGCCGCCGAGGAGGTAGTTTTTGACACCGTCACGACAGGCGCGGCAAACGACATTGAAAAGGCTACGGATATCGCAAGAAATATGGTAACGCGTTATGGCATGAGCAAGAAGTTCGGGCTTGTAGGGCTTGCCACGGTGGAAAGCCAGTACCTGGAGGGAAGGACGGCGCTGAACTGCAGCGACGCCACGGCTGCGGAGATCGACGACGAGGTGGTGGCGATTTTGAAGGAGAGCTATGAGAAGGCTCTCGCCATGCTGCGTGAGAACCGCGATGTGATGGATAAGCTGGCGGAGTTCCTGATCGAGAAGGAGACCATTACCGGCAAGCAGTTTATGGAGATCTTCCGCAAGGCGAAGGGGCTGCCTGAGCCTGAGGAAAAGGAGAGTGAGGCCGGAGCCGGGAAGCCTGCCCGGGAACCTGCTTCTGAGGCGCGTGAGGCCGGAGCTGCAGGTGGCGACGCCGGAGCCGGGGATACCGGAGCCGGGGATACCGATATGGGAAAAGCCGGGGCGGCGGAAGGCACGGAGCGGAGCGAGGAAGCAACAGGGAAGCAGGAGCCAGCGGGATTGACCCAGGCGCAGGAACCGGAACCCGTGGAAGCAGAGAAGGCGCAGGAGCCTGCGGAAGCAGAGAAAGTGCCGGGAGAGCAGGAGTCCATGGGATTGGCGCAGGCACAGGAAGCCGCAGAAGCAGAGAAGGCGCCGGGAGCGCAGGAGCCCATGGGATTGGCGCAGACGCAGAAGCCTGCGGAAGCAGAGAAAGCGCAGGAGCCGGAGAAGGAGGAGCGCCCTGTAGGCCGGTTTTCTAACGGCAGGATGGAATAAAAAATAAGTTTTTATACTAAACCCCGGAGAGGAGTCAGGCGGTTCCTTTCTGGGGTTGATATTTCCATATGGCGTTTTCGTCCCGCTGTCAGTATAGAGGAATTATTTTTCATACTAATATAGCTATGTACAGTCTTAAAATGCAATATTCAGCATTTATTGCTTTTTATTCCTGCTGATAAGCAACGGGAAATATACATATTTTTCATTGTTTCCTAAATGCAAAACAAATGTTTCTGCATCTGGTGATCTAATACTTGCTTGGGATTACCAAGCCTCTATAACATATATAGAATTAAATCGTTCAAAGCTTACAAGAATACTGATTGGCAGAGGTGGAAAAGTGGAAGATAATTACGGTCACATGGAAATCCGGCTGAATGAATTGCTAAAGGAAAAGGGCTTGAGCAAAAATAAGCTGTCACACAAAGCAGAAATGAACTGGAAACAGATAGACAGTTATTGCACTAACAGCATTACTCGTTTAGATGTATTCGTGTTATGCAAACTTTGTACTGTCTTGGAGTGTGGAATAGAAGATTTGCTTGTATTCTATCCGCCTGAAAAACAGTAGCTTGTACTTATCCATTCCATTCCATTGAGCAGATTCAAAGTCCGGGATTCAGTTATGGTATTTCCAGCCGTAATCCCAGACTTTAGTTCTGCATTATCGCACTGTTTGGAAAACATATTTTGAGGATGGATGGCATCTGCCTTTATGGAAACATGGGCAGCTGCCGTTTTTTATGTACGCGGCCACACAAAGGAAAGTATATCTTGATCATAGAAATGCGTTCCTTTGGGACGCGTTTTTGTACGGTTTTTCATTATTTACATGAGGTAAATGCCCTGCACAAAGTACTGGAAAAAAATTTGAATAGTGTATATACTAGAGAAGGAAAAGATTTGTTGGAGGGGCAGCCCCGTTGGTATAAAACTGCGCAGGTTATTTTGGCGGGAGGGTTTAAATACAATGTTTAGGAAAGTATTAAAAAATTTAACATATAAACTGGCGTCAGGTCTTGCGGCGGCAGTTTTGCTGCTTACGGGCTGCGGACAGCAGGGAGAGCCTGATGCCAGGCTGATTCCCACGCCGCTTGAAACCCTTGCTCCTACGGCGGAGCCGTCCCTTGCGCCGATAACGGCGCCTCAGGAGACAAGGGAGCCGCAGCCGTCCCGGGGTCCTGGGCCCGGCGTGACTGCCCAGCCGCCGTCTGCTCCGGAGTCTCAGCCGCCGGCGGGTCCCACGGCAACTGCCGTGGAGGGAGACCTGGAGGCGGAGAACGGTCTTCTGGTGGTTATTGACGCGGGGCACCAGCAGAAAGGCAACAGCGACCAGGAGCCCATAGGACCCGGCGCAACGGAGACGAAGAAGAAGGTATCCGCGGGGACTGCGGGAAAGACCAGCGGCCTGAATGAGTACGAGCTGACCCTGACGGTAGCACTGAAGCTGGAGACGGAGCTGACGAGCCGGGGCTACCGGGTGATCATGGTGCGCACTACTCATGATGTGGATATAAGCAACAGTGAGCGGGCGAAGGTGGCGAATGATGCAGAGGCGGACGCGTTTATCCGTATTCATGCCAACGGCTCCGAAAATACCTCCGTAAAGGGGGCAATGACTATCTGCCAGACCGCAAAGAATCCTTACAACGGGAATTTGTATGAGCAAAGCAGGGATTTGGCGGCCTTTATCCTGGACGAGCTTGCGGCGGCGACAGGCTGCGAAAAAAGGCGTGTGTGGGAGACGGACACCATGAGCGGCATCAATTGGTGCCAGGTGCCCGCCACCATTGTGGAGATGGGTTATATGAGCAATCCGGAGGAGGACGCCCTTATGGCCACGGAGGATTATCAGGATAAGATTGTCCGGGGCATTGCAGACGGCGTAGACAGATTTTTGCAGCCGGGCAGCGGGCAGTAGAGGCGGGGTTCAGGCTTTGCATGAAGACATGTACTCCGGGCAAAGGCCACGGGGCAGAGGAAGCGGAGGGCACAGGAAGGTATTATGTTTGTCATAGAGGAAGAATTGAAGAAGCTCCCAAAGGAACCGGGAGTTTATATTATGAGGGATGACAAAGATGTCATTTTATATGTGGGAAAGGCGATAAACCTTCACAACCGCGTGCGCTCTTATTTCCGGGAAAACATCGGACGCGGTCCTGCCATCGACAAGATGGTTACACTGATCGCCCGTTTCGAGTATATTGTGACGGACTCGGAGCTGGAAGCGCTGGTGCTGGAAAACAATCTGATTAAAGAGTATTCTCCGAAATATAACACCTTGCTTAAGGACGATAAAACCTATCCTTATATAAAGGTGACCGTGGGAGAGGACTATCCCCGGATTCTCTTTTCCAGGACGATGAAAAAGGACAAGTCGAAGTACTTTGGGCCTTACACCAGCGCGGCGGCGGTAAAGGATACCATAGAGCTGTTGAACAAGCTTTATTTCCTGCGAACCTGCAACCGTGTTCTGCCAAGGGATATCGGGCTGGAGCGCGCCTGCCTGAACTATCATATCAAGCAGTGCTCCGCCCCCTGTCAGGGCTATGTGAGCAGGGAACAATACCGGGAGCAGGTAGGGAAGGCGCTGGAATTTCTAAACGGCAATTACAATATGGTTCTGAAGGAGCTGGAGACAAAAATGAAGGCTGCGTCGGAGGATCTGGACTTTGAGACGGCGGCCGTCTACCGGGATTTGTTCAACAGTGTCAAACAGGTTTCCCAGAAGCAGAAGATCACGGACAGCGTTGGTGAGGACAAGGATATTATCGCGCTCTATCAGGATGACAGAGAGGCGGTGGTTCAGGTGTTTTTCGTGCGGGACGGGAAGCTGATCGGCAGGGAGCACTACTACATGACACATGTGTCGGAGGGCAACAAGCCGGAGATCCTGGAGAATTTTGTAAAGCAGTTTTATGCGGGTACACCCTTTATTCCCAGGGAGCTGATGCTGCAGTATGAGATAGGAGATCAAAAGCTTATAGAAAAATGGCTGACGGAGCGCAAGGGAGGAAGGGTTTACATCCGTGTGCCGAAGATCGGTTCTAAGGAAAAGCTTGTGGAGCTGGCGGCGGAGAATGCCAGACATATTCTGGAGCAGGACCGGGAACGCCTGAAGCGGGAGGAGGGCCGCACCATCGGCGCGGTCCGGGAGATCGCCGGTGTTTTGGGGCTTGAGCGCATAGAGCGGATGGAGGCGTTTGATATTTCCAACATCAACGGGTTTGAGAATGTGGGCTCCATGATCGTGTTTGAAAAGGGAAAGCCCAAGCCCAGCGATTACCGGAAGTTTCGTATCAGAACGGTCTCGGGCCCGGACGATTACGCCTGTATGCGGGAGGTACTGACAAGACGCTTCACCCACGGCATGGAGGAGAGCGCGGAGCTGGAGGAAAAGAACCTGGAGAAGGAGTACGGAAGCTTTACCAAATTCCCGGACCTGCTGATGATGGACGGCGGCAGGGGGCAGGTGAACATTGCGCTGTCCGTGCTGGAGGAGCTTCATCTCAGCATTCCGGTCTGCGGCATGGTAAAGGACGATAATCACCGCACCCGGGGCTTATATTTCAATAATGTGGAGCTGCCCATCGACACACGCTCGGAGGGCTTTAAGCTGATTACCAGGGTGCAGGATGAAGCCCACCGCTTCGCTATCGAGTATCACCGCTCGCTGCGCAGCAAATCTCAGGTAAGGTCCGTCCTGGATGATATTCCGGGGGTGGGTCCTGCCAGAAGAAAAGCCCTGATGCGGCATTTCAGATCCATTGCGGAAATCAAGGCGGCCTCGGTGGAGGAGCTGGAGCGGCTGCCGGAGCTGAACAGGCGCGCCGCTGAGGAAATTTATCGTTTTTTCAGGAAAAAGGATGAAGCAAAAGAGTAACAATATCTTTTCATAAATGCTGTGTTGTGATAAAATAACATTATTTAAAGGGACACATTCAGGGACAGGGAGGTATGATTTATGGAAAGTATCGCATTGACACGGGTGATTGAAAAAATGAAGCTTGAGAATCTCACGCCGGAGGTTGAGGTTAAGGGCATCCGCCTCGCTCAGTCGGACATCAACCGCCCTGCCCTTCAGATTGCGGGATTTTTCGAGCATTTTGACGCCACGCGCCTTCAGGTTATCGGCTTTGTGGAATATGCCTATATGGAGGATATGGAGGAGCACAGGAAGCGGGAGGTATACAATGAGCTGATGGATTACGATGTTCCTGCCTTTGTATTCTGCCGTGACTTAAGACCGGACCCGATTTTTACGGAGTGTGCCGTGGCGCACAAAATACCCATTCTTTCCTCCAAGGAGGCTACCTCCGCTTTTATGGCGGAAACCATCCGGTGGCTGAATGTGCAGCTGGCGCCCTGCATTTCCATTCACGGAGTGCTGGTGGACGTGTACGGCGAGGGAGTGCTTATCACGGGTGAGAGCGGCATCGGTAAGTCCGAGGCGGCGCTGGAGCTGGTCAAGCGGGGGCATCGTCTGGTGACGGACGACGTGGTGGAGCTGCGGAGGGTCAGCGAGGAGACCCTGATCGGCTCTGCGCCGGACGTGACCAAAAATCTGATCGAGCTGCGCGGCATAGGCATTGTGGACGTAAAGGCGCTGTTTGGCGTGAGCGCGGTGAAGGATACCCAGTCTATCGATCTGGTCATTCACTTGGAGGACTGGGACAAGGATAAGGAGTATGACAGGCTTGGGCTGGAGGAAAACTATGTGGAATATCTGGGCAACCGGGTGGTCTGTCATAATATTCCCATTCGGCCGGGAAGGAGCCTGGCAATCATCTGCGAGAGCGCGGCGGTAAACCACCGCCAGAAGAAGATGGGCTATAATGCGGCGCAGGAGCTGTATTCCCGCGTTCAGAATTCTCTGGCCAGAAAAAGAGACGAGGACGAGGAGTAAATGTGAAAATGGGAAGGTTTGCGTTTGGTATTGACATCGGCGGCACTGCGGTAAAGCTGGGGCTGTTCGGGGAAGATGGCTGCGTAACGGATAAATGGGAGATTCCCACAAATAAGGAAGATGAAGGAAGCTATATTCTGCGGGATGCGGCGAAAAGCATTCTGGCAAAGCTGGAGGAGAGGAAGCTTCGGACGGAGGACATTCAGGGCATTGGCGTAGGGGTGCCGGGAGCGGTGGATGACGATGGCACGCTGACAGCCGGCGCCGTGAATATCGGCTGGAAGGTTTTTAACATACCGGACGCCCTGAGGGCATATATTAATGTACCGGTGAAGGCGTTAAACGACGCCAATGCGGCCGCCTACGGAGAGCTGTGGCAGGGCGGCGGCAGAGGCTTGCGCAACATGGTGCTGGTTACGCTGGGCACCGGCGTGGGCGGCGGGATCATTGTGGACGGAAAGATTCTTACGGGGGCCTGCGGAGCCGCCGGGGAGATCGGGCATATTCATATTCAGGACGGCGAGACCGAGGAGTGCGGCTGCAAAAATAAGGGCTGTCTGGAGCAATATGCCTCTGCGACAGGCATAGTACGTCTGGCGGGAAGACGTCTTGCGCAGGATGACAGGCAGAGCCTGCTGCGGCGGGGCGCCCTTTCAGCAAAAAGAGTGTTTGACGCAGTGAAAGCGGGGGATGAGGTCGCCATCGAGGTGGCGCGTCAGTTTGGCGATTATC
>CAJTPH010000001.1:65001-67813 GCA_910578215.1 uncultured Acetatifactor sp. | reverse complement strand
TGGGAAAAGGTCTGGCGGCGGTGGCGGCAGTGACCAATCCGGAAGCCTTTGTCATCGGAGGCGGCGTCTCAAAGGCGGGAGAGATCCTGCTCTCTTTTGTGGAGCCGGGCTTCCGCAAATATGCTTTTAAGCCCTGCAGAGGGGCAAAATTTGTTCTTGCAAGGCTGGGAAATGATGCGGGGATCTACGGAGCGGCAGGGGTGATACAGCATGGCGGACTTTTGCCAGCAGAGCCGTAGCAGGCCCGGGCGGTGGAATGATCACGCACGGCCGCATGGAACATTTTTGTGCGTGGCTATGTTGCGGTTTGGCAGGGGCTGAATCGTAACGAAAGAATAAGGGGACAATAATTAGATGATTAGTGGAGCGGTTGTTGAAGCATTACAGAGATTTGTACCCGGAGAGAATATCCGCTTGCAGGAGCCAATGGCAGGCCACACTACCTTTCGGATAGGTGGACCTGCTGATTGCTTTTTGCAGATAGAGAACGAGGAACAGCTTAAGGGAGTGCAGCATTATCTGAATTTGGTGGGAGTGCCCTATTTTGTGCTGGGAAACGGCAGCAATCTGCTTGTGAGTGACAGCGGTTATAGGGGGATTATCCTGCAGATAGGACCGAAGATGAGCGAAATCGTTGTGGCGGGCGAGCGTATGGTCGCTCAGGCGGGCGCTCTGCTATCCCAGGCTGCTCATGTGGCCATGGAGCACGGACTGACAGGTCTGGAATTTGCATCCGGGATTCCCGGGACGGTAGGCGGCGGGGTCATGATGAACGCGGGCGCTTACGACGGGGAGATGAGCCAGGTGGTAACTCAGGTCAGGGTGATAAGCAAGGATGGCGAGACAATGGAGCTTGACAGGGCAACCATGGAATTTGGCTACAGAACAAGCACGATCCGCAATAATTCGTTTATAGTGACAGAGGTAACATTTGAGCTGCAAAAAGGTGACAAGGATGTCATTAAGGCCAGGATGGAGGACTTAATGGTGAGGAGAAGGGATAAACAGCCCTTGGAGTATCCCAGCGCAGGCAGTACATTCAAGCGTCCGGAGGGGCATTTCGCAGGAAAGCTGATAGCGGACGCAGGCATGAGGGGCTTTCGGATAGGGGGAGCGGAGGTATCCCACAAGCACTGCGGCTTTGTTGTCAACACGGGCAGCGCAACGGCACAGGATGTCAGAAACGTTATAAGCGAAATACAGACCCGGGTGAAGGATAAGTTTCGGGTGGACCTTGAGACAGAGGTAGTATTCTTAGGATAGAGCAGGTACGCAAAGAGGTATAAAAATGAGATTTGTAGTAGTGACCGGAATGAGCGGCGGTGGCAAGAGCACCGCCCTGAAAATGCTGGAGGATGCGGGCTTTTATTGTGTGGACAACCTTCCGCTTTCTCTGATCGAGAAGTTTGTGGAGCTGATATCCATGCCCAACAGCGAGATCAGCAAGGTGGCTTTGGGGCTGGATGTGCGTTCCGACCAGTCCTTTAAGGACGCTACTCTTGTATTGAAGCAGCTGAAGGGCAGGGGCTATCAGTTTGAGATATTGTTCATGGATGCCAACGACGACGTTCTTATCAAGAGATATAAGGAGACACGGCGTGTTCACCCTCTCGCCCAGGACGGCAGGCTGGAGGATGGTGTAAAAAAAGAGCGCAGCGTGCTGGACGATATCAAGCGCAACGCCGATTATGTGATCGACACCACCAATTTGCTGACCAGGGAGCTGAAAGAGGAGCTGGACCGTATTTTTGTGGGCAACGGGGAATATAATAGTCTCATGGTGACGGTAATGTCCTTTGGCTTCAAGCACGGTATTC
This sequence comes from uncultured Acetatifactor sp., assembly GCA_910578215.1. Taxonomy (GTDB): domain Bacteria; phylum Bacillota; class Clostridia; order Lachnospirales; family Lachnospiraceae; genus Acetatifactor. The sequence continues at coordinate 65,996 of CAJTPH010000001.1, read as the reverse complement.
CCGCGGATGCGGACCTGGTGTTTGACGTGCGTTTTCTGCCCAATCCCTTTTACATCGAAGAATTGAAGCATAAGACAGGAAACGACAGGGAGGTACAGGATTATGTGCTGTCCTTTCAGGAGTCGGAGGAATTTTTGGCGAAGCTGGCGGATATGATACGGTTTCTGATGCCCAACTATGTGAAGGAGGGCAAGTACCGTCTGGTAATTGCCATCGGCTGTACCGGAGGAAAGCACAGGAGCGTGACTCTTGCAAACGAATTGTACAGGCGCATGAAGAATGAGGGAAAATACGGTATTAAGCTGTTTCACCGGGATATTGGCAGCCAGGGGACTTAGCGTTTTTACGGGAGATATGGTCACATGTCATTTTCAGGCGAGGTTAAGGCAGAATTGGCGAAGCACGTCAGCACGGCAAGACATTGCCAGATAGCGGAGCTGGCGGCGATCATGAATTTCTGCGGTCAGTACGGCAGAGACGCGGACGGGAATTATACCGTCGGATTTCAGACCGAAAATGAAGCTCTTATTAGAAAAGGCTTTACATTATTGAAAAAAACATATAATATAGATGATGGCGTTTCATTGCAGGAACAGGAAATCAAAAATATACTGCAGAAGCTTGGAAATCCTGAGGAGCCGGTAAGCCCTCTCCTGATAAAAAATTCCTGTTGTCAGAGAGCGTTTTTGAGGGGGGCGTTCCTGAGCGTCGGTTCTATGAGCGCTCCGGAGAAGGGGTATCATCTGGAGTTTGCCTGCCCGGGCGAGGCGAAGGCAAAGCAGCTCCAGAAGCTGATCAAGGGCTTCGATATCGATTCCAAGATCATTCTTCGCAAGAAATATTATGTGGTTTATTTAAAGGAGGGCTCCGGCATTGTGGATCTGCTCAATGTCTGCGGAGCGCCCATATCGCTTATGAACCTGGAAAATCTCAGGATACTTAAGGAAATGAGAAATTCCGTGAACAGGCGGGTAAACTGCGAGATGGCAAATATT
>CAJTPH010000001.1:0-64991 GCA_910578215.1 uncultured Acetatifactor sp. | reverse complement strand
ACAGTGAATGCCGCCGCAAGACAGGTGGAGGATATAGAATATCTCAGGGACCACTATGGATTTCAGAATCTGCCGGAGGCGCTTCGGGACATGGCGGAGGTTCGTCTGGAGAATCCCGACGCGCCTTTGAAGGAGCTGGGAGGATACTTTAACCCCGCTATCGGGAAGTCCGGGGTCAATCACAGGCTGCGCAAGCTCAGCGAGCTGGCGGAAAAAATCCGGTCGGCGCAGCGCTGACAGGCAGGTTCGGAAAGGCATTGTGAAAATTTGAGATTTCATGTGCGCCAAGGCGCAGAGCCGGAAGGTATATGGAGAGATAAGAAAAGGCAAAAAGAGGAGGAATACCATGACAAAGAGGAGTGTCCAGATTAAGTTGGAAAACGGTCTTGAGGCAAGGCCCGTGGCGTTGCTGGTTCAGGAAGCGAGTAAATATGACAGTACGATTTATATTCATTCAGGAGATAAGCGTGTGAATGCAAAGAGTATTATGGGGATGATGAGCTTAAGCTTAAGCAACGGCGACGAGCTGGAGGTTTCTGCGGAGGGCTTCGACGAGAAAGCGGCAGTGGAAGGAATAGAGGATTTTCTGAGCAGCCAGAGGGCATAGGAACCGTTCATAAATAATTCTTTATGCTGTCCTGCGTCTAAGCGTAAAGCTATTTATGAACGGCTCCTCAAGGCAGGGAGATAAAGGCGGAATCAACGGAGACGCGGTTGGTTCCGCCTTTGCTGCAAGATGTGAGGGTGTCCGGCGGACGGCGCCGTCCGCTTGCCGCAGGGCTTTTGATTGGGATTCAGGGCTGGGGCACAGCGCGGAATGAGAGGTATTATGGGAAAGAAAATGTTGTTTATATATAATCCCAAGGCGGGGAAGGCACAGATAAAGAGCAAGCTTGCCGGTATTTTGGATGTGTTTGCTAGGGCGGGATACGAGATGACGGTGGTTCCCACACAGAAGCGGGATGACGCCCGGAGAATCGTGGCGTCGCGCTCGCCTGAATACGATCTGGTTGTCTGCAGCGGCGGAGACGGCACGTTGGACGAGACGGTGACGGGCATGATGCAGAGCTTTTTCCGCACGCCCTTCGGGTATATTCCGGCGGGCAGTACCAACGATTTTGGCAGCAGCCTGGGGCTGCCGAAAAACATGCTGAAGGCGGCGGAGATCATTGTTCAGGGCAAAACCTTCTCCTGTGACGTAGGTTCCTTTAATGAGGACATTTTTGTGTATATTGCCGCCTTTGGGCTGTTTACCAATGTGTCCTATGAGACCAAGCAGGATATGAAAAACCTGCTTGGATACATGGCGTACCTTCTGGAGGGGATGAAAAGCCTGTCCTCCGTCCGCTCCTTTCCCATGCAGGTGAGCTGGGAGGGTAAGACCATAAAGGACGATTTTATTTTCGGAATGGTGACCAACTCCGTTTCCGTGGGAGGCTTTAAAAATATTACGGGCAAAAACGTGAAGCTGGATGACGGCGTCTTTGAGGTGACCCTGATAAAAACGCCCAGAAATCCCATAGAGCTGAACAACATTATGCGCTCCCTGCTCAACAGGGACATTGACACCAATTCCATGTACTGCTTCCGCACGGCGGAGCTGACGCTCACCTCTCAGGAGGCGGTGGCCTGGACCCTGGACGGAGAGTATGGAGGCAGCCATACGTCAGTGACCATACGCAATGTGCATCAGGGGATTGATATTCGGGTAAAATAAGAGTAGAAGCGGGCTTTTCCAAAATTTTACAATATATATTTTCAATTAAAAATAAACATGCTATAATTATTACAGGTTCAAAGGCGGCGTCAGCCGCTGTCTATCAAAGAAAAACGGAGGTAATTCACATGTTAGTTTCTGCAACGGATATGTTGAAAAAGGCAAAAGCAGGCCATTATGCGGTGGGTCAGTTCAACATTAATAACCTTGAGTGGACAAAATCCATACTGTTGACCGCAAAGGAGTGCAAATCTCCCGTCATTCTCGGTGTGTCCGAGGGCGCCGGCAAGTATATGGGCGGATATCATGCGGTAGTGGGAATGGTAAACGGGCTTCTGAAGGATCTGGATATCGATGTTCCTGTGGCCCTGCATCTGGACCACGGCACCTATGACGGCTGCTACAAGTGTATCGAGGCAGGCTTTTCATCCATTATGTTCGACGGCTCTCACTATCCTATTGAGGAAAACGTGGCAAAAACCACGGAGCTGGTTGCGGCGGCACATGGGAAGGGAATGTCTATCGAGGCTGAGGTAGGCTCCATCGGCGGCGAGGAGGATGGTGTCGTAGGCATGGGCGAGTGCGCAGACCCTAACGAATGTAAGGCAATCGCAGACCTGGGCGTGGATTTCCTTGCGGCTGGCATCGGCAATATTCACGGAAAATATCCCGAAAACTGGAAGGGCTTAAGCTTTGAGACCCTGGACGCAGTACAGCAGCTGACCGGAGAGATGCCGCTGGTGCTTCACGGCGGAACCGGAATTCCCGCTGATATGATTAAGAAGGCAATTTCTCTGGGCGTGGCAAAGATCAATGTAAATACCGAGTGCCAGCTTGCTTTTGCGGACGCGACCCGGAAATATATCGAGGCAGGCAAGGACCTGGAAGGCAAGGGCTTTGACCCTCGTAAGCTTCTGGCTCCCGGCGCCGAGGCTATCAAGGCTACCGTAAAGGAAAAGATGGAGCTGTTCGGTTCCGTAGGAAAGGCGTAAGCTTAAATATTAAAGGGGGCTGTTTTGCAACAGTCCCCTTTTTAATGCATAATGGAAAAATAGCTGATCAATATTTCTTTTATGTGGTTGTATCTTCTGGCATAGGAATTCTCCACGCGTATGATCTGCATGTTATGAGCGCGGCAGATCTCGTTTTTCTTCCGGTCGCGGTTTTTTACCACCTCATCCTCAAAATGCTCCCTGCCGTCCAGCTCGATGGCCAGTACCGGAATGTCGGCCTGTCCCTGGCGCTCGTAGACCACAAAGTCAAACCGCCCCGAATAGAACAGATCGCTGTAATTCACATTATTTTCAAAGACCTGAGAGATCGCAACCTCTTTCTTTACCTGAAAGCGATTCTGGGACAGCCAGATATTTTCCAGCGCGTGGTTCAGGTTAGCCATGAAGGCTTCCTCCGTTGCCGTGCTGAAGGGCTTTACGCCCAATGCCCTGGAGTTGGTGTGTTTTTTGGTGATCTGGGTCTGTCCGTTCCTTTTTACATATTCAACAAGCTCGAAAAGGTCGTCTTCGCCGTCCTTCTGATGGAGGCGAGCCAGGTTTTCCTGATCGGAGAGCACGATCAGCTTATCTCTTGCACGGGAGGTCGCCACATTGATGAGCTCTCTGTTATTCTTCAGCCATTCGTAGGTGCCGGCCTGGGTCTGAGAGGTAATTGCCGTGGAAAACAATACCACGTCCTTTTCGTCGCCCTGAAAAGCGTGAACGGTTCCGCATACCACGTTTTGAAGTCTTTCCTGCTGCAACGCCTCCTCGATCAGCTTTTTCTGATTGACAAAGGGAGTGATCACTCCGATGGCCTTGTCTCTGTTTAAGCGAGCATACTTGATAATTTCTTCCACCTCCCGGTCCGCCGTGTTTTTGATACCGCCGGGGCTGCTCTTTACATCCATGTACACCAGGGGCTGGGGGTCGGTGCTGTTGGAACAGATATTGAGCTTGGAGTTATAATATTTTTGGTTGTTAAAATCAATAATCCTTCTGTTGCAGCGATAATGGTTGTGTAAGAGAACCTCGTCGCTCACCGCATCGCAGGCAAGAAATGTTTTGTAAATAGAGTTTCTCCTGTAATCGTACTCGTCGCTCACCTGATAGCGCTTGCGCAGCTTTTGATTTGTCAGCTCATCCAGCAAAATCACCGGATTGAGCTGTTGAGGGTCGCCCACAAGCATCAGGTTTTCCCCGCGGATAATGGGTACGAGGGAAACGGCCGTATTACACTGGCTTGCCTCGTCGATTATAGTCATGTCAAACATGGGCTCAGGGTCTCCCAGCTTATGGGCGGATATGCATGTGGTGATCATGATGGGAAAGATTCTTTGAAGCTTCTTTACGTTGTCGATATTGCCAAGATATTTGTTAAAGCTTGCGACCTGGGTATCCTCATTCTCTTCAAACAAAATATACCGAAGCTCCCTGTATTTCTCCTCGCCCAGCTTTTTTATATAGCGGGCGGAGGTATAATAGAGATATTTATACAGCTCCTCCAGGTCGTTGTCCAGCAGTGCCAGGGCTTCCCTGTCCGTTATTTCTCCCAGGTCGCTGATTTTTTTACGGACCTGGTTTAGCTGTCTGCCCTGCAGGTCTGCCTGAAAGGGAACCATTTCCAGCGAAGCCTTTATCCTGCTCTGGTATTCCATCATTCTGTCCAGGGTTTCATAACGCTCCTTTAAATCCAGCACGTCCTCATATTTTTTCAGAAGGCTTGACAGCTTTTTTGCCCGCTCTGTCCGGTCGCCCTTGTTTTTGTCCAGAGTGGACTCGTAAACGGTGACGGTCTGTACCTGCGTGTATATATTTTTGATGTATTTGACGGCTTCCTTAACCTTGTCTGTATTGCCCACGCGCAGTACGGGAAAGGGTATTTTTTTCCCATGGTATTCCATATTCAGGAGCTTCTCAAACACGCTGTTGATAGGATGGTTATTATAAGAGGCAAAGAGAACCGTCCGTTCGTTAAAAAAGGCCGTTACAATGGTATTGATAATGGTATTTGTCTTGCCGGTGCCGGGAGGCCCCTGAATATATGCCACCGGGTATTTCATGGCGTTGTTGATGGCAAGAAGCTGGTCCAGATTGATCCGCTTATCGATCAGGGTAATGGGATATTCCTTCAACCGCCGGGGGCGGCTCAAAAGGTCTCCGAAAAAGGCCTTGATGGGCACGGTAGCCTTTCCCTCGTTATACCTGTTTATGACTGCCCGGTATTCACGGTGCAGGTCCAGAACCACTTCCATTCCCAGACCGATGATATAAGGCATATCGTCCACGCCTGTGACCTGTTTTGTATGCCTTGTCACGCAGTCCTTGATCCGCTCCTGATTTACCTCAAAATCCGTTAAAAGCTCAAACTCCTCCGCGTCCAGGTATTTTCTGATATTTTCTTTCGTATCGCCCAGCACAAACTCCGTACATATACTGATCTCGTCATCCGGCCGGAGAATCCTGTTTTTCACGTCAAGCTGAAGCCTTCGGTAGGCAAGCACATACAAGCCCCTGCCCGTATGTATACTCAGAACGTTCATGGCAAGCTGTTGGATAATAAGCCTCCCGTTCTTTCTTTCCTGCCCGTCCGGCTTAGCTTGAAAATTCTTCACAATCGTCTGAAACTGCTCTGAGGTGAGCTGGTACGCTTCTCCCGTGAAGCTCTCCCTGTCCAGATAGCGAATCAGCTCAAATTCCGAGTAATAGGGCGTGGTGTCCATGCGGTTGCACATTTCCAGGTAGTTCAGGACCTTCAGGTTGGCTATGTTGTCGAACAGCGGCTTGTATTTATGGGGGTTCATGTAAATGTCCCGGACCAGCTCATTGTTTACCGGGCAATAGGAACCCTCTACGACCTGGGAGGATAAAATGGAATCTATGTAGATCGTGTCGAAGGAATCGGTTGTGTATTTTGTTAAATGCAGACCGTCCACAGCCAGCGTGCGTTTTAAAACGTTCAGGCTGCGGATTCCGATCCAGTATTTCGTGATCTTTTCTTCTTTGTTTTTGTACTCGATCTTCAGCCATTTTCCCTCGTGGATGGCTCTGAAGATATCGTGGCATATGCTGTTCATGAGTGCTCCCGGAGCGTTAATTTTTTAGTGATTATGCCAATCGCAGGACGTAAAATTCTCGTCAAAGCGGTCATAAGCGCATTCCAGCAATTGGCCTCCCCATCCGTCGGAAAATTGGAATTCCATGAATCTTCCGTCAAAAGAAATACCCTCTTGAATAATGGACTGAAATAAGCCGTCAAAATTAAACATGGGAAACATTTTTCTGAGCTTGCCCTCCACGTCGGTTTTGGGTATCGTCCCGTTGTTTGGCTTGTGATAAAAATCGCTTTCCCACTGGTACACGGATTCCTCCGTATCATAAACGGCATCCATGTCGTTTTCCTCCAGGCTTCCCGGCAAGACGGCTTCTTCTATTTCCCAAAACGGGTAACCGCAGGCTTCAAGATTCTCAAATAAATGATACAGAATGCAGTCGTTGATCTGCTTTATATTTTCTGCGGCTTCCTTTTCCTTCTGATTGTAATAGTCCGCCAGCCCCCCGGCAATCGCGGCGGCATCCTCCCCCTTTCCCTTCAGGTAGGGAAACAGGGGCATCATGTCCCAGGAGTCCTCCTTTTCCAGCTCCTTCAGGATATAGGGGAGGGTTGCCTTGATTTGAATTTGGTCATCGTCAAAATCCTTGTTTTCATATGTACCCGCAATGCCCAGGGAAAATGTCCCCTTGGCAAGAAACCTGCCGTCAGCATAAATCACTTCGATCATTTTTGTCCTCCTGCTTTGCTCGATTCAGCATTTTTGTGCGTCCTGGCGCACGCGAAATCATAGGGTGAATTAATGGGTTTTGTGTCAACATTGTAGCATATTTTTCCTGGTATTACAACCACGCTGCCCGGTGGGTTTTATCAGTCCGCCGGAGCAGGGGCTTAACATTAAAATCTGTCTTGTGTCAGGCAGGTAAGCGGAGTATAATTAGGGAAACGCTGATTGAATCAGCGCTTCCTAAGAAAAGAACAATGCTTCTGTGGTGAGAGAGTGATAGATGGGAGGTTAGCATGGCAAGATTGTGGTACAGGCAGCCCGCGTTGGAGTGGGAGGAAGCGCTGCCTATCGGAAACGGAAGGCTGGGCGCCATGGTATATGGCGGCGTGGACGGAGAGCAGCTGCAGTTCAATGAGGAAAGTATGTGGTACGGGGGCGCGGTCAACCGCATCAATCCGGACTTTGCGGAGAACCTGCCCAAAATCAGGGAATACATAGAAAAGGGGGAAATCGGCAGGGCGGAGAGGCTGATGGATATTGCCATGAGCGGCTGCCCGGACAGTATGCACTCCTATCAGACGCTGGGGACGGTGAGCTTTATCTTTGAAAATATTGCGGATAATCCGCCTAAGAGGAACGGTAAGCTGGGTAAGCTCACGGTTCCCACAGGAGTGACGGGCTATGAGAGAAGCCTTGAGCTTGACAGCGCGTTGTGCAGGACCCGGTTTGCGGACAGTAAGGGGCAGTACCGCAGAGAGTTCTTTGCGTCCAAGCCGGCGGACTGTATTGTCATGCGGTTTACCGCACAGGGGCAGGCGGAAATCACCTTTAATGCCCGGCTGCGGCGCGGCAAGGCGTTTGACGGGGTGAGGAAGCTTGGGGACGACGGGATTCTTCTGCACGGGAATCTGGGCAGGGGCGGTTCCGAGTTTGCCATGGCGCTCCGCGCAAGGGCCAAGGGCGGCTCCGTGGCGGTCACGGGAGAGGTGCTGCGGGTAGAGGGCGCCAAGGAGGTGACGCTTGTGTTTACGGCGGATACCACCTGGCATTATGACGGAAAAGAAAAAGACACTTATGTCAGGAATTATCTGGCACAAAGAAAGAACGTGTCGGCAGGGGGGCGCGGAGAGTTTTCGGGGTTGATAAAGCCGCTTGAGAGGCTTTCGGAGCCGGATGGGCCCTGGGGGGAGCTTTCGGAGCTGGAACGGCAGGAGTATCTCTATCAGGAGGCGCTGCAGGCATTTCTGCGTGAGAAGCTGCAGGCACGCTTTGATAAGGCGGCGGAGAAAAGCTATGAGGAGCTTTTGCAGGAGCATCTTGAGGATTACCGTGAGCTCTATAATCGGTTTGCATTTACCCTTGAATATGAAAATGCCGGAGAAGTGGAAGCAATGCCCACTGACCTGCGGCTGCAGCAGGCGAAGGAGGCAAAGGCGGATGTGGGGCTGAGCGGGCTGCTGTTTGATTTCGGCAGGTATCTGACTATCGCCTGCAGCCGTAAGGGGGGCTTGCCGGCCACCCTGCAGGGGCTGTGGAACAAGGAGTTTTTCCCGTCATGGGACAGCAAGTATACCATCAATATCAACACGGAGATGAATTACTGGCATGTGGAGAGCTGCAATTTGTCCGAATGCCATGAGCCCTTGTTTGAGCTGCTTGCCAGGGTCCGGAGAAACGGGCGGGTTGTTGCGCGGCGGATGTACGGCTGCCGGGGGTTTGTGGCGCATCACAACACGGATATCCACGGGGATGCGGCGCCTCAGGACATCTGGTATCCCGGCTCCTATTGGACCATGGGCGGCGCGTGGCTGAGCACGCATCTTTGGATGCACTACCAATATACCCTGGACAGGGAATTTTTAAAAAGAGCTTTTCCGGTTATGGCGGAAGCGGCATTGTTCTTTGTGGATTTCCTGACGGAAAAGTACGGATTTCTGGTGACAAACCCTTCGGTGTCGCCGGAAAACAGCTATATCCTGCCTAACGGAGAGAGGGGCGCCTGTTGTATGGGGGCAACCATGGATAACCAGATTCTGCGGGATCTGTTTGGCTGCTGTGTCGGGGCGTGGGAAGCCTTGGGCGGCGCTGCGCCGGAGGGCTGCCGTATTGAAGGCGTGGACAGCGTGGAAGCTCTGATGAAGCGGATTGCGGACTGTGAAAGGCGGCTGATGCCTACCCGGATCAGCGAACGGGGCACTATAATGGAGTGGATGGAGGATTACAGGGAAGCGGAGCCGGGGCACCGGCATATCTCCCATTTATACGGTTTGTATCCGGGGGAGCAGATCACTGTGGACGGCACGCCCGAGCTGGCGGAAGCGGCGCGCAGAACCCTGGAGTACCGTCTGGCAAACGGCGGCGGACATACGGGCTGGAGCCGTGCGTGGATAACCAACCACTATGCAAGCCTGTGGGACGGGGAAATGGCATATGCAAGCATTGAAAAAATGCTGGAAATGTCCATTTATCCCAATTTGTTTGACAGGCATCCGCCCTTTCAGATTGACGGAAATTTCGGCATCTGCGCTGCCATGAGCCGTATGCTGGTACAGAGCAGCCATGAGCGGGTGGTGCTGCTGCCGGCGCTGCCGGGAGCCTGGAGGAACGGCTCTGTCAGGGGCTTATGTCTGGTTGGAAACGCCCGGATCGACCTGAGCTGGAGGGACGGGGAGGTATCTGCCTGTAGAATCATGGCGAAATCAGACTATGACACAACTGTCATTTGTCACGGGAAACGCTGGAGCGTGTGTTTGAAGGCGGGCGAGAGCGCGGAGATTTTGTTTTAAACGGAATCGGTAAAGACCCCATAAAAGGGAGGATGCCAAGGAATCAGGATTCCTTGGCATGATATGAAAAAGTTTATTGTAAATAGTAATGGAAAATGTCAGTTTTAAAGTTTGGAAAGCTATCAACCTTATGTCTATAGTATATCCCGCAGATTTGGATAAATGATGTTTATTAATTGAAATTTGATTGAATGAATTGTAAATAAAATGTGAACGAAGCCGCTCCGGAAGAAAATTTCATAAATGCAGAGCTGCCCTGAATTTATGAAATTTTCTTCCTCTCAAAGGGGCACAGAAATTCGGAGACGGAAGCAGAAAACAGACTCGGAATCGGAATAGGAGGACATATGAGCGCGTATTTATTTGTACATTTTAAGGAAAAGAGAACCCCTGACGGGGAACAGGTTTACTTTGGTATCAGCAGGGACGGCTTTCATTGGGAGAGCGTAAACGGAGGAAATCCGGTTTTGTGGAGCTATGAGGGGGACAGAGGTGTCCGCGACTTCACGATTACCCGCACAAGGGAGGGGAAGTTTGTGATCCTTGCCACGGATTTAAGCCTTTCCTACGGCATGCCTTACAAGTATGAAAATGCATGGGCGAAGGTATCGAGAGAGGGCAGTAAGTGCCTTGTGATGTGGCAGTCGGAGGATCTGATTCACTGGAGCAGGCAGAAAATGCTTAAGCTGGGGGACGAGAGCTTCGGCTGTCTGTGGGCGCCCGATATCATATATGACAAGGAAAGAGAGGATTATGTAGTCCATTGGTCCTCCTCCCATGCCTGCAACGATTTCGGGCCCAAGGCGATCTTTTACAGCCGGACAAAGGATTTTGAGACCTTTACGGAGCCTGCGGAGCTGTACCGCAAGGAGGACGGGGGAACCGTCATTGATTCCGCCATGTACGAGGAGGACGGCGTTTACTACTGCTTTTTGAAAAGCGAGGGGGAGCCTTCCCATGTGATTCTTGTGAAGTCGGAGCATGTGACGGGGCCCTTCGAGAGAGTGGAGGAGTTTGACAGATGCATGGAGGAGCTGCAAAAAGGAAAATATGAGGCGCCTACCGCCTTTGTCACCGCCGACGGACGGTGGTGCCTGATGCTGGATTTCTACGGCTGCAAAGCGGCGGGACAGGGCTATGTGCCCTTCTTGGCGGACAGCTTAAAGAGCGGCAGATTTGTGCGTTCCGACGCTTCGTTCTCATTCCCTTACGGTTTTAAGCATGGCACCGTGCTTGCGATTACGGACGAGGAGTACGACAGGCTGAAGGGATTTGTGAAGTCGCCGGACGAAATGTGACGGAGGGGATATGCAGCGGTGGGGGCCGTTCTGGGAGACTGCCCTCTAGCCGCGGCGAAACCGGGATTCTGAACGAAGGCTTGGGCAATAGGCCGGCTTAGACGAGGAGGGCACAGGAATGTGGGAGAAAAAGAAGGTAACAGGAAAGCAGCGCAACAGCAAAATGTGCTTTGTTTGCGGATTGGACAATCCCATCGGGCTGAAGGCACAGTTTTATAATATGGAGGACGGCAGCGTTTTAACGCCCTTCCGATATACGGAAAATAACCAGAGCTTTCCCCAGCGCGTACACGGAGGGCTGGTGGCGACCATGCTGGACGAGCTTGGCCTGCGCGCCCTATGGGCAAAATACTCCGAGGAGACCCTGGGGGTGACCATGTCCATGGAGGTGAAGCTGAGAAAGCCGGTTCCTTACAATGAGGATTTAATCGGCAGAGGCGTGGTAGAGAGGGATTCTCCCCAATTTGCCACAATGAAGGCGGAGATTTTTGACGGAAAGGGAAGCCTGCTTGCGGAGGCGGTTTTAAAGTATATTAAGATGGACGTGGAGAAAATAGCCCAGGGCATCAGCTTTCACGAGGAAATGTGTTATCTGATAGAGGATGACATAAGGGAGCTGTGATCCGTGCTGCCCTGATTTATGGGGAATGCCGCGGTTATGGTAAATATGTCTCCCTCAAGCGCTGCTTTAAGCTCTCCGTCCAGGCGTTCGGCAAGCTCTCTGGCAATGGTGAGTCCCAGGCCCGTGGAGGTGTCTGTGCGGGCTGGGTCCGCTTTATAAAATTTAGTGAAAACTCCTGATATGTCTATTTCGTCAGGAGTTTTACATTTGTTTGCGCACCGGAAGACTGTCTTGCGTCCCTCCGTATGCAGGGAGACGGCAATGCTTTCCGTGCCGTGATCCAGGGCGTTTTTCAGGATATTTTGAAGAATCCGGCGCACTGCCTCCGGGTTGCCCCGGATATACGCGGGAGCTTCATCCATATCTATGCGGGGCGTGATTCCTTTTTCCGAAAACTGCCCGTAAAAGGCAAGGGTGGTATCGATCACGGACTCCGTGAAATTAATCCGGGTCATGGTCAGAGCGTAGTCGCTGTCCTGAAGCTTTGTGTAGCTGAACAGATTTTCAAGCATGGTCTCCAGGTCTTTGATGCGCGCCTTGATAATTTCCGAGTATCTTGCCTGCTCGCCGGGGTCCTCCGTCCCCTCAAGAAGCTGAAAATAGCCGCTGAGAGATGTAAGGGGTGTGCGGATATCATGGGAAATCCCGGTCAGGGATTCCTTGAGGCTGCGATCTTCCTTCTCCACTGTACGGCGTTCCTCGGCAGTTTCCGAAAGCAGTCCGTTAATATCGTCTATGAGCCTGTTGAGCGCCCCAAGGGGTGTGGCGGACGGAAGCAGCAAATTGGTCTTGTGACATTTGATGAAATCAAGACAGCGGCAGATAATGTCTATCTGCCGTAGAATCATAACAATAATCAGGATTAAGATGATGCAGATTATCGTTGCTGCCGCTGCCCAAATCAGCATAATTTGTCTACTCCTATCTGCCCCTTTAGCGGGCGCATCAATCAGGATTGTGAAGTGTAAAAGCCCAAAGCCTTACACGATATCCTTTCTAGTGATAATTACAAATGCCCCGGCGGAGCAGGCCACGAGATACACTGCGCCGACAACGAACCCCAGGGTCAGGGTCTTCGTGTCCGAGACCGTGCTGATGGACATGAGATGCGTGCTTAGAAAACAGCGCGTAATGTCAAAGCTCTCGGGCACATGCAGGTAGGTCCACAGCACCTTGTTGATCAGCGTATACACAAGAGGCATAATGCCTGCGCTTAAAGCGATGCCTGTGATAATACCTGACGCGGCGTTTCCGGCGAGGGTACAGATCATCAGAATAAGGGAGCAGAAGCCAAACGCCAACATCAGCTGGACGGCAAGCGCGCCGGCAAGGGCAGAGAGGCTGCCCAGGGTAAAGCTGGAAAACAGAAGCCTTCCTGCCAGAGCGCAGCTGAAAACGGCAGCGGCCAGAACCAGGATGCATTCGAGCAGCATTCCGGGAAGCTTCGCCACGGTCAGCATACCCCGCGAGGAGATCTGCCCGGCAACGTTTTTGATAAATCCGTTTTTCTGCTCCGCATTTGTGATTATTGCGGCGGCAATGGAGATAAAGATCATTAACATGCCGCTGCCAAATATCTCATCTATAAATTCCGTCAGCTTGAATTCCTCGGTTATGAGAAGCGACTCGATTCCGTTGGAGCCGTCTGGCCCCACGGTTATCTGAAAACCTGAATCGGTGGCAAGGTTTTCCATTCTGGGAGTCAGCCATATGAGATATACCATCAGGCAGCACATGATTGCAGTGGAAATCGGTATGATATAGAAAGCCTTCTGGCGGAAAAGTCTGTAAAGATTCATTTTTATTATATTAAACATTTTGTTCACCTCCGATTGTTATGCCTTTTGCGAGGCTATGCCTCCTGTGAGGCCAAGGAAATAATCTTCCAGTTCCTGCTGCTTGAGCTGTATGCCGTTTATGGATATTCCCGCGTTGACAAGAGTTTTTGTGAGCCTGGGGATTTCGTCGAGATGCTCAAAAATTTCTATTGTGGCCTGGTCGGTAACCTTATAGCGGGTGATGCCCAGTTTTTCAAGCTGTGTACAGGCTTCGGGGGTATGGGGGGTTTCCAGGATGATACGGTGGGAGCATTTCTCCAAAAGCTCCTCCATGGAAAGCTCCTCCAAAAGCTGCCCGCCGTGAATAATTCCGTAATTTGTGGCAAATTTCGCCAGCTCCCCCAAAATGTGGCTGGAGATGATAAAAGTGATTCCTTTTTCCCTGTTCAGGCATTCAATGGTGTTTCTGACCTCTACAATGCCCTGAGGGTCCAGGCCGTTAATAGGTTCGTCCAGAATTATCAGGTCCGGGTCTCCCACCAGGGCGAGGGCAATTCCCAGCCGCTGCTTCATTCCCAGCGAAAATTTTCCCACGGGCTTATTTCCTGTGTCTGCAAGTCCGACGGTCTGCAGCAGCTTCTGCTCCGTATTTGTGCCGCGCACGCCGAGTGCCAGGCATTTCGCATGGAGGTTGGCATAAGCGGACATGTCGGCATAGATGCCGGGAGTTTCTATCAGGGCGCCTATCCGGTTTGTGGCGGCTTTGGTCCCGCAGGCGTTTTTTCCGAAGATGGAATAGCTGCCCGCAGTGGGGGTGGAAAGTCCCGAAACCATTCGCATAAGGGTGGTTTTACCTGCGCCGTTTCTTCCGATCAGCCCGTAAATGGCGCGCTGCTTTACATGAATGCTTACATTGTTTACGGCTTTTTGCTGATTGTACTGTTTGGTGAGATTGTCTGTTGAAAGCAAGTACTCCATAAAGTTCACAACCTTTCTTATTTTAGTTTTAAAGGCTGGCCGGAGCCGGACCAACAGAACCGGGGAGCCTTCCTGTTTTAACGGTTCCGCCCTGCGTCCGCATAGACGGAACTGTCTTTTATGAGAATATGATAACTCATAAATTTCAAGATAACGCAAATAAAGGTTAAAATCAGGTTAAAATTAGCTTAAAGAAAGGTTAAAGAAAGTGTCAAGATTTGGCCTTAAAGCCGATTCCCCAGACTGTTTCAATGTATTCCTCCTCTGAGGCAGCCTTCAGCTTCCGGCGTATATTGCTTATGTGCATGTTTATGGTTTTATCCTCGCCGGCATAATAGTTATCCCAGGCATAATTATATATGTCCTGCTTGGAGAAGACCCTTTTGGGATTTGAGAGCAGGAGCTCCATAATCTTGAATTCCTGCCTGGTAAGGCCGATTTGTTTTTCGCCTATTTCTGCCGAAAAGCTCCCGGGGTCCAGGACAAGGTTTTTCAGGACCAGCTTTGCAGTGTAAGCGGCCTCCTGCACATCTTCGGAGGCACAAGGGCTGTCCGTTCTGTGCAAGCTGTCCGTTCCGCATAAGTCGCCGGCTCCGGAAGGCATATGCTTTCTCAAATGCACGCCTACCCTGGCGATCAGCTCGGCAATTTCAAAGGGCTTGGTCATATAGTCCTCCGCGCCGGAATTTAAGAGGGAGAGCTTGCTGTCCAGGCTGTCTTTGGCGGACAGCACGATGACGGGAATGTCCTGCTTTTCGCGCAGCTTCGGAAGAAGCTCCTCCCCGTTCATTCCGGGCAGCATCAGATCCATGACGGCAAGGTCGAATTTTTCGGAAGACACGCAAAAAAGCCCTTCCGTTCCTGAAAAGGCCTGCATGTATTCATAGCCCGCTTTTTTTAACGACTCCGCTATCAGATTGTTAATATCCGCGTTGTCTTCGATAATAAGAATTTTTTTCATGTTCTATACTTGGCAATCTATTTCTATATCCAGCTCTGTTTTGGTTTCTGACGCCTTACTTTTCACATGGCTTTCCTGTATATTCTTTGCACTTTTTTCATGTGCCGCCTTTGCGCCACAGGGGCGGCACATGCGGTGCGGCAGGTCAGCAGCGCTCCGGTTCAGGATACTCCGTCCCAAAGGTTTCCACGGTGACGGTCTCCATCCTCTGAGCATCCAGAGGACGGTCGGAATAGTCCGTGGGTGTCTCGGCAATCATGTCAACAACGTCCATGCCTTCGATCACCTTGCCGAAGGCGGCGTAGCTGCCGTCCAGATGAGGGGCATTTTTATGCATGATGAAAAACTGGCTTCCGGCGGAATCAGGGTCCTGCGCCCTTGCCATGGAGAGTACGCCCTCGGTGTGCTTCAGAGGATTTTTAACACCGTTTCTGTCAAATTCCCCCTTGATCTCATAGCCGGGACCTCCCATGCCGCTGCCGTCCGGGCAGCCGCCCTGTATCATAAAGCCCCGGATGACGCGGTGAAAAATCAATCCGTCATAGAAGCCCTTGTTTATAAGACTGATAAAGTTGTTTACCGTATTCGGTGCGATTTCGGGATAAAGCTCCGCGCGGATCACAGATCCGTTCCCCATGGTAATGGTAACGACGGGATTTTGATTGGAATTATTTACAGAATTTTTATCCATTATAAGCTTTCCTTTCTTATTAAAATATTGTATAATTTAAAATATTGTATAATTATACCTGCTTAAATTTCTGCGGACGGATACGGATGGAGCTGCTGCCTGTATCCATATGCATGGTATTATACGGTTTATTGTAACTCAAAATATAGCTGACGTAAAGGGAAAAGTGAACAGGGATGGTATATCATAATGTTTTAAATGAAAAGATGAGGGAGTCCGTCTTGTCAGTGCTGCCGATTACGCTGATTGTGGCGGCTCTCTGTATTTTTTTTATTCCGATTGAAAGCGGATTAATGCTCTCTTTTCTGATAGGGTCCGTCATGATAATTGCGGGAATGGCCCTGTTTACCCTGGGCTCCGAGCTGTCGATGACGCAGATCGGGAACCACATCGGCGCAAAAATGACCAAATCCCGGAAGCTGGGGCTGATTCTCCTGCTCAGCTTTATTCTGGGCGTGGCAATCACCGTGGCGGAGCCGGATCTGCAGGTACTCGCCACAAATACTCCCGACATTGATACCGCGGCCTTGATTATAACGGTTTCCGTAGGCGTGGGATTTTTCCTGATGGTCAGTATGCTGCGTATTTTGCTGGGAATACAGCTCAAATGGCTGCTTATCGTCTTTTATGCGGTGGTTGTGATTCTTGCTGCGGTTTCGGACCAGAATTTTCTCTCGGTGGCTTTTGATTCGGGCGGCGTTACCACCGGTCCCATGACTGTGCCGTTTATTATGGCTATGGGCGTGGGTGTCGCGTCTATCCGAAGCGATGAAAAGGCAAAATCGGACAGCTTCGGTCTGGTTGCTCTCTGTTCTATCGGTCCCATATTGGCGGTGCTCATTCTGGGATTTATCTATCCCAGCGAAACGGCGGCGTCATCGGCGATTATCGTAAACGAATATGAAAGTACCGTGGACCTGGGCTGGGGTTATCTTCGGGCGTTTCCGGATTATATCGGAGAGGTCGCCATTGCCCTGCTGCCGATTTTTGCATTTTTTCTCCTGTTTCAGCTTTTTGCACTGAAGCTGAAAAAACGACCTTTTCTGAAAATTCTGATAGGGGTCGTCTATACATACATTGGGCTGGTGCTGTTTTTGACAGGGGTGAACGTAGGCTTTTCGCCCCTTGGCTATGTGCTTGGGGGAGCCATCATCGACAACGGGATGAAATGGATTCTGGTGCCTCTGTCCATGCTTATGGGCTGGTTTATCATCAATGCGGAGCCGGCGGTCCATGTGCTGAATAAGCAGGTCACGGAGCTCAGCGCGGGCGCCATTTCCGAGAAGGTGATGGGGCTTACGCTGTCCATCGCAATTTCGGGCGCCATGGGGCTTGCCATGATCCGGGTGCTGACAGGGATTTCTATTCTGTGGTTCGTGCTTCCCGGCTACCTGATTGCCCTTCTGCTGGCGTTTTTCGTGTCGCCCACCTTTACGGCCATTGCCTTTGACGCAGGCGGAGTTGCCTCCGGTCCTTTGACGGCCACCTTTATGCTTCCCTTCGCCATGGGAGCCTGCTCCGCTATCGGCGGCAATGTGATGACGGATGCCTTCGGCCTGATAGCCATGGTCGCAATGATGCCGCTTATCACGGTGCAGATCATGGGAGTGATCTCGAAGCTGAAATCCCACAGAAATGTGGCTGTGGATTTTGTCAGCCGGTATGCCGATGACGAGGTTATCGAGCTGTGGACGGCGTGACAAGCGTAGCCGAAGCTCAAAGGCGGAACAGGAATAAAAAACGGCCTCGGAGCGCAGAGGCGGAACAGGAATAAAAGACAGCCTCGGAGCGCAGGCGTCCCGGAAGGATTTTTCAGCTGATGCCTGTCCAGATGAAAAATGCTTCCATCAAAGGGGGAGCCGAAACGCAGAGGCGGAACTGGAATAGGAGACTTTTTATGGAGCTGTATTATGTCCTCAGTATTGTTGACCGCAACAGGGCAAGGGCGATGCTGGATATTCACCAGAGCCTGCAGCTTTCCCTGGCCCTGACGAACCTTGGGAAGGGTACCGCAACCTCGGAGCACCTGCTGCTGTATGATCTGGTGGAAACCGAGAAGGCAATTATCGGCACGGTGGCAAGCGATTCGTCGGTCAGGCAGCTGATAAGAACCGCAAAGAGAAAGCTTTTTATAGATATTCCCGGCAACGGGGTCATGATGGTCATTCCCATGAAAAGCATCGGAGGGGGAAGAAGCCTTGCGTATTTAACGGACGGTCAGACATTGGGAGGTGAGACACCGGATATGAGCTTTGAAAACGAACTTATTATCGTTATATTGAACGAGGGCTACTCGGACATGGTAATGGATGCGGCTCGGGATGCGGGCGCCACCGGCGGAACGGTGTTTCATGCCAAAGGAACGGGAAGGGCAAAATCGGAAAAATTTTTCGGCGTATCCCTTGCGGAAGAAAAGGATATGATATATATACTTGCTTCTGCAAAAAAGAAAGCGGCAATCATGAAAAATATCAATCAGGAATGCGGACCGGAGACAAGGGCATGCGCAATTTGCTTCTCCCTTCCGGTTTCGGAGGTTGCCGGAATCCGGAAGCTGGACGAGGATTAAGGAAGGCGGCGCAAAGAAGAAAGATGGCGGTCATGGCTGATTTGGATAAGGTGTCAGACACGGGAGGATTGAAGGCGGAGGCTTTGATAGATATACCGGTTGTTATAGACGGAGCGGAGCGGAAGCTGTATGTCACGGACGACCTTCCGACGGCACGGGGGCTGAAACACAGGGGCGAGGCAGTAGCGGTCTATTTCCATGAGAGTAACAGAGGGCAGGATTTCAGCGAATTCCCCTATGCGGTGGAGGAACCGGAGACCTTGGATGCCGCGTATGCGGAGCGGGTATATCGCAGGCTGAAGGGTCTTCCATGGAACATTTTAGAGACTGACAGATGTGTCATACGAGAGACGACACCGGAAGATGTGGATATTTTTTATAAAATATACAGCAATCCGGAGATTACGAAATATATGGAGGGCTTGTATTCGGACGTCGAGCAGGAAAAGCAGTATGTAAGGGAATACATTGAAAGGGTCTATGCATTTTATGAGTTTGGCGTGTGGACCGTGCTGGAGAAGGAGAGCGGAGAGATCATCGGCAGGGCAGGCTTTTCTTACAGGCAAGGCTATGATGACCCGGAGATAGGCTATATTATCGGAGTGCCATGGCAGAGGCACGGATACGCCCAGGAGGTGTGCCGTGCCATTTTGGAGTATGGATGGCGGGAGCTTGGCTTTGAGAGGGTGCAGGCGCTGGTGGAGACGGAAAACGAGCCGTCGCTGACACTCTGCGACAAGCTGGGTTTTACCGCTGTGGAGGAGTTGGAGATAAACGGGCGCGGCTATTTCCGGCTGGTGAAGGAGGCGGCTTCCCAATAGGCATTTTGCCTTGGCGGTCACCGGGGCAGGAAGTGTCCCTTGCTTCTTTTCTGTTTGTCGGCTCATTTTTGTAATAACACCTTGTTTTATGAGGCTCAAGGCTGCTTTGCGAAATATTTTGTAAAATAAGGGGCTGCCGCATAACTCAGAAAAAGTACAAATATGGCGTTTAATTCGTATATACATGCCATATGTTGTATTAAATCTTTGTTATGCAGCAGCCCTTATACTGTAAATGATTGTTTTTTTTATGCCCCTGTCATCTTGCTCATCTTTTTTGCTTTTTTTTGGCATTGCAGCCCCAAGGCATATAATCGCAGCTCAGCGCGGTTCGTATTAAAAGGGAAACATACCATTTTATGGCTTAGGGCCTGAGTCCCATGCCGCCTTCCAGAGTGAGGGTCTCGCCGTTCATATATTTGAAGTCGGGGGAAGCCAGCTGCACGCAGACTCTGCCGATTTCCAGCTCTACATCGCCGTAATGTCCCGCAGGCGGCATTTTTACATTTGCCTTAAATGCGTCGGGATATGCTTTTTCAAAATTCTCAAGCTGTACGGTCCATGCAAGGGGGCAGACCACGTTTACATTGATTCCGTCCTTGCCCCATTCGGTGGCGGCAACCCTGGACAGACCGCGGATGCCTTCCTTTGCTGCGGCATAAGCGCACTGACCGAAATTGCCAAACAGCCCTGCGCCGGAAGCAAAGTTGATAACGGAGCCCTTGGTTTCCTTTAAATGAGGATAGCAGGCCTTCATATAATAAAATGTGGCATAAAGTCCTGAGTACAGGGCAAGATCGAACTGCTCAGGGGTGTGGTCCGCGAGAGGCACTCCGGATGCGGAAGCCTGTGCGTTGTTTATAAGCACATCGATTCGCCCGAAGGTGTCCATGGTCTTTTTCGCCACATCCAAGGCAATGGCTTCATTGTCCGCGCCTGCGCTGATATCTGCAGGCAGCGCCAGCACCTGAATCTTGTAAAGCTCCTCCAGCTCCTTTTTGGCGTCCTCCAGTTTGCTAACGTTCCGCCCGGTAATCACCAGGTTTGCGCCCTCTTTTGCGTATGCGGTTGCAATGCCGTATCCGATGGAGCCGCATTTTCCGTTGCTGAGCACGGCGCGGCCTCCTCCTGTGATAATTGCGGTTTTTCCTGTCAGAAATCCCATAATAACTCTCCTTTCATGTGATTTTTCCCGTTAGGGTGCTTTTGTCAGCTGATCAGCCGGCGCATGACCTTAAACATTTTGTTGATGTCCACCGGCTTTGCCAAATGCTCGTTCATTCCGGCGTCCTTTGCCATTGCCACGTCTTCGTCAAACGCGTTGGCAGACAGGGCAATGATGGGAACCGCTCTCGCGTCCGTTCGGTCCAGGCTTCGTATGACTCTGGTTGCTTCGTATCCGCTCATAACCGGCATCATCAGATCCATAAGCACGCAGTCAAACGTCCCCGGATCGGATGCCTCGAAGGCGTCTACCGCAGCCTTTCCGTTATCCGCGGTCACGACCTCCGCGCCCGCCTGCTCCAGCATGAACTTCACGATCTCGCAGTTGAGCTCGTTATCCTCCACCAGAAGCACCCGCAAGCCAGAAACATCGTTCTGTACATTGAGCTCCTCATCCAGAGGCTGTGTGCTCCATGTACTGTCAATCTGAATGGGCAGCGTGACCTTAAATACGCTTCCCTCTCCAAGCCGGCTGTCTACCTCAATGGCGCCCTTCATTTGGGCTACCAGCCTTTTTACGATGGACATGCCGAGCCCGGCGCCGTTATAGTATGTCCGTGCACCCTGATGCTCCTGGGTAAACGGTTCAAAAATGTGCTTTTTAAATTCCTCCCCGATGCCGATACCGGTATCCTTGACTGTAAACTGAAAGCTTGCAGTCCCATCCTGGCACGGGATTTCCTTTACCCGGATAAATACCGAACCGTCTGGCCGGTTATATTTGATTGCATTGTCCAAAATGTTCATCAGGATCTGCTTCAGGTGCAGCGGGTTTCCGACCAATCTGCTGTGCCGCAGATCCACCTCCTCAAGCAGCAGCCGGATACCGGCCTCCTGCGCCTGGAAGGACAGGATACTGATACAGTTTTCCAATGTTTCATTAAGGTCAAAGGGTTCCGCCGCTTCCATGGGTCTGCCGCTGTCCAGCTTGCTGATCAGAAGCACATCGTTCACCAGGGACAGCAGGTGCTCCGTTGACACACGGATCTTCTCCCGGCATTCCTTCTGCCGCTCCGGCTCATCGGGGCTTTTCTCCATAATTGACAGCATTCCCAGAATTCCGTTGATGGGTGTGCGGAGATCGTGGGACATGTGTGAGAGGAATTCGCTTTTTGCCGAGTTAGCGTGCCTTACCTTTTCAAGCAGCTCCATAATGGCCTGCTCCTGCTTCTTCCTCGTCAGCATGATCTCCGTTATATCCTGATGGTATCCGTTCAGGCAGGCGCCCGGCTTTTTGAATTTTTTGTCCGGCACACCGCCGCAGCGGACGTAAATTTTTCCCAGCTTTGGATGATTCCATGGATAGATAACCTCTGAACGTCCGGTCTCCAGCATTTCCCGCACCGATTCCTGCACCATCTCTACATAGTCGGGTTCCACGTTTTCAAACCAGTGCCGATAGCACTCCTCCGGCTTGATATCGTCCGGCACTCCCAGAAGGATTCGCATGGTTCTGTCCGCGTACATCCTGGGCTGGCAGTCATCCTCCAGCTCGATGGTCCAGATTCCGGTTCTTGCGCCCTCCAGGATGTCCTCCAGGCTCTGTCTTGCTTCCAGCTTGTATTTTTCTTCCTGCTCCACTACGGCATTGACATCCCTCTGGGCAAAAATAACACAGTTGTCTTTGCCCATGCACTCCGTGGCGGAGAAATGGATCTCCAGATATTTCAGCCCATAGGGATTATCCCGGACCTGATATCGCACATAGAATTTTTTCTTTGTCTTGAGCTGGTCCAGCACGTAGTCTCTTTTTGTAACGGCACGGAGACGCTCCTGATCCCCGGAGACAACAAAACGGGAAATATACAGCTCCATGGCTGCCTGATAGCCGTTTTCAAAGCTTGCTGCCCAATCCATCTGCAGCCTTTTACTGGTTCGGTATATCTCGCATTCTCCGGTGTCCAGGTTCACCTGACAGATGCCCAGATAGTCCACGCTGAGAGCATGTAGGACATTATAGCTCCGTTTCTGAAGCTGGCGGAATAGATTGCGGCGTTTCAGGGATGATACGATAAAGTATGCCGCAGTCTGAAGCATATTGGACGCGTATTCCAGCGATCTGGCGGGCGGGTTATCCACGCCGTAGAAGCCGATGGGCTTCCCGGCGTCATAAAGGGGGACCACCACAAGAGAATGTATATTCTGAGGCTTCAGCTTCTCGTACATAAGGGGGTCATTCTCCCGGGTATCTTCCAGATCCTTGATGACAATATGCTTGCCGATTCTGAAGCTTTTATACCAGAACGCGCACACCTCTGGGGGAACATTCTGCAGGTTATCCTTCTCGGGCTGCACACCGTGGGCTACCCATTCGTAGGTGTTGTCGTCGCCTCCGGTTTCGTTTCGTTCAAATATGTAGGTACGTTCCCCGTTCAGCGCTTTGCCCAGGTGCTCCAGAAGCACCTCCAGAGACTGGTCCGGGGTCTCCTCCAGCAAGGCGGTGCGAAGTCCCTCATTGATGATGGTCTCCAGATTTTGAACGCTGTTTCGCATATCGCCGGGCTTTTCACAGTTTTCGGTTTCCGGCATATCCGCGCCGGTCTTTTCAAAAAGCTCCCTTGAATCATTCATAAGCCTGTCCTCCGTATGTTTTGTTTGGGTGACTGCCGGCATTGGCCTTGATTTTTCACCTACCAAGACCGGTCAATCCCTTTTCTCTGCATACAGGTGAGCGCTTTCAGCCTCTGAAAATGCACACAGAAAATATCCTAAACGGATAACAACAGTTTATCGCATACCGGGTGACAATGCAAGTATCATTTAATCCCGGCAGCAGGCGTACCGCGGGCGGCGGCAGAAAGGAATTATATAAGCGCCGCCTTATGCAGGATTTCCTGTACAGGGCGGCGCTTTTGGGCATGCTTGCCTATTTATTGTAGAAGATCTGTGCGATAGGAGAGTCGGGGGAGAGGATCACGGTCTTGTTGCCGCCCTGCATGGAGGTCTTCAACGCGTCCAGACTTCTGACAAAGGAGTAAAAGTCCTGCTTGGATTCGTTGTTGTATGCCTCGGACAGAATTCTCATATATTCTGCCTCGCCCTCGGCAATCAGGATCTCGGCATCCTTTTCCGCCTCGGAGAGCATGACGGTCACTTCCTTATCGGTGGTGTTGCGGATCATCTGCGCTTCGGAGTTGCCCTCTGCGGTGTAGGTTGCCGCAATGTTGCCACGCTCGGAGATCATGCGCTCAAACACGGCCGCCTTGTTGTCGCTGGGAAGATCCAGCTTTTTGGTCTCGAATGCGAGAAGCTCGATGCCGTATTGTTCCAGGGAATCTCCTATATTGGAGATGACTGCCGCGGAAAGGGTGCCGTTCCTGCCGGTGATTACATCTTCCTGAGAGATGCTGCTGATAATGGTTTTTGTGGAGTTGTAGACAATGGGGTCCAGACGGCTCTCTGCGTTGGTGATGGAAAAGTTCAGGGTCTGGGCAAACTTTATCGGGTCAACGATATGCCACAGGACATAGCTGTCACAGATCATGGTCTTTTTGTCGCTGGTAATGACATCGGAGGGCGACAAATCATAAAGCAGGGTCTGGCGGGGCAGGGTATCCACGCTCTGTATAAAAGGAATTTTGAAGCTGATACCTGCTTCCGATACCACATGGTCAATTTTTCCGAACTGGCGTATCAGGCTGTATTCGTTTTCGCGAGTGATGACAATGCTGGATGCGCCTATAATGAGCAGTACAAAAACTGCCACAAGCAGAGCTATTTTCTTAAATGATTTCATAGTTTACACCTCTCTGCGTGCTTTAGCACGCATATGAATCAAAACATGGAAATAAATTTCCAATTACACCTCTCTGCGTGCTTTAGCACGCATATGAATCAAAACATGGAAATAAATTTCCAATTACACCTCTCTGCGTGCTTTAGCACGCATATGAATCAGTCTTCAGTTTACCTCGTCATTATAGTTGACATAGCCGTCGTTTTCCTGATTTCCGGTAAAGGAATCCAGGGGATAAACGGTCTGGACATTGCCGCCGGAGCTCTCGATCAGGATCTTCATTCCCGGGAGTACCTCCTCCATTGCCTCATAGAACATACGCTGTCTGGTGATGGCAGGATTCTTTATATACTCCTCGTACATGGCGTTGAAGCGGGCCACCTGGGCGGTTGCTTCGTTGATGCGCTCGGTTTTCTTTGCCTCTGCGTCCTTGATTATGGCGTCTGCCCGTGCCTGCGCAAGGGGAAGCTGTTCGTTGCGGTACTTGTTCGCGTTGTTCAGCAATGTCTCCTTGCCCTGCTTTGCGGTTTCAACCGCCTTGAATGCTTCCATAACCTCCGTGGTGGGAGGCTCGGAATCCTGGATGGTAATATTTACCAGTTGAATACCGATGTCGTGCTCCGCCAGACGGTTCAGAATCATTTCCTTGATTGCAGCCTGAATCTCGTTTTTGCCGGTAGTCAGCACATCGTCTACCGTGTAGCTGCTGATGACGGTGCGGATGCAGCTCTGGCTGATGTTGCCCAGGATGGCAAGGGGGTTCGTGGAGGCGTACAGTGCCTTGACGGGGTCGCTGTAGCGGTATTCCACATAGAAATCCACATCGATAAAGTTAAAATCCGAGGTGATCATCAGGGACTCATCCTGGTTGCTGGTGGAATTTGCCAGGTTGTAACCGATTGCAAAGCCCTGGATGGTTGTGTTTACTTTTCTCACCTGCTGAATAAAGGGAATCTTAAAGTGCAGCCCGGGCTCCGTCACCGCCTGCGCCTGGCCGAAGGTAATTAGCACCGCCTGCTCCTGTTCCTTAATTTCATAGGTGGCGTTAAACGCGCAGATCAAAACTACAAAGACAGCTATGATTAAGCCGATGGTTTTGCCGCCTGCTTTGGGCTTTGGCTTTTTAGTCTGTCCGCCGTCCATTGTCTCGAAACCGTTTCTTCTGTTTCGGAAAGAATCGCCATTCATAATGTATCCTCCTTTAAATAATGCAAAAATCGTTTATGGTTTGATGTACTAAAAACATAATACAATAATTCAGTGAAAAAAGCAACATAAAGAAATGTATATTATGCCGCAGCAGCTTCCGGCTGTGCGCATCAAATCAAAGGACCTGTACCTGCTGCCGTAAATGAGGCGCAGGTACAGGTCCCTGTGTGTTCTATAAAAGCTCTTTTAGTGGCTTGCGTTTTTTATTTGCGGGTCTTATGCTCATCCAGGTAAAGCTGCACCCGATTCTGAATCTGGGAGACAACCTCCTCCTTGCTCTTGTCTCCGTTAAAATAATAGGCGGTTTCCTCCGCAATCATGGAGAGCAGGGGCGTTACCCTGTACGGGACGGTCTTAGCCTCCGCCAACAGCCTTCTGATCTCCTCTGCCTGAGCTTCTGTAAACTCCTGTCCAAACCTGATGTTAGCGGGTTTTGTGAATACCACTCCATCATGCTCTACCTCGATAGTGGCCTGTGCGGCTTCCAGCTCATATTGGATCAGATGTTCAAAAGCATTCCGATTTACCGGAAAAGCGTCATCCTGATAATTTATCATGGACTGCGCTTCCTCATTCAGCAGGAAGACGAGAAGCTCCCATGCCCCCTCCAAATGCGCGGACCCTGCATTAATTCCCATTGCAATACCGTTGTTTAAACTGGAATATGCGTAGTGCCCATCGTCAAAGAAAACTCCCAAATGAACCTGATTTTTTGCCTCCAGGCTTTTTGCGGTGTCTAAAGAATATAGATTCATGCATTGACGCAGATTCGTTATGGCAGGATATTGATATCGTTTGTCGGCGGCGTAACGTTTTGCGGCGCGGAGCATTTTGGAGAACAGCTCTCCGCTGAAGTCGCAGGTTCCGTTTTCCCAGTCCACCATTTCCCACAGGTCCTCAGATCCCTGTAAAAAATACTTCATTATAGTAACGCCCCCAACGCCTGCTCGAAAAACCCGGTCTTCCTCAAACTCCAGCATGGAATCCACAAGGACCTCGATGGTCAGTTCCTCACTGCCTTTTAAAATTTCTTTATCTAATACATAGTCCCAGATATTCAAGTTCGGTACCAGCCCGTAGATTTTTTCATCATCCCTCCAGGCGTCAAATGCCGCGGGGAAATAGTTCTCCTCCAGGATGCCGGAAGCCTCCATCAGGGGCGCCAGGTCCGCAAAAACGCCTTTTTCTATCAGTCCTGAGACATCGCTGTCCACCGCGTTGGAACAGATAATATCCGCCCCTTTGCCTGATGTCAGCTTTAAGTAGGTCTCCACATGGAAATCGCTTTCGCTGTCCCCGTCTTCCGGTTCCTCAAGAATCACATAATAGACCTCGTTTGACTGGTTAAAGAGATGGAGCTGTTTTTTCAGCCAGCTGGCGCATTTCCCTCTGACCCTAATAATCTCCTTTTTTCCGGAGATGTCCACCCGGACCAGTCGTTCTTCCTTACCGGAGCTCCAAAGGATACCCGCCTCGCTGCCGTCGCACCAGAAGTCGGCAGGATTGTCCTCGGCCCTGTCGATGGTGTAAAGTGTTCCCGCAAAGGGCAGAGTCAGTTCTTTTGTTCCCCTTTTCAGGTCTATCCGCCAGAAGCCCTGCTCATTAAGAAGCATGAGGTTTTTTCCGAAGGCTCCTATGTATGCTTTCCCACCTTGCACGGATACCTTGTCTATCCGTGTGATCTTTCCGGTATCAGGGTCTAGCTCTGAAAACTGCCAAAGCCCGTCCTTGCTTGTCAGCAGGATGATCCCGCCGTCCTCAAGGCAGCAGATATCCATAATCACGTTTTCCGTTCTGCTTTTGTAAAGCAGTTTTCCGTCTGCGTCCAGCCGGGTGATTCCTGAGGAGCCTGTGATAAAGCATTGTCCCTTGTGGTCCAGATACCAGCCTTTGGTGCGGTACTCTTTTGAGACGCCGCTCAAAAGCAGCTTTTTATCTTCACCCATGGGATGGATGTACACGTCTATGTCGCCGCCTGTTCCCTCGGAAGCAGACGGCTCCGCCAGTATGCTTACAGGCGTACCCAGATAATATTGCTGTCCCAGCAGAAACTGGCTTTTTTCCGATTTTTCCAGCTGCCTGCTTTCCGACCGGATCTCATAATAATGGGGTTCCCCGTCCGTTTTACCGCAGGCGACAGGCAAAAGCAGGAGCCAGAGCAGCGCGGACAGAAGGCACGTTTTTTTCATAATTATTTTACTCCGTTCCGAGCTGAAATCTTACCAAAAAAAGTAATCATCACAGACAGTGCAGTATGACATCACTTTGCCATTATCGAAATAGATCTGCTCATAGTCATGCGGCTCATAATTGCCTTCATAACCTGAATACACTAACTGTTCACATTCTATGCAGATATGTCTTACCTCGTATTCAAGATAGTGCCGCGTACCATCCCAGTTCACAATTGTCTTTAAATCTGTAAATCTTATAAACTCTGGATGTGAGCATCCATTTGACGCTTTTGTGTCTGCCTCAGCCGCCTGCACTGCTGTTCCTGCCGCGGCAAGTCCTGCCGCAAGCACCAATGCCATCAGTTTTCTTTTCATTGAATTTCCCTCCAACATTGAATTTACAATGAAGTAATATAGTCTTCAAGCTCATTATAATACATATATATAATAAAATCAACCATTTATTTTCGCACGCGGTGATATGAGCCGGTATAGCTGAATTTTTTCCGGATGTCTGCTTTCCTGAATCCTTAGCGGGCGCCGCTGAATTTTTTACGGCAGAGTTATAATAAATATGTTGAGAACCGTCCCACAGCGCAAAAAAACAGTTGCACGTCTTTTCATAAAGTAATACTATTAAAGATAGGACGGTCAAAGCCGCAAAAAGAATATAAAAATATATGTGAAGGAAGGAAGAAAAAAATGAAGGTATACACATGTTTCCCCCAGGGAAAGGCGAAAGCGCTGACGATGAGCTATGACGACGGAAAGATTCAGGATGAGAGGCTGATTCAGATTTTTGACAAGAACGGCATCAAGGGAACCTTTAACATCAATTACGGTCTGATGGAGCTGGAGCAGGAGCCTCCCCGCATTGCCAGGGCCAGGGTAAGGGAGCTTTACAAAAATCATGAGGTGGCCACCCATTGCATGACCCATCCTACCATTTCCCGCTGCCCGCTGGTAGAGGTGGCGCAGGAGATTCTGGACGACAGGAAGGGACTGGAGGAGCTGACCGGCGGGCTGGTGCGCGGGCATGCTTATCCAAACGGCTCCTACAGTGAGGAAATCAAGCAGCTTTTCAGGCAGCTGGGCATTGCCTATGGGCGCGTGGTGGAGGCGGTTCCCAACTATGAGCTGCCCAAAGATCCCCTTGAGTGGCATCCTACCTGCCATCACAATGATCCTGAGCTGATGAAGAAGGCGGAATTTTTCGCAAATTTCCATAAAAAGCAGTACCTGAAGCTGATGTATGTCTGGGGGCACAGCTATGAGTTTGACAGCCGCAATAACTGGAACGTTATCGAGGAGTTCTGCGAGTACATGGGCGGCAGGGAGGATATCTGGTATGCCACCAACATCGAGATTATCGATTATATGGAGGCGGCAAACAGGCTGAAATTCTCCGGCAGCAATGAGATGGTCTATAATCCCAGCGCGGTGAGCGTCTGGCTGAACGTGAACGACGGCAAGTATGTGGAGGTTAAGGGCGGAGCGACCGTCAATTTAAACGATTGACGGCGGACTGCCGTTGAGGCGCTGAGAGACCGGGGCGTTACGGCGGTTTATGCAGATCAGGGATTGCAGGGGGCGGAAAGGCAGGGTTTGCTTATGCAGAAATATATAATGGCATTGGATCAGGGGACTACAAGCTCAAGGTGCATTTTATTTGACAAATCGGGGAATATCTGCTCTATGGCTCAGAAGGAATTCACGCAGATCTATCCCAAGCCCGGCTGGGTGGAGCACAATCCCATGGAAATATGGTCGTCGCAGCTTGCGGTGGCAATTGAGTGCATGGCGATGGTGGGGGCTCAGGCCCGGCAGATCGCGGCAATCGGCATAACCAACCAGAGGGAGACGACCGTTCTCTGGGATAAAAATACAGGGGAGCCGGTATATAACGCCATCGTCTGGCAGTGCCGCCGCACCGCGGATATGATAGAGGAGTTGAAAAAGGACGGGTTTGACCGGGTGATCCGGGACAGGACCGGGCTGATTCCGGACGCGTATTTCAGCGCGTCCAAAATCGCCTGGATACTGCGGAATGTGCCGGGAGCGGAACAGAAGGCTCGGGCAGGAGAGCTTTTGTTCGGCACCGTGGACACCTGGCTGATCTGGAATCTCACCAAGGGAGCCGCGCATGTGACGGATTATACCAACGCCTCCCGGACCATGCTTTTTGATATTCACAGGCTGCAGTGGGACGGGGAGATCATGGAGCGCCTGGGGATTCCGGCTTCCCTTCTGCCCCGGGTATATCCCTCCAGCCATTTGTTCGGGCATACGGATGCCAGCCTGTTCGGCGGGGCGATTCCCATTGCGGGCGCCGCGGGGGATCAGCAGGCGGCGCTTTTCGGGCAGTGCTGCTTTGAGCAGGGCGAGGTGAAAAACACCTATGGCACGGGCTGTTTTATGCTGATGCATACGGGAGACAGGGCTATTTCGTCGAAGACGGGGCTTCTGACGACCATTGCCGCGGGAACTGCCAAGAAGCCGGAATATGCCCTGGAGGGCAGCGTGTTCGTCGCCGGCGCAGGGGTACAGTGGCTGCGGGACAGCATGCGCATGCTGCGAAACGCTGCGCAGACCCAGGAGTACTGCGAGTCCGTGGAGGATACGGCGGATGTCTATGTGGTTCCGGCGTTTGCCGGCATGGGTGCGCCCTATTGGAATCAATTTGCCCGGGGCACTGTGGTGGGGCTGACCAGAGGCTGTACCAAGGAGCACTTTATCAGGGCGACGCTGGAGGCGGTGGCCTATCAGACCGCGGATGTGCTTCACGCCATGGAGCAGGACAGCGGAATCCGCTTAAAGAGCCTGAAGGTGGACGGGGGAGCCAGCGCCAACGACTTTCTCATGGGCTTTCAGGCGGATATCATCAATTCCCGGGTGGAGAGACCCAGCTGTATCGAGACTACGGCGCTGGGAGCCGCGTATCTGGCGGGGCTGGCGGCAGGCTATTGGAAGGACAGGGAGGAGATCAGGGCCAACTGGCAGCTGGAAAAGGCATTCGAGGCTTCCATGGCGGAGGAGAAGCGTGCAGGGCTTTTAAAGGGCTGGAAAAGGGCGGTGAGGTGCGCGCTGGCGTGGGCGCAGGACGACCAGTAGCCGCGGACGGGTCAGGCTGTCAGGCAGAATGCGGGACCGCCAACTTTGGCGGCAGGGGCATGCTGAATGTGAGGCGCGGTATTGTAAGCCCGGCCGGAAAGTGTTATAGTAAATTATAACCATACGCTTGGCGGAAAAGCGCCGTATGGCAATCTATGCCGTGAAGGGAGAGCTTTCACGGCGGCTGCGGAGGAAATTTATCATGTTGGTTCAAAAATATAAGGATATGCTGTCGGGAAAATCGGTGATCCGCCAGCTTTCGGAATTTGCCACGGCAAGAGGGCAGGAGATCGGCTATGAAAACGTGTTTGATTACAGTCTTGGGAATCCTTCGGTGCCCGTGCCCGGGGAATTTACCGATGTCATGCTCCGGATGCTTGAGACGCGGGAGACCAGCGAGCTGCACGGCTACAGCCCCAGCCTGGGCATCACCGGCGTAAGGGAGGCGGTGGCGGCTTCCCTGGAAAAGCGTTTCGGGATTCCTTACCGGAAGGAGCATATTTTCATGGCGTCCGGAGCCGCGGGCGCGCTGGCACATGCTTTCCGGCTGGTGACGGAGCCGGGGGATGAAATACTGACCTTTGCCCCCTTTTTCCCCGAGTATCACCCTTATGTGGATCTGACGGGGGCGGTGCTGAAGATTGTGCCTCCCGACTGCGGGAGCTTTCAGATAAATTTTGAGAAATTTGAGGAGATGCTGACACAGAAGGTCATGGCGGTGCTGGTGAATACGCCCAACAATCCTTCGGGAGTGGTATATTCCGGCGAAACGCTGCAGAGGCTGGGCGATATTTTGAGGAAAAAATCCGCGGAGCACGGGCATACTATCTATCTGATCTCGGATGAGCCGTACCGTGAGATCGTGTTCGACGGAGCGGAGGCACCCTGTGTCTCAAGGTTTTATGACAACACGATCATGTGCTATTCCTTCTCGAAATCGCTGTCCCTTCCGGGAGAGAGGATCGGGTATGTGGCGGTTCACCCCGGCTGCGACGGCGCGGAGTTCATGGTTCCCATGTGCGGGCAGATCTCCAGAGGAATCGGGCACAACTGCCCGCCCTCCATTATCCAGCTTGCGGTGGCGGAGGTTCTGGATAAAACTGCGGACATAAGCGTCTATGAGACAAACAGGGATTTGATTTATAACGAATTGACAGGACTGGGCTTTGACTGTGTAAAGCCTGGCGGGACCTTCTATATCTTCCCCAAGGCGCCGGAGGAGGATGCCAAAGCCTTCTGCCAAAAGGCGCTTAAGTATGATCTGGTCCTGGTTCCCGGAGATACCTTCGGGGCGCCGGGCTTTTTCCGCATGGCATACTGCATAGACACGGAGAAGGTAAAGCGTTCCCTGCCTGCATTCGGCAGGCTTATGGAAGAAGAATATAAGGGGAGAGCGTAATATGTATCAGGCGGGGCTTGTTTTGGAGGGCGGCGGCATGAAGGGCGTTTATACCGCCGGCGTATTGGATTTTTTTCTGGATAAGGGAATTCTTTTTTCAAGCGTATACGGCGTGTCCGCGGGAGCGTGTCATATGGGCAGCTATTTGTCCGGCCAGAGGGGGCGTGCGCTGGCGGTCAACATCGATTATCTGGACAGGCGCAACTACTGCAGTCTGGAGAGTCTCTTAAGGACGGGGGATCTGTTCAATGTGGAGATGTGCTATCACCGGATACCCGAGGAGCTGAATCCCTATGATTATGAGGCGTTCAACCGGTATACGGGCAAGGCGTTCAGCGTCGCCACGAATATCGAGACCGGAAAGGCGGAGTATTTCCGTATCCGGGATATGAAAAAGGATATCGACAAGATTCGTGCGTCCGCATCCCTGCCGCTGGTGTCCAGAAACGTGAGGATCGACGGCGGGCTGTATCTGGACGGCGGCATCAGCGACTCCATTCCCCTGCAGCGCTCTATTCTGGACGGGAACCGAAAAAACGTGGTGGTTATGACCAAGGAGACGGGCTTTGTCCGCAGGCCGTCCACGCGGCTTGGGCTGATCAGAGCGCGTTATAGAAGGTATCCGAAGGTATATGAGCTGATGAAGGAGCGTCATATCAATTATAACGGGCAGCTGGATTTTATACGCAGGCAGCAGGAAAACGGGCAGGCGTTTGTCATACGTCCCCAGGAGCCCAGCGATGTGGGCAGGGTGGAGAAGGATGTAAAGAAGCTTAAAGGTCTGTACCGCCAGGGCTATGAGCAGGCGGCGGCATGCTATGAGGAGCTGCTTGCCTATCTGGAGGCTTAAGGGGCGTACTTAGGGCAGGAAATTCAGGAATCAAATATTCAGGGAGAAAAGGATTATGTCAGAGGTTTTGGAAATTATCAAGTCGGTTATTTACGGCATTGTGCAGGGGATCACGGAGTGGCTGCCCATCAGCAGCACAGGGCACCTGATTCTGGTGGAGCAGCTTATTCCCTTTGAGAATACCAGCGAAGGGTTCTTTAATATGTTTGACGTGGTTATCCAGCTGGGGTCTATACTTGCCGTCGTGGTGCTGTTCTGGCATCAGATATGGCCCTTTTATAAAAAGGATTCGGCGAAGTCAAAAGCAATGCTGGTGAAGGACAGGAAGGACCCGGCGCTGGGAGGATACGCCTTGAGCATGGACGCGTTCTGGATGTGGGTGAAAATTGTCGTGGCATGCCTTCCGGCAGTGGTATACGGCCTGGTTCTTGATGACGTGGTTGAGGAGCTGTTTGAAAGGACCCTTCCCGGCAGGGGAGTGACGGTCAAGGTTATCGTGGTAGCGGTAATGCTGGCGCTGGTGGGAGCGCTGTTCATTATTATCGAAAACAAAAACAAGGGCAGGACGCCGAGGATCAACAGCCTGTCCGAGATAACATTTCAGGCGGCTCTGTTTATAGGCGTCTGCCAGCTGGCGGCGGCAGCGCTGCCCGGGACATCCCGCTCCGGCGCAACCATTCTTGGGGCGATTCTGATCGGGGTATCCAGGACCACGGCGGCGGAATTTACCTTTTTCCTGGCGATTCCGGTCATGTTCGGGGCAAGCCTTCTGAAGGTGATAAAGTTTGGCTTTGATTTTACTGCGCAGGAGCTTGTGCTGCTGCTTGTGGGGACGGCGGCAGCCTTTGTGGTCTCCCTGTTTGTGCTGCGGTTTTTGATGAGCTATATTAAAAAGCATGATTTTAAGGCGTTCGGGTGGTATCGCATCATACTTGGCATCCTGGTGCTGGCATACTTTGGGTTTATGGCATAGAGGATGGGGGAGCGCAAGAACTAAAAAGAAACAAATAAAAAATAATGTAAAAGGAGGAGGGGTTCAAAATGAGAGGAATTCTTAGAAGGCGTCTGCTTGCCCTGGGCATGTCCTGCATGGTGGCAGTGGGGGCGATGGCGGCGGACATTCTGCCTGCGCGCGCCGAGCCCTCGGGAGGCGGCGTGAAGTATACCTTTACGCCGGGAACCTTGACGGCGGCAGCGGACAAGGAAGCGATTCCCGAAGGAGAGACCGTGGGTACGGAGGGGTATTTTACGGTAAAAGGGAATGTGACCAAGCGCACAAGCGGCGACAGCGTAAAGTATGTGGAGGTTGCCAAGGCAGGGGCGGGCGCGCTGCAGTTTCAGGTGACGGGAACCGCCGACGTGGTGCTTGTGATGGCGAGCACAGGGGGGAGCAATACCTCCGCGGTGGGTCTTGCGGACGCGTCGGGCAGGCTGATGGATAATGCGGAAAATGTCTCCACCGTTACGGGGACCTCCGGCACGACCATGACCTATGCCGGTCTTGGGGCGGGGGAGTACAATATCATCTCGCCCGAAAATGCTGAGTTCGGCAGGGGCGCCCGTATACTGTCGGTGGAGGTGACGGAAGTCGGCGGCGGTCAGGCGCAGGAGGCGGCGGACTGGAGCACGGTGGAGGCTCCTGTTGTCAGCGCGGTGACGGTGAACGAGGACGGGAACTTCCTGGTGGATTTTGAGGCGTCCGTCGATAAGCTCCAGGGGGCGGAGTACGCCGTTATATCCATGCAGAGCAACGGCTTTGAGGTTGCGAGCAAAAGGATAGCGAACGAGGAACGCACCGTTGAGATGATTCCCTACTGGAGCGGGGACTATACCTTTGTGGCGTCCATATACAGAGCAGGCGAGGCGGAGAAGGACAGCAAGCCCTATGTGTATAAAAGCTACAGCATGAGGCTGGACAAGCCTGTGTTCCGCCTGCTGCGCAGCGAGGGCAAGGGAACGGTCTATGTGGACTGGGTGGACAATGAGCGCGCCCGGGACTATACGGTCCTTTATAAAAAGACAGGGGACGCCGATTTTACCAAGGCGGCGGACGGGCTGACACAGGGCTGTTACCGGCTGAGCGGGCTTATCGTGGGCGCAGAGTATGAGATCAAGGTAGTGGTCAACACGGACGAGACGGACCCTCAGACAGGCGCAAGGGTGAGCAGCGAGTATTCCGAAAGGATCACCGTTGCAGACAGGACGGAGCATGAGTGGTATGCGGGCATCGTGGGCTCATCCATCCGCGGCTCCATGACGATAAAGGAGGCAAACGGCACAAGCCACGGCGATTCCTACAGCACGGACCATAAATATGCCCCGGCTGTGGATATTACCAATACCTCCGGCAGCATCAGCGTTCCGGCGGACAGCTCCGGCAAGATTTCCGACGATGAGGACGGATTCCGCTATTACTTTACGCTGATAGATCCCAACACGGAGAACTTTAAGCTGACGGCAACCTTTACCGTGACGGACACCAGCCAGACGCCCGACAACCAGACGGGCTTCGGCATTATTGCCACGGATATCCTGCCGGCAAATATGCTGGGGGCGCAGACGATCACTCACAAGTATGTCAACAGCATGTCCGTCATGTACTACAGCGCAAGGAACAGTAATCCCGGAATGCGCTATGTGACGGGAAATTTCTCCCCGGACGCCTCCGACAACGAGACCTCGGAGAGAGTCAATACATATAACAAGTTTTCGGGCAGCGCTTCGTTTGATGTGGGAAATACCTATACCTTTACCCTGGAGAAGACGGATACAGCCTTTATCGCCTCTATGGGGGATGAGAAACTTACGCTGGATGACACCTCCCTTCTGTCGGTGCAGGATGACGGCAGTATCTGCGTGGGCGTGATGACGGCAAGAAAAGTAGGCGTGGATATTACGGACATCAGGTTTGAGACCTCCGAGAGCAGGGGCGTGTCCGGCGCGGAGAAGGATGAGCGTGTGAAGCCGTCCACAAGAGTATATTCCACGGGCGCAACCGGCTCTGCGGATTATGAATATATATATGCCTCCAATGTGGCGGGTACGTTGACGGTCACGGCTCCTGACGGCAAGGCTCTCGCTCCGGTGAAGCTGGAAGCGGATTCCGTGGCCAGGGTGAACGTTCCCCTGAATGTGGGTGAAAACCGTATTTCATCCAGCTTTGTGCCTGACAGCGGCGCGAATCTGACATCCTATGACCCCATCACCACCACCACGAACGTGATCTGTAAGCAGTACGGCAGTCTGGCGGATTATCTGTATGTGGCACCGGACGGCTCCGACACAGGCGACGGCACAAGGGAGAAGCCCTTAAGTCTGGCTGCCGCGGTGACATATGCCATGCCCGGTCAGGTGCTGATGCTGACGGACGGTACATACGGCGGCGTCACCATTGAGAGAAGCACCGGCGGCACGGCGGACAGGTATTGTGTCATGCGTCCGGAGAATGAGGGCGGCGTTCTGTTCCAGGGCAGCGGCATTACGCTGGTGGGAAGCTATTGGCATATTTACGGAATGCATGTAAAGGGCGCTTCCGGCGTGGGCATACAGATATGCGGAAACAATAATATTGTAGAAATGTGTACGGTGGAAGGCTCGGGCGGCACCGGCATACAGATTTCAAGGACCGGCGCGGCAACCAACAGACAGGGTATCGCGGGCAGGCTTTGGCCCTCCGACAACCTGGTGAAAAACTGCGAGTCCTTTGACAACTGTGACGCGGGACGCAATGATGCGGACGGCTTCGCGGCAAAGCTGACCTGCGGGGAAGGCAACAGCTTTTACGGGTGTATCTCCCATAATAATATCGACGACGGCTGGGATCTTTACGCAAAGACCACCTCCGGAGAAATCGGAGCGGTTACCATAGAGAACTGCGTGGCTTACAACAACGGCTGGCTGACCGCAGACGATATCTCCGATCCTTCATATAAATATGGAGAGGGAAACGGCTTTAAGCTGGGCGGCGGATATTTAAAGGGCGGTCATAAGCTGATCAATTCCGTTTCCTTTGGAAACCACGGGGCGGGCATCACCAGCAACAGCTGCCCTGACTGTGAGATCTATGACAGTACAACCTACGGAAACAGTACAGGCATCAGCCTGGGGACCATGGCATCCATGGAGAAGACCTGGGTGGTACAGGGACTGCTCTCCCTGACTGCCGACGGCAAATCGGATAATGTTCCATGGGCGCTGCACAGCGTTGACAATTATTTTGCCATGGGGAAGGCGGTCTACAATAAATCCGGAGAGGAAGGACAGGCTTCCTGGTTTGAGAGCGTTGATGTTACCGTGCTGCCAGTCAGGAACGAGAACGGCACAATCAATATGAACGGGCTGCTTACCCTCAACGGCACTGCCCCGGCGGGCAGCGGCGCAAGGCTGGATGTGAGCAGCGACAAGGCCATATCCGTTATGCCGGTGCTGCAGGCATCGGCGGATAAGCCTGCGGATGACGGGGCAAAGCCTACCCAGAAGCCCCAGGGCGGCGCTGAGGGCACGGCGGCTCCGGAGGGAAGCGCGCCTGTTCAGGACGGCGTGGGAAGCGGCGACGACAAGGAGGCTTCCTCGGGCTCCGTGAAGACAGACGGGAATTCGGGTTCTTCCGCGGTGGGCTGGTTAATCGGAATCGCCGCGGCGGCGGTTTTGGCGGCGGGCGTAGCTATCGCCAGACGTGTGGCAGGCTCCGGGGCTGCGGCTAAGAAAAAAGCCGGGGAAAAGCGGACCGGGTTTGATGTGGAGCTTACCGATGCCGGAGCCGAGAAGATTGGAGTTATCAAGGTTATCCGCGAAATCACGGGTTCTGACCTGAAGGCGGCTAAGGATTTTGTAGACGGGGCTCCCGGGATAATCAAGAAGGGCGTTTCCGGAGAGGAAGCTGAGGACATTAAGAAAAAGCTTGAGGAGGCCGGCGCAAAGGTCACGCTTAAATAAGGCTTTTACAAACGGCGGATTTGCAAAAAGAGCTCCCGTGCATCTGCACGTGGGGCTCTTTTAAAAGAAATTTTTATAACTTAGAATAATGATAATCGAGAATAATCGGTGTGGCAGTTGACAATTTCTGAAAAATGGAATAGAATTAAAAGGATAGGTTTTGAGCATGCTGAAAACCTGTTGAGGAGATTGAAAAAATTTGCAAAAAAGGGAGAGAAACAATTATGGCAGCAAAAAAACCAATCGTGAAACCCGGAGTACAACCTGTGGAAAAGACCGCGGAGGCAGCCGTAAAGGTTGAAGCCCCCAAGACAGAAAGTGTAAAGGCAGAAGATAAGGCGACAACCCCGGAGAAACCGGTCATCACAGAGGATAAAAAAACAAAGTCGGCAGCCGTAAAAAAAGAGACTGTAAAAAAGGATACGGCAAAAAAGGAAACCGTTAAAAAGGAAACTGTTAAGAAGGAACCCGAAAAAAAGGCGGAGCTTAAGACAGGGCTTCATATTCAGTTTGCCGACCAGTCCATTACACAGGACGACCTGGTAAAGATAGCAAAGGACGTATGGAAGTACGATCTGAACCAGAAGGCAGGCGACCTGAAGACCGTTGAGCTGTATGTAAAGCCTGAGGAGCGCAGGGCGTATTATGTGATGAACAATGAGTTTACCGGAAGCTTCGGTATCTGAGGAAGAATACTTTGTGCATTGACCACTGAGAATACCTGTCAGAGACAGCGGAAAAAGACGAAGACCTGTGCTGTATTTTCGCAAGGAAGATTGTGAAAATACGGCACGGGTCTTTTTCTGTTGGAGACTGAGCGGCATTTTAAGCCTGTTTTATGGAAATAGATGTTAATAATTATTTTAGAATTATTTATGTGAAAATCTGTTGACAATAAGCCATATGGGTGCTATCTTTGTTTTACAGGATGTTAGCACTCTGCTTTATTGAGTGCTAACAGCAGAAAGGAAGGCGGGCTTAGATGGAGCTGGACGACAGAAAAAAGAAAATTCTGCAGGCGGTCATCTGCAATTACCTGGAGACAGGGGAACCTGTGGGCAGCAGGACTATCTCCAAGTACACGGACCTGAACTTAAGCTCCGCCACCATCCGCAATGAGATGGCTGATCTGGAGGAGATGGGCTATATCCTGCAGCCTCACACCTCGGCGGGAAGGATACCCTCCGACAAGGGCTATCGTCTTTATGTGGACACAATGCTGGAGGAGAAGGAGCGGGAAGTCGTAGAGATGAAGGAAATGCTTCTGGAGCGTCAGGATAAGATGGAGACGCTGCTAAAGCAGGTGGCAAGGGTTCTGGCACAGAATACCCAGTATGCCACGATGATCTCGGCGCCCCAGCCCAAGCGGAACAGGTTAAAATTTATTCAGCTGTCCAGGGTCGACGCGCATCAGCTGCTTGCGGTTATTGTGATAGAGGGTAATGTTATTAAAAACAACATTCTGGCGGTGGATGAGGAGCTGTCGGATGAGACGCTTTTAAAGCTGAATATCCTTCTGAATACCACATTGAACGGTCTGTCCATCGATAAGATAAATTTGGAAATGATCACCGCCATGAAGCAGCAGGCGGGCATACACAGCGATATTGTAAGCGATGTCATCGACGCGGTGGCGGAGGCGATCAGGTCTGAGGAGGACCTGCAGATCTATACAAGCGGAACCAACAATATTTTCCGTTATCCGGAGCTTGCGGACCAGCAAAAGGCAAGCGAGCTTATTAATACCTTTGAGGAAAAGCAGCTTTTAGGGGAGCTGCTCCGGGAAAACCGGGAGGAGAGCGAGGGCACCGATATTCAGGTGTACATCGGCGAGGAGACCTCCGTACAGAGCATGCGGGACTGTAGCGTAGTTACCGCCGCTTACGAGCTGGGGGACGGTATGAAGGGGACCATCGGCATCATAGGTCCCAAGCGGATGGACTATGATAAGGTTGTCGCCACATTGAGGACTATCCAGTCACAGCTGGATGTGCTATATAAAGACGAATAAGGGCTGATTGGTTTTGAATAAATCCGGTCTTTAGGATAAGTGGAAAGGAATGGTAGCATGGCAGAGCAGGAAAAGGAAATAGCGGAAGACATTCAAAAGGAACCTCTGAACCGGGAGGAGCAGGAGCAGGACGAAGCTGAGGCAGGGGTAAACGCAGAGGCATCGGCTGAATCGGACGAGGAGGCAGGCGGCATGGAGGAAGACGACGCAGCAGAGGAAGATGACTCTCAGGAGGACGGCTCCGGCGGGGAAGAAACGATGACCAGGGCGGAGAAGCGGGCTGCCAAGAAGCAGGCAAAGCATGACAAGAAGGCGGATGCATACAAGGAACAGATTGAGCATCTGGAGGACAGGGTAAAGAGGCAGCTTGCGGAGTTTGAGAATTTCCGAAACAGGTCGGAAAAAGAAAAGCACGCGATGTTTGAAACCGGCGCAAAGAGCGTCATTGAAAAGATGCTTCCCGTTGTAGACAATTTTGAGAGAGGCCTGGCGACGGTGCCGGAGGAGAACAGGGAAGATCCCTTTGTGGACGGCATGAACCGTATCTATAAGCAGCTTTTGACGGAGCTTGAGAATATCGGCGTAAAGCCTATCGAAGCGGTGGGGCTGGAATTTGACCCCAACCTTCACAATGCGGTGATGCAGGTTGCAAGCGAGGAGTATGAGTCCGGAATTGTGGCCCAGGAGCTGCAGAAGGGGTACACCTACCATGACCTGGTGGTGCGGCATTCCATGGTGGCGGTCACAGAATAAGAAGATTTTCCAATGCGGCTGTTGCACTGAGAAAATTTAAGCTTATTCTTGAAGAATGGCTCGGATTCTTCGTCATTAAGAGGATTTTTGGCACGGCTGAGGCGCAGGGAGTCTTGATGGTCAGAAAACAACAAATTTTTATAAATATTTAAAGAGGAGATAAAAGATGAGCAAGATTATTGGTATCGATTTGGGAACGACAAATAGCTGCGTGGCAGTTATGGAGGGCGGTAAGCCCACTGTTATCGCGAATGCGGAGGGAGCGCGGACTACGCCTTCCGTGGTGGCATTTACAAAGACGGGAGAGAGGCTGGTGGGCGAGCCCGCAAAGCGTCAGGCAGTTACCAACGCGGAGAAGACCATTTCCTCTATCAAGAGGGATATGGGCACCAGCAACGGGCGTACTATTGATGACAAGAAGTACTCTCCCCAGCAGATTTCCGCAATGATCCTGCAGAAGCTGAAGGCGGACGCAGAGAGCTATCTGGGAGAGAAGGTTGCGGAGGCGGTTATCACGGTGCCCGCGTATTTCAACGACGCACAGCGCCAGGCTACCAAGGACGCAGGCAAGATTGCGGGTCTTGATGTAAAGCGTATTATCAACGAGCCCACGGCGGCTGCTCTGGCATATGGTCTTGACAGCGACAGCGATAAGGAGCAGAAGATCATGGTGTACGACCTTGGCGGCGGCACCTTCGATGTCTCCATCATTGAGATTGCAGACGGCGTAATCGCGGTTATGTCCACCAACGGCGATACGCACCTTGGCGGCGATGATTTTGACGATAAGATCATCCAGTGGATGCTTTCCGAGTTTAAGAAGGCGGAGGGAG
The DNA here is from genome assembly GCA_910578215.1 of uncultured Acetatifactor sp. Lineage (GTDB taxonomy): Bacteria > Bacillota > Clostridia > Lachnospirales > Lachnospiraceae > Acetatifactor. The sequence goes on along the minus strand of CAJTPH010000001.1, from coordinate 23,764 downwards.
TCGATCTCTCCAACGATAAGATGGCGATGCAGAGACTGAAGGAGGCGGCGGAGAAGGCGAAGAAGGAGCTTTCCAGCGCTATGACCACCAATATTAACCTGCCCTTTATCACGGCTACCGCCGAGGGTCCCAAGCACTTTGACATGAATCTGAGCCGCGCCCAGTTCGACGAGCTGACCCGCGACCTGGTGGATAAGACGGCGATTCCCGTGCAGCAGGCGATGAAGGATGCGGGGCTGACCAACGCGGACCTGAGCCAGGTGCTTCTGGTTGGCGGTTCCACACGTATTCCCGCGGTGCAGGAGAAGGTGAGACAGATTACAGGCAGGGAGCCCAGCAAGTCCCTGAACCCCGACGAGTGTGTTGCGCTGGGCGCTTCCGTTCAGGGCGGTAAGCTTGCGGGAGACGCGGGCGCAGGCGACATCCTCCTTTTGGATGTTACTCCTTTGTCCCTGTCCATCGACACCCAGGGAGGTCTTGCTTCCACGCTGATCGAGAGAAATACCCGTATTCCTATCACAAAGAGCCAGATTTATTCCACTGCCGCAGACAATCAGACGGCCGTAGATATCGTTGTGGTACAGGGTGAAAGAAAGTTCACAAGGGACAACAAGCTGCTTGGACAGTTTCGTCTGGACGGTATTCCCGCCGCAAGAAGGGGCGTTCCTCAAATCGAGGTTACCTTTGATATCGATGCAAACGGCATTGTAAACGTGTCCGCAAAGGATTTGGGAACCGGTAAGGAGCAGCATATCACTATTACCGCAGGCTCCAACATGTCCGACGACGAGATCGAAAAAGCAGTCAAGGAAGCCGCAGAGTTCGAGGCGCAGGACAAAAAGAGGAAGGAAGCCGTAGAGGCGAGAAACGATGCCGATTCCTTTGTTTTCCAGACAGAGAAGGCGCTGAGCGACGTGGGAGACAAGATCAGCGAAAGCGATAAGTCCGCAGTACAGGCAGACCTTGAGGCGGTGAAGGCAATTCTGGAGAGAACCAAGGATGCCGAGATGAGCGACAGCGATGTCAGCGAGCTGAAGGCAGCCAAGGAGAAGCTGACCAACAGCGCTCAGACACTGTTTACCAAGATGTATGAGAATATGCAGGCTCAGAACGGGCAGGCAGGTCCCGACATGAGCGGATTTAACGGCGGCGCAGGCGCTGATATGGGCGGCGGGGCTTCCGCAAACCCTGATGACGACGTGATCGACGGGGATTTCAGAGAAGTATAAGCGTGAGAAAGCTTTCATGATTTATCATTTGCAGTACACAGGGTTTTCCGATACCCTGTGTTGCTGTGCGAAAAGGGAAAATAAGTTTATTTAAAATTTGTGCTGGCGCAGGGGCTGCGGCAGGAATGGAGATTACTATGGCGGAACAGAAACGGGACTATTACGAGGTCTTGGGCGTTGACAAAAATGCAGATGATGCGGCAATTAAGAAAGCGTACCGTGCTTTGGCAAAGAAGTATCATCCGGATATGAATCCGGGTGATGCCGACGCCGAGAAGAAATTTAAGGAGGCTTCCGAAGCGTATGCCGTTTTGAGCGACCCGGACAAAAAGCGCCAGTATGATCAGTTTGGTCATGCCGCTTTTGAAGGCGGTGCAGGCGGAGCGGGAGGCTTTGACTTCAGCGGCTTTGATTTCGGCGATATCTTCGGCGACTTGTTTGGCTTTGGCGATTTGTTTGGCGGCGGGCGCAGCAGGGGGGCCAGCAACGGTCCCATGAAGGGCGCCAATCTGCGCACCAGCGTCCGCATTACCTTCGAGGAGGCGGTGTTTGGCTGCAAAAAGGAAATCGAGCTTAACGTGAAGGAAACCTGCGCCACCTGTAACGGCTCCGGCGCAAAGCCCGGTACCAAGACGGAAACCTGCTCCAAGTGCGGAGGCAAGGGTCAGGTGGTCTTTACGCGGCACAGCGGTTTTGGCATGGTCCGCAGTGTGGAGGCATGCCCGGACTGTCAGGGAACCGGCAAGGTGATCAAGGAGAAGTGCGCGGACTGTCATGGTACGGGATACATTCCTATGAAAAAGCGTTACTCCGTGGATATTCCCGCAGGTATCGACAACGGGCAGTCCACGCGTATGCCGGGGCTGGGCGAGCCCGGCGTCAACGGCGGTCCCAGGGGAGATGTACTTATTGAGGTGATCGTAGGGCGTCATCCTATTTTCCAGCGGCAGGATTTTGATATTTATTCCACGGTGCCCATATCCTATGCGGTGGCGGCGCTGGGCGGGGAGATCTATATTGATACGGTGGATGGCAAGGTCATCTATGACGTGAAGCCCGGCACCCAGACCGACACAAAGGTTCGTCTGCGGGGCAAGGGTGTGCCGTCGTGGAGGAACAAGGATGTCAGGGGCGACCATTATGTGACCCTGGTGGTTCAGGTGCCCGATAAGCTGAAGCCGGAGGCAAAAGAGCTCCTGCGCCAGTTTGACGAGCTGACCGGAGGCTCCCTGAATGCGGTGAAGGCGTCAGCGGAGCAGGAGGGTGACGGAAAAGACCCCAAGGACTCCAAGGACAGCGGGAAGAAAAAGAAGTTTTGGAAGTAGAAGCTTTGGACAAAGAAGTTTTGGGGACAGAAGTTCTGAAATAAAAGTTTTGGGGACAGAAGTTCTGAAATAAAAGTTTTGGAATGGAAGTTCTTGAACAAAAGTTCTGGAAGTAAAGGTTCTGGAATAAAAGTTTTGGAATGGAAGTTCTTGGAACAAAAGTTCTGGAAGTAAAGGTTCTGGAATAAAAGTCATGGAAATAAAAGTTCTGAAATAAAGGTTTGGGAACAGGTTCAGCAAAATTTGGATAATAAAGCAAGAAAAAGGGGAGCTGCCGCGGCAGTCTCCCTTTTTTACAGGGCAATGTAACATAACTATTTGACAGCGCTTCCGTAACGGTTTACAATCGAATAAGAAACCGCAGGGCGCCAAGGCCCCGGGGCAGCAAAGGAGCAGTGTCATGAGGTGGACAAAATTCAGGATAAAGACCATAACGGATGCGGAGGATATCATTGTCAGCACCCTGTACGATATCGGGCTGGAGGGCGCGCAGATTGAGGACAAGGTTCCGCTGACCGCGCTGGAAAAGGAGCAGATGTTTGTGGACATTCTGCCGGACTGCCCGGAGGATGACGGAATAGCCTATCTGAGCTTTTTTGTGGAGGAGAAGGAAGACGGCAGCCTGGAGGTAATGGGCGAGAGGACCGACAGGGAGACCGTCCTGAAAAGGGTTGAGGATGAGCTGGAGGGGCTGCGGCAGTTCTGCGACATCGGCGAGGGAGCAGTCACTGTGGATGAGACCGAGGACATTGACTGGATAAATAACTGGAAGCAGTATTTTCATCAGTTTTATATAGACGATATTCTTGTGATTCCCTCCTGGGAGGATGTCAGGCCGGAGGACCAGGGAAGGATGGTCCTGCACATCGACCCCGGCACCGCCTTCGGAACGGGCATGCATGAGACGACCCAGCTCTGTATCCGGCAGCTGAGGAAATATGTAACGCCGGAGACGGTGCTTCTGGACGTGGGAACCGGCAGCGGCATACTGGCGATTTTGTCCCTTATGTTCGGGGCAAGGCATGCGGTGGGCACAGACCTGGACGTGTGCGCGGTGGAGGCTGTGGCGCAGAACTGCGCGGTGAACGGCATCAAGGAAGGGCAGTTTGAAATGATGATCGGAAACCTTATCACGGACAAGGCGGTCCAGGACAGGGTGGGCTATGGGTGTTATGACATTGTGGCGGCAAATATTCTCGCGGATGTGCTGGTGCCGCTTACCCCGGTAATCGTGGGGCAGCTTAAGCCCGGCGGAATCTATGTCACGTCGGGCATTATCGACGACAAGGAGGAAACCGTTGCGGAGGCGGTCAGGGCAGCGGGGCTGAAGGTGCTTGAGGTGACGCGCCAGGGCGAGTGGGTGAGTATCACGGCGCGGAAGGAATAAAGCCGGAGACAGGGAGCGTGTATGTATCAGTTTTTTGTGGAGCCGGGTCAGATCAATGTACCCGGCAGGAGCGTCGTCATCCTTGGCAGGGATGTGAACCATATTAAAAATGTTCTGCGCATGAAAATCGGCGAGGAGCTGAACGTGAGCAACGGGCAGGACGGAAGGGAGTACCGCTGCGCCGTTGCGGCGTTTGAGGAGGACAGGGTGCTCTGCGAGCTGCGATTTGTCAAGGAAGACAATGTGGAGCTGCCGTCCCGCATCTATTTATTTCAGGCCCTGCCCAAGGCGGACAAGATGGAGCTGATTATCCAGAAGGCGGTGGAGCTGGGGGTATATCGGGTGATTCCGGTGGAGGCAAAGCGTTGCGTTGTGAAGCTGGACGAAAGAAAGACGGCGTCCAGGCTTGCCAGATGGCAGGGGATAGCGGAGGCTGCGGCAAAGCAGAGCAAGCGGGCAATTGTGCCGGAGATAGAGCCTGTCCTGCCCTTTGCGCAGGCGGTGGAGCGTGCCTCCCGGATGCCGGTTCGCCTGATTCCCTATGAGCTGGCGGAGGGAATGGGGAGAACCAGGGAGCTTTTTGAGGCTTTAAAGCCCGGGGAGGATATTGCGGTGTTTATCGGTCCGGAGGGCGGTTTTGAGACGTCGGAGATAGAGCTTGCGATGGAAAAAGGCATAGAGCCCATAACCCTGGGAAGGCGGATTCTGCGGACGGAGACGGCGGGCATGACGGTACTCTCCTGGCTGGTCTATCGGCTGGAGGGAGTATGCGTCCCGGAGGAGGTCTGAAGGCCGAAGGCGAGGGCATTTCAGGCGAGAGCCAAGGGCTGGAGGGATCATACGTCCCGGAGGAGGGCGCAGGGCCGGAGTGAGTATGCAGGGCTGCCCCAGCAGAAATCATGCCGGAGGGGTCCGGCGGGATAAGTACAGGGACAGAGCTTCCTGCATAATATATCATAGACTTTATTGAGAAGGAAAGAACAGACAATGGAAGTGTATTTGGACAATTCCGCCACTACGCGGGTGCTCCCGGAGGCGGCAGAATTGATGACAAAGATAATGTGCGAGGACTACGGCAACCCTTCCAGCCTTCATATGAAGGGAGTGCAGGCAGAGCAGTATCTGCGCTATGCAAAGGACACTCTGGCGAAGCTTTTGAAGGTAAATGAGAAAGAGATCTTTTTTACCTCGGGAGGCACGGAGTCCGACAATATGGCGTTGAAGGGCTGCGCTTTTGCCAACGGCAGGAGGGGCAGGCATCTGATCACCACCCAGATCGAGCATCCGGCAGTGTTAAATACCATGCGTTATTTGGAAACCATGGGCTACCAGGTGACCTATCTGCCGGTGGACGGCTGCGGGCGGATATCGCTGGAGAATCTGCGGTATGCCATGAGGCAGGACACGATTCTGGTGTCCATTATGCATACCAACAATGAGGTTGGCTCTCTGCAGCCTGTGGCGGAGGCAGGGGCGCTGATCAAGCAGCTGAACCCGTATACTTTATTTCATGTGGATGCGGTGCAGGGCTTCGGAAAGGCGAAGATCCATCCGAAGAAGATGGGCATAGACCTGCTTTCCGTCAGCGGGCATAAGATTCATGGGCCTAAGGGCGTGGGCGTGCTTTATATCGGCGACAAGGTGAAAATACAGCCGCTGATCCACGGAGGCGGGCAGCAGTTGAATCTCCGCTCCGGCACGGACAACGTGTCCGGCGCCGCAGGGATGGCAAAGGCGGCAGAGCTCTTGTACGCGCACTATGAGGAGGACCATGAGAGGCTGTGCCAGTATAAGAAGTATTTCTGCGACGGCGTGAGAAGGATAGACGGCGTAAAGGTCAACGGCTTGCTGCCGGATCAGCCGGACGGGGAAGGTACTGCGGCTCATATCGTCAGCGTTTCTTTCAGGGGGGTCCGCAGCGAGGTATTGCTGCATGCGCTGGAGGAGAACGGAATTTATGTGTCGGCGGGAAGCGCCTGCGCCGCCCGCAAGCCTCAGCCCTCCGCTACCCTGAAGGCCATGGGCATTGAGAAGACGCTTTTGGAATCAACTATAAGGTTCAGCTTTTCCGTGTACACCACAAAAGAAGAATTGGACTATACATTGCGGGCGTTATATGATAAAATTCCTATGCTGCGTAAGTATGTGAGATATTAAAGAGTAAAGGTCCGGAGGCAGGCCTCCGGATTCGGGTGAAAATGCATGCCGGGGCATGCGAAGGGGAAAAATATGTTTACAGCTTTTTTGATAAAATATGCGGAAATAGGCGTTAAGGGACGTAACAGGTATCTTTTTGAGGATGCGTTGGTACATCAGATAAAATATGCCCTGAAAAGATGCGAGGGCAGCTTTCTGGTTCACAAGAAGCAGGGGCGTATTTATGTGGATGCCCAGGGAGAATTTGATTTTGACGAGACGGTGGAGTGTCTGAAGCATGTGTTCGGCATTTCCGGTATCTGCCCCGTGGTCTATGTGGAGGACGAGGGCTTTGAGAAGCTGTGCGACACGGTCGTTGGGTATGTGGCGGAGGTTTATCCCGGCTGCAATAAGTCCTTTAAGGTAAACGCCAGGCGCGCGCGCAAAAACTACCCCAAGGAATCCATGGAAATCAATGCAAAGCTGGGGGAGGTGATTCTCAATGCCTGTCCCGGGATGAGTGTGGACGTCCACTGTCCTGACATTATGCTGAATGTTGAGATCAGGGAAAAGATCTATATTTATTCGGAAATTATTCCCGGTCCCGGGGGAATGCCTGTGGGTACCGGCGGCAAGGCAATGCTGCTCTTGTCCGGCGGTATCGACTCCCCCGTGGCGGGATATATGATAGCCAAGCGCGGCGTGAAGATCGACGCGGTCTATTTCCATGCGCCGCCGTACACCAGCGAGCGGGCGAAGCAGAAGGTGGTGGATCTGGCGAAGCTGGTCTCCAGGTATGCCGGACCCATTTATCTTCATGTTGTCAATTTTACGGACATTCAGCTTTATATACATGAAAAATGCCCCCACGAGGAGCTTACCATTATCATGCGCCGCTATATGATGCGGATTGCGGAGCATATTGCAAGGGAGACGGAGTGCCTGGGGCTGGTCACGGGTGAGAGCATCGGACAAGTTGCCTCCCAGACCATGAGCTCGCTCATAGCCACAAACGAGGTGTGCGAGCTGCCGGTGTACCGCCCGCTGATAGGCTTTGACAAGGAGGAGATCGTGACGGTGGCAAAGAGGATAGACACCTTCGAGACGTCTATCCAGCCCTTTGAGGACTGCTGTACGATTTTTGTGGCAAAGCATCCCGTGACAAAGCCCAATGTGAATATTATCCGCAGGCATGAGCATAATCTGGATGAAAAGATCGACGAAATGGTGAAGAAGGCGCTTGAGACGAAGGAGCTGATCGTGGTGGAGCTGGACTAGGAAAGAGAGAGGTCTTGCGCAAGGGTCCCGGGTAATAAAAAGAGCCGACGCAGAATACTGCGCCGGCCCCGGCTGCCTGTTTTAAACGTCAATATTATACAAGATACGGCTTTAACGCTTCCAGCACATCGTCGGCGCCGTTCTCGGAGTGGATATGCAGATCGATGGGTTTGGACAGATCCAGGCTGAAAATGCCCATTATGGACTTTGCATCGATAACATATCTGCCGGATACAAGATCAAAATCACAGTCAAACCTGGTGATATCGTTTACAAAGGATTTTACCTTGTCAATGGAATTTAAAGAAATCTGTACTTGCTTCATAATTGCCTCCTTAATTTTAACTGATATTATAAACTGCCTTGCAATTTGTAATGGGTGGTTGCCGGAGCGTTTCACAGTCTGAACAGGTTTATAATGCCATATCTCCTGAGTACATATTAATGTTTGGGCGAATAAAAGTCAAGGATAAAACAGTACAAAAAATGTGAGGTTTAATATGAAAAATGTAGCATTCCATAATCTTGGCTGTAAGGTAAATTCCTACGAAACGGAAGTAATGCAGCAAATGTTGCAGGAAAAGGGCTTCCAAATTGTACCTTTTGACAAAAAAGCGGACATTTATATCATAAACACCTGCACTGTAACCAACATTGCGGACAGAAAAAGCAGGCAGATGCTGCACCGCGCCAGACAGCTGAATCCCGATGCGGTGGTGGTGGCCGCGGGCTGCTATGTGCAGAGCGGCAGGGACAGGCTTGAAACGGATGACAGCGTGGACCTTCTCGTGGGAAATAACCGCAAAAAGGATATTGCCGAAATCCTGGAGGAATACCTGCAGGAGAGGACGCATGGAAATCTGTCAGGGAAATCCGGGGACGGGACGGAGGAAGTGCCCGGCTGCGAAGGCGCAGGGGACAGCAGTCCCGGCAGGCGCTGTGCGGACAAGACCTTGGGCGGCACCACAATTATCGATATCGCCCGCACCCGCGAGTATGAGGAAATGATGCTGAGGCGTCCCGCGGAACGCACCAGGGCCTATATCAAAATTCAGGACGGTTGTAATCAATTCTGCTCTTATTGCGCCATTCCCTATTCCAGAGGGCGTGTGCGCAGCCGCCGGGCGGAGGACATTCTGGAGGAAATCCGGGGGCTGGCCGCCGCCGGGGTCAGGGAGGCGGTGCTTACGGGCATTCATCTCAGCTCGTACGGCATGGATAACGGCTGCTCCCTTATAGAGCTGGCGGAACGGATTCAGGAGCTGGAGGGTATCCGGCGCATCCGCCTTGGCTCCCTGGAGCCCAGGTTTATTACGGAGGAGACGGCCAGGCGTCTGGCGGGGATTCCAAAGCTTTGTCCGCATTTTCATCTGTCGCTTCAGAGCGGCTGCGACAGCACGCTTAAACGGATGAATAGGTGCTATACTACGGGGGAATACTATCAAAGTGTGGAGTATCTGCGGAAATATTTTCAGCGCCCGGCTGTCACCACGGACGTGATCGTGGGCTTTCCGGGGGAGACGGAGGAGGAGTTTGCCCGGACAAAGGCGTTTCTGGAAAAGGTGTGTTTTTATGAAATGCATATTTTCAAGTATTCCTGCAGGGCGGGAACCGCGGCGGCGGCCATGCCGGGACAGGTTCCGGAGCAGGTCAAGGCCCGGCGCAGCGACGAGCTGTTTGAAATGGAGCGAAGGCAGTCCCGGGAGTTTCGTCAGGCATACATAGGAAATGAGGCCGAGGTGCTTCTGGAAGAAATGATGGAAACGGAGGCCGGCGTTTATATCACGGGGCATACAAGGGATTATGTGAGGGTGGCGGTGAAAATGCCTGGGGACAGCCCTGGGGGGGACAGGGCGGCGTCCTGCGCATTGGCGCCTAACATGACGGTAAAGGTATCTGTAAGGGACTTTCTGACAGAGGATATATTGATGTAGCTTGTTTTTTTTAGGCAAATGATGTATAGTAATAAGGGAAAAAATGTCAGCAGCCGCTTTTTTGGGACGCGGCGAGGGGATGAAGACGAGGTAAAATATGCAGGACTTGGGAAATACACAGTACTTCAGGGTTGGGACAGAAACCGAGACCGGCGCGGAGGCGGTGCTGTCTACGGTATACGAGGCGTTGACAGAGAAGGGCTACAATCCGGTAAACCAGATTGTAGGCTATATTATGAGCGGCGACCCTACTTATATCACCAGCCATAAAAATGCCAGAAGTCTGATTATGAAGGTCGAACGGGACGAGCTTGTGGAAAAGCTCCTGGAGGAATATATCCGGGCAAAGGGCTGGAAGGCAGGATGAGGGAAGCTGTATGAGAATCATGGGATTGGACTTTGGCTCCAGGACGGTGGGAGTGGCGGTCAGCGACGGGCTGCTTCTGACGGCGCAGGGGCTTGAAATTATCCGCCGCAAGGAGGAAAATAAGCTGCGCAGGACCCTGGCGCGCATTGAAGAACTGATTGTAGAGTATGAGGTAGAGGAAATCGTTCTGGGGCTGCCCATCAATATGAATGCCACGGAGGGCGAACGGGCGAAGCTGACTCTGGAATTCAAGGAGAAGCTGGAGCGAAGGACAGGTCTGCCCGTGACTATGTGGGACGAGCGTCTGACCACCGTTGCGGCGGATAAGACTATGATAGAGGCGGGTATCCGCAGGGAAAACCGCAGGGAATATGTGGATATGATAGCGGCGGTGCTGATTTTGCAGGGTTACCTGGACAGGAGAGGCAGGACGGCGGAAAACGGGACGGATAAATAGCTTTGGACAAGCGGGTCTGGACAAGCTGTTTCGGAATAGAATGGAGATTTTATGGCAAAGCTTGAAAAAATAACGTTTAATCCTGACGGGGAGGACCCGGTGGAGTTTTATGTGCTGGAGCAGACCCGTATCGGGGGAATCAGCTATGTTCTTGTGACGGATTTTGAGGAGGGCGACGGAGAGGCTCTTATTTTGAAGGATATTTCCGGGGACGGGGAAGAAGAAAGCGTTTTTACCATCGTGTCCGACGACGAGGAGCTGAAGGCTGTGGCCGGCGTGTTTGAAAGTATGCTGGACGATGTGGAGTTTGTATAGTGATAATAATTCAGCCGCATACTGCCCCGGGGCTAAGTTACTTTTGCTGCCTGATATGATTTTGTGCGGCTTTGCGGGCATGTGTATCTGATTATGGTATAGGCGTTGGGTGCCTGTGATGGGGACTGAATATGGCGGTTGACAGAGGAGAGGTAAAAAAGCTCTTAAAAGAGAAGGGATTAAAGGTCACTGCGCAGAGGCTGGCAGTGCTGGAGACAGTCGCGTCCCGTCCGGAGGAGCATCTGACTGCGGAGGAAATATTTACATTGGTAAAAGTAAGCTGTCCGGATATCGGGCTGGCTACTGTTTATAGAACCATACAATTGCTGAATGAGCTGGGTCTGATTGACAGGATCAGCTTTGATGACGGCGCCGTGCGTTATGAGATAGGGAGTGCTCCTGACCGGGAACAGAAGCACCGTCATCATCATTTGATCTGTCGCAGGTGCGGCAGGGTATTTTCCTTTCAGGAGGATCTGCTGGAGGAGCTGGAAGCGAAAATTACCGCCACTACCGGGTTTGCGGTTGTGAATCATGAGGTTAAGCTCTACGGCTATTGCAAAGAATGTGCAGAATGACATATCTATTGAGCCATACGGCGCTGCGGAGCCGGATTTGCGGCCGTATGCGGTCTGAAAGGGCTCGCGGAGGAAATTTGGAGGAGATTTAAATTGAAGAAAAAAGACAATAGCGTATGCTCCGGGTTAAAGGTCATCCCATTGGGCGGACTGGAGCAAATCGGAATGAACATTACTGCCTTCGAGTATGAGGACAGTATTATTGTAGTTGACTGCGGGCTGTCCTTTCCCGCGGACGATATGCTGGGAATCGACCTGGTCATCCCGGACGTGACTTATTTAAAGGACAATATAGACAGGGTAAAGGGCTTTGTAATCACTCACGGGCATGAGGATCACATCGGAGCGCTGCCCTATGTGCTCAGGGATATCAACGTGCCCCTTTACGCCACACGCCTCACGATGGGGATTATTGAAAACAAGCTGCGCGAACACAACCTTATGAAGGGGACGAAGCGCAAGGTGGTGAAGTTCGGGCAGTCTATCAATATGGGGCAGTTCAGGGTGGAATTCATCAGGACAAACCACAGCATCGTGGATGCGGCGGCGCTTGCCATTTATTCCCCCGCCGGCGTGGTGGTGCACACGGGAGACTTTAAGGTGGACTATACGCCCGTGTTTGGAGATGCCATCGACCTGCAGCGCTTTGCGGAGATCGGCAAAAAGGGTGTGCTTGCACTGATGTGCGATTCCACCAACGCGGAGCGTCCGGGCTTTACGCCCTCCGAGAAGACGGTGGGCAGGACCTTTGCAAATCTGTTTGAGGAACACAAGAATACGAGAATTTTTGTGGCGACCTTTGCTTCCAATGTGGACCGCGTGCAGCAGATCATTGACACCGCTTATAAGTTCGGGCGAAAGGTCTGCGTCGAGGGACGGAGCATGGTCAGCATCATTGACACGGCGCGGAGTCTGGGGTGCATCAACATTCCGGAGAACACGCTGATAGAGATAGACCAGATGAAGGACTATCCCGACGAGCAGCAGGTCATCATTACCACCGGCAGCCAGGGGGAGAGCATGGCAGCGCTGAGCCGGATGGCAGGCGGCATGCACCGCAAGATCACCATAGGAGCGGGGGATACGGTTATTTTCTCCTCCAATCCCATTCCCGGAAACGAGAAGTCGGTCACCAAGGTAATCAATGAGCTTCTGAGAAAAGGAGCGGATGTTATTTTCCAGGATGCCCATGTGTCCGGGCATGCCTGCCAGGAGGAAATCAAGCTGATTTATACCCTGATCCATCCCAGGTATGCGATTCCCGTACACGGTGAGTTTAAGCATCTGAAGGCCCAGGCGAAGATTGCCCAGAGCCTTGGCATAGAGAAGGACAATATATTTATTCTGTCCTCCGGCGACGTGCTGGAGCTGAAGGAGGACAGCGCCCGGGTGACGGGAAAGGTGCCTGTGGGCGCTATCCTGGTAGACGGCCTGGGTGTGGGGGACGTGGGAAACGTGGTGCTGCGCGACCGCCAGCATCTGGCCGAGGACGGCATCATGATTGTGGTGATGAGCCTCGACAGATTCAGCGGCCAACTTGTTGCCGGTCCCGATATTGTGTCCAGGGGCTTCGTATATGTAAAGGAGTCCGACGAGCTTATCGACGAGGCGCGCCATACGGTGAACGACGCCATTCAGAAGTGCCTTGACAGAGGGGTTACGGATTGGGGCAAGCTGAAAAATACCACTAAGGATGCCCTCAGCGATTATGTCTGGAAAAAGACGAAGCGCCGCCCGATGATTCTGCCCATTATCATGGAGGTCGATTAAATATGTGGAGAGGCACATGGGATAAAATGCAGAACATCAGCCGCCTTGACAGCGCCACAACCGCACTGATCAACGCCGTGCTTGCCACGGAGGAATACCAGGCATATATCGAGGAGCTGAATAAGGTGAAGGAGTTTCCTGAGCTTAAGGAACAGATCGACGATTTCCGCAGGAGAAATTTCCAGCTGCAGTCAAGCGCGGACAACGATTTCAACAAGCTGGAGCAGTTTGAAAAGGAATATGCCGCCTTTCGTGAAAATATCCTGGTACAGGATTTTCTGGCGGCGGAGCTGGACCTGTGCAGGCTGATACAGGATTTGAACATGCGTATTACGTCGGCGCTGAACTTTGAATAGGATTTAAACGGCGGCTGCCTGTGGGAGAGGAGGCGAGGAGCAGTATGAAACCGATCAATATAGTAAGCGCCGTTGCCGGCGTGGTTATAAAGGTGGCAGTGGTGGTGCTGGGTGTGTTCTATACCTATAAGGGCGCAATGCTGTGCTATGATTACGGCTACCGCGTTTTTGCCGAGCCTGCCATATCCACCGGAGAAGGCCGTACCGTGACGGTTACGGTGACGGAGGACATGTCCCCGTTGGATATCGGCAAGCTTTTTGAGAGCAGGGGGCTGGTGAGGGATGCCAGACTGTTTATGCTGCAGTATTATTTTTCCGAGCATTTAAAGGACGTGAAGCCGGGAACCTTTGAGCTGAGCACTACCATGACCGCAGAGGAGATGATGGGGGTCATGGCCGCGCCCTCCGGGGACGCCGCGGCAGGCACGTCCAAGTAAGCGCCGTGCCCCGACAGAGGGGAGACTGGAATGTTACATGATAATAGACGAGAGAATGGCTGCCTTTATCGATTCGCTTGATAAAGGCAACACTCCTTTTTTGGACAAAATAGAAAAAGATGCCCTGGCAGATCAGGTTCCCATTATCAGGAAATCCATGCAGAGCCTGTTGAAATTCCTTCTCGCCCTGACAAGGCCGAGGAATATTCTGGAGGTGGGGACCGCGGTGGGTTTTTCCGCGCTGCTGATGGATGAATACAGCCCGGCGGGCTGCCGCATTACTACCATAGAAAAATATGAGAAGCGCATTCCCGTGGCGGCGGAGAATTTTAAGCGCGCCGGGGCAGAGGACAGGATTACCCTGCTGGAGGGAGATGCCGCGGAGATTTTGAAGACGCTTGAGGATTCATACGATTTTATTTTTATGGATGCGGCCAAGGGGCAGTATATTCATTTTCTGCCGGATATTATCCGGCTGCTGACGCCGGGCGGTATCCTGATATCGGACAACGTGCTGCAGGACGGGGACATCGTAGAATCACGATTTGCCGTGACAAGGCGCAACCGCACCATTCATGCCAGAATGAGGGACTACCTTTATGAGCTGAAGCACAGCCCTGTTCTGGAGACGGTGGTGCTTCCGGCAGGGGACGGCGTCACCCTGAGCACAAAGAAGGCGGAAGCATTGTGAGAAGCGGCAGAAAGGACCGATAAATATGACAAACAGAAAAAAGCCGGAGCTTCTGGTGCCTGCAAGCAGTCTTGAGGTTTTAAAAACGGCTGTTATTTACGGGGCGGATGCGGTATACATCGGCGGGGAAGCCTTTGGGCTGCGCGCCAAGGCGAAGAATTTCTCCCTGAACGAGATGGCGGAGGGGATCGCCTTTGCCCATGCCCGCGGCGTAAGGGTCTATGTCACCGCCAACATTCTGGCGCACAACGAGGATCTGGAGGGCGCGCGCGCCTATTTTGCGGAGCTTCGGGACATGAAGCCGGAACCCTGCGACGGGCTGATCATTTCCGACCCAGGTATGTATATGATTGCCAGAGAGGTTTGGGAGAAGGCGGAGATCCACATTTCCACCCAGGCGAACAATACCAATTACGAGACATATCTGTTCTGGCAGAGGCTGGGGGCGAAACGGGTGGTGTCCGCCAGGGAGCTTTCCCTGGGTGAGATTCGGGAAATAAGGGAGCACATTCCCGCGGAGCTGGAGATTGAGAGCTTTGTACACGGCGCCATGTGCATTTCCTATTCAGGGCGCTGCCTTCTCAGCAGCTTTCTGGCCGGAAGGGACGCAAACCAGGGCTCCTGTACCCATCCCTGCCGCTGGAAATATGCGGTGGTGGAGGAGACCAGGCCCGGGGAATATATGCCGGTTTACGAGAATGACAGGGGCACTTATATATTTAACTCCAGGGATCTGTGCATGATAGAGCACATACCCGAGCTTGTGGACGCAGGCATTGACAGCTTTAAGATCGAAGGCCGCATGAAAACGGCGCTGTACGTCGCCACGGTGGCGCGGACCTACCGCAGGGCGATCGACGATTACTTTGCGGGCGAGGAGCTTTACCGGGAGAATATGGGCTGGTATAAGGCCGAGATAGCCAAGTGCACGCACCGCAGGTATACCACGGGCTTTTATTTCAGCGACCCCGCGGCCCGTCAGGGGAAGCCCATGGACGAGCTGCAGATTTATGATAACAGCACCTATATCAACGAATATACCTTCCTTGGAGCGGTGGAGGAAATAAAGGGCGCGGGCGAAGGCCGCCTGGTCCGCATCGAACAGCGCAACAAGTTTGCGGTGGGGGACGCCATAGAGCTTATGAAGCCGGACGGAAGGAACGGGCGCGTTGTTGTGGAGGCTATGTACAACGAACAGGGAGAGCCGGTGGAAAGCTGCCCTCATGCAAAACAGGTGTTGTGGATAAAGCTGTCCGAGAATGGCGAAGGAACCCCGGCGGAGCTTCACGATTTGCTGCGGGTCGGAAACCGCGTGGGGACGGATTAATGTAAAAATGCAGGAAGAACGGAGATTTTTTTGAATAAGCGGAAAGGAGCCGGGAAGACAGGGCTTATGCAGGAGTCAGAGAAGCAAATTCATGCGCCGATGGGGTGGATACGGACCGCAAAAGCAAGACAAATGATGGTTTTTGCCGGCTTTTTTCTTATTTTGCTGGCTGTCCATGCTTATATAAAACCGGATTTCGGGGATGACCTTCACTATGCCCAGGAATGGGGGAAGGAGCCCTTAAGCGTTTTTTTGAAGGACAGGTACGAGTGGTGGTCGTCGCGGGTGGTGATTGAGGCGGCCATGCTGCCCGTGGCTGCGGCTCCGGTCTGGGTATGGAGGCTTCTGAATGTTTTCATGCTCCTGCTTCTGGTCTTTAACGCGGCGGATCTGTTTGCGGCGGGAGGGCAGACGGGGACGAGCCGGAGGATACAGGCGCAGTTTCTTTATTTTGCAGGTCTTTGGATGGTTCCCGTGCTTACCGTATGCGGGGCGGGATGGATCACCACCACCACAAATTACCTGTGGACGCTTTCGCTGGGGCTGGTTGCCCTGCGTCCCCTGAAGCATTGGCTGTGCCGGGAGAGGTGCGCCTGGTGGGAGTATCTGGCATGCCCCTTATGTACGCTGTACGCGGCAAACATGGAGCAGATGGGGGCGGTTCTGTGCGGCGCGTATCTGACGTGCGGCGCCTATTTGCTCATAAAAAAAAGAAGGGTGTCGCTACTCTATCCGGCGCTGCTGCTTCTTATCCTGTGGATGCTTTATTTTGTGCTGTCCTCTCCCGGAAACGGCTGGAGAAACCAGTATGAGGTGGAACGGTACTTCCCGGTATTTGAATTTTTGACCGTAGGGCAAAAGCTGCAAATGGGATTTCTGGAAACCGGGCAGTATTATCTGGCGGGCGGAGAGAGACAGGGGTGCTATATCCTCGCGCTGCTGGCTGGCGTGCTGTGTGCGGCTGCGCTGCAGAAGCTGATAACGGGCAGGGGCGGGGGGAAGGGAAGGCGCCTGGGGCAGTGGTGCGGCCTGCTGGCGGCGCTGGTTCCCGCAGCCTTTTATTGGGGAGTGGGGCATTTGGGCAATGATCTTCTGAGCCGGGGAGCGCTTTCCAGGGGAGGCCATATTGTGGGTGTGCTTGGCGGGAACCGCAGTCTGCCGGAGCTTGGGCGGTATTCGGCGGAATTGGTGGCAATGCAGACGGCGGTTTACCTGATATTGTTTCTCTGTATCGCGCTTTCGGTTTATCTGCTCCACGGAAAAAGTGAGGAGACCCTTCTGGAGCTGATCGTGCTTGCCGCAGGCATTGCCTCGCGGGTTATCATTGGCTTTTCGCCTACCATTTACGTCTCGGGGGAACGCACGGCCATATTTTGTTCCGCGGCATTTCTGATCGTGGCCTTCCGAAATATACAGATTTTTTGGAACGGGTCGGCGGGCTGGCGCGGGAAAGCGGCGGTTACTGCCTATATGGCAGCCCTTATGATAGGAAACCTGTATCAAAACAGGCTTTAATCATGTCGAAACTGCCGCCTGCGCGGCGAACCGACCTTGACTTTCCGGTGCCGTGGGGCTGTACGGCTATATTGGTCCGAAAAATTTTTAAATAGGTATTGCGTTTTAAGGC
Source organism: uncultured Acetatifactor sp. (assembly GCA_910578215.1). Classification (GTDB taxonomy): domain Bacteria; phylum Bacillota; class Clostridia; order Lachnospirales; family Lachnospiraceae; genus Acetatifactor. The sequence goes on along the minus strand of CAJTPH010000001.1, from coordinate 6,550 downwards.
ATTTTAATGTATCTTATAAGAAATAAAGTATGCAAAAAGTTCATCCCTATATAGGCTTTTTAGATCAAAGGTGTTCCATAGTAACGTGTTTACTTTGGGGCATTTTTTGGTTAGCGCCCATATGGAGAGTATGAGAGAAAGGGAGATTGGAAATGAGTGAGGTATTAAAGGTGGAAGAAATTTTTGCCAGCAAGGTATTCACGCTCAGCAAGATGAGGGAAAGGCTGCCAAAGAATGTGTACAAAGAGGTCAAAAAGGTTATGGACCAGGGCGGCGAGCTGCCGCCGGAAGCCGCTGACGTAGTGGCAAAGGCTATGAAGGACTGGGCGGTGGAAAACGGCGCTACCCATTATACCCATTGGTTTCAGCCCCTGACCGGTATCACCGCGGAGAAGCACGACGCGTTTGTCACCCACCCCGACGCAGACGGCAGGATGCTGATGGAATTTTCCGGCAGAGAGCTTATCAAGGGCGAGCCGGACGCGTCCTCATTCCCCTCCGGAGGGCTTCGCGCCACCTTTGAGGCGAGAGGCTACACGGTATGGGACATCACCTCTCCCGCCTTTCTGAAGGAAGACGCAACGGGTGTTATTTTATGTATTCCCACCGCTTTCTGCTCCTATACCGGGGAGGCGCTTGACAAAAAAATCCCTCTTATGCGCTCCATGGAGGCGATCAGCGAGCAGGCGCTGCGCATTGTGCGTCTTTTTGGCAACACGGAGGCATCCAAGGTGGTACCCAGCGTGGGAGCGGAGCAGGAATATTTCCTGGTTGACAGGGAGAAGTATTTACAGCGTGAGGACCTGATCTTTGCAGGGAGGACGCTGTTCGGAGCGCCCGCGCCCAAGGGACAGGAGCTGGAGGATCACTATTTCGGAACCATCCGTGAGAGAATCGGTTCTTATATGAAGGATTTGAACATAGAGCTGTGGAAGCTGGGCGTGACGGCAAAGACCCAGCACAATGAGGTTGCGCCTGCCCAGCATGAGCTGGCGCCCATCTACGAGACGGCAAATATCGCGGTGGACCATAACCAGCTGGTCATGGAGACCATGAAGAAGGTTGCGGGACGGCACGGGCTGACCTGCCTGCTCCATGAGAAGCCCTTTGCGGGAGTAAACGGCTCCGGCAAGCATAACAACTGGTCCCTCTGCACGGACAACGGGGTAAATCTCCTTGATCCCGGCGACACCCCCAACGCGAACATTCAGTTTCTCCTGGTGCTTGCCTGCATTATGAAGGCGGTGGACACACATGCCGACCTGCTCCGGCAGAGCGCCGGGGACGTGGGCAACGATCACAGGCTGGGAGCGAACGAGGCGCCTCCCGCCATTATCTCCATATTCCTGGGAGAGCAGCTTGAGGATGTGGTCAAGCAGCTGATCGAGACGGGAGAGGCGGCGCATTTGATCGAAGGCGGCAAGCTGGAGACAGGCGTTTCCACTCTGCCGGATTTTGAGAAGGATGCCACCGACCGCAACCGAACATCCCCCTTTGCGTTCACCGGCAATAAGTTTGAATTCCGCATGGTGGGCAGCGCGGACTCCATCGCCATCCCAAACACCACTCTCAATGCCATTGTTGCGGAGGCGTTCTGCGAGGCGGCAAATATCCTGGAGGAGGCGGAGGACTTTGAACTTGCCGTCCACGACCTGATCAAGGAATATATGACAAAGCATCAGAGGATAGTCTTTAACGGCAACGGCTACTCAGACGAATGGGTGGCGGAGGCTAAGAGACGGGGGCTGCCCAATATCATGTCCATGGTGGAGGCGGCGTCTACCCTGACAACCGACAAGGCGGTGAAGCTGTTCGAGAAGTTCGGTATCTTTACGAGGGTAGAGCTGGAGTCCCATGAGGAAATCATCTACGAGACCTACGCAAAGACCATCAATATAGAGGCTCTCACCATGATCGATATGGCCAGCAAAAAATATATTCCCGCTGTGATAAAATACACAAAATCCCTGGCTGATACCGTGATTGCGGTAAAGGGGGCGGGCGCCGACGCGTCTGTCCAGGCCCAGCTGCTCTCGGAGGTCAGCGCAAAGCTTGGGGCGGCAAAGGAGGCGCTGGTGAAATTGAAGGCTGTCACCGCACAGGCATCCTCCATGGAAAATGCCAGGGAAAGCGCCTTCTTCTACAGGGATACCGTCAAGGACGCCATGGATGCGCTGCGCTCTCCCATCGATGAGCTTGAGATGATCGTGGATAAGGAAATCTGGCCCGTGCCTACATACGGCGAGCTGACCTTTGAGGTATAAGGAGCGCCGGCTGCTGACTGCAGGTGCGCCGAAGCGTACCTGCAGCATTTACCAAAGAAAGCCATAAATACCAGCGGCTTGTACCGGTGTGGGTGTGGAGCGTTTATGTGAGGGCACAAATTTTCAGATGCCCTTCAACGCTGATGAACAAATACTCTTTGCATAAATAGAAATTATAAGCTAAATTTGAAATGTTTCTTGTCATTTTCAAATGGATTATAGATGAAATCAGTATTTATTAAGCATGGGGGATGAAAGTGGAAAAGCTAACTTTGGAGACAGAGAAAATACTGAACGAGCGATTTAACAAGGACAATATAATTGCTCTTGCGACCGTACAGGACGGTATGCCATATGTCCGTTATGTGAATGGATTTTATGAGGATAGTTCATTCTATGTGATTACGCATGGACTTTCCAATAAAATGAAGCAAATAGAAAAAAGTCCATATGTGGCGATTGGTGGCGATTGGTTTACGGCCCATGGAAAGGGAGTAAACTTAGGTTGGTTCTGTGCGGACAAAAATAGAAACATTGCCAAAAAACTAAGGGAGGCTTTTAAGGAGTGGATTGACAATGGACACAACAATTTTGATGATGAAAATACCTGTATTCTTCGCATTGAATTGACGGACGGTGTTTTGTTCTCACATGGAACAAGATACAATATAGATTTTTGTAATTAAGAGCTGCTGATAAATGAAGGAACTGTTGTTTGAAAACAAAATATTGTTTATCTACGGTGGCGATTTACCCTGGCGGAAAATCAGCCGCCTTTTTTTGCAGAAACTAAAAAACAGTACAGTAAGGATGAGGTCAAAACCCATAAGTTTTCCCAATTTTGAAGGCTTTGCGCTATGCCAGTCAAAAAATGTTTCCTTCTCCCTTGTTTTTGCCCTCATGGGAAAATTACACCCAAATCGCCCCTTTTCCACATATTCATTACCAAGATTATTACATTTGCATAAGCTGATTTCTTGTCTCTTTATCAAATTTTTCGAGCGCATAACGATATGCAACTCGCGGCATTTTTTTGACATTTTTTATCAAATATTCTTTTACGCAGCTGGGATTTATTTGCGACAAGGCTTTCAACATCCAGCCATATCCTTTTAAAACCAAATTATGCGAATCTGACATTAAACGGTCCGATATTGTAAATGGTTCTATTCCTTCATAATCATTTTTCATTATGGAAGGTATCAGGATAACTGCAGAAGCCCTTCTTACCCAAAAATCATTATCGTCTGTCCATGTGACTATCTTCGCAAATAATGATTTGTTTTGCCTTAGCAGCTCTCCAAATGCATGTGTGCAAAAATCATCACAATCTCCCCATCCCCTTACATAATCTTTCAGCCAGCGGTAAAAAATATCGTATGTTGATGCGTTATAATGATTTTTCATTCGATATGCAAAATCAAACGCAATTACTCCCAATGTCCATGAGTGCTCATTTAACAGTTCCTCGCACAGGATAAAAACATTTTCAATGCTTTTATCCTCAATTTGACTGAATAATTTAGATGATAATTCTCGCACATCTCCTGTAATATTATGTTTTTCGTAGGGAGTGTTTTCTTCCAGCTCTTTGATTTTTCTAATCGCTTCCTCAACAATTTTATTTATTTGATGCTCCTTTCATAATTCTTCTGCATAGTTGCCTGAAATTTTGATAGGATTTCCGTCAGGGTCCATAAATGTAAAATACCAGTATGGCAAAAAAACATTTATAAATCGAATTTCGGTCATCTGCGTTGCAATACCCAATTCTTTAATCCTATTGTATTCTGCCTTTAAATCTTCGACTCCTAAGTTAATAAATGCCTTACGAGTATTTATACTATTCGCAATTTCGCTTTGGTTATCGTATATCTCCCAATACTCGCCTTTGGTTACTACTTGACCAGGGTTTTCACTGTCATAATAGCCGTTCATGAGGCAGAGGTTAAGTCCTTTATACCCGCACAGCAATCAGCCAGTCATCTTCATAAACGATAGTTCCGCAAAATTTGTATAAACCATATCATAAGGTTTTTGATGTCTATCTAAAAGTGCAATAGCAGGCTTTAATATCTCAAGCATTTCCAATGTACTCTTACATTAAAAAATGTAATGACCTTCTCGTGGTTTTTACAAGGTTACGGTTCGGAAAGCTTACCTTTGAACCAGCCATCAATAGATATAAATAGTTTTTATTCTTCGCCGGTTAATTGCCCACCTCTTATCAGATTTCAACAAAGGCAAAATAAAGTATATCATAAACCAGCTATCTTGTATACAAATAGGTTAAAGCTATCCGTTGACTAAATCCGAGAATATGGTATTATACTATTAGTGGTGAGTCCTACCATAAAGTGGATTGCTAGAAGCGCTTGCAACTCTAATGGAGTTACTACACAAATGGCTATGCGGAAACGCGTAGCCATTTTTTACGGGGAGAGATATGCAGACAGATTATAAAACATACAAGGTGGATATGAAGGATATTCGCAATGAAGTGCTATAACAATTTACATATACAGATGATAAAGTGCTTTTTGTTCCTCCGCAGTAAGTCACCTATCCAACGGAGGCAGGGAAAAAGGAAAATATTTATTCGGATTATTGTCCCCGGAATGTCCTTTCGGGACACTATATAGGTGAAGGCGGGAGGTGAAATTGTGAACAGCGAAGAAACCGTGGTTCAGGTCTATATCAGGGAATACGTAAAACAATACATGGAGAAGGTATTTTATTTCTGCCTGAAAAAGACGGGCAGCCAACAGGAGGCGGAAGATCTGGCCTCCGACATATCTATCTGCATTTTTGCGGAGCTGAGGAGGGGCGTCATTCCCGAGCATTTCAGCGCCTGGGTATGGCAGATTGCCCGCAACCGCTACAGCCGGTGGGCTGACGTCAGGCATAAGAGGGCGGAGAGACTTTCCGAGACCGACATCGGCGAATGCGAGGCTCCGGCAGGGGAGACCATGGAAGAAAGGCTGATCAGAGACGAGGAGCTGGCGCTTCTGAGGAGGGAGCTTGCCTTTATATCCTCTGAGTACCGCAATGTGCTGGTGGCATATTATGTCGAGGATATGCCTGTCCGAGAAGTGGCAAAAAAGCTGGGCCTGAACATGGAAGCCGTGAAAAAGCGCCTTATCCGTGCCCGAAAACTTTTAAGAGGAGGAATGAGTATGGCAAGAGAATTTGGAATTAAAAGCTACAATCCGGAGGAGGTACACATTAGCTCAAGCGGAAACCAGCCCAGCGGCCTGCCGCACAGCGCAATAGACAGCAAAATATAGCCAGCTCAGGATCTATGCGGCGCAGCGGAAGGGCTCGGGGGAACGCAGCCGGCTGGCGGACAGGATTGCGGAGGAGCTGATTCCGACGCTGAGAAAGCTTGGAATAGCCGGAGAGCATATTAGCGATTCCGATATAAAATGGTGGCTGGTTATTTATATCATCGATTTCTGCACCCAAAAGCTGGAAGGCTATAATCTGGAGTGGCCGGAAAAGAGGGAAAACGGCGAGACATGGGGTATTATGGGGTATGAGTCTGCAGAGCTGCCGGAAGAATGCGGCATGGGGCACAGCGGATGCGGAACGGGCGAGGTTATGTATTGGTTATATCAAATTCCCGATTACAATATGTGGATGCGTGCGGGCAGGATGAACTATCGGGAAACGCTGTTGCTGGGGGATATTGTGAAAAACAAACGAAGCCTGTCGTCACTGAGCGAATCGGAGCTTGAGATATGGAGGGCCAAGGGCATAGAGGGCAGATTCGCCCACACAGCGGAGGACGGCACGGTGGTGCCGGATATCCTGGTATTCGAGGGCGATGCCCTGGAGGAGGTGAAGAAGGCAATCGCAAAGCATACGGCATTTGAGGCGCTTTTAACAAATATACAGTCAGCCTTTGACGGCACGGCGGATATATTGCGTGAAAGCGGCATCGATGTATTGCACAATCAGCTTGGCTATTGTGCGTCCATGGATATATCCCGTATCCGTATGATGACCGTTCACGACGAGGTGGAAAGCGGCAGGCTGACGGTTCCGGCCGACCCTGCCAGAAGCACCGCCGCCATGTGGCTGGAGCTGAGATAACCGACGGACCTGCCGGGGGACCGCCCGGCAGCCTGCGAAGGCTTCCGGTTTGCCGGACCATATGCCGCGAATACGCGGCATATGGCTTTGGCGTCATAAATTTTTTGCAGAATTTTCATTTTTTTTGAATTAGGGTATTGCAAAATGGAAATACTTCGTGTATAATTCATCAAGTAGTAAAGAAATAGCGC